>DATFNZ010000180.1:0-5719 GCA_035266085.1 Thermoanaerobaculia bacterium
GGTGCGAGCGCCCACCCAGACCAGGGGAAAGACCGCCGCGACCCAGTACGCCGCGAACAGCATGACGTGCTCCGCCAGGCGCAGCCGGAAGACGAGAAGGACGAAGGCAACGGGGATGAACGGGGCGAAATCGCTGCCATCCTTGATGCCGGCCGTCGAGAACTTGAGCACCAGGATCTGGAAGAAGAGGTAGACCAGCAGGATCTGCCGGAAGTTCCGGGCGAAAACGTCCCGGTCGCGCAGGACGAACAGGACGGCCCCCAGGAGCAGGTCGACCGTGAAGATGGCGACCCCGTACGCGTTGCCATCGCTCCCCGAATTGGCGATCCCGCCGAGGCACAACGCCGTCACCAGCGCCAGGAGCCACCGGAACAGGCGGTAGTTCCGCGCGTCGAAGTGACGCTGCAAGGCGAGCGGCTCAGGTTGCAGGACGAGCTCGTCGAGTGTGGGGGCTTTCATGGCTGGATGGGTCCCGGAAGGGCCAATGCTATCCTGCCCGGCCCTGGAAAGGGGTGCCCGGGCATCAATGCAACCTCTTATACACGTCTTGCCCGGCAAGGCTGCATGCCCTTCGAAGACCTCACCCCGGCCCTCTCCTCCTGAGGAAGAGGGCCAAGTTTGAGGCGCCGAGCGCCGCCCGGGCATCAATGCCCGGGTTAGGTAAAACAGCCGGCTGAAGCCGACTGAGTCCCCTTCAGGGGGCTCTTTCGAGTAGCCCGGGCATTGATGCCCGGGCGGCGCTCGCGGGCCTTCTCTACTCCTCCCGCAAGGCCGCGACCGGCGCCACCTGGGTGGCCCGGTGGGCGGGAAAGTAGGTGGCGACGAGGCTGGCGCTGACGATCACCACGGCGGCTACCGTCAGGGTCAGGGGATCGTCTCCCCGCACTCCGTAGAGCTGGTCCGCCAGCAGGCCGGAGAGGAGCCGGGCCGCGGCGAGCCCTACCGCGAGCCCCACGGCGACCGGCGCCATGCCCTGGAGGATGACCCGGCGCAGGACGCCTCCGAGCTGTGCGCCCAAGGCCATCCGGATACCGATTTCGTGGGTGCGCCGGGCCACGGAGTAGCTGACCACTCCATAGATCCCCACCGCCGCCAGCCCCAGGGCAAGGGCCGCGAAGAGCAGGGCGAGCCGCGACTTGAAGCGGCTCGTGGCGAGGCCGGGCGAGATGAGCTCCTCGAGGACTGTCGGGGAGCCGCCCGTCAGCCCCGGGTCGGCTTGCCGCAGGGCCTGCCGAGCCAGCTCGGTCCATTCGAGGGCCCTGTCAGGCACGCGGAGGAGCAGGGACGCCCGGCTCTGGGGCTCCTGGTAGAGGCTCCGGTAGGCCTCCAGCGCCGGGCCCGCCGTGAGCCCCGGGCGGCGGGTGTCCTTCACCACGCCGACGACGGTCATCCACTCGTCCGTGCTCGGGAAGCCGAAGCCGAAACGCTTGCCGATCGGGTCCTGTCCCGGCCAGTGGTGGGCGGCCATGGTCTCGTTGACGATCACTACCGGCGCGGCGCCGAGCTGGTCGGAGTCGCGGAGCAGACGGCCGCGCACCCGCTCGATCCCCAGCATCTCGAAGTAGCCGGGGGTGACGCAGCGGAGCGCGACGAGGAGGTTCTTGCCGGCAGGAGGATTGGGCAGACCCTCGACGGTGAACTGCACCGCCGTCGTCTCGCCGGAGAACGGCAGCGCGTCGACGAGGGCGGCGGCCTCGCTCCCGGGGACTTTCCGGGCGGCTTCCAGCACCCGGCGGTAGAGCTGGGCGCGGGGCCCCGGATCGGCGTAGCGTTCGGACGGCGGCTGGAGCTTGAGGGCCACGATGCCGCTCGGGCGGAACCCCGGGTCCACCTCCCGCAGGCGGTCGAAGCTCTGCGCCAGGAGACCGGCGCCGGCGATCAGCACCGCCGTCAGGGCCACC
Organism: Thermoanaerobaculia bacterium; assembly: GCA_035266085.1. Lineage (GTDB taxonomy): Bacteria > Acidobacteriota > Thermoanaerobaculia > Multivoradales > UBA5704 > DATARR01. The sequence continues at coordinate 1,902 of DATFNZ010000180.1, forward strand.
TGGCCGGCGACGAGCAGATCGCGGAGGGCCCAGCCGCCCGGGCGGCCCGCGAGGCGCCGGCCGTCCTTCAGGGACTCCGCGAGGCGCCCGGTGACGGCGAGGGCCGGCATCAGGCCGAAGAGGAGGCCCGCCGCGAGGGCGAGGCCGAAGGTGAACAGGAAGGCTCCGCCGTGCAGGCCGATGTCTTGCCCGCGGGGCGCGTCGGCGATCGCTGCGGGTCCGAGACGGGCCAGGGCCCGGGCCCCCCAGGCCGCCAGCGGCAGGGCGAGCAGGCCGCCGGCCAGGAACAGGAGCAGGCTCTCGGCGAGCATCCGCCGCACGAGCCGCCCCCGGTCCGCTCCGAGGGCGGCGCGCAGGGCGATCTCGCGCTCGCGGCCGGTGGCCCGCGCCAGAAGGAGGCCGGCGACGTCGGCGCAGGCGATCAGCAGGACGCAGACGACGAACAGGCCGAGAACCCCGAGCGTCCGGCGGGTCTCCTCCAGCCCCACTCGGCGCATCGGCGCGAGCCGGACCGTCCAGCCGGCATAGACCTCCGGCTCGCGCTTCGCCATCTCGCGGGAGACGGCCTCCATCTCGCGGTCGGCCTGCTCCAGGCTCGCCCCGGGCCGAAGACGGCCGAAGACGCGCAGCAGGTGCCAGCCGGAGTCTCCTGGAGGCTGGCGGAAGGTGTCCGGCAGCCAGACCGCCCAATCCCCGAACAGGGAGAAGCCGGGGGGCGCCACCCCCACGACGGCGTAGCGCGTGCCGTCGAGGACGATCCCCTGGCGAAGCGCGGCGGACTGGCCGCCGTAGCGTTCCAGGAACAGAGGATAGGAGAGGACGGCGACCCGCGCGCGGCGGCGGACCTCGTCCTCGCGGAAGCCGCGGCCGGCCGCCATCTCCGCCCCGGCGGTCTGGAAGAAGTTGGCGGTGACCCAGGCCTGCTGTACGAGCTCGGGCCGCCCGGGGCTGGTGATGTTCGTCCGGCTGAGGCTGAGAGCCGCGAGAGCCTCGAAGGAGCGGCTCCGGCGGCGCCAGGCCTCGAAGATGGCGAGGGTGGCGGGGCTCTCTCCGCCCAGGCTGGGGGCGCTTTGAAAGACGGCCACCAGACGGTCCGGGTCGCGGTACGGCAGCTCCTGGCCGAGGGTGGCGCGGGCGACGCTGAAGACGGCGGTGTTGGCGCCGATGCCGAGGGCCAGGGCCAGCAGGACCGCCACCGTGATCCCGGGGCTCTGGAGGAGGCTGCGGACGCCGAAGCGGACATCCAGGCCGATCGACTCCAGCCAGCGCACGGTCATTCCTTCAGTGGAAAAACCGGCGGAGGGTGCCCGCGACCAGGCCGGAGAGCAGCTCTCCGAGCATCGAGTCGGGCCGGTAGGGGGAGAACAGGCTGCGTTCCGTATCGACCTGATTCCAGGGCCGAAGCCCTTCACCCAGGGCTTTCTGGCGGGACTCGACGCGCTCCTGCTCGGTCTGGAGCTTGCCGGCCCGGACCTCGCCTCCCTCGCGGATCCAACGCAGCAGGCGGTCCAGCTCGTGGAGGTCGAACCAGAGGCCGTGGCGGGCACAGACGTCCACGATGACCCCGCTCTTCCGGCTGTAGTTCAAGCGGTTCATGAGCGCGCCGCAGGTGACGCAGGGACGGTACCGCGGCGGCTCGCCGGGAACCTGGGGCGCCGCCTCGGCGGGCTCTCCCCCGCCGAACCCCTCGGGCAGCTTGCCGGCCCGGGCACGGTCCGCCAGGACCTCGAAGATCTCCTTCTCGATCCATAGGCCGCCGCAGAAGGAGCACTCGAAGAGGGCGACGGGAGCGTGCCCCAGGCGCCGGCTGACGAGAGGGCGGCTCCCCTCGCAGGCGGGGCAGCAGTGCGCAGTGCCGCCGGCCCCCACCTGGCCGGCCGCCGCCTGCCCGCCCAGCACGGGCGTGCCGCAGTGATGGCAGAAGCGGCCCCGCCCGTTCACCCGCGCCATGCAGCCGGGGCAGATCGTGTCGAGGTCCCGCTCGTGGAGGGTGAGCTCCGAGCCGCAGAAGCGGCAGACGGGCGTGCCGCCTTCGTGGGGCGCGCCGCAGGAGGAGCAGCGGACCACCGCCGCGTCGTGGGCCTTCGGCGCCGGCACGGCGACGGCGGCGCCGCAGGAGCATTGGAACGTGGAGCCCACGGCCCGGCCGGTCGCGTCGAACTGGCGGCGGCATTCGGGGCAGGCGACGAGGAATCGCATGGAGGTCTTCTATAAAGGATAGCGGCGAGCTCTGGATGAGACTCGCCGCATATCCTACCGCGCCTCAGGAATCAGGCGAGCGCTACGGCGTCCGGCATCTCGGGCGACGGAGCCGCGGCCGCGAACCGCTCGCTACCGAGCAAGGAAGTGGCCGTCCAGCGCCAGACCAGGGCCAGCCCGTTCAGCAGGTTGAAGGACAGGAACAGCAGGCCCACGCCGAGCAACCCGGCGAACCAGGGGGAGATCCACGTGTCCACCACGATGCCGTCGATGTAGATGCCATCGAAGTAGAAGAGATCCCCCCACTGCCAGGCGATCGGGGTCAGGATGAGGGCGGCGCTGGTCGCCAGCAGACTCACGACGGCGGCGAAGCTCACGACGCCGAGGGGGAGCTTGACCAGCAGGAAGGCCATCCCCTTCCAGGTGACGGGGTTCGAGAAGAAAGCCCCCGCCCGCTGCCAGAAGGTCTGGGCCGCGGAGACCGGCGGCGGAGTCATAGGCGGCACCTCGGCGCCGAGGGCGTGGATGGCGAGCTGGCGCTCCATGGCGGCGAGCCCCCAGCTCCCGGCGAACACCAGGGCCAGGATCGGCACCCCGATCCAGATGATCGTCAGCCCCAGCCCCAGGCAGAGCCCGACGGTCAGGAAGATGAAATAGATCAGGCCCATGGGGAAGGCCAGCATCAGGTAGAGCAGGTTGGTGTAGGTCCGAACCCGGAACGGCGCCGTGAAGAAACGGATCAGGGCGTCGGTAAAGGTCATCGCATCCCTCGCGTTGGTTTCCATGTGTCGCCTCCTCAGGAGGGACTACGGGGGAACGGGAGGGCGAGTTTCAGGCCCAGCCGCCCGGCCCCCGTAACCCAGCCCGATGGGCTGGGCTGAGGAAACCCGGACCGTTGGCCCGGAAGACCGTAGCGGTGATTTCAGGCCCAAAGGGCCGCAATTCCTCAGCCCAGGGCAACGCCCTGGGTCAAACCACCACCTCCCCCGCCGGCTCCCGCAGGTTGTACCAGGAGCTCATGACCCGCCCATAGGCGCCGGCGTTGGCGATCAGCAGGACGTCGCCCTCCCGGGTAGGGGGCAGGCGGCGGGAGCGGCCGAGGATGTCGCCCGTCTCGCAGATGGGCCCCACCACGTGGGCGTTCCAGGTGGCGGGCTCGTCCAGGCGGGAGAGGTTGACGATCGGGTGGTAGGCGCCGTAGAGGGGCGGCCGGACCAGCGAGTTCATCCCGGTCTCCAGGCCCACCCAGGTGACGTCCCCCTTGTGCTTGATCTGGGTCACCCGCGCCAGCAGCACCCCGGCCTGGGCCACCAGGAAGCGGCCGGGCTCCAGCCACAGCTCGAAGCGCGGGTTGGCCGCCTTGAAGCGGCGCAGCAGCTCGCCCAGGTCCCCGAGGTCCAGAGGGCTCTGCCCGGGGCGCTCCGGCACGCCCAGGCCGCCCCCCAGGTCCAGCACCCGCGCCTCGGGGAAGCGCTCGGCGGCGGCGCTCAGGAAGAGCGCCACCTCGCTCCAGGCCTCCGGCGTGCGGATGCCGCTGCCGGAATGGGCGTGGAGGCCCACCACCCGCGCTCCGCAGGCGGCGAGCAGCCCTTCGATCTCCCGCATCTGCTCGGGGGCCA
>DATFNZ010000181.1:0-36293 GCA_035266085.1 Thermoanaerobaculia bacterium
TTCCAGAGGAGCACTCTCAGGCGGCAGCAACCGCGCCAACGCTCTGTTCTTGAAGCTCTGTCCGTATCGTGCCAACGCGACCTCGTCTCTGCCCCAGGTTACGTAGTTCTATCGAGGCGACACCTACTCTGACACAGGGGGGAAAAAAGCTGTCCCATCGCTCACACTCGTGAAAGGAATGTTGGGGACCGCCCAAGGCACCGCCCCTTCGGGCGGACAGGGATGGGGTCCCTCTCACCCGGCGCTGAAGCGCCGGGCTATTCAAATTTCGCTTTCAGGGCGCACTCTGGGCTCCGCGGGTAGGCCAGCGACATCGCCTCCCTGCGCCATTAGCTCGGTCAACTTGGGCGGGCGAGCTGATGAAGGGTAAGGAACTGGCTGAGAGTTTTTCGTAAGGGCAGGCCCACCGGCCGGACCCCCAACCCTGGTCCCCGAGGAGAGGGAAGCGCGTTCCCAAAAGGCCGGCCCTGAAGGGGCCGAATTTGAATAGCCCGGCGCTTGAGCGCCGGGTTACTCCCGCCCCTTCCTCCTCCGCCCTGAAGGGGCGGTGCTTCTCCGCGAACCCCGACTACCGCCTGACCTCGAACCCTTCCGTGGCGACCTGCTTGCCGTCCATCCAGACCTCGGCCCGATAGGCGCCCAGCGCTCGCTTGTTGTTCAGCTCGAGGTCTTTCTTCAGCTCGAAGGTCAGAGGATCCGGTCCAGCCAGGACGGTCTGAGTCTCCTCGAAGACAGGCGCGCCGTCAGGTCCGATCCAGCGGATTTGAAGGGCTGTTCCAGCCTGCAAGCCCTCGACCGGCAAGGCGGCGATCACCGGCTCGTCCGGGGCGAACTCCTCGCTCTGGGCCTCGGCGGGGATCTTGCCACGCAGGTTCACCTTGTTCCCCAGAGTGAGGCTCAACTGGGGTACGGAGGAATCCGTCGGCTCCGTGATCGTGGGCGTCTCCGCCGTCTCCATCTTCTTCGACATGAACCAGGCCGGCATCGACAGGAAGGCCACGAGCAACGCGGCAACCGCCGAGCCTGCCCAGAGAAATTTTCTGCCGGGGCTCGGTGGTGAGCTCTGTATGTTCGGCTGCCGCGATTGAGGAGGGGGCACCGCGGCTGGCAGGGCGGCCGGCAGGGGAACGGACACCGCTGCCGCCGCCGTCGCGGCGCCCGGAAAACGGTAGAAGTGGAGCCGCCGCAGATCCTCGGGCGGCAGGCCCCGTTCCGGCAGCTCCGGCAAGGGATCCTCCCAATACGTGGGGCGTATGAACTTCTCCCTTCCAAGGGAGAGCGCATAGCGCCATTCCTGCTCGACGAAGGTTGATTGCATGGCGTTCCGCGACCAGAAGAGCTGGAAGACGTCGGCTTCCCGGATCATCCCGCGTAGGCGGTCGTCCCAGACCTCGCCGGCGCGCAGGGTCTTGCGGTCGATCAGGTAGCGGCTCCCGAGAGCCCCGATGTAGCGCTCGAACTCCTCGACGATGGCGGTGTCCTTGTGGGAGTAGGAGGCGAAGATGTCGTGGTAGGGGCGGGCGTCTTCCCGCTCCTGGAGGGCCGCGCCCAGAGCGGTGGAGGCGAGTTGGCTGTCAACCTTGACGTTGAGGTTGATCTCCGCCAGCAGGATGCTGCCCATGAAGACGCTCAAATGCCCGCGGGCGATCTTGCCCTCGAGAGCGGCCGACGCCCGCAGCCGGAAGTCTTCACGGTGCAGGGGCTCGAACCACAGGAAGGTGGCCCGGGGCGGGTTGAATTGCACTCCCGGGATGTTGGGGACAAAGGTGATCTCCGCCTCGTCGGGGACGGCCAGACGGCTGCCCTCGCTCTCCTTGGAGTGGCCTTGTGGCACCTCGGCGAAGGCCTCGCGGGCCTGAGCCTCGATCTCCCGGATCGCCTCCCGGTCTTCGTCGGAGAGCTCGCTCGCGAGCTCGTCGAGGTGGGCGAAGACGAGCAGGGGGTACCACTCCCCAGGCGCGACGACCCGGGGCTTGTAGACGGAGAAACGGACGTCCTCGTGGAGCGGCAGCGGCTTTTCGGGCTGAACCGCTCCCCGCGCGCCCCGCGTCGCCTCCGGCATTGGTGGCGCCGCGGGAGCCTCCTCAGGGGGCCCCGCCCCCAAGGCTTCTTCCTCCAGGGTCCTCGCGCGGAGAGCCGTCCAGAGATCTTCGAGCACGCGGCTGGCGAACGGCTCGCGCCCCGGGGAGCCGGAGTAGCCAGCCACGGCCAAGCCGCTGGCGCGGAGGAGATCCTTCAAGCCGGCGAGCCGCTCCGCATCTTCCTGGAAGCCTTCCGCGGGGCCGTCCGGCTCGCGCAAGTAGAAGACGCAGCGCACCCCGGGAGCTTCCAACGCGTAGCGGATCTCGAGCTCGGCCGTGCTCCGGCCGGCGTCCGCGAGCCAGTCATGGCGGAGGCGGAGATCGTCGGGAATCCGCGGCGGCGGTTCGCCGTAGCGTTCGCAGAGGATGCCGACGAAAAGCCGGCAGGTGTCGATCTCGGCGAACCGGCGGGCGAGGTCCCAATCCTCCTCGGGCTCGACCAGGAGGATGGCGATCCCCAGGGCGGTGGCCCGCCGTTCGAGCTCCGGGAAGACGTCGCGCGTCAGGATCTCCCGCTCTCCGGCGGCATCTCCAGGCACGGTCGAGAGGTAAACCCGGACGGGCGTCGCGGGATGTTCCGGCATTCACTCATGTTAGCGCTTGCCGGGCGCGCTCGCCAGCGGGCCGCCCCTACACCCGCCCCCCTGAGCCGGGGTACACTTCCGCCCCATGCTTTCCCGAGACCTCCTCCGCGACGACACCGACAAGGTCCGCCAGGCTCTGGCGAACCGCAACATGGACTCCGCGCCCCTGGATACCTGGCTGCGGCTGGACGCCGAGCGCCGCGCCGATCTGGTCGAGGTCGAGGATCTCAAGCGGCAGCGCAACGAGGCGAGCCGCGCCATCGGCCAGGTCAAGCAGCGGGGAGGCGACGCCTCCGAGGAGATGGCGGCCGTGGGCCGGCTCAAGACGCGGATCGAGGAGCTGGAGGGCCGTCTCCAGGCGATCGAGCCGGAGCTGGCGGGCATCGAGCAGACCCTGCCCAACCTGCCGCACGCGAGCGTCCCCGTCGGCCGGGACGAAACCGACAACCGCTGCGAACGCACGGTGGGGACGCCCCGGGACCTCGGCTTCCCGCCCAAGGCCCACTGGGACCTCGGGCCGGAGCTCGGCATCCTCGACTTCGAGCGCGGGGCCAAGATCACGGGCGCCCGCTTCACGGTCGAGTTCGGCGCCGGCGCCCTGCTCGAACGGTCCCTGATCAACCTGATGCTGGACCTCCACACCCGCACCCATGGCTACACCGAGGTCCTGCCGCCGTTCATCGTCAACGCCGACAGCCTGTTCGGCACCGGGCAGCTCCCCAAGTTCAAGGACGACCTGTTCAAGCTCGAGGGCTTCCCCTACTACCTGATCCCCACCGCCGAGGTGCCGGTCACCAACGTGCACCGCGACGAGATCCTGGACGAGGCCCGCCTGCCCGTCCGCTACACGGCCTACACTCCGTGCTTCCGCAGCGAGGCGGGCTCCTACGGCAAGGACGTGCGCGGCCTCATCCGCCAGCACCAGTTCAACAAGGTCGAGCTGGTGCAGCTCACGACGCCCGAGACCAGCTACGCCGCCCTGGAGGAGCTGACCGGGCACGCCGAGCGTATCCTCCAGATCCTCGAGCTGCCGTACCGGGTGATGTGCCTGTCCACGGGCGACATGGGGTTCGGCTCCGCCAAGACGTATGACATCGAGGTCTGGCTGCCGGGCCAGCAGGCCTATCGGGAGATCTCCTCGTGCAGCAACTTCGAGGATTTCCAGGCCCGGCGGGCGAACCTGCGCTACCGTCCCGCGGGCGGCGGCAAGCCCCGCCTGCTCCACACCCTGAACGGCTCGGGCCTGGCGGTCGGCCGCACGCTGGTCGCGATCCTGGAGAACTACCAGCAGGAGGACGGCTCGGTGGCGATCCCCGAGGCCCTGCTGAAGTACACCGGGGGGTTGGAGCGGATTACCGCGCCGAAGTAAGCTGTTGCAGTTCCCCAGGAGGGGTGGCTGAGCGGTCTAAAGCAGCGGTCTTGAAAACCGCCGGTCGTTTACGCGGCCCGTGGGTTCGAATCCCACCCCCTCCGCCATGCTCGTGCTTCAGAGGCCCCGGATCGTGCCCCGTTCGACCTCGATTGGCAGCCGGCAACGCCGGATCGTGGGCGGTTGACCCCGTTCCTTATTAGCTCACCTAGCCGGCGTGGACGGTTTGCCCTGATCTGTACCGGATAGCAGAGCCGAGGCGGGGGGTTCGACCTGGCCCGGCAGCCGTTTGACCTGCAGGTCAGGTGCGCTGCCCCCAGGGCCAAACCGTCCGCTGGGCAAGGCGGACGGTTCGACCTCCAGAGCCAACCGTCCATTGGCCAGAGCGGACGGTTCAACCCCTCGCACAGCCTGTCCACTGAAGCCCTATGAAGGTCTCCGGACCCTCTCCAACCGTCCGCTGAGGGCATATCGCGGCGCACGCCGCAGGGCAAACCGTCCACGCCGGGCTGGTTAGCTTCGCCGACTTTCTGGGCAGAGAGACTCTCAGGGGTGGAAGTTCAACCACAACGAGGTCCATGAGCGGCCGTAGGCAGTCAAAGCCCCAACGGGGCGTAGGCATAGAGCCTGGCGCTTCAGCGCCAGGTTAGGTCCCCTCCACCTCCCCAAAGTCCCGAAGGGACGCAGGCAGCCTCCCCCACCTGCCTTCTTCTCCTGTTTTATTGAGAGTCGCTCGTTTAGATGTGCGGAGGTATTTCTTAGCTCCCAAGCTCAGGACCTGACGCCGTTTTCGTGGAGCGTCCCCTAGATTTTCGAGTAAGTCGAGTAGAAGCCTGGGCAACCTTGATAAGCGACCGGAGCGCCTCATTGACAGCTTCCGCCGTAGGAAACGCGGCGGCAACGTCCGGGCTAAGGAGAACGAGATTGGTGCCCTTGTTGTAAGCCGCATAGTATCTACCGCGGACACCCTTCCCGAGATCTTCACGCCGGTACTCAGGGCGAAGTTCATCCTGGCCAGATAGGTCAGCCTTCTTCATAGATCTTCCTTTCATGACGAGTCGCGAGACGGGCGCTGATCAGTCGAACCTTAGTGCGACGTCCGGTGTGACATACGACGAGGAGTCGACCGCCCGACGATGAACCGAAGGTCAATGAGCGCCGCTCTCCAAAGGAGTGGTCAGGGTCGCTGAAGGTGATCGCGAGCGGGTCTCCAAACACAGATGAGGCCTCCTCGAAAGAGACGCGGTGCTTCTTGAGGTTTTCGGCCGCCTTCCGGAGATCCCACTCGAAGTCCATGAGCAATTATGGTCCCCTCTTTACCGCCCCACCATCCCCACCACCCGCTCCACCACATCCTCCGGCCTGAACCCAAACTCCCGCTGAAGATCCTTGAAAGGCGCCGAAGCTCCGAACCGCTGGATCCCGTGGACCTCGCCGTCCAGGCCGACGTACTTGTTCCAGCCAAAGGGGGCGGCGGCTTCGACGGCCAGGCGCTTGCGAATCCCAGAGGGCAGGACGGACTCCTTGTAGTCCTTGGGCTGGACGTCGAAGATCTCCCAGGAGGGCAGGCTCACGACTCGGGCGCTGATTCCCCTGCCGGCGAGCTGCTTGGCGGCTTCCAGGATCACCCAGACTTCGGAGCCGGTCGCCATCAGGATGATCTCCGGCTCGCCTTCCGATGGATCGAAGAGGACGTAGCCGCCACGGGCGACGCCTTCCCGGGCCTTCTGCGCGGTCTCTTCCAGGATCGGCAAGCCCTGACGGGTGAGGGCCAGGGCGACGGGGCCGTGACGGTGCTCGATGGCGACGCGCCACGCCTCGGCCGTCTCGTTGGCGTCCGCCGGGCGGAGCACCGTCAGGCCGGGGATGGCGCGCAGGGAGGCGAGCTCGCCGATGGGCTGGTGGGTGGGGCCGTCCTCGCCCAGGAAGATGGAGTCGTGGGTGTAGACGTAGATCACCTGCTGCTTCATCAGAGCGGCGAGACGGACCGCCGGGCGCATGTAGTCCGAGAAGATGAGGAAGGTGCCGCCATAGGGGATCCAGAGCTTCGAGAGGGCGATGCCGTTCATGGTCGAGCCCATGGCGTGCTCGCGCACCCCGAAGCGGAGATAGAGACCCTCGGCCTGGCTCGCGCCCTCGAAGTCCGCCCGGCCCTTGATCGCCGTGTTGTTGGACGGGGTCAGGTCCGCCGAGCCGCCCACGAGCTGCGGCAGCTTGGCGGCGATGGCGTTGAGCACCTGGCCCGAGGCGGCGCGGGTGGCGATGGGCTTGTCGCCCGCCTTGAAGGTGGGGATGGCGTCCTGCCAGCCGTCCGGGAGCTTGCCGGCGAGGCGCTGGTCGAGCTCGGCTCCGGCGTCGGCGTGGGCCTGCCGGTAGCGGTTCACCAGATCGTGCCATTCCTCTTCCAGCTTCTGGCCGCGCTTGCGGGCCTCATCGAAGGGGGCGCGGGCTTCGTCGGGCACGTGGAAGGTGGGCTCCAGGGGCCAGCCGAGATTGTTCTTGGAGGCGGTGACCTGGTCCGGTCCCAGAGGCTCGCCGTGGGCCTTGGCCGTGCCCTGCTTCTCGGGGCTGCCGAAGCCGATGATGGTCTTGACGACGATCAGCGAGGGCCGTCCCTCCTCGGCCTTGGCCGCGTCCATCGCGGCGTCCAGGGCGGCGAGGTCGTTGCCGTCTCCGACGTGCTGGATGTGCCAGCCATAGGCCTCGAAGCGCTTGCCGACGTCCTCGGTGAAGGCGAGAGAGGTCGGGCCGTCGATGGAGATCTCGTTGGCGTCATAGAGGACGTTGAGCTTGCCGAGCTTCAGGTGGCCCGCCAGGGAGGCGGCCTCGTGGGAGATCCCCTCCATCATGTCGCCGTCGCTCGCGATGACCCAGACGTCATAGTCGAACACGGTGAAGCCATCGCGATTGAAGCGCTGGGCGCTCAGGCACTCGGCCATGGCCATGCCGACGGAGTTGCCGAGCCCCTGGCCGAGGGGGCCGGTGGTGGTTTCGACGCCACGGGTCAGCTCGTGCTCGGGATGGCCCGGAGTCAGCGAGCCCCACTGGCGGAAGCGCTGAAGCTCTTCGATGGGCAGGCCGTAGCCGCCCAGGTGAAGGAGCGAGTAGAGCAGCGCCGAGGCGTGGCCGCAGGAGAGGACGAAGCGGTCGCGGTTGGGCCAGTCCGGATTGTCGGGGTTGTGGCGCATGTGGCGCGTCCAGAGGAGGTACGCCATGGGCGCCTGCCCCATGGGAGCGCCGGGATGCCCTGACTGGGCCTTCTCGACCATGTCCACGGCGAGAAACCGGATGGTGTTTATTGCGAGCTGATCGACGTCCTGAGTTCCTTCGGCCATGACTACGCTCCCTCCGCGAAAGGTGCCCCCTCGGGCCAGGAGGTAGTTTATCCGTTACGGCGTGAAACGTTTCCGCCCCGGGCGTCACTTCAAGGTAAGCCCCCTCCTTCTTCTACTTCTCCCCTGGGGGGCTCCTTTTTTTCTCCCTCTCCCTTCCGCGGCCTCTCGGTGGTACCGTTCCCCGGGAGTTTGCGCATGAGCCCGAAACCTCGGCAAGTGATCCTCGTCGGCAATCAGCAGGTCTCGCTCCCAGAGGGAGTGACGGCCCTCGATTGGTCGCTCGAGCGGATCAATTTCCAGAACCCGCGCATCCGCTCCTTCCTCGGCTGCATCCGGCTGATCGAGTCGGTGCTGGAGAGCAACTACGCCCTGCTCCACTGCTCGCCGGAACGCCTGCTGGACATCTGGAGCAAGGTGCGGCAGGTCACCAGCCTGATCCGCACCCAGCTCGCGCCGTTGCTGGAGGCGCCGTCGCGCATCCCGCGCCTGGAGGAGGCGAGGCAGAGCGCCGAGATGGCCCTCGGGATGCTCGACACCCACGTCCTGCGCGGCCTCGACCGCTTTCCGGACCAGGTGCAGTCCGGGCAGATCATGGAGGTCCGCAAGCTCCTCTGCGTCTCGATCGGCCAGATCCACTCCTTCCTGAACGACACGTTCGGCGAGGTGATGGCGGCCGATCCGCGGAGCCTGCACGACGCGGACTACTTCCTGTCGCGCCGCTTCCCCCGCGACATCGAGGAGGCGGAGTGGCTCCACGCCACCCTGATCCGGCTGGGCGAGTATCTGAACAGCCTGGAGGAGGACCGGCTGAGCCGCCTCGCCACCGTCGCCGAGGCCGTTCGGCAGAACGAGACGGTCCCCTCCCTGAGCGCCTGGGAAGCCACCGCGGACTTCCTCGACGTCCTGCTGACCGGGCTGACCCCCAAGCTGAAGGAGGTGCTGGCCCTGCGGGGGGTCCGCTTCTACGAGATGGAGATCCTCGACCGCCACGCCTTCGAGATCCCCCATCGCTGCCTCCTGCTGCTCGACCTCCACGAGACGGCCTCCGAGGCGGTCGTGGGGATCAAGAACGCCGTGGGCGGCTCGCAGCCGGAGAAGGAGCAGGGGGTACGCGACCTGATCCTCTGCCACGCCGCCTTCAGCCGCCGGATCGCCTCTCAGCTCGGCGAGATCGACACCGTTCTGCTCGACCTCGCCGCCTTCGTTCCCCTGTGGGTCGAGGCGGTCGAGAAACGCCGCGCCCTCCTCCTGCGCCGGAGCGTCGAGGAAGGCGCGCAGCCGCGCGAGGCGGATTCGGATTAGGCCTCTCTCTCACCGGCCGGTCCCGCTCGCCGGCGCGGCGCTGGCCCTGCTCACCCTGGCGGCCTTCTGGCCAACGCTCGGCAACGGCTTCGTCAACCTCGACGACCCTCTCTACGTGACGGGCAACCGCATGGTCCAGAAAGGGATCACCCCGGAGAGCCTGGCCTGGGTCCGGACGGCCAACGTGGCCAACAACTGGCACCCGCTGACGATGCTCTCCCACATGCTGGACTACGAGATCTTCGGGATGAGCCCGGCGGGCCACCACTTCACCAGCCTCCTCCTCCACGCCGCCAACGTCCTGCTGCTCTTCGAGGTGCTGCGGCGGATGACGGGCGCCGCCGGACGGAGCGCCGTGGCGGCGGGGCTGTTCGCCGTCCATCCCCTGCACGTGGAGTCCGTGGCCTGGGTGGCCGAACGGAAGGACGTCCTGAGCGCCCTCTTCTGGATCCTGGCGATGGGCGCCTACCATTGCTACGCCGCGCGGCCGTCCCCCGGGCGGTACCTGCTCGTGGCGCTCGCGATGGCCCTGGGGCTCATGGCAAAGCCGATGGTGGTGACCCTGCCGCTCGCGCTCCTGCTGCTCGACGTCTGGCCGCTCGGACGCCTGACCTTCGAATCCGGCTGGGAGCACCGGCTGAGTCGGCTGGCGGCGGAGAAGCTGCCGCTTCTGGGTCTCTCGGCGGCGGCGAGCCTGGTCACGCTCCATTACCAGACGACCAGCCTCGTGACGTTAGAGGCCCTGCCGTGGCGCCTCCGTCTGGCCAACGCCGCCGTCTCCTACGCGGCCTACCTGGGCAAGACGCTCCTGCCGCGGAACCTTGCCGTCTTCTATCCCATCCCCCTCGACATCCCCCTCTGGAAGGCGGCGGGAGCGGCCCTCCTGATCGCCAGTCTGACGGCGCTCGCCGCCTGGAAGGCCCGGAAGGCGCCCTGGCTGCTGGTCGGGTGGCTCTGGTTCCTGGGCACGCTGGTGCCGGTGATCGGCCTCGTGCAGGTCGGCCGCCAAGCCATGGCGGACCGCTACACCTACCTGCCCTCGATCGGTCTGTTCCTGGCCCTGTGCTGGGGGCTGCCGGCACTTTCCGCAGGCCGGCGGTGGCGCTCCGCTCTCGCCGCGGCCGCCGTTCTCGCCCTGCTCGCCCTCGCCGCGGCCACCCGGGCGCAGGTGCGCCACTGGTCCGACAGCGTGACTCTGTACCGGCACGCCCTGGCGGCCACGCGGGGCAACTACGTGGCCCATGTCGGTCTGGCCCGCGCCCTCGCCGCGAGAAAAGACTGGACCGGCGCGGCGGACCAATACCGGGCGGCTCTCGCCCTCCGGCCCAGGCTCCGGGTTGCCCAGAAGGGTCTGGCTCAGGCCCTGCATGAGGCGGGTCGTGGCGAGGAGGACCCGTGATGCTGTACGAGAAGCTCAATGCCGAGATGAAGAGGATGGTGGACGACTACGCCCAGCGGCTCCAGGTCTACGACTGGGGACGCCGCGGCGAGCTCCTGGCCGAGGTGTCGCTGCCCTTCGGCGAGGAGCTCGATCCCCGGCGGGCGAAGCTGGCGGCGGCGGGGTTCCTGACCGGCGTCCTAGAGCGCTGGGGCCTGCGGGAGATCGAAGACCTCCGGCAGGCCCGCCTCTATCTGCTGTCGCTCAACCCGGAGCACCGGGAGCTGGCCGAGCGCTGGCTTGAGGAGCACCCGGAGGAGCGGGCGGCGATCGAGGAGGAGGCGTCGAGCTGACGCGTTATAGGATCTCCCTGCCCGCGAAACGGCAGCGGGCTCAACCGGAGAAGGAGAGCGATGAAGACGCTGAGGAGCTACGTTGGTGGAAGCTGGCATGAGGCCAGCTCAGGATTCATGACGCTGGTGGACCCCTCGACCGAGGAGGAGATCGCCCGCGCTTCGAGCGAGGGGATCGACTTCGGGGCGGTGCTCGATTACGCCCGCGAGCGCGGCGGCCCCGCCCTGCGGGCCCTCACCTTCGTCCAGCGCGCCACGCTCCTCAAGGACATGTCCAAGGTCCTGCGCGACAACCGGGACGAGCTGCTCGACCTCTCCGCCCGGAATACCGGCACCACCAAGCCGGACGGCTCGTTCGACGTCGACGGCGCCTCCGGCACCCTGGCCTACTACTTCAGCGTCGGCCGGGGCTTGGGCGAACGCACGTTCCTCTCCGAGGGGGACGGCGTGCACCTCGCCCGCACCGAGGGCTTCTGGGGTCGCCACGTGCTGGTGCCCCGGCACGGGGTGGCGGTCCACATCAACGCCTTCAACTTTCCCGCCTGGGGTTTCGCCGAGAAGGCTGCCTGCGCGCTGCTGGCCGGCATGCCGGTGATCACCAAGCCGGCCACAGCGACGGCCATGGTCACCGAGCGCTGCATCGAGCTGATCGCCGAGGCGGCGATCCTGCCTGAGGGCGCCCTGCAGCTCATCGTCGGCTCGACGGGCGACCTGCTCGACCGCCTCGGACCCCAGGATGTCCTCGCCTTCACGGGCTCGGCGGACACGGCGCGGAGCCTGCGCTCGCGGGGCAACCTGCTGGCCGCCAATACCCGGGTGAACGTGGAGGCCGACAGCCTGAACGCGGCGGTCCTGGCTCCCGACGTCGCGGACGGCTCGGCCACCTTCGGCCTCTTCCTCAAGGACGTGATTCGCGAGATGACCCAGAAAACCGGCCAGAAGTGCACGGCCGTGCGCCGCATCCTGGTGCCCGCGGACCGCATCGACGCCGTGCAGGAGGCCCTGATCTCCGGGCTGAGCGGAGTGGTGGTGGGCAATCCGGCGGACCCCGAGGTGAAGATGGGGCCGGTCGCCACGGCCCAGCAGCTCGCGGACACCCTGCGCGGCATCGGCGAGCTCCAGCAGGGGGCGCGGATCGTCCACGGCTCCGGCAAGCGGACCGACGGCGCCGGCGCGCCGGCCGGCAAGGGCTTCTTCGTCCAGCCCACCCTCCTGCGTAGCGACGACGCCCGCGGCGCCGGCGCCGTCCACGAGCGGGAGGTCTTCGCCCCGGTCGCCACCCTCCTCCCCTACGACGGCACGGCCGCCGAGGCGGTCGAGATCGTGGCTCTGGGCGGCGGCACCCTGGTGACCTCCGCCTACACGGACGACGCCGTCTGGGCCGGCGAGCTCGTCACCCGGGGCGGCGGCGCCACGGGCCGCATCTACATCGGCTCCGAGTCCTCCGCCGCGGACGCACCCGGCTCCGGCGCCGCCCTGCCGCAGACCCTCCACGGCGGTCCCGGCCGAGCGGGCGGCGGCGAGGAGCTGGGCGGCCTCGTGGGGGTGAAGCTCTACCTGCAGAGAGTGGCCGTCCAGGGGAGCCGGGTTCTGGTGGACGAGCTGGTGGGGGCGAGCGGGTAGGAATCAGCGGAGGAGAGCCAGGAATTCCTCTACTGTAAGGCGGGCCTGCTTCAGGAGATGGGCGAGGGTCGACCGTTTGACCGGGCGGTGCGCAGGGACGGTGAGCTTGAGGATCTCGTCGGGCAGACGCTTGTGAAGTCTGATGTGACTGCCCTTCTGCCGGACGATGACCTACCCGTCCCTTTGCAGCGCCCTGAGAATCGGCTGGTAGTCGAGAGAGGGGACCTTGCTCACACCACGAGCTCGTGGACTTCAATTCCCTCATGGCTTACGAGGTCGTCATCGACGGGTTCGAGATACAGCTCGACGGCCTCCCGGATGTTCTCCATGGCTGCCTCCACGGTCTCTCCCTCGCTGATACAACCCGGCAAGGAAGGAACGTGTACCGTGTAGCCGCCTTCATCACTGGCTTCCAGGATCACTTTCAGTGTCATGTCGCCTCCAGATCCGTGCTTCGCGATTCTAACCCGAGGCGGCAGTGGTCCGTCCGCAAAGGAGACCCCTTCATGAAAAATGACCAGAGCCTTCGCGACCATCTCCTCGAGCTGCTGCGCGGCGGCAGCGCCCATCTCGACCTCGAAAAGGCGATCGCGGGGCTGCCCGCGGAGCTCCGGGGCGCCAAAGCCCCGGGGCTTCCCCACACGGTCTGGCAGCTCCTGGAGCACCTGCGGATCGCCCAGTGGGATATCCTGGAGTTCAGCCGCGACAAGGCCCACGTCTCGCCTCACTGGCCGGAAGGCTACTGGCCGCCGTCCGAGACAGCGGCGCCGCCGGACGACGCCGCCTGGGACCGCTGCGTCGAAGCCCTCCGCAACGACCTCCAGGCGATGCAGGACCTCGTCGCCGATCCCAAGACCGATCTCCACGCCAAGATCCCCTGGGGAAGAAAAGGCCAGACGGTCCTCCGCGAGGCGCTCCTGGTGGCGGACCACAACGCCTACCACCTGGGGCAGGTCGTCAGCGTGCGGCAGGCGCTGGGGGCTTGGGAGTAGATCCCTCCCACGGCAGGCTCAGATGGCTGACGAGGGCGATCCTCTCGTAGCCGACCAGGTAGAGATGGAGCCGGTCCGGCTTCCCGCCTTCACGCCAGAGATAGACCCGGTCGAGGCCGGCGTGATGGTTGTCGACGAGATTTCCGTTGCCGTCGAGAAGCAGGAGGTAGTCCGGCCGCTCCGTCTCGAACTCACGGGACCGCTCGTCGACGCTGCCGTAGATCTCAGGCGTGCCGATGCCGAAGGTCAGGTGCAGCAGGTCGGCTTCGTCGCCGGGCTTGGCGGCGCGCGCCGGCAACTCGGCCAGACGGGCGCCGGCAAGGAGAAGGCGATAGCCGTTCGCGTAGCGCAGCTCGATCTCAGGAAAGCCGTCGGAAAACCCAGGGCTCTTGACCCACCGCCAGCGAGCCCCGGCCGGCCGGGCGAGCCAGGCGAGATCGAAACGCATGGGATCCTTGGCGTCGTAGAACCCGGGCTCGCTGAATTTCGCCGTGACCACCGGCTGCCGGTCCGGCGCCGACCAGTCGCCATAGGTGCGCACGGCCGGCGCGAGCACGAGCCTCGCCTTGCGCGCCTGCTCCGAGAATTGATCGATCGGCTCGCCGGCGTGGGTGTCGACCGCCGGCACGGGGACCTCGCGCAACACCGACCGTAGTTTGGCGAGCGGCACCGGCAGGCCGTCGAGCTTCGGATAGCTCTCCAGGTCTGCCGCGACGGCCGAGTAGGGGCTACTGTTCAAGGCCTCGAAGAGCCGGGCGTACTCGGCCCGCGGGAACGTGAACCAGCCGTGGTAGTAGGTGAGCGCTCCCTGGTCGTCCTTGCGGTCGAGCCCGATTTCCCAGAGCCCGCTCTTCAGGCAGTTGTTCGCGACGAAAACGGTCTCCGGCCTGCCGGGCGCCGGATAACGGGTCTGATGACGGTTCAGCTCCCGCTGGATGAGCGCGATGCGGGTGAGCGCCGGATCGCCCTTGGCGAGCAGCGGCACGCGCGGAATGAACGGCCGAAGGTCGATCTCCGGCAGGGCCGGAGCCTCGGTTCCCGAGGAGAAGCGGAGACCATACCGGCCCTGCCCCAGGCTGGTGAGCTGCAGCGACGCCAGATCCTGACGCAGCGGCGCCTCGAACCGTCCGACCCGGCCCGGGTAACCCGAGGGGACGTCCGGCTTGACGGGGATTTCTAGGCTTGCAGGCGGGGTCTCAGCCTGAGCAGACGCGAGGCCGCCGGTAACAATCGGCAAACAGAGGAGGAAGAGAAGTCTGCGGTGCCGCTGGAGATCGTTCATGGGTCCACCTGCTGGCGCTACGGAGCCGCCGAGAGTTTGATGCGACTCTACACGGGATCAGCCGAGGAGTGAGAAGCCTTCCTGGCGGGACAGAACGCGATCGAAGGTGTAGGTAGTGCGCGCACCTCGCGCCTGCCCTTTCGCGCCAATCAGCAGATCGGAAAATTCGACCTTGCTCTGGTGGCAGAGGTCGACCGCTTGCCGGAAGGCTTCGCGATCCTCGAAGATGAAGCCTTCCTGCGCGAGAAGCTCCTGCATGGCGGCGACGATTTCCAACCGTGCGGCCCCATAGTTGGACCCGAGGACCCATTCGATCTCACATAGGACCGGATCAGTGACGAAGCAGGTCTCTCCGCGCTCCGCAGCGCTTTCAACCAGCCGCTCCGCAAGTGCGGTCTGCCTGGGATCATCGCGGACCATCAACCGGATCAAGATGTTCGTGTCCAGCGCGATCAACGCTTGACACTCCTCTCGAACCTTTCTGCGGCATGCTGCTTGACAGCCTCTTTCATCTCCTCGAGCGACACAGGAGTGTCCTTCGCCAGGTGCTTTAGTAAGCCAGAAAGACGTCCGAGGGGACCCCGAGCTTCGGGCCGGAGGACGAGATTGCCAAGCTCATCGAAGCGGAACACGAGCCGGTCTCCCTCCTTCAATCCCAACCGTTCGCGGACCTCTTTGGGAATCGTGATCTGGCCCTTGGAAGTGAGTGTGCTGACAGCCATCGAATCCTCCTTACATTTACCAGTATACGCCACTCTTTGTAAGGAGGCGGGCGGCTGCCTACAGCATCTCCAGGTTGGCGAATTTCGCCACCAGCTTACGCTTCCCCGACTTCTCGAAGAAGACGGTGAGGCGGGCCTCATCTCCCTCACCTTCCATCTCCAGCACGACGCCGGGGCCCAGCGTGGGGTGGCGGACGCGGCTGCCGCGCTTGATCGCGCGGCGGGGAGCGGCAGGCGTGGGGTCGGAGACGGCCGGGCGCGCCGGGGCCCTGCCGTAGGAGGGCTGCTGCGAGTACGGCGCGGCGGGCCTCTGAGGCATGACGGGCGGCGGAGCGGCGGCCGGGCGGCCCTGGCTCTGCTGACCCTGTCCGCCGCCGAAAAAGGAGTAGACGCTCTGGGCCCGCGCGTCGGGGCGCTCCGGGTAGAACAGGTCCGGGCTCGTGGAGACGTCCAGGAGCTGATCCGGCAGCTCGGAGAGGAACGGCGACTCCGCCTGGTCCTGATAGCGGCCCGCGATCCGCCGGCGCCGGCACGAGGTCAGGAAGAGCCGCTCCCGGGAGCGGGTCATGCCCACGTAGAGGAGGCGGCGCTCTTCCTCGATGTCTTCCTGGGCTCCCTGGGAGTTGAAGTGAGGCAGCAGGCCGTTCTCCAGGCCCGGCAGGACCACGGCCTTGAACTCCAGACCCTTGGCGCTGTGGAGCGTCATCAGCGAGATGCCCTTCTCGGACTGCAGGGAGTCGAGATCGGAGACCAGGGCGACGTGGTCGAGGAAGGCCGTCAGGAGATCCTCGTCGCTGCCCGTGTTGTAGCTGTTGGCCTCCGTGAACTCCTGGGCGGCGGAGAGGAACTCGCGGATGTTCTCCAGCCGCGCCACGTCCTCCGGCTCGTCCTTGTTGTACAGCTCGGTGTAGGCGATCGCCTCCAGCAGGCGGTCGAGGAGCGCCGGCAGCGGCATCTCCGACGCGGTGTGCTGGAGCCCCACGATCAGGTCGCGGAACTTGCGCAGAGCCGTGGCGCTGCGGGCGGGCAGGGTGCCGAGGTCGTCCAGGTAGAGCACGTCCCAGAGCGGCTGGCCGAGCTGGACGGCGCGGTCGCGCAGCAGCTCCAGGGTGGACTTGCCGATGCCACGGGGCGGCTGGTTGACGATCCGCATGAGCGAAAAGTTGTCGCGGGGGTTGCGCAGCACCCGCAGGTAGGCCACCAGGTCCTTGATCTCGGCGCGGTCGTAGAACCGCACGCCGCCGATCAGGGAGTAGGGGATCTCCCGCGACAGCAGCTCGTCCTCGATGGCGCGGGTCTGGGCGTTGGTGCGCACCAGGATGCCCATGTCGCCGAGCTTGTAGTTGTTCCTTAGGCGCTGGAGGGTGCGGACGATCCAGGTGGCCTCGTCCCCCTCGTCGGTCGCCTTGTAGACCTCCACCTTCGGGCCGGCGCCGCTGTCCGTCCACAGGTGCTTGCCGCGGCGGTTGACGTTGTTGGCGATCAGCGCCCCGGAGACGTCGAGGATGGTCTGCGTCGAGCGGTAGTTCCGCTCCAGCTTGCGCACCTCCGCGCTGGGGAAGGTCTTCTCGAACTCCAGGATGTTGTGGAGGTCGGCACCGCGCCAGCGGTAGATCCCCTGGTCCTCGTCGCCCACGGCCGTCAGGTTGCCGTCCGGCCCCACCAGCTCCTGGACGAGCCGGAGCTGGGCGTGGTTGGTGTCCTGGTATTCGTCGACCAGGAGGTACCGGGTGCGGGCGCGGATCCGCTCCCGCAGCTCCTGGTCGGTCGCGAGCAGCTTCACCGACAGCGAGATCAGGTCGTCGAAGTCGACCCCCGAGGCCTGCCCGAGCAGCCCCTGGTAGCGCCGGTAGAGGGCGGCGACCTTCTTCTCGAAGAAGTTCTGGGCCCGCGACTCGTAGGCGGGGGGATCGAGCAGCTTGTTCTTGGCGGCGCTGATCTGGCCCAGCACCGAGCGCGGGGAGAAGGCCGTCTCGGAGAGGCCCTCGCCGGTGAGCGCCTCCTTGATCAACCCGATCTGGTCGGCCGTATCGAGGATGTGGAAGTCGCGCCGCAGCCCCACCCGCTCGCCGTAGCGGCGGAGCAGGATCAGCCCATAGCGGTGGAACGTCCCCACCGAGGTCGGCAGCGGGTGGATCCCCAGGAGGTTCTCCACTCGCTCGCGCATCTCGCCGGCCGCCTTGTTGGTGAAGGTCATGGCGGCGATGACGCCGGGATCGACGCCCATCTCCTCGATGAGCCAGAAGATCCGGTAGGTGATGACGCGGGTCTTGCCCGAGCCGGCGCCGGCGAGGACGAGTTGCGGGCCTTCGCCGTGGGTGACGGCGGCGACCTGCTCGGGATTGAGTTGGCGTTCGAGCTCCTGGAGGACGGCTTTCTTCACCCGGGGAGTTTGTCCGAGGGGAGATGGGATGGCAAGCGCGGACGCGTCCGTCATCCCGAGGAATGCCGTTGAATTTGCTGTAAGTGGAAGAGCCTGCTTGGTTTAGGCCCGATCTCGTGGCATGCTTCCGCGCAACGCCAGAGGCTTCAGGAAAGGAATAACTTCCGGAGATCCGCCCCTGTTCCGACAACTGTAGGAGATTTGATGCCATAATCGGGGCTCGCCCAAGGGGAAGAGATCGGCGCGGAAAGGCCTTCCCTCCTGCACGTCCTACTGTAAAGCTGGCGGTTCGTCAAACAAGGAATAACTTCCGGAGATCCGATCTTTGGTCCGACATCCGTGGGAGCTCACGCTTCGGGAGTTCATCGAGAAGGTCCGGCACGACCACGGGATCGAGATCCACCCCGCCTCGGCGGCAGTGGCCGGCGGGCTTTTCCTGAGCAAGGATCAGAGGCTGTTCCCGATTCCCCTCATGGACGAGGACGACCTCATGCCGCTGCCCTTACTCCGATTCCTGTGCGTGCAGTACCACCTCCCGCCGGAGCTCTTCCATCTCGATCCTGAAGACGGGGACGACGGATAGGGCCGTCAAGCGGCGAGACGCGTGTCGACGATGGGAGTGGAGCCGAGATCCTCGGGCAGATCCACCGGCAAGAGCGGCTCGGTCCAGGGCTCCGCCCGCTCGTACATCTCCCAGAGCCGGGGCGGCGCCGGGGAGTAGCCGTAGAACGGCACGACGCCGAGTTGACGGCTGGCATCGAACAGGACGGACAACCAGCGCCGGATCTCGCCCGGCACGTCCTCCAGGCGCCTGGCCAGGGTCACGAACTCGTGGTCCAGTCCATGGATGATCCACCACCCTTCGTCCTGGTAGACGACGACCCGGATTCGCACTTCGTTCATTCGGCCCTCCGGGATCATTGTAAGGCTCCCGCCTCTCCCCGGGAATGCCCCGCCCCCGGATCGGCTTAGGATAGAGATGGGGAAAGACGTTCGCCCCGTTTCATCCGTAGATACCATCCGTAGAATATTGGCCCGCCGCGGGGCGGCGCCGTCCAAAGGAATCCGATCATGTCCATGAAGCCCGTCGAGATCTACAATAACCTGTCCCAGAGCGTCATCGGGCAGGAAGAGTCGCTGCGCTACGTCTCCGTCGCCATCTTCAAGCACCTCCAGGGGGAGAAATACGGCAACCTCCTGCTCATCGGCAACTCGGGGACGGGCAAGACGACCATCATGCGGGCCATCGAGTCGCTCTACAACGCCCACCAGGAGTTCGAGGAGTACCGGGTGGTGCTCATCATGAACGCCAACACCCTGGCGACCGAGGAGGGCGCGGTCGACACCAGCCGCCTCTTCACCCGCCTGGAGGAGCGCACCCGGCAGGTGCTGGGCGAGGGAGCCACCGCCGAGCAGATCAGCCGCGCCATGGAGCGCGCCACCGTCTGCCTGGACGAGATCGACAAGGTTTCGGGGATGATCGGCGGCAAGCCCTACGTCACCGGCATCAACATCCAGCAGGCCGTGCTCACCCTGATCGAGGGCGAGCGCGTGCCGCACCGGATCACCGCGCCCAACGGCGACGGGGTCATCGAGGCCTCCAGCTACTGGATCGACACGGGCAAGATGCTGTTCCTGTGCGCCGGAGCCTTCGAGACCCTCTACGACCAGGTCTTCCACCGGGTCGTCTCGCCCAAGAGCGGCATCAAGCTCCCCACCACCACGACCTACGTCAACGGCAAGATCACGATCCGCGAGTACTTCACCCTGCGCCACCACTTCCGGCAGGAGGACCTCTTCGAATACGGCATGCAGCCGCAGTTCCTTTCGCGGTTCGACAACGCCGTCATCCTGGAGGACCTGACCGCCGGCACCTTGGCGCGCATCTTCCGCGAGCCGCGGGAAGGGGTGCTGCAGACCTCCCAGCACTTTTTCAAGAAATACGAGATCGAGCTGGACATCACCGACGACGCCGTGCTGAAGATCGCGGAGGAGGCCTCGAAGAGCAGCCGCATCGGCGCCCGGGCGCTCAAATCCGTTTACGGCAAGATCATCAAGCCGTTCGAGTTCGACCCCTTCTCGCGCGACGAGGTCAAGCCGCTCAACGGCGACGGCGGCCCGCACCGGCTGGTGATCGACGACAAGATCGTGGGAGAGGCCCTGAAACCAGCTATCTAGATCTATCCGCGGGCGAAGAACACCAGGACCTCCAGGTCCTCCTCGATCGAGTGGAACCGGTGCTCGACGCCCGCGGCGACGAACAGCACCGCCCCGGCCTCGGCGCTCATCTCGTCCCCGTCCGCCGTAAAGCGGCCCCGTCCCCTCACGACGTAATAGACCTCGTCCTCGGCGTGCGGGCCCTGGGTGTCCACCGAGCCCGCGGCCAGGACGTAGAGGCCCGTGCGCAGCGACGGCACCTTCAGGAACTCCAGCCAGGGGTCGTCGCCGGCCCGGCGCCGCTGCTCCTCGATCTCGGAGAGTTGGAAGGCGGCCCACTTCGGATCCATCGCTCGCTCCTCGCCCGGCGGAAGCGGCCGTCTAGGCCCCCGGACCCCAAACATCTTACAAGTTAGAATCTCCGCCATGACCCCATTCGGTTCTTCCTCATTAGATACGTCCCCCACCGTGGAGCATCTCATCGCCCGCTTCGGCGAGGAGCATGCCGGCCGCATCCGCCTGGGCGTCCAGCAGGCCGCCCAGCGCTGGTGGCCCGAGGACGGCGACGCCGAGGCGTTCTCCGACTTCTGCGAGGCCAACTTCCTCGCCGATCCCCGCGCCCTCGCCACCACCTTCCAGCGCCTGACGGCGACGCTCGAGCAGATCGACGGCCACCTCCACGAGGTGCGCCGCACCCTGACCTGGCCCATCGACGTGGACACGGGCCCGCTGACGGCGGCGGACCGCCTGTTCGCCGAGCTCGATCTCGCGGCCCACGTGGACGAAGACCTCTTCCGCACCAAGGTAGCCTTCCTGGCGCTGCTCAACTTCCCCGTCCACACGCTGGCGCAACGGCTGGAGGAGGGACCCGCCTGGGACCGCGAGACCTGGGCCCGCTCCCGCCTGATGGACCGCTTCGCCGTGCGGTTCCCGGCCTCGGTGCAGCAGGAGACCACCCGGGTCTCGATGGCCGCCGAGCAGTACGTCTCGAGCTACAACCTCCGGCTCGACCGGCTGGTCACCAATTCCCCTCTTTTTGCGGAGGGAGAGCGCCCGTTCCCCGAGGGGCTCCGGATGATCAGCCACTGGGGCCTGCGCGATCAACTGGCCTCCTACTATGCCGATCCCAGCCCGGCCGGGCTGGCCCGCCAGCGGCTCATCCTGCGGGTCATGGAGCGCATCGTCCGGCAGGAGATCCCGGCGGCAGTGATCGACAATCCCGAGCTGCTCTGGGACCCTGAGACCAACGCCGTCCGTCCGGCGGGAGAGGGTGGAGCGGCCGATGGCGCCGATGCTCAGGATCTCACCGCGCGCGAGCCCGACACCCGCTATGCCACGCTGCTCGAGATCTTCCACGCGTTCCGCAAGGCCGATCCCTACAGCCCGGCCGAGCCGACCTTCGTCTTCCGCCGTTTCGAGCGGGAGCGCCAGATCCCGGAGAAGGAAGTCGAGGCTCTCCTCGTCTCCGTGCTGACCTCTCCCGAGGTGGCGGATCTCGGGCGCCTCATCGAGCGCCGGCTCGGCCGGCCTCTGGAGCCGTTCGACATCTGGTACTCGGGGTTCAAGTCGCGGGGCGGCTTCCCGGAATCGGAGCTCGACGACGCCGTGCGCGCCCGCTATCCCGACCTCACGGCCTTCGCGGCCAGCCTGCCGGAGCTGCTCGAGGAGCTGGGATTCTCTCCGGACCGGGCCCACTGGCTCGCCGATCACATGGAAGTGGACCCGGCGCGGGGCGCGGGCCACGCCGTGCAGGCCTTGCGGCGGGAGGACAAGGCCCACCTGCGGACGCGCGTCCCCCAGGGCGGCATGGACTACAAGGGCTACAACGTGGCGATGCACGAGCTCGGCCACAACGTCGAGCAGGTCTTCTCCCTGAACGGCATCGATCACTGGCCGCTGGCGGGCGTTCCCAACAACGCCTGCACCGAGGCTTTCGCCTTCATCTTCCAGCACCGTGACCTCGAGATGCTCGGCCTGGGAGAGCAGGGCGAGGAGGGCCGGCGGGCCGAAGCCCTGGGGATCCTGTGGAACACCTACGAGATCGCCGGCGTCTCCCTGGTCGACATGGGGGTCTGGAACTGGATGTACCAGCACCCGGATGCCACGCCGGCCGAGCTGCGCGAAGCGGCGCTCGCCATCGCCCGGGACATCTGGAACCGCTACTTCACGCCGGTCTTCGGGGTGCGGGATTCGGAGATCCTGGCGATCTACTCCCACATGATCGTCTACGGCCTGTACCTGCCGGACTATGCCATCGGCCACCTCCTCGCCTTCCAGATCGCCCAGAAGCTCCGCGAAGAGAATTTCGGCGCCGGCGTCGAGCGCATCGCCCGCCTGGGCAAGCTCACCCCGGACGCCTGGGTGCGCGGCGCCGTGGGCGGCCCGATCTCGGCCCGGGCGTTGCTCGACGAAGCGGGAGAGGCGATCGCGGCGGCGACGTAGACTTCAAGGACGGCAAAGGACCCTTGCAGTCCTTGTCGTCCTTGAAGTCTTTTCTTTAACCAGTGATTAGCTGGTAAACGAGCCGCCGAGCGCCGAGCCAACGCCGGCGGTCACATGCGTGGTGTTACGCCCCCAGGACTCCTTGAGGTTCTGCACGGCACGCTCCGCGACTCCGGTCTCGATGGGGTAGCCCTCGAAGGAGAGCTCCTTGAGCACGACCCGCGGGATGACCAGCCCCAGCTCCATGATCAGCGAGTTGATCTCCTCGAGGTGGCGCTTGGCGAGCTCCGCCACCGTTCCCTGGGAAAGGCCCAGAGCCGTGGTGTGGAGCATCCCGTTGCTGATCGAGGCGAGCGACAGGGCGGTGTAGTCGTCGCGCAGGGCGCGGCTGGCCGGGTCCTTGCGGACCTTGTCGTAGAGGCCGGCGATGGCGCCGAGCACGCCGGTCACGGCCTCCTTGACGGCACCGGCGGCACCGCCTCCCGAGTAGCCCTGAAGGTGGGTCTCGAGGCTCTGGACGTGGCTCTTGAGGGAGCTCTCGATGCGGCCGAGGAGCTGCAGGGCGTCGGGAAACTGCTTGATGTCGTCGTCCTCGCGCTGCCGCTCCACGGCCTCGAGGATGTGCTTCTCGACGGCGGCCATGTCGGCGAGGTAAGGGCGGAGAGCTTCTCGGTTATCTTTCATCGGTGTACCTCCTGATGTAGTGATCCAACCCTCTCAGAGGAGGGGGCGCCATGGGATCGTGCAAGACGCTTGCCGCGTCTCATGGCGGCGATCGAAGTTCCCCCCAACGCTTTCTCCGCCTGGTGCGTCTATCCGCTTGTGAACGCACCCTTGACCACGAGCGCGATCTTGGACCAACGCCAGAGCCAGACGGAGATGGAACGCCTGGCGCGGCTGTTCGACGCGCACCACGAGCGTCTGTTCCGGCTGGCCCGCCGCCTCTCGTCGGACCACGAGGAGGCCCGCGACCTGGTGCAGGAGGCCTTCCTGCGGGCCGCCCGCCGCCCGGGCTCGGTGCCGGACGGCGAGCAGCCGGGCGAGGCGTGGCTGGTGCGGACCCTGGTCAACCTCTGCCGCGACCGCTACCGCCGGCTGGGCGTCCGTACCCGGGTCCACGAGCTGATGAAACGGCGAGAGGAAGGAGCGCACCCGGAGGACGCGGCCGTGGCGCGGGCCACGGTGCGGGCCGCCCTCGAGCGCCTCTCCCCTCGCCGCCGCGCGGCGATCGTGCTCCATGAGATCGAAGGAGTGGCCGTGCGCGAGGTGGCCCGCCTGCTCGGGGTCGCCGAGGTGACCGTGCGCTGGCACCTGATGGCCGCCCGCCGCGAGCTGGCGGGACTGCTGCTCGACCGGGCGGCCGAGGAGGACCGGAAATGAACCGAGAGACGAGAGACGAACGGCTGCGCGGCCTCCTGCGCGAGGCGGATCCCGCGGCCGGCCACCCCGGGCTGAGCCTGGACGAGATCCACGAGATGCGCCGGACCGTGCTGATGGCCGTCCCGGAGCGGCGCCGGCGGCTCCTGCCCGCCCTCTCGCTGGCTGGAGCGGCGACCGCGGCCCTGATCCTGATGGCGGTGCTCCTCATCCCGCGGCCCGTCCCCGAGCCGGCTCCCCCGCCGCCGCGGATCGCCGCCGTGCCGGTACGGCCCACACCGCCGCGGACAATCCAACCCCCTCCTCAGGAGGAGCCCAAGCCGCGGGCGGAGACCAAGAGGACGGCGGTCCGACGCAAGCGCCGGGCTCCCGCCGCCCGTCCCGCCGCGCCTCCTCCCGCAATGCAGGAGCTGGCCGCCGCAGAGCCGCAGCAAATCCAGTTTTCCACCCCGGGAGGGACGCGCATCGTCTGGATGCTCTCGCCGGGTCAAGCGTCCAAGTAATCACCAGGAAATAGGAGATGACGATGACACGCAAGACCTTCCTCCGCTCTTTCGGCCTGGCGGCCCTGCTCCTCGCGCCGGGTTCCCTGGCCGCGGCCCAGCAGCCCGCTACCCAGGCCGCTCAACAGGGTGCCGCAAGCCCCCAGAACAAGAATCTGCAGATCCTGCTCCTCTCGGCCGCCCTGAAGCCCGGGCCTGCCGGACCGGAGATTCCGGAAAACGCCCAGAAGGCGCTTGCCGATCTCAAGAAGTTCCTGCCCTTCAAGAGCTATCAGTTGATCGACGCCGCCTGGCTGAGCGCCACCGAGTTGCAGGCGGCGCGGGGACGCCTCGCGGGTAGCGGCGGAGCCACCTACAAGGTGGAGCTACGCTTCCGAACGATGACGGACGGCGGGGTGCGATCCCTCTTCATGGATCACTTCGAGTTGTCCCAGGAAATCGTGGTGCAGAGAACGGACGGGCCCCAATACGGCGAACGCGATCTCATCCGGACGACCTTCAGCATCAAGGAAGGTGAGACGATCGTCGTCGGCTCCTCCAAGGCGGACGGTGCGGATGGGGCGCTGGTGGTGCTGCTGACGGCAGTGCCGGCTTCCTAGTCCGTCGACCCTCGGCGGAGCGGCTCCGCCGAGGGTTCCCTTCCTCCTCGCTAGCCAACCATCAGAGCGTCGTACCGACGCTGCATCTCCTCGGCCGACACCTCCTCAATAGGAGTCGAGACCTGCCAGACGTGGCCGAAAGGGTCCTCCAGCTTGCCGGACCGCTCGCCGTAGAACTCGTCGCGGACCGGGCGCGTCAGCTTCGCGCCGGCGGCGACGGCCCGGGCGGCCACCGCGTCGACGTCCTCGACTTGGAGCGCGATGCTCACCGCCGAGCCGCCGATCGACGGCGGGCTCAAAAAACCGAGCTCCGGGTACTCGTCGGCGAGCATGATGCGCGCCTCGCCGATTCGGATCTCGGCATGGCCAATCCTCCCGCCGGGCTCCGCGAGACGCAGCACCTCCTGCGCGCCGAAAGCCTTCTCATAGAACTCGATGGCGCCGGCCGCGCCCTTCACGCACAGATACGGTGTCGCTTGGGTCTTCATGAAGGTCTCTCCTCTTGGTTTGTCGTCAAACATCCCCTTCAGAATAGGGAGAGGGCGGAGCGAGGTCTTGGAAAAAAGTCACTCGGCAATGCCGTCACTCGGCGATACTGATGCTGCCGGGATAGCGGACGGCGGCGAGGAGCTCGCGCGGCGCGAAACCGCTCAGCTCGCGGAACTCGGCGTTCATGTGCGGCTGGTCGTAGTAGCCGGCGGCCAGGGCCAGATCGGCCAGGGGAGAGCCCGAGTCCTCGTGCAGCCGGGCCAGGAAGCGGCGGAAGCGGACGATGCGGGCGTAGAGCTTCGGCGCCACCCCGATCTGATCCCGGAAGGCGCCGGCGAGGCGGGACTTGGACAGCCCGGTGCGCTCGCGCAGGCTGGCGATCGGCACGGCTCCCCCGCTGCGCTCGATCTGGCCGGCCGACCAGGCGACCGGCCGGTCGACGCCGTGCGACTGCCGGATATGCTCAGAGAGCCACCTCGCCGTCCGGCGGATGCACTCCTCCGCGGAGCCCGCCTCCTGGCAGAGGTCCGCCAGCTCGACCGCCGCCCGTCCCACCAGATCCTGGAAGTCCACGGTGAGACCGCTCACCTCCGAGAGCGGCCTCGCCAGCAGCGCGTAGGCGCCGGCGGGATGGAGCCGCACGCTCAGCACGCGGCAAGGGCCGGGAGGCGCCTCGACCACCATCGGCCGCCATTGCAGTCCCGTGAAGCAAACCGCCGGGCAGAGCTCCGTGCCCACCGCCGTCACCTCCCGGTAGCGCTCGCCGAGATGCACGATCAAGTCGAGCATGCCGTTCGGGAAGACCCGCTCGCGCGGATACGCGGTCGTCCCCTCGAACAGGCCGATCGACTCCACCAGACCCGCCAGATGAGCGGGACGCCCTTCGCTGAACGTCCAGCAGCCGAGGGGGGAGTCCATCCGGCGCGTGGTGACTTCCATACAGCGGTCATTCTAGAGCGCCACCGGACCGTTGGATTGCCCGGAGGCCCGTTTCGAGAAATAATCGAGGGGTTCGGCCTTTCAGGGGGACATGCGAATGGTGCGGGCGGGAATCTTCATCGGCGTCGACAGGACCGGCAACCTTCAGAAACTGAATGACGCGGCCGCCGGGGCACGCCGCATGGCCGACTGGGCGCTCTCCCAGGGCCTGGCCGACCAGACGCACGTGAAGCTCATCACCGACGCCGACGGCCAGAAGGTGCACCCGGACCTGATCTTCGACGCGATCAAGGAGCTGATCGACGGCCCTGGCGTCGATCAGCTCCTCGTCTACTTCGCCGGCCACGGCGTCAACATCAACCGCAACGAGACCTGGCTCCTCACCGACGCGCCGGTGAGGCCGAGCGCCGCCGTCAACGTCTCGGGCAGCGTCGAGCTGGCCCGCTACTGCGGCATCCAGCACGTCGTCATCGTCTCCGACGCCTGCCGCGTGGCTCCCGAGGGTATCCAGGCCCAGAACGTCCGCGGCGTCGATGTCTTCCCCAACGAAGGCGCCGCCGACCGGGCGAAACCCGTCGATCAGTTCTTCGCCTGCTTCCTCGGCAAGACCGCCGCCGAGATCAAGGACCCCGGGGCCGCGGCGTCGAGCTTCAACGCTCTCTATACCAACGTGCTGCTCGACGCCCTCAAGGGAGCGCGCCCCGAAGTGCTCGAACCCGGAGACGCCGGCGACCGCTCACATTATGTGAGGCCCCGAAAGCTGGAGAGCTATCTCGAGACCGAGGTTCCGCGCCGCGTGAAGGCCATGGGGCTCGAGAAGAAAGTCAACCAGAGCCCCGACGCGATCATCACGTCCGATGCAAGCTGGGTGTCCCGGATCGATACGCCACCCGGCAACGCCACGCGGAGCCCGGGACCGCTCGGCATGCGGGGTGCGCCGCCGGCGCCGCCCACGCCGCAGAACCTCCGTACCGTCACGGAGACGCTCGTGGGAACCGCCGTGAAAGGGAATCGCGCGCTCCTCACTCAGCAGTTGCGGCGCGCCAAAACCGTACAAATCGCGGGGGCCGAGGACCTCGCCGGGACGGTGGATCGGATCGCGGTACCGTTCGGTCCCGATCATTTCGAATCCGAGTGCGGCATCAAGGTCCGGGGCGCGCGTATCGTCGACTTCTTCGCGCCGCGCGCCAGCGCCCGGCTCCTCGGCGCCGAGGGCGACCTCCTGCGCATCGACGGGCTCGAGACGCCGGCCGTCAGCATCCTACTGCGTTTCGAGGGTGGCGTCGGCACCGTGATCCCCGCCATTCCCGGCTTCCTGGCGGCGCTCACCTTCGACGACGGCGAGCTGGTGGACGTCGCGTACGAGCCGTCGGTCAACACCCCTCGCTGGCAGCGGTTCAAAGACCAGGCCGCCGATCTGCGGACGCTCCGAACCGTCGCCGCCTCGTCGTCACGGCACGGCCGGTTTCGCCTCGATCTGTCCGATTCCCTCACGGTCGCCCAGAAGATGCAGGACGCCAAGGGCAACGATCCCACGCTCGCCGTCTACGCGGCCTACGCGTATCACGATCTGCAGGCCGTCGAGCGCATCCGTGACATGTCGCGGTATCTGCGGGACGACATTGGAGTGACGCTCTTCGATCTGGCGCTGCTCGGCCGCATGCTGATCGGAAAATCGATCGGTCCTGGCGACGGTATCGTCCCGTTCGTGCCGCTGCTCTCTCAAGGCTGGGCGCTCCTGGGTGCGCACCGTGTCAAGCTGCACCCGCGCCTGGAGGGAATCGAGAGCACGATGCGGGATTCGCTCTGGTCGCTGTTCGACGACGCTGGTTTGGAAAAACTGAGACATGCCATGGAAACGAAGGAGGTCCGATGAGAAGACAACTCGTCCTGGTGCACGGCCGCGCGCAGGAACAA
Source organism: Thermoanaerobaculia bacterium (assembly GCA_035266085.1). Lineage (GTDB taxonomy): Bacteria > Acidobacteriota > Thermoanaerobaculia > Multivoradales > UBA5704 > DATARR01. The sequence continues at coordinate 27,828 of DATFNZ010000181.1, forward strand.
AAGGATTCCATCGCGCTCAAGGCGGAGTGGCTCGAGGCGCTCGAGGAAGGCCTGGCGAAGAGCAACCTCACCCTGCCGATCCCGGAAACGGACGTGCGGTTCCCCTTCTACGGCGACACGCTGTACGAGATGGTGGGCGGAAAGTCCGCGGACCAGGCGGCGGAGATCGTCGTCCGCGGCGAGGATTCCGACGAGGATGAAACGCGTTTCACCCGCGCGATTCTGGAAGAGGTCCGCCAGAAGGCGGGCATCACCGACGCGCAGCTCGCCGAGGTCGCCAGCCAGGAGGTGGTCGACCGCGGGCCTCTGAACTGGGAGTGGTCTCAGAGCATCCTCAAGGCCATCGACCGGTTCGTGCCGCATGGCAGCGGCACGAGCATCGCGCTGTTCACGAAGGACGTCTATCAATACCTCAAGAACCAGGGGATCCGCGACACGATCGACACCGGCGTGAGCGCCGCGATGACGCCCGGCGTCGAGACCGTCGTCGTCGCCCACTCGCTCGGCACGGTGGTCGCGTACAACCTGCTGAGGCAGCAAGGGCACCTGCAAGGCTGGAAGGTGCCGCTGCTGGTCACCGTCGGCTCGCCGCTCGCGGTCGGGGAAATCCGGAAGACGCTCAGAAAATTCGCGCCGACCCGCTGCCCGGAATGCGTGTCGAGGTGGTTCAACGCCATGGACGAGCGCGACGTGGTGGCGCTCTATCCGCTCGATTCGGGCCGCTTCCCGCTCGATCCCGCGAACCCCGCGATCGAAAACAAGCGGGACGTGCGGAACAAGACCAGGAACCGTCACGGCATCGCCGGCTACCTCGACGACAAGGAGGTCGCGAAGCGCATCCACGACGCGCTGACCGCGTAGCGGGCCGGCCGGGAGGTCAGGGCCCGACTCCCCGGATCGCCGTGAACCGCGCGCAGGCCTCCTCCTGCCCGCCGTCGCAGGCGCGGCGGAAGAGCTTGAGGGCGCGCTGGGAGTCCTGGATCACGCCGTCGCCCGCTTCGTACATGGCGCCGAGGCTCAGGCAGGCCAGGGCGTCCCCGCCGTCGCAGGCCTGCTCGTAGAGCGCGAGGGCGCGGTAGGGATCTTTCGGGACTCCCAAGCCCGCCGCGTAGCGCGCCGCCACGTTGTAGCAGCCCCGCGGCAGGCCGGCGTTGCACGCTTTCTGGTAGAGCTCGAGGGCGTGGACGTCGTCCTGGCGCACGCCGGTGCCCGTCGCGGTCAGCACCGCGAGGTTGACGCAGCTCCGGGCCTCCCCTCCCTCACAGGCCTGCTCGTAGAGCCCGGCGGCCCGGGCCGGGTCCTGCTCCACGCCCCAGCCTTCGTCGTAGAGCACCCCCAGCTCGTGACAGGCCACCGCCTCTCCGCCGCGGCAGGCCGTCTCCAGCCGGGTCGACGCGCGGGCCGTCTCCTCCGAGCCCGGATCCGCCTGGAGAGCCGCGACGTTCCGGCAGGAGATGGTGTGCCCGCCGTCGCACGCCCGGCGGAACAGCTCGGTGCCCCGCTTCTCGTCCTTGGCCACGCCATCGCCGGCGTAGACCAGATCGGCGAGGTTGGCGCAGCCGAGCGTATTGCCGCCGTTACAGCTCCGCTCGAAGTAGCCGGCGGCCGCGGCCTTGTCGGGCGCGACTCCCTGGCCGTCCCGGAGCAGCACGCCGGCGTTGAAGCAGGCCAGGGGATCTCCGGGCCCGCAGGCGCTGCCTTCGCAGCCGCGGCGGTAGAGGTCGGCCGCGCGGGACATGTCGGCAGGGGTCCCCAGGCCTTTCTCGTAGAGGAACGCCTGGTTGGTGCAGCCGAGGAAGCTGCCCAGATCGCAGGCTTTTTCATAGGCGATCAGGGCACGGCTCGGGTTCGGCACCGTGCCGCGCCCCTTCTCGAAATGGAGACCGACGTTGTAGCAGCCCGCCGCATCGCCGCCCTCGCAGGCTTGCTGGTAGAGGGCGAGCGCACGAGTGTCGTCCTGGGAGACGCCCAGGCCCGTGGCGTAGACATAGGCAAGATGCGCACAGCCCGCGGCGCTACCCCCGTCACAGGCCTGGCGGAAGAGGCCGCGCGCCCGGGCCTCGTCGGGGGCCATGCCGGTGCCATCGAGATGGAACATCCCCAGGTCGGCACACCCGGCGGCGCTCCCGCCGTCGCAGGCCTGGCGATAGAGATCGGCCGCGCGCCGCGAATCGGCCGGTACATCTCCTCCATTCCCGCCGGTCGCGCCAGTCGCGTAGAGAACTCCCAACCGGTGGCAGGCCGCCGCCTGGCCGCTGCCGCACGCCTTCCCATCGAGGTCGAGGGCATTGCCGAGCGCCACCGTCGCCTCGACCGTCCTGCCGTCGCGCCGGACGATGAGCTTCACCTCCTGTCCGCGTTGCCGGCCGCGGAGCGCGCGCTCCAGACCGCAGGAGTCGTCCACCGGGCTGCCGTCGATCGCCTGCACGAGATCGCCGGGCTGAAGGCCGGCCCGGGCGGCCGGACCGCCCTCGTCGAGATCCTGGAGGACCGCTCCCCGGGCACCGTCCCGGCGTCCCAGGCTGGACGGATCCCCCAGGCTGGCCCCCAGCGTGGCGGGCCCCGGCCCGGCCGCATCGGTCGACTCGCCGCTCCTCCCCGCGCAGCCGAGGGTCAGGAGCAGGCAAATCGTGAGCATTCGCATGATCGAGAGCTTAGCCTACGGCCCATTCCCAGCGTCGAAGAAGATCTCCACGAACTCGTGGTGAAAATCCCCTCTGTCGCTCAGCTCGGTCAGGATCACCCCGGCACCGCAAGAGGCCGGCGCGCCCCGGCCCGGGTCTCCGGAGTTGTCCTGCCGCTGGCCCCAGGCGGCCGCGCCTTCCTGGCAACCGGCCGTGCGGTGGCGGGACTGCCCGGCCTTGACCTCGGCCGTGGGCCCGTCCACGACGTTGCCCTGGGCGTCCAGCAGGCGATAGGGCCGCGCTGTGCCGTTGACCAGGATCTCGTTGCCCGAGTTGACGTAAAGGGTCCCCGCCGGCAGCGGGCCCCACTCCGCCTCGAAAGCCGCCCGGTCGCTCTCCCGGCCGACGACGAGATAGCCGTTCGCCGGGATCTCGCTCCCCGCCGGGAACGTGTACGAGAAGTCCGCGTGGCTGTTGACCAGCTTCCAGCCCGCGAGATCGCGCGTACTGGGCCGCGCCGCCGTGGTGAAGGTCATGGCGGCGGACTGCACCGTCTTGCCACAGGCGTCCGTGGTCTCCACCCGCAGGTGGTACGTCTTCGCCGGCTCCAGGCCGGTCAGGATGACGGAATGGGCGCTCGCCGGTCCGTCGTCGCTCCGCTTTTCCTGGCCGAGGCTCGGGTCCGTGCCGAAACGCACGACGCTCGTGCCCGCTTCGTCGGTGCTCCAGGTGATGGTGGCGGAGCGGTCGGTCACCGCGCCCGCCGCCGGACCGCTGGTGATCCCCGGAGCCCTGCCCGCTTCCGTGGTGAAGCGGAGGACCGTGCTCCGGGTCGGACCGTTGCCGGCGGGATCGGTCGCGGAGACCTGGTAGAAGTACTCCGTCGAGGGATCCAGAGGCGCGAGGTCCACCACGTGCTGGCGGGTAGGCGCGGCGCCCGCCGAGTGCTGGGCGAGGGCCACGCTCTCTCCCCAGTCGACCGTGCCCAGGGCGGGCTCGTCGGTCATCCAGTCGACGCGCGCGTGACAGTCGGAGACGGCCGTGCTCGGACCGCCGGTGATCCGGGGGGCGGTGGTGTCCGCTTCCGCGCCGGCGAGCCACTCGGTCGCGTTGAGGAAGATGATGTGGTTCGCGACGCCTCCCGTAGCCTTGTCCCAGCCCGGGTGGAGCGAGCCCTGCCCGGAGCCGTCGTCCGCGGGCGAGGAGTCGCCGATGGCGGCCACCCGGCCCCTACCGAACTGCGCGGTCGCGAAGGTCACCCGATCCGAGACGCCGGCATCGTTGGCCGTGTGGCCCTGCCCGTTGCGCCAGACGTGGGCCCGCGCGGTGGGATTGCCCTTCACCGGATCGGTGCTGATCGACATCTGCGTCGAGCCGAAGAAGCCGAGCCCCCCGTGGCCGTTGCCGAACGGGCCGTTGATGATCGGATCGGTCGGATCGGTGTCGACGTTGTCGTTGACCGCTTCGTCGAACCAGTCGAAATTCTTGTTCTGATCATCGTTCTGATCGTCGTTGCCGTTCTCGTGGAACCAGATTCCGAAAACGCCGAAATCGTTGTCCGGATCGCTGGGATCGAAGTAGGGAGGCGTCGGATCGGATTGCACCTGGGTGCCCATCAAACGGTTGAGGATGAACGGGCTGTCCCCCTTCTCGCCGTTGGGGCCGCCCGAGCAGTCGCGGTCCGAAGTCTCGTGGTCGGCGATCAGGAAAAGCCCTCCGCCTTCCTCGACGAATTTGACGATGGCCTGAGCCTCGCTCGCGGAGTAGGGGCTGTTGGGCTCGGCGAGGATCAGCACGTCGTAATTCGAAAGATCCTGGGGATTGCCGGCATTGCCGAACGTCATGGCGGGACCGTCCCAGGCATACTGCTCGATCTGCCAGTTGCGGCCGCGCACGGGGTTGAGAGCGTCCTTGGCCAGAGCCATGGCCCAGGCCGAGATGCCGCCCTCCCAGAAAGTCTCCGGCGTGCCCTGCTGGATCTGACTCTGGGGCGGCGTGGGAAACCGCTGCCCCGAGTGATGGCGGTTCGAATTCGTCCGGCACTGGAAGGTGAGGAACGTGAGTTGGGATGTATCGGCGTCGACGATCCAGTCCGCCTCGCCGGCGGTCTCGCCGTGGCGCGCGTCGAAAAGGACCTTCTGAGCCATGGCCGGAGCCGCTACGACGAGCCCCAGCCCCAGCATTGCCAACAGGATCAGCCTTCGCATGGAGAATCCTTTCTTAAAGGGAATCCCTCCCTTTATTTCGTCACCTTCTTACAGGCGCGGCGAAGGCTGGTTCTGTTACACGGCTCCATGGGAACGCCCGGATCGGTAGGTACTCTTCTTGACGAAGCCACGGCAAGACGGTATTTATCTCCCATGAAGACCGCCGTCTCCACCAAGGGTCAGATCGCTCTCCCCGCAAAGATTCGCCAGCAAGACGGTATCGAGCCTGGACAGGAATTCGAGATCGAGCGCATCGACCGCGGTGAGTACCGGCTTGTGCGCCTTTCTCCGCCCAGGAATGAGGGGCTTCTGGATTGGCTTCTGTCCTGCCCTGAGAAGGACTTCTTCGTCCCCATCGAGTCCAAAACCTAGGTTGGCCCTTGCGGCAGACTCCCCTCCCGCGGCCACACATAACTGGCCGCGAGCCCCGCACCACTCGTCAGCAGCGATCCCAGCAGGGCGTACCAGGGCCAGGCCAGCGGGGTGGCGAAGAAGACCCAGGTCATGGCCGCGAAGCCGGTGACGAGGCCCGCGAGCGCCGCCCGCTGGCCCACCCTGGACGCGAACAGGCCCAGGAAGAAGACCCCCAGCACGATCCCCGTGGTGAAGGCAGCGATCCCCAGGACGCTGCTCACGATCGACGCCTTCACCCACTGGCCGGCGATTCCCACCGCGATCTGCAACGCCCCGAAGACGGCGGTGAGGACGCGGGTCACCCGTAGCTGCCGTTGCGGGTGAATCTTCAAGAGATCGTTGACGGCCACGGTGGCGCAGGAGTTGAGCGAGCTCGTCATGGCGGCGGCGAAGATGGCGCCCAGCAGCAGCCCGACGAGCCCGGTCGGCAGCTCGTCCAGGATGAAGCGGGCGAAGACGCGGTCGGCGCGGTCGAAAGGCACGGCCGGCGGGTGAAGCTGGTAGAAGCTCCAGAGCCCGACGCCGATCAGCAGGAAGAAAGCGAACTGCGCCGCGACCACCACCCCGCTCGCGCAGAGAGCGCGCCGGGCATCCTTGAGGCCGCGAGCGGAGAGATAGCGCTGCACCATGAGCTGGTCCACGCCGTGGGAGCCGAGGGTGATGAACACGCCTCCCACCAGGCCGGCCCAGAACCCGAAAGGCTCGCTCCAGTCCAATCGGAAATCCAGCACCCGGAACTTGCCGGCGGCCTCTCCCATGGCGACGAGCTGGCCCCAGCCGCCGGGAAGACGGGCCAGGATCGCTCCGAAAGCCACCAGCGCCCCCGCCAGGTAGAGGAAGAACTGGATGAAATCGCTCCACAGGACCGTCCGCATGCCGCCCACGTAGGTGTAGACGACCGTCGTGACCCCCAGGGCCGCCACCGCCCAGGGGATGGAGATGCCGGTCATCTCCTGGAGCACGAGGGCGGAGAGGAAGAGCCGCAGGCCGTCGGCCAGGCTGCGGGTGACGATGAACAGCACGGAAGCGGTCTTCTGGGTGGCGCCGCCGAACCGGCGGTGCAGGACCTCGTAGGCGGTGAAGAGAGTGCCCCGGAAGTACTCGGGCAGCAGCAGAAAAGCGACCACGAAGCGGCCGAGGAGGAACCCGAGGGCGATCTGCAGCCAGGTGAAGTCCCGCTCGTAGGCGAAGCCCGGGATGCTCAGGAAGGTGACGCTGCTCGTCTCGGTGGCGATGATCGAGAAGAGGATCAGCCACCAGGGCAGGTCGCGGCTCCCGACCGCGTACTCGGCGACGTCGCGCGTTCCCCGGCCGAGCCACAGGCCGAGGAGGACCATGCCGGCCATGTAGGCGAGGAGGACCGCGAGGTCGAGAGGGCCGATGCTCATGGACCGGGAAAGGCTACCGCACTCCGGCCCGCGACGCGGGCCTTCAGCAAGCCTTGACAGTCTAGGCATCCCCACCTAACATTGCCTAGGCGTTCTAAGTATTGTTCAGCCCCGGAGGTAAAGCGAATGGCGAAACAGAAAGCGGATCTGCTGCAGGGCACTCTCGACATGCTCATCCTGAAGGCCGTCTCGCTCGGCCCGCTGCACGGCTACGGCATCATCCAGCGCATCCATCAGATGTCCGGCGAGATGCTGGAAGTGGAGCAGGGCTCGCTCTACCCGGCGCTCTACCGGATCGAGCAGAAGGGCTGGGTCTCCTCGAAATGGGAGTTGAACGAGACGGGCCGCCGCGCCAAGTTCTACACCCTCAGCAAGGCCGGCACGATTCAGCTCGAAGCCGAGGAGGCGAGCTGGGATCGCCTGGTCCTCGCCATCACGACGATGCGTCAGGCCACCTGAGGCCGCCACCTGAGGCCTATCGGAGGAAATCGCGCCATGAGACTGCTCAACGTTTTCTCGGCACGGCTGCGCGCTCTGTTCGGACGCGAGGTGGTCATCGGGGACATCGACGAGGAGCTGCGCCTCCACCTCGAGATGCAGGCGGAGGCGAACATCGAGCGGGGAATGCCGCCTGAGGAGGCCCGCCGGGCCGCCCTCAGGAGCTTCGGCAACTTCGCCAGCATCAAGGAGAGGGCCTACGAGGTCCGCGGAGGCGGCATGTTAGAAACCTTATTGCAGGATGTCAGATACGCGGCGCGGATGCTGGTGAAGCGCCCGGGGTTCACGGCGGTCGCGGCCCTCACCCTGGCGCTCGGCGTCGGCGCCAACACGGCCATCTTCAGCGTCGTCGATGCGGTCCTCCTCAGGGACTTGCCCTATCCGCAGGCCGAGAGGACCTTCATGGTTTGGGAGCACAACCACCAGGATGCGGGGAGGCCCAACGTCATCAGCCCGGCGAACTTCCTCGACTGGCGGGAGCAGGCGAAGTCCTTCGATCAGATGGCCGCCTTCTATGACGTGGTACTCAACCTCACGGGCACAGGCGAGCCCGAGGAGGTGCCTGCTCAGGTCGCGACCGTCAACCTCTTCCCGCTGCTCGGCGTCAACCCCGCGCTGGGCCGCACCTTCACGCCGGAGGACACCGAGGGCGAGAGCCCGGACACCGTGATCCTCAGCCATGGGTTGTGGCAACGCCGCTTCGGCGGCTCGCCCGACATCGTCGGCCGGGCCATCAAGCTCAACGGCATGGACATGACCGTCATCGGCGTCATGCCTCCGGACTTCAAGTGGTTCATCAAAGAGAGCTCGCGCACCGGCAAGCCGGCCCAGCTCTGGATGCCGACGGGGCTCAAGGCGAGGACCCGCGAAAACTCCGGGCGCTACATGATGTCGGTCGGGCGCCTCGCGCCCGGCGTCTCGCGGGAGAAGGCGCAGGCGGAGATGGATACGATCACGGCCCGCCTGGAAAACCAGTACGCGGACTACAACAAAGGATGGAGCGCGATGCTCGTGCCGCTGCGCGAGCAGTTCGCGGGAGAGATCAGGACGGCGCTGCTCGTTCTGCTCGGCGCGGTCGGGTTCGTGCTCCTCATCTCGTGCGTGAACGTCGCCAGCCTGCTGCTGGCGCGCGCCGCGGGAAGGCACAAGGAGATGGCGGTCCGCGCCGCGATGGGAGCGGGGCGCCGCCGCATCATCCGCCAGTTGCTGACCGAGAGCCTCCTGCTCGCCTTCCTCGGCGGGGCGCTCGGCCTGCTGCTCTCCCGCTGGTGCGTCCAGGCCCTCGTGGCGCTCAGCCCCGCGAACCTGCTCGACGCGGAGCAGGTCGGCGTCAAC
>DATFNZ010000182.1:0-16719 GCA_035266085.1 Thermoanaerobaculia bacterium
AAGCCCTGTTGCGGATCGCCATCGACTACTCGGCCCGGGACGCGATCCTGCGGGCTGCCCATCGGCTGACTCTGGAGGGGGGAAATGAAGCCTCCCGCGAGGCCTTCTCCAGCCTGCTGGCCGACGAGAACCCGCTGCCGGACGTGGACCTCATGATCCGCACCGGCGGTGAGAAGCGGCTTTCGGACTTTCTGCTCTGGGAGTGCGCCTATGCCGAGCTGGTCTTCACCGAGCGCATGTGGCCCGACTTCGGCGCGGACGACCTCGCCGAGGCCGTCCGCGATTTCCATCGCCGGGATCGCCGGTTCGGGCTGATTACAGCCCGCGCGTCATGAGCTCGGCGACCGCCTTGTTGAACTTCGCCGGCTCGGGCATCTCCGAGCCCTCGGCCAGCACGCCGTAGCCGAACAGGAGCTGGGCGTACTGGTCCAGCACCGGGTCTTCGGCGGATTCGTCAAAGCGCGCCTTGAGCTTCTCCAGCAGCTCGTGCTTGGGGTTGAGCTCCAGGATGCGGCGCTGCTTGGGCCCGCCCCCCTTGCCCTTCTGCAGGAGCTTCTCGAGCTGCGGGCTGTAGTCGTGCTCGGCGCCGACCAGGCAGACCGGCGAGGTGGTGAGCCGGTTCGTCAGGCGGACCTGCTTGACGTGCTCGTCGAGCTTCTTCTGAAGCGCCTCCAGGAGCGGCTTGAGCTCCTCCTCCTTGGATTTGAGCTCCTCCTCGGTCTGCTTCCTCTCCTCCTCGTTGCCCAGCGAGACCGTGCCCTTGCCCACTGACTTCAGGCGCTTGCCGCCGTACTCGTGGAGCGATTGAGTGAGCAGCTCGTCCACCGTGTCCACCAGGTAGAGGACCTCGACCCCCTTCTCCTTGAAGGTCTCCAGGTGCGGCGAGTTCTCGACCTGCTCCCGCGATTCGCCGGGGAGATAGAAGATCTCGTTCTGGTCCTCTTTCATCCGGGAGACGTAGTCCTTGAGCGTGGTGAGCTTCTCCGGGTCGTTGGAGGACTGGAAGACCAGCAGCTCCAGGAGGCGCTCCTTGTTCTCGTAGTCCGAGGAGACCCCCTCCTTGATGGCGCGGCCGAACTCCGCCCAGAACTTCAGGTAGGTCTCGGCGTCCTTCTCCCTCATCTCGTCGAGCGTGTCCAGGACCTTCTTGGTCAGGCCCTTGCGGATCATGGTGATGTGGCGGTCCTGCTGCAGCATCTCGCGGGAGACGTTGAGAGCCAGATCGGGGGAATCGACCACGCCGCGGATGAAGCGCAGGTACTGCGGCAGCAGCTCCTCGCAGCGCTCCATGATCTGGATGCGCTTGACGTAGAGCTGCAGGCCCGGCTTGGAGGCCACGTAATAGAGGTCGTACGGCGCCTGCGATGGGACGAAGAGCAGGGCCTGGTACTCGATCCTCCCCTCGGCACGGAACGAGATCACCTTCATGGGCTCGTTCCAGTCGTGGGAGATGTGGCGGTAGAACTCCTTGTACTCGTCCTGGGTCACTTCCGACTGCGGCCGGATCCAGATCGGCTTCATGGAGTTGAGGACCTTCTCCTCCATGGGCATCTTGGGCTTCTCGCCGGTCTCCTTCTCCTTGGCCAGGTCCTCGATCTCGGGGTCCTTGTCGGCCCTGAGCACGATGGGGTAGACCACGAAGTCCGAGTAGCGGCGGACGACGCGGCTGACCACCCAGCGGTCGGAGAAGTCGTCGAGGCCGTTGTCCTTGTCCTCCGGCTTCAGGTGGAGCTTGATCGTGGTGCCGCGGAACGGGCGCTCGGACTCTTCGATCGTGTAGGTGCCGTCGCCGGTCGACTCCCAGCGGGTGGCGGTCTCCTCGCCGGCCCGGCGGGTGATCAGCTCGACTCGCTCGGAGACCATGAACGAGGAGTAGAAGCCCACGCCGAACTGGCCGATGAACTCCAGGATCTCCTTCTGGGAGCCGCTCTCCTTGAGCTGCTTGACGAGCTCGCGGGTGCCGGACTTGGCGATCGTGCCGATGTTGGAGATCACCTCGTCCCGGCTCATGCCGATGCCGTTGTCGTGAATGGTCAGCGTGCGCGCCTGGCGGTCTGCCTCCAGGCGGATCTCGAGCTTCTCGTCGCCTTCCAGCAACTCGGGCCGCGTCAGCGCCTCGAAGCGCAGGCGGTCGAGAGCGTCGGAAGCGTTCGAGATCAGCTCGCGGAGAAAGATCTCCTTGTTCGAGTACAGCGAGTGAATCATCAGGTCGAGGAGCTGCCTGGTCTCGGCTTGAAACTGCAGGGTCTCGACGGTCGCGGTGGCCATGGATGTCCTCCTGAGTACGATTTGTTCCCCGCCGATACGGGATTCCAAGTGGGCGGGAGCCGCACCTCGGAACGTCCACGCTCGCGTTGGGAATTCCCTTGCCTCGATGCTGATGGCAAGGCTATCAACATAATCTTAGTCGAATCGACGCAATCCCGCAATGGGGCGCGGAGCGCACCCCTGCCCTGTAAGATCTCCTCAGGAGGACTCAATGGCCTGGGGACAGAAGAAGAGCGGTGGAGGAGCGGGCCGGTTGGCCCTGATCGTGGCAGTCGTGGCCCTGCTGGTGGCCTGGGTGGCTTACCGGCGCGCGGGCGGTGAGGTCGGCACTTTCTGGGAAGATCTGACCCGGGGTGCGGGGAACCACTCGGTCGAGCGGCAGTCGGACCTGGCGCAGGCCCGGGCCCGGCTCCTGGGCCGGCGGGCGGAGGTGGCGGGGGAGCGCAACCTCCAGCAGGTGCGCCAGGAGGTGGAGGAGATCCGGGCCAGCCTGGAGCGCTCCTACGGCAACGCCAGCGCCGGGGCGAAGGAGCGCTGGCGCGACCTGGACGGCGACCTCGCGCGCCTCCAGTCGCAGCTCCGTGAGGGAGGCTCCAAGGCGCTCGATTCCCTGGACTCGGCGCTGGCGAAGATCCAGACCGAGGCCCGGGAGGAGAAGGCCCCGTAGGGAGCGATGGCCGGCCTTGATCCCATCCTCGACGCCGACGCGGTGATCGAACGGGACTGCCCCGCTCTCTGGGAGGTCCTCTCGCCGCTCGGCCGCCGTGCCCGGCAGCCGGCCAACTTCCTGCCCCTCCAGACGGCGGAGGCCCGGGGCAAAGCCTTCAATGCCACCATCGGGCAGATCACGGACGGCCACGGCCGGGCCGTTCCTCTCCCTTCCATGGCAGCCGCCCTGGCAGGATTGGAAGAGGACGAGCGGAGCCGGGCCTTCCTCTACTCGCCTGTCGAGGGCTTGGCCGACCTGCGCCGCGCCTGGCGCGAGTGGCAGCGGCGAGGGCGCTCGGACGAGCGTCCGTCGTCGCTGCCGCTGGTTACCTGCGGCACGGCGCAGGCGCGCTGCCTGGCTCTGGAGCTCTTCGTGGACGAGGGCCGGGCCGTGGTGCTCCGCGCGGGCGGACGGCCGGGCGACCGCGATCTGCTCGAGCAGAAGCTCGGCGCGCGGATCTTTGAGACCCCGCCCCACCACGGCCGTTTCGATCCCACGGCCGTCTCCCGTTCGCTTTCCTCCCTGGTGAACGGCGAGCCCGCCGTGGTCCTGCTCGAGTTCCCGTCCGAGGACACCGGCTACGTCCCCACGGGCCACGAGCGGTCCACCTTGCGCCATTCGCTGATCGGGATCGCGGAGCACCGTCCCCTGATCGTCATCGTGGACGACACCTGGGAGGTGCTGGAGACGCCGGGCGGCTCTCTCTTCTGGGGCCTGATCGGCCGCCACCCCAATCTGGTCGCCATCAAAGTGGACGGCGCGGACGGTCACCTCGGCTTCCCCGGCGGCCGGGTCGGCTTCCTCACCTTCCCCTTCGCCCCGGAGAGCGGGATCGCCATCGCGCTGGAGAGCAAGGTGAAGATGCTGCTGCGGGCGGAGGTGGGGTCGCCTTCGGCGATGACGCAGGTGATCTTGGCTCAGGGCTTGCGGGCACGGCTCGGCGGTATATAGTTCCGTCTATCGAAGACGCGGAGCACTTGTGGACTTCCCTGGAGGGGTTCTGAAGCCGAAGGTTTATCTTGAGTCGAGCGTCATCAGCTATCTGACGGCTAGGCCAAGTCGTAATCTGGTGATTGCCGCAAACCAGGATTCGACTCGGCTTTGGTGGCGAACATCGCGGTCGCACTTCGAGATCTACATCTCGGAGATGGTTCTCTTCGAAATCGGACGGGGAGACCCCGAGGCGGCCATTACCAGGCTCTCTATAGCTGAGCAGCTCCCCAGTCTCAGTGTAGATCTGGAATGTTCCTCGTTGGCCGAACGTCTGTTGCAATGCAGCGGACTTACTTTGACGGCGGCTCGTGACGCACTACACATCGCGACTGCGGCTATCCATCGAATGGACTACCTGCTGACCTGGAACTGTCGCCACATCGCGAACGCGGTTCTGATGCCCGAGTTCAGCGCTACAATGATTTCGTGGGGGTATGCCAGTCCGGTGCTTTGCACGCCTCCACAGCTGTCGAACCTGAGGAGCACTTTATGAAGGACCGGTCCGCCTGGCATGACCCTATCGTTGAGGAGGTCCGCGAACACGGCAATGAGTACGCCGCTTCGTTCGGCTACGATCTCAAGAAGATGGTGCTCGACTTGAGGCGGCGGCAGCAGGAGAGGGGAGGCGTGGTCGTTTCCTTCAGCCGAGAGGATCCGCAAAACGGACTGACGCCTCCCTCTCGCCGCAAGGCTTCACGCTAGGTCAGCGCAGCCAATCCTCCAACTGCACCCGCTCGTCCGTCGAGGCGTCGCGGTACTTGACGATCACCGGCGTGTAGAGAGACAGCCCCCACTCTTTCCCCGCTCCCCGGGTAACGGCGCGGGAGCCAGGGACTACCACGGCTTCCTCCGGGATCACCAGCGGCTGGTCGTCCGTCGCCCGGTGGATCGTCTCCCGAACCAGGTCGTAGACGGGGGTGGAGCGGGTGAGGATCGTGCCGGCTCCCAGCACGGCCCGGCGCTTGACTACCGTCCCCTCGTAGACCCCGCAGTTGCCGCCGATCAGGACGTCGTCCTCCACGATCACCGGCGAGGCTCCGATGGGCTCCAGCACGCCGCCGAGTTGGGCGGCGGCCGAGAGGTGGACCCGCTTGCCCACCTGGGCGCAGCTCCCCACCAGGGCGTGGGAGTCGACGAGCGAGCCGTCGTCCACCCAGGCTCCGACGTTGACGTACATCGGCGGCATGCAGATCACGCCCCGGCCCAGGTAGCAGCCGTCGCGGACGGCGGAGCCTCCCGGCACCACGCGCACGCCGGCGGCGGGATCGAGGGCGCGGGGCGGATAGGTCGCCTTGTCCAGGAACGGCAGGCGGATGCCCTCTGGGCCGCCCACGGACATGTCCACGACCTGGCCCATGCGGAACCCCACGAGGATGCCCTGCTTCACCCAGGGATTCACCCGCCAGCCGGTGGGAGACGCCGCGTCCGGCTCGGCGGCGCGGACCTCGCCGCGGTTCAGCGCCGTCTTGAAGAGGTCGAAGAGGCCGCGGTCCGCCGCCTGATAGACCGCGGGCGGCTCGGCGTAGAGCCTCTCGATCCCTTCGCGGAGCCCGGCCCGGACCTCAACCGACAAGCCGGATCTCCACGTTGGTCTCGGACTCCGGGCTCTCCGGGATCAGCCCGAGGCCGAGCAGGACCTTCTCGATCTTTCTCACGCTTTCGGGCCGGGGCGGCACCATCGGCAGGCGGAAGGCTGGCTCGATCAGTCCCATCAGGGCGAGGGCCGCCTTGACCGGGCCGGGGTTGGACTCGATGAAGTTGATCTCCATGAGGGGATGGAGCCGGCGCTGCATCTCCCGGGCGGCGGGGAAATCCCCCTCCAGGCACAGCGAGGTCAGCCGCGCCATGGCGAAGGGGACCTCGTTGCCCGCCACCGAGATGACTCCGACGCCGCCCAGGGCGATCACCGGCAGGGTGAGCGCGTCGTCGCCGGAGAGCACGGCGAAGCTCTCCGGCACGGCCTGGAAGATGGCCGCGATCTGGGAGATGTTGCCCGAGGCTTCCTTGACCCCCACGACGGTCTCGATCTCCGCCAGGCGCGCCAGCGTCGCGGGATCGACGTTCGCGCCGGTGCGGCTGGGGACGTTGTAGACCACGATCGGCAGGCGGGTGGCGCGGGCGACGGCGTGGTAATGCTGGTAGAGCCCTTCCGGCGTGGGCTTGTTGTAATAAGGGGTGACGACCAGCAGGCCGTCCGCCCCCAGGCCCTCGAGGTCGCGGGCCAGCTCGACGACCTCGCGCGTGTCGTTGCCGCCGCAGCCGGCCAGCACCGGGGTCCGGCCATGGGCCTCCTCGAGGGTGATCTCGACCACCCGCAGGTGCTCCTCGCGGCAGAGGGTGGGGTTCTCGCCCGTCGTGCCGCAGGGGACCAGGAAGTGGATCCCCGCTTCGATCTGGCGGCGCACCAGCCGGCGCAGGCTCTCCTCGTCGAGCGACAGGTCGGACCGGAACGGGGTGACCATCGCGGTACCGCAGCCTTGAAACATGGGGCTCTCCCAGGCGCGCCGGGAAGTGGAGGCGCGCGTCCTCGTATTCTAGTTTCCTTCTTGCACGATCTCTTCCCACACCTGGCTGAACTCGTAGAAACCCTGCCGGCCGGTCCCCTGGGGGCCAAGCATCCAGCGGGCCGCGCGGAGCGCGCCGTGGGCGAAGCCCGCCCGGCTGCGGGCCCGGTGCTCGAGGAGGATGGTGTCCGCCTCGGAATCGAAACCGATCTGGTGGGTGCCGGGAATCGCCCCGGCCCGGCTGCTCGCCACGTCGACGGGCCGGTCGTACCCCGACTCTTCCATGACCTTCAGGATCTGGAGCAGGGTGCCCGAGGGGGCGTCCTGCTTCATCTTGTGATGGATCTCGTAGGCCCAGGCGCCATACGAGGCCTCGTCCGCCAGCAGGCGGGCCGCCGCCCCGGCGAGACGGTAGAAGACCTGTACGCCCACCGAGAAGTTGGCGCCGTGGAGCAGCCCCGCGCCGTGCCGCTCGACCGCCTCGCGCACCCGCGGCATCTCGCTCCCCCAGCCGGTGGTGCCGACCACCAGGGGAACGCCCAGCGGGGCGATCCTCTCGGCGTTGACGGGCACGGCGGCGGCGGTGGAGAAGTCGATCGCGGCGTCGATCCCCTGGAAGCTCCCGGCGGTGATGCCGGCGCCTCCGGGGTTGGAGTTTTCGTCCAGGCGAAGGGCCACCTCGAAGCCGTGGTCCGGGGCGAGCTGCTCGACGAGCCGGCCCATCCGGCCGTAGCCGACGAGCGCCAGCCGGCTCATTCGACCACCTCGTCCGGGCCGCCCGGCAGGAGCTCCTCGTGGAGCTTCGCGATCAGCTCCCGGAGCTGATCCTCCTCCGCCAGGAGCCGGACGGTGGGCGCGGCCGCTCCCGAGAGGACGAGCCGCGGCTCGAAGCCCTCGCCCGCCGCCAGCGTCCTTGCCACGAGGTCCGGGTCGGAAGCGAGATCCTCGGAGACCAGGGAGACCACGATGCGGCCGCGGGTGACCCACAGCTCCGACGAATGGCCGACCGCCGCCAGGAGGGCCGAGTGGATCTCCGGCAGCCGGTCTTCGCGGTCGAGGGCGAGATCGCCGCCGTCGGCGCGGGCCTCGAGCACCAGGAGCGCCGGCCGGAAACGGTCGCAGAGCTCGAAGAGGTTGCCGGGCAGTCCGTCGCCGGCTTCCGCGGCCCGGGTGGAGATCAGGTGGGCGTTGGCGCGGCAGGCGATCGACTTGATGGTGGCCGGCGCGTCCGGATTTCGGCGGCCGATCACCGTGCCCTGGGCCTCAGGATGCCGGGAGTCGAGGATGCGAATGGGGACGCCCGCCCGGCTCGCCGGCCCCAGCGTGCCGTAGTGGGGCTTCTTGGCCCCGGAGCAGGAGAGCTCCAGCGCCTCGGCGAAGGAGAGCGTCCGGATGCGCCGCGCTCCGGGGTAGACGCGGGGATCGGCGGTCCGCATGCCGTCCACGTCCGTCCAGATCTGCACCTCTTCGGCGTTGAGGGCGGCGCCCACGATGGCGGCGGAGAAGTCGGACCCCTCCTTGCCCAGGGTGGTGGTGACCCCCTGCAGGGTGGCGCCCACGTAGCCGCCGACCACCGGCACCCGGCCGGCGCGCAGGAGAGGCAGCAGGGTCTCCCGCAGGCGGGCGTCGGTGGGGCCGTAGAGCGGCCGGGCGCGGGTGAAGTCGTGGTCCGTCACGATCACGCGCCGGCAGTCGATCCAGCCGGCGTCGATGCCGCCATGACTCAAGGCGAAGGAGAGGATGGTGCTCGACAGGAGCTCGCCGAAGCTCGCCACGGCGTCGGCGGCCCGCGGGGTGAGCGCCCGGGTCGAGGCGAGCTCGTCGAGCTGCATCCGCAGATCGTTGAAGAAGGGATCGAGGGCGGCGTCGAGGGCCGGCCGGCCGGCGGGGGGCACCACGCCGTGCGACTCCCGCCGGTGGAAGCTCTCGATCTCGTCGAAGGCGGCGTGCGCGGAATCGCGGTCCCCCGCGGCGGCGGCCTCGGCGGCTTCGAGCAGCCGGCGGGTGGTCTTGGCCATGGCGGAGACCACGATCACGGGCTGGCGGTCCAGGCAGCCGCGGACGATGCCCGCCACCCGCTCGATCGACGCCGCGCCGTCGACCGAGCTGCCGCCGAATTTCATCACGATCATGAGCTAGATCAGCCCTTCGCTCTTCATCAGCTCGGCGTTGAGCACGGCCGCTCCCGCGGCGCCGCGCAGCACGTTGTGGGAGAGGGCCGCGAACTTCCAGTGCAGGAGGTTGCACTCGCGCAGCCGCCCCACGGAGGTCGCCATGCCCTTCTCGAGGCCGGCGTCCTTGCGCGGCTGCGGGCGGTCCTGCGCTTCCATGAAATGGATCACCTGCTTGGGAGCCGAGGGGAGGCCCCGCTCCTGCGGCAGGCCGGAGAAGGCCGCCAGGGCCTCCAGGATCTCCTCGCGCTCCGGGCGGTTCTCGAACTCGACGCTCGCCGTGATCAGGTGGCCGTCGATCGAGGGCACCCGGTTGCAGCTCGCGCTGACGGTGAACGGCAGCGGCTGGATGTGATCGCCCGCGAGCTCGCCGAGGATCTTCTGCGGCTCCGTCTCGACCTTCTTCTCCTCGTCCCCCCCGATATAGGGAATGACGTTGCCGAGGATGTCGAGCGACGCCACTCCGGGGTAGCCGGCGCCCGAGACGGCCTGGAAGGTGGTCACCATCACCCGCCGGATGCCGAAGGAGCGCAGGGCGGCCAGCGGAATCACCAGCACGACGGCGGCGCAGTTGGGGTTGGTGACGATGGCGCCCTCCCAGCCCCGCTCCCGCCGCTGCGGGGTCAACAGGCCCAGGTGCCCCGGATTGATCTCCGGCACCAGCAGGGGCACGTCCGGCGCCATCCTGTAGTGGCCCGAGTTGGAGACCACGATGTGCCCGGCGGCCGCGAAGTCGCGCTCGATCTCCCCCGCCAGGCTGCCGGACATCGAGGAGAAGACCAGCTTCGGCCCCTTGCCCGGCACGCACTCCTCGACGACGCGGTCCGCGGCCTCGGCGGGCGGGGGCCCTTCGAGCTGCCAAGCGGTGGCCTCGCGGTAGCGCTTGCCGGCGCTGCGGTCGCTCGCCGCCAGCCACTTCGCCTCGAACCAGGGGTGGTTCTCGAGAAGCTGAATGAAGCGCTGCCCCACCGTGCCGGTGGCGCCCAGGATGCCGACCTCGATCTTCTTTTCCATGGCTTGCTGAGTCTACCGGTCCAGGAGCCGGCGGACCATCTCCTTGTAGAGGTGCACGGCCTCGATCAGATCCCGCTTGGCGACCCGCTCCTCCGGCGTGTGGGCGACGTGGATGCTGCCGGGCCCCAGGAGGAAGGGCTCGCCCCATGCCGACAGCCGGGGGATGTCGGTGGTGTACTTCACGATGGACGTTTCGAACCCCGGCACGGACCCGAGGTGCAGGGCCGGCGTCTCGCGGATCTCCGCGATATGGACGCCTGGAACGGCGTGCACCGCGGCGGCCAACTTCCGTCGCAATTCTGAAGTGTCACCCACGGTGCGGAGCGTGACCTCGGCCCGGGCGTGGTCCGCCACCACGTTGCTGGCCCGGCCGCCGGACAAGGTGCCGACGTTGAGCGTCGTCTCGCCCAGGACGGGATCGGTGGGCAGCGGCACGGCTTTCAGGCGGCCGAGGACGTCCAGCAGCTTGTCGATCGCCGAGTCGCCCAGCTCCGGATACGCCGAGTGGGCCGCCCGGCCCTGCGCCTCCAGGGCCATGTAGATCATCCCCTTGGAACCGAGCGCCAGCCGGTTCTCCGTGGGCTCGCCGTTGACCAGCCAGCGGGAGCCTTTGGGATGGCGGTTGGCCATCTGGGCGCCGGCGCTGTCCGTCTCCTCGCCCACCACCAGCAGCAGGCCGAAGCCCCGCAGCCCCTCCGCCAGAAGCTCCTCGATTGCCTGGATCATGGAGGCGATACCGCCCTTGGTGTCGCAAGCCCCCCGTCCCCGGATGTGCTCGCCATCCTCTGATGATGGGAAGAACGGCGGCACCGTATCCATATGGGTGGAGAGGACTACAACCGGCTCTCCCCAGACAGCAAGCACGTTGAACCGGCCCTCCTGGACGGCCATGCGCTCGACCGCGCCGCCCGTCCGGCCCGCGACCTCCTCCAGATACCGGAAGAGAAAATCGCCAACCTCCCGCTCGCGCCCGGTCGTCGAGTCGATGTCGATGAGAGCGCGTGTCAGCTCGAAGAGGTCCATGGGCCGCGAGGATAGGCCCCGGGCTGACCGGGGGTCAATGGGCACCGCCCGGCCCTCAGAGCCGTATCGGCCTCGGAAAGCTCAAGACCTTCCGGATATGCGTTAGCTTGGCATAACTGGCAGAGAATTTCAAGACACCGTCTTGACAGATTCATGCGAATCAAGAATTCTATGCACACCGAACGCGCGCCTATCCCGGTGCGGGTCGGGCCAGGAAGCCCCTGAACAGGAGAAGACCATGCAGAGCGAGACGACGGTTTTTGGGATCCTGGAGATACTCCAGCACCTTCTGGCGCCGATGGCGGCCAAGATCGTCGAGATCCTCCACCCGGAGCCAAGCCATGCTCACGTCGGTCATCTCCTGAGCCGCACCCAGGAGCTGGCGCCGTACCAACCCAGAAATCACGGCCCCCGTAGGGTGCGCTGTGCGCACCACAACCTCCCCTGGCGCGCCCAGCGCACCCTACGGCTCTACGCAATCCTGCGTTGACAGACGCCCAGTCCGGCAGCAGGCGGCCGGAAGGCCGGCGACCTCGATTTCCTGCCCCAACGTCCAAGGGGGCGTGCCCGGCCCGCCCCTTTCTCTTGTTCCCGCCTCCCGGAATCGCCGTCACCCCGCCGATAATAATTTAACGACGCGGCGTCATAAGATTAGGAGGCGCGCCATAAGATTATACGCGGCGTCCAATCTTATGACGGAGCGTCAGTAAATTACACGGTGCGTCACAATTTTGGGCGCCGCGCCATAAGATTCTGCGGAGCGTCGTAAAATACGGAGGCGCGTCATAAGATTGTGGCGCCGCGTACAATCTTACGACGGAGCGCCGATAAATTGCGCGGCGCGTCATAATTCTGTACGTCGCGTCATAAGCTTCGGGGGAGCGTCGTAAGATTAGGCGTCGCGCCATAAGCTTATGACGCCGCGCACAATTTACAGCGGAGCGTCGTAAAACTATATGGCCCGTCGTAGTTTTATACGCCGCGCCATAAGATTCTGCGGAGCGTCGTAAAATACGGAGGTGCGTCATAAGCTTATTGCGCCGCGTACAATCTTACGGCCGAGCGTCGCTAAATTGCACGGTGCGTCATAATCTTATACGCCGCGTCATAGTCTTAGGCAGAGCGTCATAAGATTAGGCACGACGTCATAATCATATGACGCCGCGTCGTATTCTTAAATCGATGGCTCCCCGCAACGAAATGCCGCCGTTCCTGTAGGCCTCTCGTTCCCCTGTCCGCGTGGACCGCGATCCCTCCACTTCAAGGGTAGAATCATAGCCATTCCCGACTGAGTGGGCACGTAAGGCGACGGCAGGCGGCATCTTATCCGTGTGCCCCTGCACGTATAAGTCGCCAGGCTTATCGCCCGCAGGAGCCGCAACTCACGCAAACGAAGAGAGATATCCGGGTTGTCTTTCCCGGCGTGGAGTGCTTATCGTGCCCGTATATCGTTCCAGCCCTGGCTTCTTATACGCTCGGATTCTCCCCGAAACCATCATCGCCTCAGTAAGATAGCTTTCCCTCCTCTCGACCGGTTCAAGTCGAGGGCAGCCCATGGACAGGGCCCCTTCTACGTTGGCATCCCCCGGCGTTGACGTGGATTAGGAAGCGGTGTAGGATTGGATAGATACATAGAATGAGGGACATGCGAAGTGCGAGTTGGCGGAGACTTTGACCACGATATGCATTCCCAGGCGAAACGGCGAAACGTTAAGCTAGGCGTTAGGTGCCAAACGCGATGAATTACCACAAACGAGCTTGCCTGAAGCGTGCTCGCGAAAGGCTAGCCGAAGCCTCTCCAGAGGCGCTGCGGTATGCTTGCTTGGAGCTACGCTTTTGTATCGAAAGTATTTGCTATGACAAGCTACGCCTCTATGCCAAGCACATACCTCCGGAGGTGCTGAATACCTGGCAGCCTCGCAGGGTAGTCGAAACTCTACAAGAGTACGATCCGCATGCAAATTCAAGCCATACCTTAAGGAAGTGGCGCAACGGTGAGAACGGTAATGATCCGGAGCCCTCCTTCTCTGGGAAGCACATAGCATTGTCGCCATCAGTCCTTAATAAGCACTACAACAAGCTCGGCGGGTTCCTGCATGTTCCCACGCCAGCCCAAGAACAAAAGCAAGGTGTACCCTCTTCTGAAGAGCTGGCTGGTTATCTCTCCGCTTTGATAGAAGAAATTGAAGGCGCAGCTAACAACACGTTCGACACGAACATGGCCAATGTTGTAACCTTTGATTGTGACGAGTGTGGGCAGCCCTTGATAAAGAATGTAGAAAGTCTCGAAGAGGCCCCTATTATCGTCTGTATCAACTCCAATTGCCGGGCGCAGTATGCCATGCGCAAGGAGGGAGATGCGTTCACTCGTCAAATAAGATCGGCTGAGTTTGAATGTGGGGAATGCAAAACCGCGAACTATGTGCGTGCACATCACCTGCGAGAAGATCGATCGCTCACAGTGCCGTGTGTTCAATGTGGTACCAAGTATATTGTGTCGAAGGAGTGGACTGTTGCTGAGGCACAGGAGGGCACCTAACACCACGCTCTACCGGACGGCCAACGCACTGACGTGCGTAGTCCGCCGGTGAGCTTTTGATCGTTAGGCGCAAGAAAAACATCAGGCCATGCTCAATAAATTCTATGAACTCGCCGCCAATCGCAACCAATGGATTCTCTCGGTATTCTTGTTCTACGTAGCCTTGGTGTTCCTCTTTGGAGCGATCTACTTCTTGATATACTCCAGCAACCGACGAGCGTTCGCTTTCAACTCGGACATCATCCGTTCTCAGTCTCGAGCAGTTGAAATTGATTCATATAGCCGCTTGGAGCAATTGGAGCTTGAGCTTCGACAGTTAAAACAACTCAAGCAAGACTTGGTTACAATGGACGCTGATCCAACTTTAGGTCGTGAATTTGGCGGCTTGTTCCTCACATCTACATTCAGGGGGGCAGGAAGAGACTACACGGTCATTTGGCCTAAGGCCCGTAACGCCTTTCCTGGAGGGGGCGAGCCGCCGCCAACCAATCTGCGAATAACTACGCTGGACGGCGAAGAATCTGTTAGAGTCGTGGGGTCTTCGCACTATGACCTTCCCCAAACCGCATCAGAATTCAGGAGTCTCTGCGATAAGTGGATCTCTGACTGGGAAGCGACTCAGGAGGAGGTACAAGCAGTCCTTGATAGCTTGGGAACGGACTCACCGAAAGTTTGGTCATACTGGGATTTTCTCTACTTTAGTGCGATCACTCAGTTCACAGTAGGCTATGGCGACATTTTGCCTAATTCAACGTTCGTTCGACTGGTTGTTCTGCTGCAGACTTGTATAGCCGCATTGCTTCTGGTGGTGGTGATCAATGTGGCCTTTACGACTGGCGCATCATGAGCACGCCGCGCCTAACCCCGTGCCTCAACCGGACGGACACCGCGCTATCGCGCGGCACCGCCGGTTAGGCCCATCGGCGTTGGCCGCGGTGATATGGCGAGCTAGCAACGAGACCAGACTATGTCAGGAGTGACACGCCAGACAGCAATTCGCGTTTGGACCGCTGCCGGCGGTCGATGCTCCATGCCCGATTGCTCGAACGACATATTCAGCACCCACACTCAAAGGTTGCTCGGACAGCTCGCACACATTGTAGCTCGTAAATATACGGGGCCGCGCGGAGACCCACACCACCCCGAGTCTAAACTTCACAGTGCTGAGAATCTAATGCTCCTTTGCGCACACCACCACCAGCAGATAGACAGTAACGTTCCCGAGTTCTCCGTAGAGCATCTGCAGAATCTGAAGCAGCGCCACGAATCCCGAATAGCCCGCATACTTGCCGAGGCCCGACCGTGGCGGGTTCCATGGAGCATCGTCTACTACCTCAATATTCCACGCATCGCTATGCTAGCCGCACTACAAGGAGTACCTCTGCCAGAGATCAGCATTCCGAGGTTTGCTTTTCTACATGAACTGGATTGGGAACTGGCCCCCGTTCTATATTCATTCAGCACGATTTTGGAACGAGCTTCCGTGTCGGCTATCCCACTGAAGCAGGTCACAAGAATCACCAGCGATCTTTGTGCAGGTATCTTTTCATTCTCTTCAAGCTGTTGGAAGAAGAATATCCCATCTCAGGCCGACCTAACAAGCGAATACAAACTAGCCGGCACATTCATAAGAGATCCGTACATTTATTTTCGGCACAAAGGAACGACGGTCGTAGTAGCCATTAATCCCAAATGGATCACCACGGCTACATCCTTTAACGATCTGACAGGGCCTGGCAAGACTGCCACTCTCGATGGACTTGTCCAGTTGAAGAAGTACGACGCACGTCAGGACTCCGCAGTATTCACGCCTATCATATTCGGCCAAAGGCAAACCGACGTGTTTTGTGACTACCAATGAGGTAAGCAACATGGACCTCAGAGACATCGAGGAAGCGTGTCTCGCGGCGTTCCGTCGCCATGACTATATTGAGTGCGCTCAGAGAGCAATGCGCCACTCAAAGAAGCGCACGAGCCACACTCTATTGCAGTTCAACGTGATCTGTTTTCAACGAGTTAGCTATCCCGGCGTTGAAAATCTGGGAGATCTGGCAATCGATATCTTAAAACGAGATCCCTGGCATTGCGCTTTAATGGACCTGACCCTTGGCAGGAGGGCGTTTGGCGACGTGTTAGCCTTGGCGAGAGACAGCGCGATGCGTTGCCAAGCGTACTACTATGAAGGCGCTCGCCTTGTCAGCGGCTTGTTGAGAGAAGAAGCAGTCGACCCAGCCATGGCAGAGCGCGTCAGAGCGGCCTGTCATGCTTTACTCAAGGCACGCGAGGCTGTAGTGCAATGCATAGAGTTTGAGCTTGCAGGAATTGAAGCAATGAGCCTGAACTGCCAACTGGAGGAAAACGTGTCACCGTTAGATGAACTTATAGGCGAAGAATTTCTTGATGTTTAGGCGGCCAACCCGGCTGCTCAACCGGACGCCGCCGTTTAGCAACAACCTCGTTAGGCGACGCTCGGCACATTCGAACAGGTCGCACGTTTACTGAGGGAGGCTCCGTGAAGGAAGTTATCGATGCGCTACTCAAACTCGTTGACTCCATCCGAGCATATCCAGTCTGGGTCCAAGCCGCCTTCGCGGGCTGGATATTCCTAGGAGCCCTCTTGATCGTGGGAATGGCACGTGGCCCAAAGACCAACCAGAACTCTCAACTTTCACCCGGCACATCAGCCTCTTCGCCGCCATGGCCAGTAACGGGCGACGACGATATTGACCGGGTTCATGAAGCCCTAAACGCACTCCCACCACATCCGACAGAGGCGCAAGTCGTCACCGCCCTCCGGCCACTCTTTTATAGAGCGCTCTTCTTTCATATCCGCGAGGAGCGCCCAGAATCAGCGCTTTATGGACTTTGCCGCTCGCAAAAGCTATTGGCCTTCTATCAGGGCACATTTTCAAGTGCATCTACTCGTGATAAGATCTACTTCGCTCGAACACGCATGATAAAACTGCAGCAGCAACTCGAGGCTCTATTCGGTTCGTCCTTCTTGTCCGAGGTTCACTGTGAACGATTTGGCGCGAAACGCGCAGATTACCTACAGAACCTCCCAGTGCTGCTGGTCGACCAGTACCACAATAGAGAATTTATCGATGCGGCCAATGCTACACTCTCAGAACTCCGCACAGCCTTACATGATGCGGGATTGGCTGATCGGCCGTGAGTAGACATCCAGTGCAGTGCCACCTAACTCCACGGTTGAGCGGACGGAAACCGCTAGCAGCGCGGTTCCCGCCGCTCACGGCCATAATCGTTAGGCGGCACTCGGCACGCTGTCTGCTTCGCACATCGCTAAGGGCAATAGAGAAATGGACCGACAGGCCTAGCTGGGTGTAGAGAAATGAGCAACGAAGTACGACTCCGCAACATCGAGCCCAACGACCTCCCCATCTTCTACGAGCAACAACTCGACGCCGACGCCACGCGCATGGCCGCCTTCCCCTCCCGCGACCGCGCAGCCTTCGACGCCCATTGGGCGACAAACAT
>DATFNZ010000183.1:0-133458 GCA_035266085.1 Thermoanaerobaculia bacterium
TGCTTGGGTTCGATTGGAAGGCTAAGGAGCCAGAGTCCAAGGGAACTGCTCGACGAGCAGCTCGAGAAGGACTTTGAGCTGTTCTCGGAAGGGAGTGAGGTCCCAGCGGCTCGAAGAGGTGGGCATCTCCAACCGCCAGAGGTGCACTGTGACACGCCGCAGGCGGGCATGGCGCCTTGGGGCCTCGACAGGTCCGGATTCCAGCGTCACCAGATCGGCTCGCCGTCGTACCCGCAAGTGGCTCAAGGCCGGATACAAAGCCAAGAAAGCCTCGACGGCGAACACATCGGAGGTTTGGGCCAAGAAACTGGACATGACAGCCCGCGGCTAAGCCGCCAGACGCTCGATATTGGTTTTCGCGGCAACTTGACCTCGGAAAGTCCACTTCCAGGGGTGAGCCTCGAAGGTATTCCAGTGGTCCACAAACCCGAGCAGGGACGCTTCGAGCTGTTCCGGACCGCTGAAGCTGCCGTAGCGCAGGATACGCCGCTGGAGGAGGCCAAACCAGATCTCGATCTGATTGACCCAGGAGGCGTGCAAAGGGGTGTAGACGAAGTGAAACCGACCCCCGTGCTGCTGGTTGAAGACCTCCCAGCGTTCGCCGTGATGGATGTTGAGGTTGTCCCAGATCACATACACCGGGCCTGTCGGATAGCGTTGGGCCACGACCTCCATGAAAGCCAAAAGATCGGACGCCGTCCGGGAGGCTCCACAGCAACCCACCACTTGCCCGGTTCGAGTCTCAAAGGCGGCCAGCAAGCTCCTCGTCCCATGGCGCCGGTATTCGAACTCAAAGCGGCCGGGTTGACCCCGACGGGGGCTTTGAGTCGGATAGCGACGCTCCAGCGCTTGAATCCCGGACTTCTCGTCGATACAAAGGACCGTGGCCCCCTCCGGCGGCTCCAGATAGAGCCGGCAGATCCGTTCGACCTTCGCCTGAAACTCCGGGTCTGGACTATGGAGCCACAGTCTCATCCGGTGAGGGCGCAGATGCTCGGCCTGCAAAATCCGCCGGATCTCGCTGCAGCTCAAGGCCCAGCCTGTTTCCTCTCGAAGCGCTTCCTGCAAGCTACCCAAAGTCCAGACGTCGCGAAATCGAGCTTTCGAGCCCTCCGGGCGCTGGCAGGCCAGTTTGACCACCTCACACCGCGTCGCCACCGGGACCACCGCAGGGCGACCGCTTCGCGGCCGATCCTCAAGCGTGTCGAGGCTCGGGGCCTGTGCGAACCGCCCGCGCCATTTTCCGACCGTCCGCTCGCTACAGCCGACGCTCTGGGCAATCTCGGCGTTGCTCAGCCCGCGAGTACACAGCAAAACGATCTGAGCACGGATCACCTCCCGATGAGGGGTCGTCAGCGAACGCGCCAACGACTCCAGTTGGCTGAAAACGGGAAGCGGCACGACGACTTGCCGGGCCTTGGGGCCTCGAGCACGGGCAGCAGGAGGAGGCGCCAAACGAGTGTCGATGCACAATTACAACACAAGTTCTCGCTTGGCGCCACCTGGTAGTCCTACAAACACGGAACGAACTTCGGGCACGTCGTACTAGGCCGCCGCTTCCGAGCGGAAGCGGCGGTTCATGATGTCCTTGCCGCGGTGGATGAAGCAGGTCTCGATCTGCTTCGGCTGGAACCAGCTGCGCACGAAGTCGACCACCTCCTGCTCGACGAACGGCCGGCAGGAGTAGACGTCGATGCTGATGAACCGGTTGTTGGCCGAGGTGTGGATCTGGATCCCGCTCTCGATGATCGGCACCCAGCCGCTGTAGCCGGGCACGCCGGGAAAAGTCTTCTCGCAGGTCTTGAAGATGTAGGGCTGCGTCTGCTTGGTCATGTTGAGGTGGACGCAGATCTTGTCGAGGAACTCGTAGCCGCGGTCGAGATCGCAGCAGACCTCCTCATCGCACCCGAAGCAGTCGAGGACGAGCTGGAAGCCCCAGGACGTCTGCTCAGTCTTGTCACAACAGGAATCGGCTTGGGTCATGGACTGAGTGCTCATGGTCTGTTTCTCCGTACTCCAGAGGTCTTCAAATAATTTCGGATCAGCTTCAGGCTACCTGCTGGTTCCTCG
The DNA here is from genome assembly GCA_035266085.1 of Thermoanaerobaculia bacterium. Lineage (GTDB taxonomy): Bacteria > Acidobacteriota > Thermoanaerobaculia > Multivoradales > UBA5704 > DATARR01. Next base: position 2,071 of record DATFNZ010000183.1, read on the forward strand.
CTGCCATCGCTTCACGGACGTTTGGGAAATAGCTCTCCCCGCTCTCGCCGAGACGGCCGGCCTGCTGGCCGGCGGGCACCCAAGAGGGCCGCTCCTCCCAGCGGTGGCCGGCGAGCGGCGTCTCGTAGCCGAGGTCCCGCCAGAGACGGGCGGCGAGCTCCGGCAGGATCGGCGCCGCCAGGACCGCCAGGGTCTTCGCCGCCAGAAGCTCCAGCGCGGCGGCGGTGCGCCTCTCCTCCCCCCGCTCCGGCACCCGGCTCCAGGCCTCCTCGGCCTTGCCGAAGCGCCGCGCCTCCCGCACCAGCTCGCAGAGCACCCGCGCCGCCCGTTGCGGCGAGAACGTGCGGGCCTCGTAGGACTCCGCGGCTTCGGCCGAAAGGGCCTCCAGGCGGTTGAAGAAGCGGCGGTGCTCCTCCGTCCAGTCGCCCGTCGACGGCACCTTGCCGCCGAAATCCCGCCGCACCTTCTCCCCCAGCGACGAGAGCCACGGCTGCCAGGAACCGGCAAGCTCGCGGTCGCAGGTGGCCTCGAAGTCGTCGAGGGTGAAGTTGGTGCCCTCCGCTTCCGGGGCCGTGTAGGCGAGGTAGAACCGCATCACGTCGGAAGGCACCTCGGCCAGCAGCTCGCGCCCCCAGATGGCGTGGCGGCGGCTGGTCGAGAACTTCAGGCCATCCAGCCGGTAGAACTCGTTCATGATGAAAGCCGCCGGCAGCTTGAGGCCGCGGTCGTAGGCCATCCACATCGCCGGCAGGAAGACCGCGTAGTAGAAGCCGTTGTCGAAGCCGAAGCAGTGCACGAACTCGCCGTCGTCCGACTTCCAGTAGGCGTCCCGGTCCCCCAGGTGCTGGGCGTAGGAGAGGTAGCGGGGCGCCATCTCCAGCCAGACGAAGATCCGCTGGTCCTCGAAGCCCTCGACCGGCACCGGGATGCCCCAGTCCGACACGTGGGTCACCGCCATGTCCGGCAGGCCCGCCGCGATCACCTGCTCGCACAGCGCGCGCAGGCTCGGGTTCATCCCGACCTTGAGGTGGAACTCCCGCAGCTCCTTCTCCCAGCGGGCCAGGGGAAAGAAGAGGCGGGTGAAGTCGCGGCGGGAGGCCGGGTTGCCGCACTGCGTGCAGACGGCGTCCAGCAGGTCCACGCAGTCGTTCGGGCGGCCGCAGTCCTCGCAGAGGTTGCCCCCGGAATGCGAGCCGCAATGGGGGCAGCGTCCCCGGATGTAGGCCTCGTAGAGATAGCGCTCGCACGTCTCGCACCAGGGCGAGGGGGTCTCCCGGGCCACCAGGTGGCCGTCGGCGTAGAGCTTCTGAAAGAACTCCCCGATCATCCGCACGTGGTGGGGCGACGCGTTCGGCCGGACGAATTCCGCCAGCTCGATGCCCGCCGCTTCCAGCGTCGACTGGATCTCCCCGGCGATCTTGTCGGCCGCCTCCTGGGGACCCAGCCCCAGGCGGGCGCCGTTGGTCTTGGTATAGCTCTGGTTGTCGTCGGTGCCGAAGATGTAGCGGGCGTCCACCCCCCGCGACCGCAGGTAGCGGGCGTGGATGTCGCCGGCGAGGTAGGGCCCCGAAAGGTGCCCGACGTGCAGGTCGCCGTTGGGGGTCGGCGGCGCCGCGCTGACCATGGCGCGCCGGGGCCGTTCCGCCGTCGCCGCCGCGCCCGCCTTGCGGCCGGCCCACAGCGCCAGGTCCTCCCACCAGACGGTGAGGAACAGCAGGTCCTCGGTGTCCGACGTGTTGACCAGGGTGTGGGCGTTGAACGGCGGCTGGAAGACGACGTCGCCCGCCTTGACCTCGTGAGAGTCGTCGCCGATCCGCATCACCCCCTGCCCCTGGGCGAAGAAGAAGGTCTCCCCCTCCTGGTGCGCGTGATGCTTGGTCTGGCCGCCCGGCTCGACCACCGCCCAGGCGGCGCCGAACGGCGGCTCCACGACTCCCTGCCACGGATAGAGCATCTGGACCTGGATCCCGTAGGCCTCGAACAGCTTCTCGGGATCCAACCTCTGGATGTGCATGTCTCTCGGTTCTCCTCTGAGGATCCAGCGCTAGAGCGCGTAGTTCTCGACCGTCTGCCGCGCACCGCGCGGGCTGAGAAGCGACGTCACGATGTCTCCGGCCCGGACCGGCAGCAGCGACAGCACGGTTTCGCTCGCGCCGTGGGTCTCCTCGGAGAACCCCTGGAGAAAGACCCCCGGCGCGAACGCCGGCGCGGCCGCGACCCGGTAGTCCCGCTCGATCTTGTAGCCGCCCTCGTCGCCGCAGCGCAGCCAGGGTCCGAGCTCATGGAGCAGCGGGTGCTCCTTCCGCCAGGTGTAGCCCGTGCAGAGGATCATGCCGTCGGCCTCGAGCGTCACCGTCTCGTCGCGCATGATGTCGAGGAAGCGGGCGATGACGGCGTCCCCCGTCTCCAGGATCTCCTCCAGCTTGAGGAACGTCCGGATGCGGGCGCGGTCGCGGCCCAGCACCTTCTCCTGGTACAGCGTCTTGTAGATGCGGCGGATCAGCGCCAGGTCCACCACCGCGTAGTTCACGTCCCGGCAGTGGTCGAGGATCATCTTCCGCTTGTCGTCCGGCAGCTCGTAGAGGAGGTCCACCATCTGCGGGAAGAAGATCTCGTTGGTGAAGTCGCTGTCGTCCACCGGCTTGTAGGAGAAGCGCCGGATGGCCGCCGTCACGTCCGCGTTGGGGTAGTGCGTCATCAGGTAGTTGAACAGCTCCGCGCCGCTCTGGCCGGAGCCCACCACCACGAACCGGTAGGGCGCGCTCTTGTCCGGATAGTCGCGCTTCAAGCGCAGCATGGACTCGTGCGAGTGGAACGCCTTGCCGCCCCGCTGGAGGGAGATGCCATCCGGCAGGCACGGCACGCCGCCCGTGGCGAGGACGACGTTGCGCGCCAGCAGCTCCTCCGTTTCGCCCGTCGCCACGTCGCGGCAGGTCACCCGCAGCAACCGGACCTCCCCCGCCTCCTCCACCGGCTGCACGGCCACCACCTCGCGGCCGTAGCGCACCCGCGCGGCCAGCTCCTCCGCCACCCACTTCAGGTAGTCGTTGAACTCGATGCGCGTCGGGAACAGGTCCCGCAGGTTGAGGAACTCGAACAGGCGGCCCTTGACCTTCAGATAGTTGAGGAAGGTGTACCGGCTCTGGGGATTGCGGATCGTCGCCAGGTCCTTGAGGACCGAGATCTGGATCAGCGAATCCTCGAGGAGCATCCCCGGGTGCCACACCGGACCCGGCTTGCTCTCCAGGAAGAGGCGGCGCAGATCCCGGCCGCCCGCAGCCTCCGCCTCCTCCTCCAGCGCTACCGCGAGCGCCAAGTTGGCAGGGCCGAAGCCGATCCCGATGACTTCATAGATGTCGTCTTGCACCACTCGTTTCCCGTCCATTTTTCGAGCCTGGTCCGTGGCATGGAGCGACTGGAGTGCGGGATGAGGCCACGGACTTCGGCGCCTCTGGGAATCCCTGAAAAACACTCCCCCTTCCAAAGGTGCCTCAACCGTGTCCAAAGGGGACAACAGCGAACCAAAAGTGGATTTGAAATGCTTGTCGGGAAACTGACTCTGGCGGGAGATCTTCCTACAGTGGGAGATACGGAGGACGGGTTGGAAACGGATTCATGCCGAGCGACCGATTTTCTCCGCCATCTACCTCAACCCAAGGGGGACTACCGGCGCCTGCTATAATATCTTCGCAGCTTCAACGACAAGGAGAGTCCGATGGACGGCAACGGGACGTGCCGCCGAAGGAGGCCATTGCTCCGCCTCCCAGCTTTGCTCCTCGCTTTCCTGGCCGCGGTTCCCGCCGGCGCGCAGGACATCTGCAGTAGCTTCGGCAGCCTGGTCACGGTGGGATTCGACCCCAGCCCGGTGCCGTCCCATCGCGACCCTGCCAACTGCGCCTGCACCATGGGATGCAAGGTGGGGCTCCATTGCTACCCGCCCGAATTGGACGCCGCTGCCTACGAGATCCGCCCGGCCGGGTGCAACCCCAAGGCGAGAGCCTGTACCGTCCGGGCCACCGTATCCACGACGTTCCCCGGCAACAGCCAGGGGCTTCTGACCCCGGGAAGCGGCGCCCGTCTCGACTGGCGCAACTCCGCTTCCAGCGTCGTCGGCTCCTGCGGCTATTTGACCCGCGACATCTTCGAGGACCAAGGCGGCTCCTGGATCGAGACCGGCTTTTCCTGCGCAGGCGGATCGCTCGGGGCTGGCGCCTACTCGCTCCTGGCCCGGGTCTGCATCACCGGCTGCACGAACGTCCCGGCGAACCAGCGCCAGATGACCCTCCCCGTCGACCTTTCCGCCGCGACCCTCGACGCAATGTTCTGCAAAAAGCCCCCGGCCCATGGCTGCCCCGGTGAAGGTCCAGCCGGTGCCTGCTGCCTTGGCCCGGGGGGCGGCACCTCTCCAGGCGGCGGCGGTCCAGGCACCGGCGGCCCAGGCACCGGTCCCCAGGCCTACCTCTATTACCTGGCCGGCGGCGTGGGAAACCCCGACTTCCCCGGTGCCGCCGCCTGGACCCCGACCCTCGGCCGCTACTGGTCCCACGACTACGCCGAGCGGATCGTCCTCGATCCCACCGACGCCCACGTCTGGCTGATCACCCGCTACGGCACCTTCGCCGAATTCAGCAGCCTCTCCGCCGGCGCCTATGGGACCGCCAGGCCGACCGACGAGTACCGCAAGCTCTTCCGCACGGCCTCCGGCTGGGAGCTGCGGGACCTGGACGGCACCGTCCAGTCCTTCGACGCCTCGGGCCGCTGGAGCCGGACGGCGGACAAGAACGGCAACGCCAAGGTGGCCGCTTACACCGGCGGCCCCCTCACCCGGGTCACCCTGCCGGACGGCCGGCGCGAGGACTTCTTCTACCATCCCACGGGCAAGCTCGCGGAGATCCGCGAGATCGGCGTCGACGGCGCCACCCAGCGGAGCTGGCTCTACTCCTGGACCGGCAACGACCTCGTCCGTATCGACCGGCCGGACGGCAGAGCCCTGGAATTCCGTTACGACGACCCGCGCTTCCCCGGCTATATGACCCGCCGCGACCTGATCGGCACCGGCCTCTCCCGCCGGGTCGAAGCCGCCTGGGAGCTCGACGCCTCGGGCAACGTATCGCGCACGTGGAAGGGGGACCCCGTCGCCACCGGCCCCAACGCCGTCGAGGTCTACACCCTGGCCTACACCAATCCCGCGCTCCCCACCAAGGCCACGGTTACCGATCCCCTGGGCAAGGTGACCACCTACACCCTGGCCCGCGACTCGGGCAGCAACAAGCCGAAGGTCACGAAAATTGAGGGCGACTGCCCCACTTGCGGCCTGGGCCCCAACGTCCAGATCACCTACGGCGACCCGGCCCACCCGCTCCTGCCCACGCGGACGATCGACGGCCGAGGCCTCGAAACCCAGTCGGCCTGGAACGCCAGCGGCCGGATGACGGCGAAGAGCGAGGCCGTCGGCACGCCGCTCGCCCGCACCACCACCTACCAGTATGGCAATGCCGGCTTCCCGGCTTTTCCCACCCGCATCGAAAGGCCCTCCACTTCCGGCGGGGCGGCTCTGCGGACGACCGTCCTCTCCTATGACGCGGCGGGCGATCTCGAGACCCGCACGGTCCAGGGCGCGGAGACCGGGAGCAGCTTCAGCTACGCCACGGCGACCACCTTCAACGCCGCCGGCCAGCCCCTGACCGTCGATCCGCCCGGCCATGGCATGGCGGACGTGACGTCCTCCACCTACGATCCCGCCCGGGGGAACCTCCTCCCCCTCACGCGAACGGACCCGCTCGTCGGCGCCACGTCCTTCTCGTACGACGCCTTCAACCGCCGGACCTCCGTCACCGACCCCAACGGCGTCCAGACGGTGACGGCCTACGACGGCCTCGACCGCGTCACCTCCGTCACCCAGAAGGGGGCCGCCCCGGCCGGCGACCTGGCCACCACCTACGCCTATACTCCCTTCGGCGACCTGCTCCGGACGACCCTGCCCCGCGGCAACGTCGTCGAGTATGCCTATGACGCCGCCGGCCGCCTGACCTCGATCGAGAGGAAGCCCGACGCCGCCACCCGCGGCGAGCGGACCGTCTACACGCTCGACGCCTACGGCCACCGCACGAAGGAAGAGCTCCAGCGCTGGAACGGCACGGGCTGGGTCACCGACTCCTTCACGGACTCCGTCTACTCCTCACGCTGCCACCTCGACAAGGTCGTCCACCCTGGGGGAGCCGCCACCGAGTACGCCTACGACTGCGACGGCAACCTGGAGAAGGTCTGGGACGCCAACCACCCCAGGGCCACGAACCCGAACCCGACCCAGCTCTATGCTTTCGACAGCCTCAACCGCCTGTCCGCCATCACTCAAGCCTGGACGGGAGCGGGCGGCGGCAACGCCTTGACCGCCTACGGCTACGACATCCAGGATCACCTCACCCGGGTCACGGACGCCGAAGGGAACGCCACAAACTACACCTACAGCGACCGGGACCTGATGACCTCGCAGGTCTCGCCCGCCTCGGGGACCACGGCCTACGCCTATGACGCTCACGGCGAGCTTACGACCGAGACCGACGCCCGGGGCGTTGTCGTGACCCGCACCGTCGATCCACTCGATCGGCTGACCGCTGCGGCCTATCCGGATTCGGCGCTGAACATCGCCTACACCTACGACGATCCCGCTGTCCCGTTCTCCAAAGGCAGGCTCACCCGGATCACCCGCCACGGCGCCGCCGTCGACTACCGTTACGACCGTTTCGGACGGCTGCTTCAGGACGGCGACCTGACCTACGGCTACGACGCGAATGGCAATCCGTCCTCCCTCGTGTACCCTGGAGGTGTGGAGGCGGTGACCACCTTCGACTACGCCGACCGCCCCGCCACCCTCCTGGTGAGGCGCGCCGGCCATCCCGACCAGCCCCTGGTCAACGCCGCCGCCTACCTTTCCAGCGGTCCCCTTGCGAGCCTGACGCTGGGCAACGGCCTCGCCGAGACCCGCGCCTTCACCCAGCGCTACTTCCCCGCCGGCATCACCCTCGGCAGCCTCCTGGGCTGGACCTACTCGACGGACGCGGTGGGGAACATCTCTTCGATCGCCGACACCCTGAACGCCGCCAACAACCGCGCTTACGGCTACCAGGACGTCCACTACTTCCTGACCCGGGGCGACGGTCCCTGGGGGCCGCGAGCCTGGACCTACGACAAGATCGGCAACCGCCTGACCGAGTCCCGCGCCGCCGCCACGGACACCTACTCCTACGTTCCCAACGGCGCGGCCGGCCACACCCCGATCCTCTCCCAGGTCCAGCCCGCAATCGGGGCCCCCCGCACCTACCAATTCGGCCCCGCCGGCCACTTGGACCGCATCGCCACCGGATCCGATGCGACCGCCTTCCGCAACGACGCCGCCAGCCGCCTCTCCGCCATCGAGAGCTCCACTCCCCAAGCCGGCGTCATTTTCCTCTACGACGGCCGCGATTACCTCAGCCTCGCCGACGCCGAAGCCATTCCCTTCTTCGAGAGCTTCGAAACCGGCAACGTCTGCGCCTGGAGCGCCGCGATCGGCCTGACTGCGGCGCCGGTCTGCACGGCCCCGCCGCCGCCCAAAGTTCAGCCCACCTACAGCTCCGACGGCCTCCTGCACGCTCTGACCCGGAACGCCGCCCCGCAAAGGAGCCTCGTCTTCCACTTCGCCGGCCGGCCCGTGGCGCAGCTCGACGTTGCCGGGACGGCGGAGAGCTGGAAATGGCTGACGACGGACCACCTGGGCACGCCGATCATGGCGACGGGGACGGGCGGGTCCGTGCTCTGGCAGGGCGGGTTCGAACCGTTCGGGGCGGACTGGAGCGGGGCGGGTGGGGCGGGGGTGTTTTTGCGGTTGCCGGGGCAGTGGGAGGATTCCTCTTGGACTACCCGTCAGTCAGGATTTGCCTACAATCTCCACCGGTGGTACGCCACGGGCACGGGGAGGTACGCGAGACCGGATCCTCTGGGGATCGTTGACTCCGCCGCGTTTAGCCCTCGCCCTCCCCAGGAGGAGTCGTTGCGCCATCTCTACGCCTATGCTGATCTGAACCCACTCCTCAACATCGACCCTCTTGGGCTGAAGTCGCGGGTCTGCTGCAAGAAGATTCCCTTTGTTGGCCGCGGCGGCTTCCGGCACTGCTACGTCGAAATCGAGCAGAAGGCGAAGACTACGACGTGCGGCCTTATTGGCGGAATCTTCTCCCTGGAGAGGGGGACAGGGGAGATCTTCAAAAACAACGACTTTGACACCGGAGGCGACTGCGGCGACTGGAACGACTCCTGCGAAGCGGACCAATGCGTCGTGGACACGGCTCGCGGCTATGCCAATCCGAGTGAGTACCGCTTCAGCCAAGGGCCAAACAGCAACACCTTTGCCGGAACTATCGCGCGGAAGTGCGGGCTAAGCGCACCGTCGATTGTCGGCCTCCGCACGCCAGGATGGAACGATCCTCCGGCCAGCGCAAAGCCGGGCAAAAATCCTGCACCGGTTACATGCTCACTGCCATGAGCCGAATGACAATCTGCGTATTGACCGCGCTTCTTGCGTCTTGCTTCTCCGCAGCGCACGATTGGCCTAGATGGGCACGAAACCTAGCCGACGAATTGAAGTGTGGGATGTCAATGCGAGAACTTGAGACCGTGGCGGAGAGAGAAGTCATCACCGAAGGGGGCGAACGCCCCTGGCTTGGTAGACACCGAATCAGCCGAGGACACTCTGACCTGTGGCTTCAATTCGCTGACGAGGGAGGACTGAAATCGGTGATCCTTGCGCGACCAGACAACTTACAGACTATGCGGCTGTCGCCGAGGAGGAATCTCTGCACCGGCGAATTGACCTTTAGGCTCCGGATCCTACTACCCGCGGAGTTACTGGGGGCTACCGCTTACCTGGACGGAGAGAGGACTGCAACCCTCGATGATCTCCAAGAGGATTTTGAATTGACTATCGGGCAACACCTGTTAAGAATCGAAAAGGAGGACCACGAACCAATCATCAAGAACCTCCAACTCGGTACAAGAGACCGGGGTGACCAGCGACTCGACCTGACAGAGGTGGATCTCTGGCCCATTCAGAAACAGAGCGAGCAGTAGTTATGAGTTGGCGGCCGAGATCGACGCCCGAGGCGTCGTCATGACCCGTACCGTCGATCCCCTCGACCGGGTGACCGACGCTGCCAACAACCGCACCTACGGCTACCAGGACGTCCACTATTTCCTGACCCGGGGAAACGACAGGCGGGGGCGATATGTGCAGCCGGATCCATTCTCTGGTAGTTACGACCCTCTGCAGTTTCAGAGCACGAACGTGTACACCGGCGACAGTGCAGACAGCTTGGCAAGCAGCGATACAACGCGGCGCCCGACAAAGTGATTGAGTCTCCCGCATACGACGCCGCAATCAAGTGCCTGAGAGAAGCGCTAAATGGTTCCTTAGAGCTTACGCTCAACGGGATTTCGTACTGAAGGGAGGAGCTTGATTTTGGCAAGACCCTGCCATCTCGTACTATTCGCTCTTGCTCTGGCAAGCCTGGTGTGCTGCTCCGGTGACCGGAGGCCCTCAGCAACTAAGGACGATTCGCGTGCCGAGGATGGCACGGAACGTATGGACATCGACTATCGTGAATCAAGAGCAATCGAGAACATTATGGGCGTGCTTGAGAAGCACTCTGGTGCAGCTCGCGTGAACGTCGAGGCCCGCTTTTCCCCCAGCGGCAAAGTCCTCGCCTGTAAGGTTGAAGTGCGCGAATCAGTGCCATTCTCGCGAAGCAGCGAACGTAAAGCTGTTATTCGAGAGATTTGCGCTATCATCGAGAAGTTGGGAAACCCGTCGCCTCCGCCCTCGCTTTCATTCGAAATTTCATTCTCAACGCCCTTGATCATACCGGCGGACTCCTGATAATTCGCTGCTACAATAGTGGCGGCCGCCTCGGGATATCGTCATGACCCGCACCGTCAAGACTTCCAAACAGGAGATTTGGAATGGTTTGGCCCTTCGCACGCGACGCAGCGTGGAAAGGCAGCTCTTCTTCCGCCGAATCTATCGCCAAACCGTGACACAAGAGTTACTCGTCGGCATCTCTTCAGGATTTGTGATTTCTCACCAACTACAGTGCCTCTACCACTGAGAGTTGATGATTCCAGCCTCACAGGAGGCTTTCAGCCGTTGGCTTGAGCAATAGAGGAGAACGCTCTTGGTCGTGCCGGCAGACTAAGCTGTTCTGTCTCTGAAAGGCTTATCCCAGCCCGGTCGAGCCGAACCCGCCGCTGCCCCGGCCGCTGTCCTCCAGGGTGTCGGCCTCCTCCCACTCCACGGCCTCGACCCGGGCGAAGACGAGCTGGGCGATGCGGTCGCCGCGGTTCAGGCTGAAGGGGGCCTCGCTGAGGTTGACGAGGATCACGGCGACCTCGCCCCGGTAGTCGCTGTCGATCGTGCCGGGAGCGTTGACGATGCCGATGCCGTGGCGCAGGGCGAGGCCGCTGCGCGGGCGGACCTGCCCTTCCCAGCCGGCCGGAATCTCCAGCACCACGCCGGTGGGCACCAGCAGGCGCTCGCCGGGGCGGATCACCACTTCCTCGTCGAGAGCGGCGCGGAGGTCGAACCCGGCGCTGCCGGGCGAGCCGTGGGAGGGGAGGGGGAGGTCGCGGGCGGCGGGGAGCCGCTTGATCCGTACCCTCATGGGAGCCCGCGGGGCTTGGAAGTCCCCCCGGGCTTGCGCGGCTTGGGCGGGGTGCCACCCGGCGTCGTGCCATCCGGCAGCGTGCCGTCCTGGGGGAGCACCTCGCCGGGCTGCTGGTTGAAGCCGGGCATGGGGCGGCCCAGCCAGCGGGTCGAGAACTGGCTGCCCGGCTGGGTCGGCGCCTGGGGAAAATTCAGGCCGCCGGCACCGACGCCGCCGACCAGCTGGCTCTCGGTGAACTGCCACTCGTCGTAGCGCTCGCGGCCGAAGAAGATCAGCATCGACTTCTTGCCGCTCTTGCTGCGCACGCCGATGATCGGCCCGACCTGGACGACCTCCCCCTTGCGCGCGCCGAGCTGAGGCCGTCCGTTGTCGTCGGCATCCCCGCTGCCATCGCCACCCCCCGGGTCCCCGCCGCCGCCCTTGCCGTCGCTGGGATCCCCTTTGACCTGGCCGTCGGAAAGCTGCCCCTGGAGGGCGGCCTGCGGCTGGTTCTCGAAGATCAGCCCCCACTGGCCGTCGTCGGTCATCGGGTCCTTCCAGAGCTGGCGGATGGAGCGCGGCTTGACCTTGATGAGCTCGTCGAGCTTGCTGGGATAGCGCTGGTAGCGCTGGTGGAAGACCCGGATGGCCTCCGCGTACTGGAAGCCGCGGAAGATCAGCTCCTCCTCCTTCTCCCGCCGGATCGCCGTGCTCCAGAGCGGCAGCATGGCCGCGACCCCGATGTTGAGCACGGTGATCGCGATGGCCAGGACGACCAGGTTGTAGCCGGCCTCGGCTCTGCGGCGCTCCCAGGTCTTCATCACCAGTCCTTGTAGGGGTTGCCGTCCAGCGAGTTGCCGGGCGCCCCCGAGTGGACGTCGATGATCCCCGGCTGGCCGTCCTCCGAGGTCTCGGTCTCCGCCGGCGGGTTGTCGGGGTCGGTCTCCTCGTAGACCGGCACCCAGGTGTCGGCGCTGCGGGTGATGGGGTCGTTGGGGATCTTGCGCAGATATCCCGCCTCGACCAGAGCGTCCAGACTGGTGGGATATTTCCCCTTGTCGCCGTAGTGCTGGTCGATGACGTCGCGCAGCGTCCGCAGGTTGGTCTTGAGGACCGCCTCCCGGGCCCGCACGGGCACGTCCTTCAGGGCCGGCATGGCGATGGTGGCCAGGATGCCGATGATCGCGATGACGACGATCAGCTCCAGAAGCGTGAAGCCGCGTTGCCGGTCATGGCGCCTGCGGTGGAGGTTGCGCATGGTCTTTATCCTCACCACTTGCGGTAGGGGACGCCGTTCAGTCCGACGCCCTTCGACAGGGAGTACACGTCGTAGACGTCCGCGCCGCCCCAGGAGGTCGCATCCCAATCGTCCTGGTAGCTGCGCAGGCCCCATTCGTCCTTGCCGGTGAAGGGGTCCACCGGCATGCGGCGCAGCAGCTTCAGCTTTCTGTCGACCTGGCCGACGATGTCCACGCCCTCCACCAGGACCTCGAGCTTCTTCGGATAGCCCTGCGTGCCGAGGTCCACGGGGATCAGGCCCGCGTCGCTGTAGCGCTTGTACTCGTCGATCGCCGAGCGCATCTGGCGCAGCGACTGCCGGAGGTCCGCCTCGCGGGAGCGCTTGGCGGTGAACTTGGCGACCGGCAGGGTGACGAGCGCGAGCACCGACATCACGGCGGCCACCGTGACCAGCTCGGCCAGGGTGAAACCGGCCTGCGAGCGGCGGCGGAGCATCGTTGAGCCTCTGTGGAGCATCGTCGTTTCAGGCCTCCTCTGACCTTTCAACGTTTGCCGGTGAGCGAAGCTTCCCGGCCGGGCCGCGGCCTGGGCTCCGTCTCGGGGCTCACCTCGACCAGCGCCGGGCGCGTGCGCACGGCGACCGGCTTGAGCCCCGCGTCGAGGGCCTTGCCCTCGAAGCTCACCTGGCTCGAGCCCGCCGCGACGGCCCGGAAGGTGATGCGGGCCACCGTCCCCGTGCCCTTGACGCCCGCCACCTTGCCGAGACGGCTGGCGCCGACCACCAGGGCGCCGGGCCGGCCGAAGTCGGACATCACCTGAGCCTGCGCCGCGCCGCCCAGGAAGTCGCCGGCCTCCACCTTCTCGACGGCGAGCACGGCCGGATCGAACGACAGCGACAGCGGCAGGTGGGAGACCGGCTGGCCGGCCTCCGCCTGCACCCGCACCTCGAAGGTTTCGCCCGGCGCCACCGTGAGCTTGCCGGGGGACAGCCAGAGGCGCACCGCCGGCCGGCTCGACGCGGCGGCGGCGACCACTGACGAACCGGCCGAACCGCCCGGACCGGTGGACGGCGCATGGTTCGCCGCCCGGACGGCGAGCGAGGCCGTGCCGGAAGCCGTCCCCTGCGAGACCAGGCCGGCGGGCGGCACGTCCTCTTCGGGCGGCGGCGGCTCGGTCGGGGTCGGGTCCGACGGCTGGCGGAAGATGTCGGACGGCGGCGCCGTCGGCACCAGGTTCACACCGCCGGGCGGCGGCGGCGGCGGCGCCTCCTGATCGACCGGGAACTCCTCGCCGCCGCCTTCCTCGCCGCCCTCGCCGGGCCGCAGGCCGCGCGGCAGCCGCTGCAGGCGGCGGCGGATCGCGTCCTGGATCTCCTCCGGCGTCCCCTCGTTGGGGTCGAACGGCCCCTCGACGTCGGACTCGACGCGCGGGCTGCCGCCGCGGAAGGTGATGTTGGCCTCGGTGCCGACCCAGATGGGCTCCAGGTCCTGCTGGGTGATCTCGGCGTTGCGGATGATGTGCGGCGTCAGGGTGAGGATGACGTCCGTCCGCTGCCCCTCGCTGCGCTTCTTCGAGAACAGCCGCCCGATCAGCGGGATCTCCGACAGCCCCGGGATGCCCTGGTCGTTGTTGCTCTCGTCGGTGCGGATGAGGCCGGCCAGGAAGTTGGTCTCGCCGTCCTGGAGGCGGATCACCGAGTCGATGGTGCGGGTGCCGATGATCGGCTGGTCGCCGGACGGCGACGACACGGCGCCGTTGACGTTCGACACCTCGACCTTGATCTTGAGCGTCACCTCCTGGTTGTGGTGGACGCGCGGCTCGATGTCGATGCGGATGCCGACGTCCTGGTACTGGAAGGAGGTGATGGGGACGATGCCGCCGGTGGCGCCGGCGTTCTGGGTGTTGAAGGTGGTCAGCGGGATCGGTCGGCGATCGCCGATCACCAGGCTGGCCTTCTCGCCCTCGGTGATGCGGAGCTGCGGCTTGGCCAGGAGCTGGGCGTCGGTGTTGTTCTTGATGAAGGTGTAGATGAAGTTCGGGATCGTCAGCAGCCAGTTGCTCTGGTTGATGAACTCGAGGTCCGAGAGGCGGATGCCGGTGGGGGTGGTGGCGCCCGTGCCGGTGCCGCCGGTGGTCTGGCCGAAGTCGAGCGACTGGGTGACGGCATAGTTGGTGAGGCTGACCCCCAGGTCGCGCAGCCGTCCCGAGTTGATCTGCAGCAGCTCGACGTCGACCACCACCTCGGCCTTGGACTTGTCGTTGGCCTCGATGATGCGCTCGGCCACCTTCACCTTGTCCGCCGTGTCGCGCAGGATGATGGCGTTGAGCTGCTCGTTGGTGGCGATCTTGCGGGCGTCGATCAGGCTGCGCAGGATCGTCAGCATGTCCTTCACCTCGGAGTTCGAGAGGAAGAAGGTCTGGATGACGAGGTCCTCGTAGGTGCGGCGGTTCTGCGGCGTGTCCTGGGCGATGATGATCGAGTGCTCGTCCATCACCTTGTAGAAGTGGCCGGAGGCGCGCATCACGGTCTCGAGGGCCGCCTGGGCGGTGACGTCCTTGAGATCGATGGCGATCTCCTGGTCGCGCAGGTTGGGGTCGAACAGGACGTTGATGCCGAACGCGTCGCCCATGGCACGGTAGATGGCGAAGATCGACACCGGCTGCGGGAACTCGAGCGAGATCGGCTTGTCCGAGCGGGGGTTGAGCACCGGCGGCTGCGGGCGGCTGCCGCGGGACTTCTGCTTCATCTGCTCGATCGTCTCGTAGCCCCGGTTCTGCTTCTGGGCGATGTAGGCCCGGTGGGCGTGCTCGAGCTGGGCCTGGGCGTACTGGTTGGTCGGATCGAGCTGCACGGCCTGCTGGTACTCGACCAGGGCGCGCTCGACCACTCCCGCCTTCTCGAACTCCTTGCCCTTTTCGAAGTGGCTCTGGGAGGCCTTGATCTTGGCGCGCAGCAGGGCCGCCCGGTAGCTGATGTTGCCGGGATCGTCCTCCAGCGCCTTGATGTAATGCAGCACGGCGTCGTCCCACTTGCCGAGCTCGGCGGCGATCTCGGCCTGCCGATAATTCTGGTGACTGGTGCAGCCGGCCAATACCGCGAGCATGGCGAGCGCGGCGAGCACGAGCATCGGCATCCGGGCAATGAGATTGCGCATCTTGAAAATTTTCCCTCCGACTTATTTGCGACGGACGCCCAGTCGCTTCACGGGCCAGTCGGGAAAGCCCACGAAGCCGATATCTACGGACTCGTAGCCGATGCGGGCCACGATGAACTTGTTGTCGAGCACTTGCCCTTCGAGGGCGTTGCGGGTGGTCTTGCCGTTGCTGAACACGGCCACCTTCCTGTCCGGCGGCCCGAAGTAGCCCAGGTACTCCATGGTGAACTCGGCGGGCCGCGGCTTGGCCGCCTCGATCGCGGCCAGGCGGGCCGCCTCTTCGGCGCGGCGGCGCGCCTCCTCGATCCGCCGCAGCTCCTCCGCCGACAGCGGCGGCGGCGGTGGGGCCGGCGGCGGCGCCGGGGGCGGCGGCGGATCCACGAAGCGCCAGGGGTCGCGCCCGATCTTCAATGGCCGGGGGGCACGGTCGAGGTCCGCCATGCGCAGCACCGCCACCCGGTCTCCCGGCCGGGCGCCCTTGGTCTCAGAGCGGTCCCTGGAGCGCGCGGTCGAGGGGCCGCCCTCGTCGTCGATGCTGCTCCTGCGCTCCGTCGCCACGGGCGCCATGGCCTCGTCGTCCCCGCCCAGGCCCAGCAGCGGCCCGAGGTACATCCAGCCCACGATCAGCAGCAGGACGCCGAGCACGATCAGGAGATTCCTCTGCCGGGTGCCGCCGTTCACCGCGCGCCTCCCGGCGAGCTGCCAGTCCCTGCCGAGGGATCCATCGTCGCCGCGGGGAGGTCTTCCGGTTCCCGGGCGAACAGCGTCGACAGCTTGAGGGCGATGTTCAGCTCCGCTCCCGCGGAGTTGCTGCCCAGGGTCACCTCGTCGATCGACACGAACGAGCGGGAGGCCTCGAGCAGGTTGATGAACTTGCGCAGCTCGACGTAGGTGCCCTCGACGTTGAAGATGTACGAGCGCTTGATCAGGCCGAGCTCCTCGATCTCCTGCTCGGGATAGCTGAACGCCCGGGGGACCAGGCCGGCCTTGCGCGCCATCTCCTTGACCTCGGCGCCGATCAGGGTCAGGCGGCGGCTGCGGGCCGACAGGCGCTCGGCGTAGAGCTCCTTCACCTGCTGCTCGTTGGTCTGCACGCGGGTGAGCATGGCCTGCGCCTCCCGCTGCTGCTTGGTGAGCTTGTCGAGCGTCTGCTGCTGGTCGTCCAACTGCTCGTCGAGGGAATCGATCCGTCCCGCGTAGCCCACCTTGTAGACGGCGAACGCCCCGACGTTGGCGAGGAAGAAGAGCAGGGCCGGCAGCCAGACCCAGAGGCGCTGGCGCCAGATCTCGCCACGAAACTTCACGGCCGGTCTCCCGGAACCGTAGCCGGAGCCGGAGGCTTCGCGGGCGCGGGCAGCTCCTCGATCGTCGGCGCCTCCGCGCCCGCGCCTTGGGGCGTGCCACCCGGTATGTATTGGACCTGCAGCTCGAATTTCAAAATGTTTCCTTCATCCTGCTGCCGCTCCTCGTGGGTCGGGTTGGGATCCGCGAAGGCGGGATGAGCGAACAGATTGTCTACGAACCGGTTCAGCGCTTCGTCGCTGCGGCTCTCGGCGCCGATCGTCAGGAGGATCCGTCCGTTCTGGCGCTGGCTCCTGATGGCGGTGGCAGAACGGGAGCGCATCTCCCGGGCGGCCTTGTCGCCGGTGTGCGGCGTCAACCGGACGATCCGGACGTCGTTCGGCAGCACGTCGGCGAGCCGGTCGAGCAGCAGGCTCCAGGAGAAGGTGCGCTCCTCGATCTTCTGGTTGAGGATGTCGACCTGCTCGTTCAGGCTCTCCAGGTCGACGTCGTCGAGACGGCTCTGGAGCCGCGCCGCGGCCTGCTTCTGCTTCTCGATCTCCTGCTGGCCGCCGGCGATCTGCTGGCGCTTGTCGGCGGAGCTCGAGAGATAGCCCTGGAACAGCAGGACGTTGCCGGCCAGCAGGCCCAGCCCGAGCAGCCAGAGCAGCAGCGACACCCGCACCACCGGCCGGCTGTTGAGGAACGGCCGGCGCGCCAGGTTGAGCGGCTCGATCCGGTCGAGCGGCGGCGCGGCGGGCGCCATCGGCCGCGGACCGGGCGGCGGCGGCTCGAACGGCGGCTCGAACGAAGAACTGGAATCGGTCGCGTTGTCGAAGGTGCTCATGACACCTCCTGCCGGGCCGCGCCGAGCATGGGGGCGAGGTCGCGCCAGGCGGGAGGCACGGCTGCCTCTTCGGCGCGCAGCGGGGGCAGATGGCGGCCGTCCAGGGGGGCGGCGGAGGTCCCCAGCCCCTCCTCCAGGCGGTCGATCCAGGACGGCTCGAGCTCCGGCGGCGCCAGCAGCAGCACCGGGCCGAGCGCGGAGCCGGGGAAGTGCTCGTCGAGGAAGTTGCGGGTCAGCTTGAGGTCGCGCCCGACGAAGCTCGTCCGCGCGCCTTCGGGCAAGTTGCCGGTAAACGCCTTGTAGCGGTGGAGCACGGGCTCGCCGCCGCGGGCGAAGATCAGCGTGTAGCCCTCGTTCCCCACCACCACCAGCGCCCCGAAGGCGCCGGCCGGCACCGGCGCCACGGCCGAGAGCAGCGCCAGGCTGGAGTTCGTCACCTGGCCGAGGCGCACGCCGGCGGCCGTGAAGGCGTCCTCCAACTGGGCCAGGAGCTGCTCGACGGCGAAGCCCAGCAGCAGCCGGCGCGGCTCCTCCTGGCCGGGGATGGGCGACACCTCGGTGGCTCCGATCCGCAGGTCGTCGACCCGGAACGGCACCAGGCGGCGGAGCTTCCAGCGCAGCACCTCGTCGAGGGCGTCGGCCGACTTCGGCAGCTCGCCGCTCTCGCTGAAGGTGACGCGCAGCCAAGCGTCGGGCAGCACCAGCGAGGCGTCCCGCAGGCCGCCGGGGACGCCCTTGACCATGCCGGCGACGATCTCGCGGAAGGCCGCCGGATCGCGCAGCGGCCCGCCCAGGGGACCGTGCTGGAAGGGATCGCGCGGCAGCGCCGCCTCGCGGAAGGCGCGCAGGCGGAAGCCTTGGCGGTCGTGGACGAACTGGCCGTAGCGCAGCCGCTCGCCGTCGAGGGCGAAGACGTGCGGTGCCACGGCCACCGGGTCGAGGCCCAGGAACCGCTCAATCCACGAAGGTAACTTTGTTGATCTCACGCAGAGTCGTCACTCCCCGGAACACCATCTCGAGCGCGGATTCGCGCAGGAAGGTCATTCCCTCTTCTTTGGCGGCGCGCTTGATCTCCGAGGCCGGCCGGCGGTCCAGGATCAGCTCGCGGATATGGTCCGAGAGGTCGAGCAGCTCGGAGACGGCGACACGGCCGTGGAATCCCGTGCCGTTGCACTCGATGCACCCCCGACCCTCGTAGAAGGTGAAGTCGGAGTATACCCCCGGGTCGAGCCCGCTATCCTCCAGGATATGGTCCACGGCCCTGGCCGTCTGCCGGCAGTGCGGGCAGATCTTGCGCACCAGGCGCTGCGCCAGCACGCAGTTGAGGGCCGAAACGAAGTTGTAGAGGTCGACGTTCATGTTCAGGAACCGGCCCAGCACGTCCACCACGTTGTTGGCGTGCACCGTGGTGAACACCAGGTGGCCGGTGAGCGCCGACTGGATGGCGATCTGCGCCGTCTCGGGGTCGCGGATCTCGCCCACCATCACCTTGTCCGGGTCGTGGCGCAGGATCGAGCGCAGGCCGCGGGCGAAGGTCAGCCCCTTCTTTTCGTTGACCGGGATCTGAGTGATCCCCTTCAACTGGTACTCGACCGGATCCTCGATGGTGATGATCTTGTCCTCCGAGGACTGGATCTCGGACAGGCAGGCGTAGAGCGTCGTCGTCTTGCCCGAGCCGGTGGGGCCGGTGACCAGCACCATGCCGTAGGGCTCGCGGATGAACTTGCGGAGCTTGCGCATCGTCTCGTCGTCGAAGCCCAGGATGTCGAGCCGCAGGTTCTTGAAATCCTTGTTCATCGACTCCTTGTCGAGGATTCGGATGACGCAGTCCTCGCCGTGGACCGACGGCATGATGGAGACGCGGAAGTCGATCGTCCGGCCCTTGAGGCGCAGCTTGAAGCGGCCGTCCTGGGGGATGCGCTTCTCGGCGATGTCGAGCTCGGACATGACCTTGATGCGGCTGATGATCGTCTGGTGATGGCGCTTGTCGATCGGCTCCATCGCCTGGTAGAGGACGCCGTCGATGCGGTACTTGATGATGACTTCGCTCTCGCGCGTCTCGATGTGGATGTCCGAGGCCCGGCGCTGGATGGCGTTGAACATCGTCGAGTCGACCAGCTTGATGATCGGGCTGGTGTCGGCCGTGATGCGGTCGATCGTCAGGATCTCCTCGCCGCTCTCCTCGTCCTCCTGCACGAGCTGGATGCGGAAGTCCTCGGAGGCCTCGTCGAGCACGCGCTGGGCGCTCTCCGACTTCTGCAGGATCTCGCCGATCGCCGAGCGCACGCCGACCTTCACCTCGACCGGCTGGCCGACCAGCAGCTCCAGCTCGTCGATCTTCGTCACGTTCGACGGATCGGCCATCACCACCGACAGGCGGCCGTCGAGCTGCGCCTCGGGGATGAAGCCGTAGCGCAGCATCAGCTCGAACGGGATGCGGCGGAACAGGTCGTTGTCGATCCGGAAGTGCGTCATGTCGACGAACTCCAGCCCGTAGCGGGCCGCGAACGCCTCCGCCTCCCGCCGCTCGCGGGCCACGCGCACCCGCGCCTGCTCGACGGTCTCCGCCTCGAGCTCCTTGTCGGTCTGAACCACCGTCGCTCTGCCGTTCATCACTGCCATTTCCAAGCTCCTCGAACTTTCAAGACCAGACTACAGGAGGCCTCTCCGGCGCTCCCGGCGCCGACGGAGGCCCCCTCCACCAGCAAAGTGCTAGAACTTCGACGAACCGAGCATCGAGAACATCGGGAGATAGATCGAGACCAGCAGGATCGCGATGATGATGCCCATGAACACCAGCATCAACGGCTCGACCAGCGACAGCAGGCGCGCCATCCGGGTCTCGACCTGCTCGTCGAGGAACTCCGACACGCTGTTCAGCATGTCGTCGAGCGAGCCCGTCGCCTCGCCGACCTTGACCATGTCGATCGCCATGTCGGTGAAGATCTCGCTCTTCTCGAGCGCCGAGAAAAACGGCTTGCCTTCCCGCACCATCTGGATCGTCGGCTCCAGCCGGCTCCGCACGTAGGCGTTGCCCACCGACGCGACGGCGATCTCGAAGGCCGGCACCAGCGGGATGCCTCCCGCAAGCAACGTCGAAAGCGAGCGGGAGAATTCCGACATCGCGAAACGATGGAGCACCGGCCCCAGGACGGGCGTCCGCAGCTTCAGCCGGTCCAGGCTCAACCGGCCGCCGGTCGTCTGCCCCCACGTCCGCAGCGCGATGACGCCGATCACCAGGGCGATCAGGATCAATGGCCAGTTCTTGCTGGCGAACGTCGACACCGCGAGCACGACCTGCGTGATCAGCGGCAGGTCCGCGCCCAGCTCGTCGAAGAAGCTCATGAACTTGGGCACCACGTAGATTGCCATGATCGCGATCATGCCGATCGACAGGACGACCAGGACGGCCGGATAGACCAGCGCCGAGACGACCCGCCGGCGGGCGTCGAGCACCAGCCGCATGTAGCGGATGAAGCGGCGGATGACCAGCTCCAGCTCGCCGCTGCGCTCGCCGGCCTTGAGCGACGACGGGTATAGCCGGGGGAACAGGTCGCCGTGGGAGGCGAAGGCCTCCGAGAGGTCCGTGCCGCTCTTGACCTGGTCGCGGATGTCCGTCAGCACCGCCCGGAAGTGCTGGTTGTGCATGCGCTCCAGCATCAGGTCGAGGGTCTGCAGCAGGGGCAGGCCGGCCTTGAGCAGCGCCGCCAGCTCCTGGTTGAAGATCACGAACTCCTGGACCGGGATGCGCCGGCGGTAGCCGAAGGTCGGCAGGGCCAGGGCGGGGCCGCCGCCGCGGCGCTTCACCTCGAAGAGGTGGTACCCGCGCTTGCCGAGATCGCTGCGCAGGGCGATCTCGTCGCTCGCCGTGAACACCTCCTCGAACACCCGGCCGTCCGGCGTCCCCACTCGACAGGTGAACTGCATCGCTCTTCCCTTACCTCCGGTTGGCGGTAGAGGTTTCCCCCTCCCGCAGCGTCAACACCAGCATCAGGGCTTCCTTGCTGGCTTCGTTGTTGGCCAGCCCGACGCTGGTCGTCTTCTCCGGCACCAGGCTCAGATTGGCCTGCAGGAGGGTGGCCTCGGGCCGCCCCTCCGCCCGCCGGGCGATCCGGAAGTTCGAGAGCTTGACCCGCTCCTGGCCGCGCAGGGTGCCGAAACGGAAGCTCACCCGGTACTCCGGGCCGACCTCGTAGACCACCCACTGGTTCTCCACGCCGGCGAGCTGCGCCCCCGCCTGCCGTTCAAAGACGTCGAAGGCTAGCAAATTGTGCAGCCTCTGGGTCAACTGCTCCGGCAGGTCCGAGCGCCGCACCGGCGGCGACACCGGCGAGCGGCTGGCGCGGACGACGATCACCTCCAGCCTCAAGGGCTTCGCCGGGCGGTCGAAATCGCGCAGCACCGGCATGACGCGGCGCACCGCCGCCTGGGTGTCGCGGATCACCAGCGTGTTGGCCTGGGGCTGGAACTCCACCGTGCCGCGCGGCGACAGCAGCGGGTAGACGAGCGCCAGGGCCTCGCCGGCCCGCTGGTACTTGAAGGTGTACGCCCGCAGCACCACTTCCCCCGGCGCCGGGCCCTGCGTCTGGGCCGAGAGGGCCGAGGCGACGGCCAGGACCACCAGAATCGAGAGGAGGCTCGCGAGCGGGCGGCGCCAGGACATCGAGGACAGGCGCGAAACGCTACCGGGCTGCGGCGACGGGAGGTTCGGGGCGCCGCGACCGCCGGCGAAAGGGATGAAGCCAGGCATCGGAATTCCGGTCAGACATCCAGTCCCAGGCTCTCGTCGACGATCATCAGCACGTCGCTGCCCAGGTGGTAGACGCGGGCGCCGGGACGGTTCAGCCCCTCGAGCTCCGGCGCGGAGCTGTCGGGGGCCGCGGCGGGCGCCGCCGAGAAGGCGGCGGCCCGCTCGGGGCGGGGCTCCATGTCGCGGCCGACGCCCAGGGACGCCAAGGCGAGCACCGCCGCCGCCGCCCAGCGACGCCAGCCGGCGAAGCCGCGCCGGGCCTCGATCCGCCGGGCCGTGCGCATGGCGGTGACCGCCTGGCGCATCGAAGCCACCTCGGCGCTCTCCTCGGCGGGCGTCAGCTCCACCGCGGGCAGCCGCCGGAAGACCAGCAGGGGGTCGGCCGCCACGGCATCGCGCCGGCAGGCGGCGCAGGCGTCGAAATGCGCCATCGCCTCGGCCCAGCCCGCGGGATCGGCAGCCCCACGGTCGCCGCGCTCGCGGGCCGCCGTCAGCAGGCTCCAGTTCGGGCAGCTCACAGTGCCACCTCCTCGCCGGCGCCGATGCCGAAGCCGCCGGCGTACTCGGGGTAGCGCTTCAGCAGCTCCCGGCGCAGGACCTTGCGGGCGTTGAACAGGTGATTGCGGACGGTCGACTCCCGGCAGCCGAGGATCTCGGCCACCTCGGGGGACGACAGCCCCTCGAGCTCGCGCAGCAGGAAGACCATCCGCTGCTTCTCCGAGAGGTCGGCCGACAGCTCGCGGAAGATCGCCGCCACCTCGGTCTGCTGCAGCCGGGAGAGGTCGCGCTGAGCCCGCGAGTCGGCCACCTGGCGCAGGTGCTGGCGCACCGGCTCGTGGCACTTCTCGCGGCTGCGGCGCGACCGCAGGTGGTCGATCGACAGGTTGCTCGCGATGCGGTAGATCCAGGTGTTGGGGCTCCACCGGTCGTCGAACTTCCGCCGGTTCTCCCAGACCTTGAAGAAGGTCACCTGCACGACGTCGCGCGCCTCCTCGGCGTCGCCGAGGATGCGCTGGCAGAGCTGGATCAGCGGCTTGGTCTTGCGTCCGATGAGCTCGTTGAGCGCCGATTCGTCCCCCTCGCGGACTTGCATCAGGAGGTCGCGGTCGGACACCTCGGCCCACGGCGCGCGCTGGGGGCTGCGGGATTGGCGGTCGGAGTAGACGAGCTCTAGCATAGTCAGTTGGTATATACGGGGGATGGCGGGAGCGCGTCTAGGGAACCAAGGACCTCAGGGACTGCAAAGACTTCAAGGACAACAAAGAAAACGGCCCTTCCCTTTCCTTGCAGTCCCTGCAGTCTTGGCAGTCCTTGTCGTCCTTGGTTGCCGCTCTCCCCATTGCCGATTGCCGCCCGCCCTTCCCCAAACAAGCCATTATACTGCCGCCCGATGCGCGCCGTCTTCTGGGGACTGTACCAGCTCGCGACCGGGGCCGCCCTGGCCGTGGCCGGCCCCTTCCTGCTCGCCCGGCGGGGAAGCCACTACCTGCCCACCCTGCCCGGCCGGCTCGGCGGCGCCGCGGAGCCGGCCGGCCCGCGGCGGGCCCTCTGGCTCCACGCCGTCTCGGTGGGCGAGGCCGGCGTCGCGGCCACCCTGGCGCGCGCCCTGCCGCAGGAGGTCCCCCTGCTGGTGACCACCGTCACCCCCACCGGCCAGGAGCGGGCCCGGGCCGCCTTCGCCGGCCGCGCCGGCGTCGCCTACCTCCCCTTCGACCTCGGCTTCGCCGTGCGGCGGTTCTTCCGACGTCACGAGCCGCGCGCCCTGGTGCTGGTCGAGGGCGACTACTGGCCCCTGCTCCTCCGCGAGGCCCGCCGCCGGGGCCTGCCGGTCGCCGTCGTCAACGGCCGGGTGGGCGACCGCAGCTTCCGGCGCATGCGCCGCCTGCGTCCATTCCTGGGTCCCCTGTTCTCCGCCGTCGGCCGCTTCGGCGTGCAGAGCGGGCAGGACCGCGACCGCCTGATCGAGCTCGGCATCGACCCCGGGAAGATTGCCGTCACCGGCAACCTCAAGTACGAGTCACCCGAGCCGCCGCGCAATCCCGAGCTGGAAGCGGCCCTGCGGGGCCTCGCCGCCGGCCGGCCGATCCTGCTCGCCGGCTCCACCATGGCGGGCGAGGAGGCGACCGTGCTCGACGCCTGCCGGGAGATCGGCGGCGGCCAGAAAATCGGGAGTCAACCACTGCTCGTCCTGGCCCCCCGCCACCCCGAGCGCTGGAACGAGGTGGACGCCCTGCTGCGCGCCCGGGGGACCCCCTTCGTGCGCCGCACCGACCTGTCTTCTTTCCAGGGGACGCCCGAGGTGGTGCTGCTCGACAGCCTCGGCGAGCTGGCCGGGCTCTACCGGCTGGCCGCGGCGGCCTTCATCGGCGGCACCCTGGTGCCGACCGGCGGCCACAACCCCCTGGAGGCGGCCCGCTTCGGCGTCCCCCTCGCCGTCGGCCCCGCGATGCACAACTTCCGCGAGATGGCAGAGGCCTTCGACCGCGCCGGCGCCTGGCGCCGGGTGGCCGGCGCCCGCGAGCTGGCGGCGGCCTGGCGGGAGTGGCTCGACGATCCCGCCGCCGGCCGCGCCACCGGCGAGCGCGCCCTGCGGCTGGTGGAAGAGAACCGCGGCGCCCTCGGCCGGACGCTGGAGATGCTGGCGCCCATCCTCGCCGCTCTGCGGGAGGACGCGTGAGGGCCCCTTCGCCCCCCGCCTCCCCCTGGCAGCTCCTCTACGGCGGCGCCCACCGGCTGCGCCGCCGGTGGTATAGCGGCCGCGCCCAGCGCCTGCCGCGGCCCGTGGTCAGCGTCGGCAACCTTCATTGGGGAGGCTCCGGCAAGACCCCCCTGGCGGCGGCCGTCGCCGCCCATCTGCGCGACCGCGGGCTGGCCGTCTGCATCCTGTCGCGGGGCTACGGCGGCCAGGGCCGGGGCGTGCGGGTGGTGAGCGCCGGCGACGGGCCGCTCCTCGGTCCCCTGGTGGCCGGCGACGAGCCCGTGCTGCTGGCCGGCGAGCTGCCGGGGGTCGCCGTGGTCGTGGGGCCCGACCGGCACCAGGCCGGCCTGCAGGCCCTGCGCCGCCTGGAGCCGGCGCCAGGCCTCTTCCTGCTCGACGACGGCTTCTCGCACCTGCGGCTCCACCGCGACCTCGACCTCGTGGCTTTCCCCGCCGCCGACCCGTTCGGCGGCGGGCGCCTCCTCCCCTCCGGCCGTCTGCGCGAGCCGCTGGCCGCGATGTCCCGCGCCCACGCGGCCATCCTGACGGGATTGACGGAGCACGACGGCCAGGGCGCCGCCTTGGCCGAGGCGTTGCGTCCCCACGGTTTCACGGGGCCGGGCTTCGCCAGCGCCACCCGTCCCGGCGCGCCCCGGCGGACCGGCGGCGGCGAGCTTGGGCCCGGCGCCCGGGTCTTCCTGGTCACCGCCATCGCCCGGCCCGACGCCTTCACGGACACCGTCCGCCGCCTGGGTCTGGAGATCGTGGGCGAGCTGCGCTTCCCGGACCATCACGCTTATCCTCCGGCGAGCCTCTCCCGCATCGCGGAGGCCTGGAAGACGAGCGGCGCCGAGGCCGTGCTCACCACTTCCAAGGACCGGGTCAAGCTCCATGGCCGGCTGGATGCACCCATGGCCGAGCTGCCCATCCGCGCCGAGCCCGAGCCGGCGTTCTGGGACTGGCTGGACGGGGAGATCGAGAGGATCCGATGACGATCTGGTCAGGAATACCCGCCCCGGAGGGGCGAAATTTGAATAGCCCGGGGCTTCAGCCCCGGGTTGGCGTCCCCACCACCCTTCCATCCGCCCTGAAGGGCCGGTGCCTTGCCGAACGTTGGGTGCCGGCCCTTCGGGGCTTGGGTGATTTTGTGGCCCTTTACCCGGGGTTGAAACCCCGGGCTATTCAAATTTCGCCCTTTCAGGGCGGACCCGCGGCACTGTGCACACGGGCCGGGACTGCATGAAGAACCGCCCCCTCCGCCACCGCGTCGAATACGGCCTCTATCTGGCCCTCAAGGGGTTCCTGCGGGCGCTCCCCCACTCCGGCGCGCGCTCCTTCGGCCGCGGCCTCGGCAGCCTCGCCCACCGGCTGGACCGCCGGCACCGCGACGTCGCCCTGCGCAACATGGCCCTGGCCCTGCCGGAGATCGGCGAGGCGGAGCGGCGCCGGCTGGTGCGGGAGTGCTTCCGCCACTTCGGGGCCGCCCTCTGCGACGCCATCTCCTCGACCCGTTTCGGAGCCCGGGACCTCTGCCATCTCTTCAACCTGCAGGGCTGGGAGCACCTGGACGAGGCGGAGAGCCGGGGCAAGGGGATCTTCATCCTCTCCGCCCACCTGGGGTTCTGGGAGCTGGTGCCGCCGATGATCGGCCTGACCCGGGGGCGCATGGACATCGTCGTCCGCCCCGCCGACAACCCCCATCTCGACCGCGAGCTGCGGGCCCTGCGCGAGCGTTTCGGCAACGCCGCCATCCCCAAACGGGGTGCCGCGCGCAAGATGATCGAGGCCCTGCGGGCCCGCGGCCGGGTGGGCATCCTCATCGATCAGCGGGTGCAGGAGCGCGAGGGGATCGCCGTGCCCTTCTTCGGCCGTCCGGCCCTCACCAGCCCCGTCCTCGCCCGCCTCTCGCTGCGCACGGGCGCCGCCGTGGTGCCCATTACCGCCTACCCCGAGCCCGGAGGCAAGTACCGCATCGTCGTCCGCCCGCCCATCCTGCCCCCCGAGGGCGAGGATGACGAGGAAGCGGCCGCCGCCCTCACCCGCCGGTATCTGGAAGCCGCCGAGGAGGACATCCGAGAGCATCCCGAGATGTGGCTCTGGATGCACCGGCGGTGGGATGAGCGGAAGAAGAGGGACGTCCCGCCAGGGTGAACGGAGGTCCCGCGAGCTTGGCTCTTGACTTAATTAAAGTCTTATCTATAATGCGCGTTAAACGACGCGATCGCCAGCAGCTCTGTCGAGAAGGGGCCCCCGGTGTTGCTGCGAATCTGTCGCTCCGGGAATCCGCTTACCGCGGCTTTCCTACGACTTCTTCAAGGAGCTACGATGCGCAAGACTCTGCCCCTTCTCGCCCTCACGGCCGCCCTCGCGATCCCCGCCTCGGCGGTGGACATCAACACTGATCTCTACAACCTGGGACCCGCGACCGCCTACGACGTCGCCATCGTCCTCGAAGGGTTTGAGCAGATCGACAGCACGTACGACGGCTGGTGGCCGTATTTCGCGAACTATCACTTCAGGACCTTCACGAAGAGCTACTCCGGCTTCAATACCGTGCTGCACTGGGAGAACCCCTACGACGAGACCCAGACGCCCCCGGTCCCGACCGCCATCCCCCCGGGCACCACGATCCACGTCGGGTACAGCACCGTGGACAACACCAGCAAGATCATCGACATGTATTGGACCGACAAGAATGGCGGCCGGATTCTCGGCGGCGGGATCGCGGTCGTAGGCGGCCACATCGACCAGGCCGGCGTAACCTTCTCCAATACTCTGTCGGGTCAGATCAGCATCAGCAACATTCGCTATGCCCTGGTGCCGACCGCCGTGGAGCTGGCAGACCTCACCGTGCGCAACGCCGAATTGATGGCCACTCTGCAGCCGCTGCCGGGGCCGGGGGGCGTCACCCTCGATCGAGGCCAGAGCTTCAGGGTGAATTTCCCGCAGCCGGTTCCCGCGGGATGGGCCGCCATCGTGGTCTACGACACGAACGGTGGCACTGCCACCGGCGGCACTGCCAACGGCGGCAACGGCGCCGCCCGGAGCGTGACCTTCGTCCAGGATACCCCGAAGTAGCCCTAGTCGCGGAGGCTCGACCGGGCTCCGTCCTCCGGAGCCCGGTTTCTCCCGCCCTACTTCCCGGCGCAGAGCTGGAAGTGCCCCAGGAATTCCTGGAGCGCCGCCGGGTCCGCGTTGGTGCCGGTGAAGTCGGCTTCGGCGGCGGGTTTGCCCGGGGCCGGGTCGGGACCGAACCACATGCCGAAGCGGAGGCGGTTGTCGTCGGGGCACCGGGGCATCACCATGGTGACCAGCCCGGCGTGGTCTTCCTTGCCCTCGCGGGAGATCTCGCCCCGGCCCGCGGAGTAGAGGACCGGCGTGCCCTTGACCGTCACCTCTCCGCGGCGGACGACCTCCTTGGCGTCGAACTTCACGTTGGACTGCGACCAGCCGGCGTCGTCGGGCCGGGGCGCCTCGCCGCGGATGTAGCGCTCCATCTTCTCCCGGTTGTCGCGGATCTGGCGCATGCTCATGAACATGAAGCCCCGGTCGTCGAACCCCTGCTGCTCCTTGCCGGCTTCGCCCGTCTCGGGCTCGCGGTCCGTGAGCATGGCCATGTCCATGAAGCCCATGGGAGCGGAGAAGGCGAAGGCGGGATAGTAGCCGGCGGGCAGCTCCTGGTAGGAGAGCACCGACCGGACCTTGGCTTCGCGCTTCACCGGATCGCTCATCGAGTCCACGGCTTCCTTGCTCGTCCGGTAGCCCCACCAGGTCAGGCCGGCGAGGCCCGCCATGGCGAGCACGACGAGGGCGCCGCAGCCGCAGCCCACCCAGACCCAGGGAGACGTCGGTTTCTTCGCGGGACGGCCGTCGGCTTCCATGTCACATTTTCTCCGGCACGGGGATGCCCAGGAGCTCGCCCAGGGTCTCGAGGCTGCGGCGGAAGATCTGCACCGTCGCCAGACGCGAGGCTCTCACCTGCGGGTCCTTCTCCTGGAGGATGGGATGGCGGTGGTAGAGGGCGTTGAAGCGCTGGGCGATCTCCAGCGCGTGGCGCGCGATGAGGGACAGCTCCAGGGATTCGGTGGCCTTCTCGACCGTCTCGCCCGTCTGGGCGACCTGCAGGACGAGGTCCCAGAGGTCCTCGCTCCACAGCTCCTCGGGCAGGGCCGCGGCCTCCTCGGCCGTGACCTCGGCGGCGAGCCCCTCCTGCTGCAGGCGGCGGCGGATGTTCTTGGCCCGCACCAGGGAGTACTGGAGGTAGGGTCCGGTCTCCCCCTCGAAGCTCAGGGCCTCGTCGAAGTCGAAGGCGATGATCCGGTTGGTGGTCGCCTTGATCATGAAGAAACGCAGGGCGGCGATGGCGATCTGGCGCGACAGGCCGTCGAGCTCGGCGTCGCCGAGGTCGCGGTTGCGGCGGGCGATCTCCTCGCGGGCCTTGATGCCGAGCTGATCGATGAGGTCGTCCGCCTTGACGCCGATCCCCTTGCGGCCGGACATCTCGAGGACCTTGTCCTCGCCCTCCTCGCCTTCTCCGACACCGAGGAAGCCGAGCTGGCGGGCGGTGGCCGGCGACAGGGCGACCATCTCGTAGGCGAAGTGCACGGAGCGGTCCGCCTCCGAGTTGTAACCGAGCGCCTGGAGCCCCGCGCGCACGATCTTCTGCAGGTAGCTCTGGCGGACGTCGATGACGTTGAACACCCGGTAGGCGTTGCCGAACAGCGGATGCCCCTCGACGCCGTCGCGGGTGGTCTCCCAGATCCCCTCCTCCTGCCAGAAGCGGTAGCCGAAATCGCGCCCCAGCAGGCCGAACTTCCAGAGCTGGTAGGCGATGTCCTTGCCGACGTAGGTCACCGTGCCGTCGGAGCGGATGATCACCTTGTCGGGATCCTCGAGCCCGGCGAACTCCTCGGACTGCGACAGGGGCATCACCCAGCAGCCGGCGTTCTTGCCGTCCTTCTCGAGGCGCACGGCGCCGCTCTCCTTGAGCCGGCCGAAGGCCATCTCGAAGAAGTTGAGGCCCAGGATGTCGCTCTCCCGGGTGAGCAGGTCGTAGGAGACGTCGAGGCGGCTCATCGTCTTCAGGTGCCGGGAGACGATCCGCCGGGCCACCAGACGGCCCATCTCGGCGCGCGCCCCCTGGCCCGTCTCGAGCTCGTGCAGGGTCTCGCGGCGCAGCCGCAGCCGCTCCGCGTCCCCCTCGTACCAGCGGCCGACCTCCCCATAGAGGTCCCAGCAGTAGAAGTCGAACGGCTCGGGAATCGCCGCCACGTCGGCGAGGGACAGGCCGCGCAGGTCGATGAAGCCGACCACCACGTCGCCGAGCTGGACGCCGGTGTCGTCGATGTAGTTCTGGATCTCGACCGGGAAGCCCAGGCTCTTGAGCGAGCGGCCGAGGACGTCGCCGAGCACGGCGTTGCGCAGGTGCCCGATGTGGGCCGCCTTGTTGGGATTGATGTTGGTGTGCTCGATGACCACCTTGCCGCCGCGCGGGGCGCCGCCGATCAGGGGGGCGTCGAGCAGGGCGGCGGCGAAGGCCCGCCGGTCGAGGAAGAAGTTGAGGAAGCCGGCGCCCTGCACCTGCACGGCGCGCACCTCGGCCGGCAGCTTCAAGGCCCCGGCCAGCTCCTCGGCGATGGCCCGCGGGTTGCGCTTGAGCACCCGCGCGAGCTGCATGCCGGCGGGTGAGGAGAGGTCGCCCAGCTCACGGCGCGGCGGCACCTCGAGGAGGGGCTCGTGGCTGACGCCGAAGCGCTCCTGGATCGTCGCGGCCAGCTCGGCCGCCAGCCTCTTTTTCAGCTCCGTCCACATGGCGGCGAGGAGTCTACACTATGGGATTGGTATGATGATGGAGAGAGGTTCATGGCAGAGATGACTGAAATGACTGAGAAAAGCGCCGAGAACAAGGTGACGATAACGCTGGATGGCACCCAGCTCGAGCTGGTCGAGGGCGACATCACCGACCTCGAGGTGGACGCGATCGTCAACGCCGCCAACGAGCAGCTCCAGCTCGGCACGGGGGTCGCCGGGGCCATCCGCAGCAAGGGCGGGCCGTCCATCCAGGAGGAGTGCAACCGCATCGGCAGCACGCCGGTGGGGACGGCGGTGATGACCGCGGCCGGCAACCTCAAGGCCCGGCAGGTGATCCACGCCGTCGGCCCGCGGATGGGCGACGGCGACGAGGACAAGAAGCTGGCCG
This sequence comes from Thermoanaerobaculia bacterium, assembly GCA_035266085.1. Lineage (GTDB taxonomy): Bacteria > Acidobacteriota > Thermoanaerobaculia > Multivoradales > UBA5704 > DATARR01. The sequence goes on from DATFNZ010000183.1 coordinate 32,913, forward strand.
CGGCCGTGCGCGCCGCCCTGGCGCTCGCCGACCGCCGGGGGCTGAAGTCGATCGCCCTGCCCGCCATCTCCACCGGCAACTTCGGCTTTCCCATCGGCCGCGCCGCCCGCATCATGCTCACCGAGATCCACCGCTTCCTCCAGGGCGGCACCAAGCTGGAGCGGGTGGTGGTCTGCCTCCACGGCGAAGAGGCCTTCCAGGACTTCAAGCGCGAGCTGCGCCGCGGGTTCCGGTAGGCCGGCTGCCGATGGCCGCCGTGGAGTCCCCCGTAAGACCGGCGCCCGCCGTCGTCCTCGTCCATCCCCGCGAGCAGGGCAACGTCGGCTCGGTGGCGCGGGCGATGGCCAACATGGGGCTCGACCGGCTGATCCTGGTCGAGCCGGCGCCGGAGATCGGCCACGTCGCCCTGGCCTTCGGCGTCGGCGCCCGGCCGGTGCTCGACGGCATCGTCCGGGTCCCCGACCTGCGCACGGCCCTGGCGCCCTTCCGCCGCGTGGTGGGCACCACCTCGACCCGCGACCGCAGCCTGGGCATCCCCGTGCTCTCGCCCCGCGAGCTGCCGGGATGGCTCCTTGAGGAGCCGCCGGACACCCCGACCGCCCTGGTCTTCGGCTCCGAGGTGGGCGGCCTCTCCAACGAGGATCTGGCCCTGGCGAGCGCCGTGGTCACCATCCCCTGCTCGCCCGTCCACCCCACCCTCAACCTGTCCCAGGCGGTGCTGATCCTCGCCTACGAGCTGTTCGTGGCCCGGGGCGAGACCCCCGCCACGGTCACCGGCGAGGAGCCGCCCGCCACCGCCGCCGAGATCGACGGCCTCCTCGACCACGCCGCCGCCGTGCTGCAGAGGATCGGCTTCGCCCGCGACGACAGTTTCCAGGGAGTGCTGCGCGATCTGCGCCGCCTCGCCGCGAGGGCCGCGCCGGTGAGCCGGGACGTGCGGATCCTGCGCGGCATCTGCCGCCGGGCGGAAGGGGCGTTGGGGCCCTCATCACCCCGGCCCTCTTCTCCCCGCCTCCCTCCCGAGCCGCCGGGAGAAGAGGGAGAAGTTGGTCGTAAAAAGTCTTAGAGCCCCTCTCTCCCGGACGGTGGGAGGGAGGCGGGGAGAGAGGGGTTGGGGAGTGAGGGCCCGCCCCGGAGGGGCGCTTTCGAAGCGTAGCGAGCTAAGGACGCCTACGCGTCCGACTCGTCGTCGTCTTTGGGCAGGGGGAGCTTGGTGAAGCCGCGGGTGACCATCTGGTAGGTCAGGGCCGCCATGCAGCGGCGGGCCACCTTGCGCACGCTCGAGGGGTGATAGCCCATGCGCTCGGCCACCTCGGTGGAATCGTAGCCGAGGCCGTAGCGCAGCCGCAGGAGCTTGCGGCAGCGGGGCGGCAGCTCCTCGAGCAGGTTGTTCAGGTCCCACAGCAGCTCGGCCTTCTCCTGGGGCGCGGCGACCGGTTCGGAGAGCAGCTCGAGGATGGCGGTGTCGACCGAGTTGTACAGGTTGTTGCGCCGCTTGCGCCAGTAGACGACACAGCGGTTGCGCAGGGTCACGAGCAGCCAGGCCTCAGGGTCCTGGATGACGTCCCACTTCTGGATCGTCGAGATGAGAGCTTCCTGGACCAGATCCTCGGCATCGTGCGCCGGAATACGGTATCGCCCGAGGACTTGCTTGAGTCTCGGGCGAAGCCGTCGCAGGAGCTGATCCAGCGACTCTCTTCCTACCGGTTGATCGGACACTGCCATCTGCCGTTCGTTTCCCGTTGAGAAGCGCTCCCCTCTTGCGCGTCCGGCAATGATAACTCGGAAGGGGTCTCTTTCCCACCCGGAGGCTGGATTCTTTGCAACCTCATGGACGACTTCCCCTTGCGGAGGGGAATGATAGACTCCGGCCCCGCAATGGCTACCACTGTTCAAATTCGCGACCGCGTCGCTCTGAGCCTTCGCCGCTCACCCGTCATCGGGGTGGTGCGCACCCCCACCCTGGAGGCCGCCGCCGCTCAGGCCCGGGCGCTGGCCGCCGGGGGCGTCGAGCTGATCGAGATCACCTTCAGCGTGCCGGGAGCGTCCGGCCTGCTCCGCGAGCTGCTGGCGGCCCGCGGCCCGGAGGGACCGCCCTGGTACGGCATGGGCACGGCGACCACGGCAGCCCGTGCCCGCGAGGCGGTGGCGTCGGGGGCCGAGTTCCTGGTCACCCCCAACGTCGACGCCGACGTGGCTCGGGAGGCCCGTCAGGGCGGCCTGTTCCTGGTGATGGGCGCCCTCACGTGCTCGGAGATCGTGGCGGCGCACGAGCTGGGCGCCGATCTCGTGAAGGTCTATCCGCTGCCGCCCGTGGGTGGGGCGGCGTACCTCGCCACCATCCGCGGGCCCCTGGGGGACATCCCCATGCTGGCTGCCGGCGGCTTCGGCGTCGAGGAGATCCCGGCCTACGCCCGGGCGGGCGCCATCGCCTTCGGCATGGCCGCTCCGCTGCTCGGCGCCGGCCCCGACGAAGCGGAGTCCCGGCGGCGCATCGGACGCGCCCTCGAAGTTGCCCGCGGCACCGCTCTCCCTGAGGAGGAATGATGAGCTCGACCCCGACACCCCCCAGGCAGGTGGTCTTCGACCCCACGCCCGAGATCTTCGCCACCGACACCGCGGGTTCCTTCACCTTCCCGCTGCTGGTGGCCGGCAAGGCTTTCCTTGGCACCAGCGCCTACGACGAGGTGCGCTTCGTCTTCTCGATCTGGCACCCGTCCGGACAGCGCACGATCGACCTCGACCGCGCTTACGTCGAGCTGCGCTCCTCCTTCGATCCCGACGAGGACCACTGGACCAAGATCGCCGAGATCGAGCCCGTGGTGCCGCCCTACGCCGGCGGCGAGAGCTTCGACGGCTGGATCGTGCTGCCCATTCTCGGCAGCACCAGCGCCTTCGCGGTGGTGGGCAGCGGCTTCGAGTCGCGCGCCCGCCTCCAGATCCGCGCCAGCGCCTATTTCGTTGCCTAGGAGACAAACGATGGCGAAAGCGACGATGCGTGCCTACCTGGTGTTCACGGGCAGCGGGCCCATCCTCATGCTCGTCACCTTCCCGGAGCTCACCGACGAGCGCCTGGTGAGCAAGCTCCGCTACAAGGGGATCGACAAGTTCATCGCCTACGAGGTGGCCCTCGACGCCGTCCGGGAGCGCTACCCCAGCTCCTTCGACAACGTCACCAAGGACCTCGAAGAGGTGGAAGACCTCCGGGTCCTCGACTTCAACGGCCACCAGATCATGGCGAACTTCTCCCTGGACAAGCTGGGAGAGCCGATCAAGTACGGGAGCTGAACGGCTGAACAAAGGACTGCAAAGACCCCAAGGACTGCAAAGACTTCAAGAAAAGCACCAACCCCCAGGATCCTTGATGTCCCTGCAGTCCTTGTTGTCCTTGCGGTCCCTTTTCCCTAAGCCCCCCTAAGCCCTGAACCCGAGCAGCTCGTACCCGAGCTGCCGGAACAGCCGGTAGGTGAGCGGCAGCGGCAGCCCCACCACGTTGGTGTAGTTCCCGAACACCTCCTCCACGAACAGCGCCCCGATCCCCTGGACGGCGTAGGAGCCGGCCTTGTCGAGGGGCTCGCCGGTCTCCACGTACCAGGCGATCTCCGCCGGCGTGAGGGCGGCCATGCGCACCCGGGAGGACTCGACGGCGGAGGCGTGGCGGTCCCGACCGGGCTCAGTAATGGCGACGGCGGTCAGCACGGTGTGCTCGCGGCCGGCGATGCGGCCCAGCATGCGGCGGGCGTCGGCGGGGTCGCGGGGCTTGCCCAGCAGCTCGCCGTCGATCACCACCACCGTGTCGGCCGCCAGCACCAGCTCGCCGGGATGGGCCTGGGCCGCCGCCTTGGCGATCGCCAGCCGCAGCACGGTGTCGCCCGGGGCCTCTGCCGGCAGCGGGGACTCGTCGATGTCCGCCGCCCGGATGGTGAAGCGCAGCCCCAGGCCGCCGAGCAGCTCGCGGCGCCGCGGGGAGGCCGAGGCGAGGATGAGGGCGGGCAGGGGCGGTGTCAGGGGTAGTACCCTCTCAGCGTCTTCGCCTCCAGCCCCGGCTTCGCCAGCTTCACCTCGATGGTGCGGAACTTCTCGCGGTCGCCGCCCTCCTTGGAGGACTGGTAGGCGAGGAGGTACTGCGAGCGCAGCTCCTTCTGGATGGTGTCGTAGATCCCCTCGAGCTCGCTGGCGCGCGCGATGAAGAAGTAGCGCCCGCCCGTCTCGTCGGCGAGCCGGGAGAGCTTCAGGCGGACGTCGGCGGAGCGCTGGGAGATGTCGATGCCCACGGTGTAGATGGCGACGCCGCTGCGCCGGGCGTATTCCAGGGCGTCGCTGAAGGTGTGGCGGCTCCCCTCGTCCTCGCCGTCCGAGAGGATGATGATCGCCCGCTTGCCCTTGACTCCGCCGAAGTAGTAGAGGGCGTAGATCAGGCTGTCGTAGAGGGCCGTGTTGCCGGTGGCCGTGAGGCCGGCGAGCCCGCCGGCCAGCACCGGCTCCTGGCTGGTGAAGCGCACGGCCAGGTTCGGCTGGTCGTTGAAGGTGATCACCGCCGCCCGGTCCTTGGGCGTGATCACCTTCTGGAAGAAGCGCAGCGAGCCGCGCACGGCCTCCTCGAGCTTCTCGCCCTCGCCTTCGCCCATCGAGGCCGAGGTGTCGAGGAGGATGCCGGCGTAGATCGGCACGTCGCGCATCAGCTCGAAGCGCCGGACCTCCTGCTGGGCGCCGTCCTCGAGGACGGTGAAGTCCTCCTTGCCGAGCCCCTCCACCGGCCGCCCCCGGCCGTCCACCACCGAGGTGAAGAGCTCGACGAACTGGATGTCCAGCCGCTGGCTGAACTCCGGCGCGTTGATCAGCACCAGGTCCTCGGACGAGTTGCCGTCGGCGAGGTAGCCGACGGCGCGGACGTAGGTGACGTCCCTGCCCTGCGGGACCAGGATCGGCTGCGTGAACGGGGGCTGATAGAGGGTCGCCACCCGGTCGTCGTTGAGGAAAAACTCCACCCGGTCCAGCTTCTCCCCCTCGGGCACCTCCACCTGGGCCTCGGCGCGCAGGCTGGAGCGGTAGGCCTTGCCGGCCTGGGGCTCCACCAGACGGACGGTGAAGCGGTGGGGGCCGACGTTGAGCTGGATCTCGTCCTCGGCCAGCTTGCCCCCGGAGCCGTCGAGGGCGAGGGCCTTGAGGCTGTGGATGCGCGGCTGGAGGCCCAGGTTCAGCTCGACGCTGTAGGGCGGCTTGCTCTTGGTCAGCACGGGCTTGCCGTCGAGCTCGAAGCTGACCTTGGCGATGCCGTTCCCAGTGGCCGCCGCTTCCACCCGCAGCTTGCCGGTGACCAGCCCGGGGGGAGGCGCCAGGATGCGGATCGTCTGGTCCTCGGAGCCGATGGCGGCGTTGGCCTCGGCGAGGGCGGAAGGAGGAGTGACGGAAGCGGTGGGCGCCGTCACCGCTGGCGCGGCCGCCATCTCCACGGACGGCACCTCGAGCTGCCGCTGCTCGCGGAAGAAGCTCTTGCCGGCCGTGTCCTCGATCTTCAGCACCAGAGAGTAGCTCCCCGGCCGCAGGTAGCGCTGGAAGACGATGGGGATCCGTCCGGAGTCGACCTGGGATTCGGGCAGGGCGAACCGGTAACGGAAGTGCTCGAACAGCTCGTCCTTGTAGAGCACCTCGCCGTCCACCACGAAGGCGTAGCTCGCCGTCGAGCTGCCCTCGATCCGCTCAGGCCTGACGGCCTCCTTCGGCACGGAGACCAGGGCCTGCACCACCGTGCGGCTGCCGAAGCGACTGGGGAAGGAGAGGTCCACCTGGGCGGGGAAGCTCTGGGCGCCCTCGGGCACGTCGGTCGAGAAGGAGGCGAAGGTGGAGAGCCACTCTTCGCTCACCTTGGGGACGAGCTGCATGGCCGTCTCGACCCGTCCCCAGTCCAGGGCCTCGGCGAGACGGGCGGCGATGTCCTCGCCGCGCGGGCACAGCTCGGCGATGGCGGCGTAGCCCCGCCCCTGGTCCTGGATCCGCGTCCGCAGGTCGATCGACAGGAGCGACTCGACCCCCTCGGCGGGCGACCAGAGCCGGTATGGCCCCTTGGACGAGCCGCCGCGGGAGACGAAGGCGAGGGTGAAGTCGCCGCGGATGCGCTCCGTGCCCGGGTAGCTCCAGAGCTCGACCGGCAGCAGGACGTCGCAGCGGCCCTGGAAGACCTCGGCGGGCTCGCCGTTGAACAGCACCATGCGGGCGCGGTCGTCCGTCAGCTTGCCGAAGCGCTCGCGGGCCAGCTTCGCCCGCGGGTCCCAGCGCTCCCGAAGCTCGTTGACGGCCGTCTGGGGGAACGGATCGCGCACCTCCCAGAAGCGGCGGATGAAGGCATCGCGCTGGTAGTCCTTGCCGAGCGCCAGAAAGGCCGCCTTCTCCTTGGGGCTCATCAGCAGAGCCACCTCCTCCAGCCACGAGGCGTAGCGGGCCGCAATTTCAGGCGCGGGCGCCGGCGGCGGCGCCTGGGCGGAGGCGGAGATCGCCAGAATCGGCAGGACGAGGACCAGGAGGAGGGACGACAGCAGAGAGCGGTACGGGTGCATCGTGGACGATCCTACCTCACCCCTCACGATCCTCAAGGGTAATACCCCCGCATCGTCTTCGCCTCCATCCCGGACCGGCCCACCTTCAGGTCCACCACGCGGAAGCCGGGATCGTTGCGGGTGGTCGTGGACTGGTAGGCGATCAGGTACTGCGAGCGCAGCTCCTCCTGGATGGTGGCATAGATGCCGGCCAGCTCGCCGGCGTCGCGGGGGAAGAAGGCGCGGCCGCCGGTCTCCTCGGAGAAGCGGGCCAGCTTCCTCCTCTCCACCCCTTCGCCCAGCCCGATGGCGTAGACGGCGACCCCGGCGCGGCGCGCGAACTCGAGCGTCTCCTCGAAGGTGAAGCGGCTCCCCTCGTCCTTGCCGTCCGAGAGCAGGAGGATGGCCCGCCGGCCCTTAAGGCCGTTGAAGTTGTAGAAGGAGAACACCAGGCTGTCGTAGAGCGCCGTGCCGCGCTCGGCCTTGAGGCCGGCCAGCCCGCCGGCCAGGGTCCGGAGGTCGCGGGTGAACTTGACGGCCAGCGAGGGGTGGTCGTTGAAGGTGATCACGGCGGCGCGGTCCTTGGGCCGCACCGTCCCCTGGAGGAACTGGAGGGCCGCGGCCTGCGCAGCCTCCAGGCTCTTCGCCATCGAGGCCGAGACGTCGATCGCCACGGCGGCATGGATGGGCAGGTCGGTGACCCGCTCGAAGCGCACGATCTGCTGGCGGACGCCGTCCTCGGCCACGGCGAAGTCCTTCGCCTCCAGCCCCGACGTCACGGGCCGGCCCTGGCGGTCGAGCACCGTGGTGTAGAGCTCCACCAGGTCGACGTCGACCTGCATCAGCTCGTCCGGAGCGTTGACGAAGACGACGCTCTCGGTCGAATTGCCGTCCGTGAGGTAGGCCACGGCCCGCACGTAGGCGATCGGCTCGCCCCGGGGCAGCATGACGGGATGGACGTACGGCGGCTGGTAGAGCGTCGCGATCCGCGTCTCGTTGAGGAACAGCTCCAGCCGCTCGACGCTCTCGCCCTCCGGGGCCTCGACCTCGGCGCGGGCGAGCAGGCTCGACTCGTAGCGCTTCCCCTTCCGCGGCTCGGCCAGGCGGACGCGGAAGCGGTTGCCGGCGGCGTTGACCTGCATCTCGTCGGAGGCGAGCGTCGCGCCGGCCGCGTCGTAGGCGGCGACGGCGAGCGTCCGGGTGCGGGGCACGGAGCCCAGGTCCAGCTCGACGCTGTAGGGCGGGGCCTTCTTGGTCAGCACCGGCTTGCCGTCGAGCAGGAAGGTGACGCGGGCGATCCCCGCTCCCGTCGACAGGGTGTCGAAACGCTGCATGCCGGTCTGGAGCTGACCCACCGTGGGCATGATCTTGATCGTCGTCTCGCCGCTCCTGAGGGCGGCGTTGGCCTCGGCCAGCACGCGGGCGGTATCCGCGTCGGCGGCATCCTCGCCCTGGTGGGGCAAACGCACCATCGCAGGGGCAATGGCGGTCTCCATCAGCGGCACGGAGATCGCCCGCTCCTCGCGGAAGACCTTGCCGGAGTTGACGTCCTCCAGCTTGAGGACGAGCGTGTAGTCGCCCGGCCGCAGGGGACGCTCGAAGGCCAGGGGAAGCGACTCGCCAACCTCGCTCCCTGGCAGGTCGAACTTGTAGCGGAAGCTGTCGAACAGCTCGCCGCCGCGCAGCACCTCGCCGGTCAGGAGGAGGTTGTACGAGTGGGCGTCGCCCAGGGTCGCCTGGCCGGCGGCGCTCGCCGGCACGGCCACGAGGCCCATCACCATGGTGCGGCTCTGGAAGCGGCCCGGGAAGGACAGGTCGAGCCGGGCCGGCAGGGGCGCGGCGCCCTCGGGCACGTCGGTCGAGTAGGAGTTGAAGGTCGACACCCACTCGCCGCCGGTCCCCTCGGGCCGGCCGGTGATCTTGGCCTCGAGGAACTCCCAGCGCATCCCCTGCGAGGCGACCCAGGCGATGCCGGCCGCGATCTTGCGGGCGTGCTCCCATTCGCCGCAGCCGTCGGTGAAGCCGGTGATCCGGTCCAGGTCGGCGCCCGCCCGCGGCGACGGCGTATCGCCGCCTCCCCCGCTCGGCTTTTCCCGGGCGCCAACGACGCCTGTCGGGGCGCGTTCCTGGAGGACGCTGCTCTGGGCGAAGAGCGCGCCGATCTCCTCGGCCGGGTGCCAGACCCGGAACGGGCCGGCGCCCCACTTGCGGTAGAGGACGACGGCGAACGAGTCCTCTACGCGTTCGCTGCGGCCAAAGAACCAGACCTCGAGGGGCACCAGGAGCAGGGGGCAGCCGGACTCGACCCGCTCGTCGGGAGGCCCGTTGAGGAGGAGCACGCGGGAGCGCCCGTCCTTGAGGTCGCCGAACAGGGAGCGGGCCTGCGCCACGTCGGTGTCCCAGCGCTCCCGCCGCTCGTTGCGGGCCGTCCGCGGGAGCGGGTCCCGCACCTCCCAGAACCGCTTGACGAAGGCGTCGCGCTGGTAGTCCTTCTCCAGGGCCAGGAACACCGTCCGCTCCTCCTCGGTGAGGAGGATGTCCACCTCCTCGACCCAGCTCCGGTACTTCTCCGGCAGCCGGGCAAGGGCGGCGAGCTCCTCCGGCGCGGCCTTGCGGTCGTAGGGGTGGTAGGCGCGGGCGGGTAGGGGGAGGAGGAGGACGGCAAGGAGGAAAAGGATGAGCCCGCCCCGGCCGGGGCCCTCGTCACCCCGGCCCTCTTCTCCCAGCCTCCCTCCCGTCCACCGCCGGGAGAAGAGGGAGAGGTTTGTCTGAAGGGTTCTCTTCAAGCCCCTCTCTCCCGGACGGCGGGGGGGAGGCTGGGAGAGAGGGGTTGGGGAGTGAGGGCCCGCCCCGGAGGGGCCACGCTTCTCACGGGTAATACCTCACGGGTAATACCTCATGGGTAATACCCTCGAATCGTCTTCACTTCCGTCCCCGGCTTGTCGACCTTCAGCTCCACGGCCCGGAAGGTGCTGCCGCCGCTGGTGTTGGTCGACTGGTAGGCGATCAGGTACTGCGAGCGCAGCTCCTGCTCCACCTGGGCGTAGATGCCCGGCAGCTCTTCCACCCCCTTGAGGAAGAACGAGCGCCCGCCGGTCTCCTCGGCGAGGCGGGAGAGCTTGCGCTTGTCGAGGCTCTCCCCCAACCCGATGCTGTAGATCGTCACCCCGGCCCGGCGGGCGTAGTCGAGGGCATCGTCATAGGTGAAGCGGCTCCCCTCGTCCTTGCCGTCCGAGATCAGCACCAGGGCCCGCTGCCCCTTGACGCCCGTGAAGTAGAAGAGGGTGAAAACGATGCTGTCGTAGAGAGAGGTGCCGCGCTCGGCCTTGAGGCCGGCGAGGCCGCCGGCCAGGGTCGGCACGTCGTTGGTGAACTTCACCGTCAGGTTCGGATGGTCGTTGAAGGTGATCACGGCCCCGCGGTCCTTGGGCCGGATGGTGCGCTGGAAGAACTCGAGGGCGGCCTGGCGAGCCTTGTCGAGGCTCTTGTCCATGGAGGCCGAGACGTCGAGGGCCACGGCGGCGTGGATCGGCAGGTCCCTCACCCGCTCGAAGCGGGCGATCTCCTGCCTGGTGCCGTCCTCCGTGACCGCGAAGTCCTTCTGCGTCAGCCCCTCCACCGGCCGGTTCTGGCGGTCGAGCACCGTGGTGAAGAGCTCCACGAAGTTGATGTTGACCTCGGCCAGGTCCTCGGGGGCGTTGACGAAGACCAGGTGCTCCGTCGAGTTGCCGTCCACCAGGAAGGCGACGGCGCGCACGTAGGCGATCTCCTCGCCCTTGGGCAGCACGATGGGCTGCTGGTAGGGCGGCTGGTAGAGCGTCGCCACCCGCGTCTCGTTGAGGAAGAGCTCCACCCGCTCCACCGTCTGGCCGTCCGGCACCTGGGTCACGGCGCGGGCCAGCAGGCTGCCCTGGTAGCGCTTGCCCTTCAAGGGCTCCTCCAGGCGCACCTGGAAGCGGTTGGCGGCCGAGTTGACCAGCAGCTCGTCCGTGGCCACCTCGGCGCCGGCGGCGTCGAAGGCCTTGGCGGCCAGGGTGCGCGGGCGGGGGATGTTGCCGAGGTCGAGCTCGACGCTGTAGGGCGGGTTCTTCTTGGTGAACACCGGCTTGCCGTCGAGGGAGAAGGTGACCTTCTGGATGTTGGGGCCGGTCGTCAGGGTGTCGAAGCGCTGCATGCCGGTCTGCAGCTCGCCAAACGGGCGCACCAGCTTGAGGCTCGTCTCGCCGTTGGAGATGGCGGCGTTGGCCTCCGTCAGCAGGCGGGCGCTGGCCTCGTCCGTATCGGTGGGCGGCGGCGCCGGGGCCACGTGGTCCGAGGACGGCACGGAGAGCGCCATCTCCTCCCGGAAGACCTTGCCGGAGTTGAGGTCCTCCAGCTTGACGATCATCTTGTACTCGCCCGGCCGCAGGTAGCGCTGGAAGACGATCGGCAGGCTGTCGCCGGGGGCCGCCGCGGCGGTGCCGGGGAAATCGAACTTGTAGCGGAAGTTGTCGAATAGCTGGCCGTTCTGCAGCACCTCGCCGTTCATCAGCAGGTTGTAGGTGTTGGCGCCGCCGAGCGCGGCCTTGCCGGCGGCTCCCGAGGGCACGCTGACCAGCCCCTGCACCACCGTGCGGTTCTGGTAGCGGCCGGGGAAATCGACGGTCATCTTGGCCGGCAGCAGCGCCGCCCCCTCGGGCACGTCGGTCGAGTAGGAGCTGAAGGTGGAGACCCACTCGCCGGCCTGCGAGTCCGGCTTCGCCGTCATGCGCTGCTGGAGCAGGTCGTAGTTCAGCCCCTGGCGGAGCACCCAGGCGATGCCGCCGGCGAGCTGGTCGCCGTCCTTGCAGCCGTTCGAGACGGTGCCGAGGTCCACCGCGCCCGTGTTCCCCGCGCCGTCGGCGAAGAGGGCCCCCAGCCCGTCGGCCGCCGTCCAGACCCGGAACGGCCCGGCGCCCCACTTGCGGAAGAAGACCACGATGAACTCGGAGCGCATGCGGTCGCTGCCGCCGTAGGCCCAGACCTCGACGGGCCAGAGGATGCTGCCGCAGCGCGACTGGATGCGGACCCCCGGCGGGCCGTTGAGCAGCAGGATGCGGGCGCGCTCGTCCTCCAGCGTGCCGAACTCCTGGAGGGCCTGCTGGACGTTGGCCTCCCAGCGGTCCTGGAACTCGTTGCGGGCCGTGGACCGGTAGGTGTCGCGCGCCGCCCAGAAGCTCTTGATGAAGGCGTCCCGCTGGTAGTCCTTCTCCAGGGCCAGGAAGGTCTGGAGCTCCTCGTCGGTGATCAGCAGGTCCACCACCGTCAGCCACTGGCGGTAGGTCTCGGGAAGCTTCTCGATCGCCGCCTTGTTGGCTTTGCGGTCGATCTTCGGCTTGGCGGCCGCGGCGGCCGGCGCGGCGGTGGACAGGAGCAGGGAGGCGAGGAGGACGGAGAGGATCGTCAGCGGACGGAATCGAGGCATTCTTTCACCTTCTGTCAACTTCAGACGCAGAGACGGAGGAGCCCCTGGGATCGACCAGAGGATTCAACAACTGTGCCGGGCGTTACAATACATCCCTTATGGATTCTGTCTACCTGGACCACAACGCCACCACGCCCCTGCACCCCAGGGTGCGCGCAGCCATGCTGCCGTGGATCGGCGAGCGGCATGGCAACCCCTCCTCGATCCACAGCTTCGGGCAGGCGGCGCGCAACGCCGTCGAGGAGGCGCGGGAAAAGGTGGCGGCGCTGCTGGGCGTCCGGCCGCCGGAGGTGGTGCTCACCGCCTCGGGCACGGAAGCCAACAACGCCGTGCTCGCCCATATTGCCGACCAGGCCGGTGAACGTGGACACCTGGGGCACCTGGTGACGTCCGCCATCGAACACCCCTCGATCCGCGAGGGCGCGGCGCGGCTTGAAAAAAGGGGCATGGAGGTGACGCGGGTGTCCCCCGCCGGGGACGGCGTGGTGCCGGCGGCGGACGTCCTGAGCGCCCTGCGGCCGGACACGCGGCTCGTCTGCCTGATGCTCGCCAACAACGAGCTGGGCACCCTGCAGCCCGTGGCCGAGGTGGCCGCCGCCTGCCGCGAGCGGGGGATCCCCGTGCTCTGCGACGCCGTGCAGGCGGTGGGCAAGATCCCCGTGGACGCCCGCGAGCTGGGGGTGGACTACCTGGTGCTCGGCGCCCACAAGTTCAACGGCCCCCTGGGCGCCGCGGCGGTGTGGGTGCGCAAGGGAACGGAGCTCTCCCCCCTGCTGGTCGGCGGCAGCCAGGAGCGGCGGCGCCGGGCCGGCACCGAGAACGTGCCCGCCATCGCCGGCCTGGGCGAGGCGGCCGCCGCCGCGAAGGACGAGATGGCGGACCGCGGGGCGCACCTGGCCTCCCTGCGCGACCGCTTCGAGGCGGAGCTCGCGCGCCGCATGCCGGACGCGGTCTTCCACTGCCGGGCCTCGCCCCGGCTGCCCAACACCTCGCACGTGGCCTTTCCCGGCGTCGAAGGGGAGGCGCTGCTGATCCGGCTCGACCTCGCCGGCTTCGCCGTCTCCACCGGCTCGGCCTGCTCCTCGGGCGCCGTCGAGCCGAGCAAGACCCTGCTGGCGGTGGGCCTTTCGCCGGAGGAGGCGCTCTCTTCCCTGCGGGTGAGCTTCGGCATCACCAACCGGCTCCAGGACGTGGACGCTTTCCTCGACACCCTGGAGCGCGAGGCGGCCGCCCTGCGCCGGCTTGCTCCGACAGCCGCGCGGGAGGTTGCATGACGGCCGATCTGACCCATGGCGATTTGACCGCCGTCGCCATGAGCGGCGGCCTCGACTCCTCCGTGACCGCCTGGCTGCTGGCGCGGCAGGGCGTGCCGGTGGTCGGCCTCTCCATGCTGCTCTGGGACCACTCGGGCGTCGAGGCCAACGGCCGCTGCTGCGGCGCCCTCGACCTCGGGGACGCCCGGCGGGTGGCCCAGCAGGCGGGCATCCCCCACTACACCCTGCGCATGGACCGGGAGTTCCGCCAGAAGGTGGTGGACCCGTTCGTCTCCGACTACCTCGCCGGCCGCACCCCCAGCCCCTGCGTGCGCTGCAACACCTGGGTCAAGTTCGACCTGCTGCTCGAGCGGGCGCGCAGCTTCGGCGCCGGCCGGGTGGCGACCGGCCACTACGCCCGCATCGTCGAGGGCCCGGACGGCCCCGAGCTGCACACCGCCGTCGACACGGACAAGGACCAGAGCTACTACCTCTTCGAGCTGACGGCCGGCCAGCTCGCGGCCTCTCTCTTCCCCCTCGGGGAGATGACCAAGAGCGAGGTGCGGGAGCTCGCCCGCGAGGCCGGCCTGGTGGTGGCGGAGAAGGGCGAGAGCATGGAGGTCTGCTTCGTCGCCGGCGGCGTGCGCGAGTTCGTCGAGGAGCAGGTGGCAGCCGATCCCGAGCGCTTCGCGGGCGCCATATTGGCGGAGCCGGCCGTCCTGGTGGACACGGCGGGCCGCGAGCTGGGAGCGGGCCAGCCCTACTACCGCTACACCGTGGGCCAGCGCCGGGGCCTGGGCCTCGCCGCCCGGAGCCCCCTTTACGTGCTCGCCATCGAGCCCGGCGAGAACCGCGTCGTGGTCGGTGGCGAAGGGGAGCTCCTGGCCCCCGGCCTGCGCGGCGAGCGCCTGCACTGGATCGGCCCGGACCCCGAGGGAGAGGTCGAGGCCGTCGTCAAGATCCGCTCCCGCCACCCGGGAGTCGCCTCGCGCATCCGGCCGCTGGGAGACGGCCGGGTCGAGATCGATTTCGCCGAGCCCCAGCGCGGAGTCGCCCCCGGCCAGGCCGCCGTGTTCTACCAGGGGACCCGGGTGCTCGGCGGCTGCTGGATCGACGGGCGGCTCTGATCTGATGCGCGCCCGCCGGCTCCGCTGGATCGTCCCAGCCGTCCTCGCCCTCTGCGCCTGCCGGAGCTCGCCGCCGCCAGCCGCTCCAGCCGCCCCTGGAGCGGCGCCGCGCCGGGTCGTCCTGCTGAGCCTGGACGGCGCCGGCGCCGGGGAGCTCCACCGGCTGTACGAGGCCGGGGCCCTGACGGCGGGCGGCTTCGCGCGCTTCTTCCGCGAGGGGCAGGTCGCCGACCGGCTCGTGCCGGTCGATCCCTCGCTCACGGCCGTCAACCACATCAGCCTGGCGACCGGCTATCCCCCCGGCCAGACGGGGATCGTGGGCAACCACTTCCACCCGCCGGACATCCCCTTCCCCAGGACGGTGAGCGGCTTCGCGGCGCCCATCGCCACCGAGACGCTCTGGGAGGCGGCGAAGCGTCAGGGCAAGCGCGTGGGAGTCACCACCTGGCCGGGCGCCGACGACACCGATCCGCGGCGGCGGGCCGACTGGGGCATGATCTACGTCAACGACCCGGAGCGGCCGGCCCGGCTGGTGACGCTGGAGCGCGGGAGCTGGCAGCCGTTTCAGGTGCGAAATATTGCCAGCCGCTCTCCCGCGCTCAAGGCCCAGGCGCAGGTCGGAACCCAGGCGTTCGATCTGCTGGCCGTCGACCGCACGGACGACGGCACCGTCAACTACGACGGCATCGTGGTCCTCCAGGCGGGGACCGATGGGGCGGCGAGCCCGCCGCTGCCGGTGGGGAAATGGGCGGACGTCCCTTGCCGGACGGTCCCCGCGGCCGGAGCCCAGGCGCGCGACACGGGCTGCCCGGTCAAGCTCCTGGAGCTCGATCCGGGCCTGGCCAGCGCGCGCCTCTATTTCTCCGGCCTCTACCCGCTCCAGGCCTACCCGCCCGGCTTCGCCGCCGACCTCGCCGCCCAGGGGCTCACCTGGCCCGGTCCGCCGGACGACGCCAGTCTGAGCGATACCTGGGCCGGCAAGCCGGGCATCGACCTCGCGACCTGGAGCCAGCAGTCGGACCGCTTCACCCGTTTCTTCGGCGACAGCCTGATCGCCGCCGTGAAGCGTCCGGACTGGGACCTGATGATGGGCTACGTGCCGGTGATCGACGAGGCCGGGCACCAGCTCACCCTGACGGACCCGCGCCAGCCTGGCTTCACCCCTGAACGCCGGGATGAGCTCGCGGCGGCGCGCCTCCAGGTCTGGCAGGCGGTGGACCGCGAGCTGGCCCGGCTGCTCGCGGCCCTCGATCTCAGCACGACCGTGGTCGCCGTGGTCAGCGACCACGGCATGATGCCGGTCCACACCGCCCTCGACGCCAATGCCTTTCTGCGGGACGAGGGGCTCCTCGCCTTCGATCCACGAGGCAATGTCCAGGAGCAGGGAACCGCCGCCTTCGCGATCGGCTCCGGCGGCGCGCTCCAGGTCTATACCGCCCCAGGCCGCACGGACCTCGTCGCCACTTTGCGCACCCTCTTCGCCGGCTGGACGGTCGGCGGCGAGAAACCGGTAGAGAAGATCTTCACCCGCGAGGAGGCGGCAGCGGTCGGCCTCGCCCATCCCGACAGCGGCGACCTGGTCCTCTTCCTCCGCGAGGGCTATTCCTTCCAGGACCTCCCGGACCGCCGTCCCTCGGCGCCGGCGCACACCCTCGGCAAGCACGGCTATCTCAACACCCACCCGGAGGTCCAGGCCATCTACATGGCCCTGGGCGCCGGCATCGCCCCGGGGAGCGCCGGCACAATGCGCAACCCCGAGGTCGCCGGCCGGGTCGCGGACTGGCTGGGAATCGGGAAGCCCCGGCCGAAGCCCTGAAAGACTGCAAGGACCGCAAAGACCGCAAGGACATCAAGAGCTTCTTTCTTGCAGTCCTTGATGTCCCTGCAGTCCTTGCAGTCCTTGCAGTCCTTGGTTCCCTCAAGGGGATTAACGCCCCCGGAACCCTTGGTTATCCCAAGCGATGCCCGCCCTCGCCCGCCTGGAATCCTGGTTCTCCGCCCGGGGATGGACCCCGTTCGACTTCCAGCGCGAGGTCTGGAGCGCCTACCGGGCCGGCGAGAGCGGGCTGATCCACGCCGCGACCGGCACGGGCAAAACCTACGCCGCCTGGCTGGCCCCCCTCCTGGAATGGCTGGAAGATCACCCGGAAGGGGACCTGCGGCTCCGCCGCCGGGCCGCCGCGCCGCCTTTGCGCGTGCTCTGGCTGACGCCGCTGCGGGCCCTGGCCGCCGACACCGAGGCCTCGCTGCGGGCGCCGATGGCGGCGCTCGGCATCCCCTGGACCCTGGAGCGGCGCACCGGCGACACCTCGGCCTCGGTGCGCGACCGCCAGCGGGAGAAGCTCCCCACCGCCCTCGTCACCACCCCCGAGAGCCTGTCGCTCCTGCTCTCCCGCCCCGACGCCCGCGAGCTGTTCTCCGATCTCCGGCTGGTCGTGATGGACGAGTGGCACGAGCTGATCGGGAGCAAGCGCGGCGCCCAGACCGAGCTCGCCCTGGCCCGCCTGCGCCGCTTCCGGCCGGACCTCCGCGCCTGGGGCCTCTCGGCCACCCTCGGCAACCTCGACACCGCTTTGGCTGCCCTGGTGGGTCCAGGCCGCTCGGGCCGGCTCGTGCGCGGCGTGGCCCCGAAGGAGATCCGCGTCGACTCCCTGATCCCGGAGAAGATCGAGCGCTTCCCCTGGGCGGGCCACCTGGGCCTGCGCCTCCTCCCCCAGGCGGTGGCCGCCGTCGAGGAGGGACGGACGGCGCTCGTCTTCACCAACACCCGCTCGCAGACGGAGATCTGGTACCAGGCGATCCTGGAGGCCCGCCCCGATTGGGCCGGCGAGATCGCCCTCCACCACGGCTCGCTCGACCGCAAGGTGCGGGACTTCGTGGAGAACGGCCTGCGCGAGGGCACCTTCCGCTGCGTGGTCTGCACCTCCAGCCTCGACCTCGGAGTGGACTTCGCGCCCGTCGACCGCGTGCTGCAGGTGGGGAGCCCCAAGGGGATCGCCCGCCTGGCCCAGCGCGCCGGCCGCAGCGGCCATCAGCCCGGCATGCTCAGCCGCGTGACCTGCGTGCCCACCAACGCCTTCGAGCTGGTGGAGGTGGCCGCCGCCCGCCGGGCCCTCCACGCCGGGCGCATCGAGGGGCGGACGCCCCTGGAGAAACCCCTCGACGTGCTCGCCCAGCACCTGGTGACGGTCGCCGTGGGCGGCGGCTTCCACTCCGCCGAGCTGTTCGAGGAGGTGCGCACGGCCTGGGCCTACCGGGACCTGACGCCCGAGGAATGGGACTGGACCCTCGATTTCGTCACCCGCGGCGGGCCGGCCCTCGCCGCCTATCCCGAGTACCGGCGGGTGGTCGAGGCGGACGGCCGCTTCACCGTGCCCGACCGGGCGATCGCGCGCCGGCACCGGATGGCCATCGGCACCATCACCAGCGATGCCGCCGTCGCCGTCCAGTACCTCTCCGGCGGCAAGCTCGGCTCGGTCGAGGAGTCGTTCATCGCCCGCCTGCGGCCGGGGGACCGCTTCGTCTTCGCCGGCCGCGTGCTCGCCCTGGAGCGGGTCGACGGCATGACCGCCTACGTGAAGAAGGCCCGCGGCGCGAGCGGCGCCATCCCCCGCTGGATGGGCGGCCGCATGCCGCTCTCGACCGAGCTGGCCGCCTCCGTCCGCAGCCTGCTGGAGGAGGCCCGGGACGGCCGCTTCGAGGGGCCGGAGATGGCGGCCGTGCGGCCGATCCTGGAGCTTCAGGCGCGGTGGTCCGCCATCCCCGCCGCGGACGAGCTGCTGATCGAGCGGCTCAAATCCCGGGAAGGGCACCACCTCTTCCTCTACCCCTTCGAGGGCCGGCTGGTCCACGAGGGTCTGGCGGCGCTGCTCGCCTGGCGGCTCTCCCGGCTGCGGCCGATCACCTTCACCCTGGCCGTGGACGACTACGGCATCGAGCTCCTCTCGCCGGACCCCGCTCCCCTCGGCGAGGCGCTGGCGGCGGGCCTCCTCTCCCCCGCCGGACTGGTCGAGGACATCCCCGCCAGCCTCAACGCGGCCGAGATGGCGAAGCGGCAGTTCCGCGACATCGCCCGCGTGGCCGGCCTGCTCTTCCAGGGCTTCCCGGGGGCTCGCAAGCCCGCCCGCCACCTCCAGGCGTCGAGCGGCCTCTTCTACGAGGTCTTCGCCAAGTACGACCCCGGCAACCTCCTCCTCCATCAGGCCCACCGCGAGGTCCTGGAGCAGCAGCTCGAGCGCAGCCGCCTCGGCCGCACCCTCGCCCGCCTCTCGGGCTCGCGGATCCGCGAGGTCCCTCTGGAGAGGACCAGCCCGCTCGGCTTCCCGCTGATGGTGACCCGCATGCGCGACAAGCTCAGCTCCGAGAAGCTCGCCGACCGCATCCAGCGCATGCAGGCCCGGCTGGAGAAGGCGGCCGGATGATGGACGGGTCTTGTTTATTGGCTACTGCCGGACCAAAAGGGCAAGCCTCTCGTCTACATCGACTACCTTGAGACGGCGCCCTGGAATCAGCGAGGGTTGACGGAGCAGCCTCTATTCGGTGGCATCGGGACCATAATGATCGCCGCAGCCATTCATTTGAGCCTGGAAGAGGGCTTCGCAGGAAGAATTGGGCTTCATTCGCTTCCTCAAGCCGACAAATTTTATGAAGGGCATGGCCTGATCAATGCAGGGCATGATCTGGCGAAGCAAGGACTGGCTTACTTCGAAATGAACTCCAAGCAGGCCATCGCGTTTCTTGAAAAGTGAGGATCCCATGAAACTGAATCTGACTCGCGACTGGTTCATTCGCAAGGCTGAGATCGAAGAGGACGTCGACGTTGCGGCAGGACTTCCAGCACGTCACCCCGTTCTTGAAGATTCCCAATCGCTGACGGCGGAGAGCGTCGAAACCCGCAGGACTGATAGTGTCAATCAAGGGCAATCTGTGCGTCGATCTCCAGGGTGAATCCCTCGTCCTCCTCCCCGAGCGCGCCCTGCTCTGGGAGCGCACCGGCACTCTCATCGTGGCCGACGCCCACCTCGGTAAGGCCGCCGCGTTCCGGGCCGCCGCCATCCCGATGCCCGGCGGCACCACGACCGAGGCCCTGTCCCGCCTGACGGCGGCGCTCGGCAGGACCGGCGCGAGACGTCTGCTCCTGCTGGGGGATTTCTTCCACGCGAAGTCCGGCCGGGCCGCTCCAACCCTGGCGGCCATCTCGTCCTGGAGGGACCGCCATGCGGACCTGGAGATCGTGCTCGTGCGCGGCAATCACGACCTCGGGGCGGGCGATCCGCCGCCCGAGTGGCGTTTCGACTGCTGCGACGAGCCCTGCATCGAGCCGCCCTTCGCCTTCCGCCATCATCCGGCGGAAGAGCCGGGCGGGTACGTGCTGGCCGGGCACATCCATCCTGCCGTGTCCCTCTCCGGCCCTGGACGGCAGAGGGAGCGCTTCCCGTGCTTCCTGTTCGGGGAGAAGGTGGGGCTTCTGCCGGCCTTCGGCGGCTTCACGGGCGGTGCCTCCGTCCGGCCGAAGCGGGGAGACCGGGTGTTCGTGCTGGCCGGGGAGGACGTCGTGCCGATCGACACTATGGGCTAGGAGGGGGCCGGATTCCCGCCGGCCCCCGAGCCTTTAACTCTTCAAGGTGGGACCGGCGCTACGGCGTGTTCCTCAACTGCAGCGTCGTGATGTAGCCGTTCGCCATCGCCGCGTTGCCCGTCACGATCACGTCGAAGACGCAGTTGTCAAAGACCCTCTGGTCCTGAATCGGACTGCACACTCTCCGGGCGGTCTCGGCATCCAACGGCCTCACGGGCTCCCGGGTAGATCCTCCACCGGGGATCGTCGTGCAGGACGTGCCGGGCGGCGGCGGCCAATTGGGGTTGGTGAAGGTCGCCGTCGACGTGCCCGACGCATAGTCGAACAGGCTCGTCGTGCTCGACACGCGCCAGGCGTTGGCGAACGTCGCGTTGAGCAGGGTGTGGCGGGCGGCAAGGCCGCCCGGCGCCGGACCGAACGACGAGCCGTTCGGCCTGAGGGGCAGCCAGTTGCCGTTGGGGATATGGCCCATCGTGCCTTCGCGCGCCGGGGTGTTGAGCACCTCGACGTCCAGGTACCAGTAGCCTTGCGAGCTCCAGTAGTTGGGCGTGATGATCACCCGGGTGCCATCGTCCACCCGGACGTCGATGCCGCCGCCCGCGGCGGCCCTGGCGATCCGGTTGTTGCCTCCCAGGTTGAGGCTGCCGTTCGTCGGCAGGGCGGTCAGCTTGCCGTCGATGCGCAGCTCCATCTGCTCGGGTTTGCCGGGTGTGCTGGGGCTCGGCTGATAGCTGACCCGGTGGCTGCCCACGCGCAGGGCCGCGGCGGTGTTGAGGCTCACGCAGCTCGCCAGACCGGTCCAGGCGTTCGGGCCGGGCATGAAGGTGGTGGTGACCGGGGTCTGCCGGGTCTGCAGCTCGAACCCCGTGCTGGAGTTCTTCAGCGTCCGGAACTCGCCGGCGGCCTGGAAGTCGTAATTGATGCCGTTGGTGGTGGTGAGGTGGGGGTCGCCCCGGTCCGACGGGCCTGAGGTGGCCGGAACGCCGCACCAGGCCTGGAAGTCGGTGATCGGCATCGTGCCCGCCAGGGTTCCCGGCAGGCCAAAGCCCAGCGGCATCGTGCTGAGGATGGCATTGTTCAGGACGGCTCCGCAATAGCCGGGCAAAGCCGGGGACAGGTGAGGGAACCGGCCGCCGGAGCCGCCGAGCGTGTGGCAGCCTACGCAGGCCCCGGGTACGTACGGGTCCGTCTGCGACAACTGGTTCTGCGGCCAACTGGCCGGGACGATCGGATCGTACCGGTTGGGCGCGAAGGTCGGCAGACTCAGCGGCGGGTCGTCCAAGTCGCCCATCAGGAGGCCGCCGCCGAGGTCGGAGCTCGGATGGATGATGTACGGGTTCTCGCCCGCGTGGCAGTCGGTGCAGACTCCGCCGCTGCCGAACTCCAGCTCGGCGCCGCCGGCCTGGTACCAGCCCGACGCATTGACCATCAGATCCGGAGCGCCGATGGGGATCTGGGTGCCGGCAGGAAAGTTGAACCCGCTGCCGCCCATCTGGTTGTCCCAGAAGCAGACCTTCGAGGTCGTCTGGCTCAAGCAAATGATTCCGTCCAGCTTCACGTCCGCCAGGGTCCCGTCCACGTACCGCGGCAGGGCGATGCACATGCCGTTGGGACTTTCGAAGACTCGGACTTCGGCCGGCGTTCCTTCGATGAACTGCTCGAGCTGCGGGATGAAGCCCAGGCTTCTCCACCCGGCCAGGCCGAGGGGATCCATGACGCCGATCGAGGGCGGAATCGGCACGCCGTTCGCCATGCACTCCGCTTCGTAGGCCGCACCGCTATTCGTGGTGATCAGCTTGTCGATCGGACTGAATTCCGGCCGCTTGAGCCGCGCTTCGATCCTGGAATCGAGCTTGAAGGGCACGAGATTCTGGAGCTGCTTGTGATCGTCACGGCGCGGAAGCCGCCAGCTCAGCCGGTATTTCAGCGCATTCAGCTTCATCCGCATGCGTCCCTCGGCCGCCATGCGGGGCGAATTCACGACCAGCCAATCGAGCGAACGCTGCTGGAGGACGAGCTTCGCCTGCCCTACCGGGTTGAGGCCCTTGGCCAGCCGCTGTTCGAAGGCGGAGAGCTCGGCGAGCTTCTTGGCATTGAGCCCTGAGACGAGCCGGCCGCGGTACCAGCTCTGGGCCTTGGACACGAACTCGAACGTCGGCACGATCTGCCGGCCGTTCCCGTCAAAGAACCCGCCATGGCCAACGGAGGAGATCGGTTCTCCCCCCGACCGGGCAGGGGAGGGACGAAGAAGATGAGCCGCCCGCGCTTGGCCGGCGCGTTGGCCGAGGCCCGCGTGAGCGGCGATGGGGCCAACGGCCGCGGGCTTCGCATTGCCCGTGGCGCTGTAGGCGAGCGGCGTCACCAGAAGGGTGACCGCGATCGCGAGCAGCGCCAGGTTGCGGGTCGGACAGGAACGATTTACACCCACTCAGCACCTCCTTCAGAGGTCTCCTACGGGATGAGTCGAGGCACGGAAAACCCGCGCGAAAATTAGCTTCTACGAATCAGGTGTCTCTCGGCTGCCGTAGCGAGCCCTGCCGCCGGGAGAAGGCAGGAGGTCGTGCCGATCGGGACTTGAAAGGGGATTTGAGCATCGGGGGCCGGATTCCCGCCGGCCCCCGAAGTCTTCAAGGTGGGACCTGCGCTACGGCGTGTTCCTCAACTGCAGCGTCGTGATGTAGCCGTTCGCCATCGCCGCGTTGCCCGTCACGATCACGTCGAAGACGCAGTTGTCGAAGACCCGCTGGTCCTGAATCGGACTGCACACTCTGCGGGCGGTCTCGGCATCCAGCGGCCTCACGGGCTCCCGGGTAGATCCTCCACCGGGGATCGTCGTGCAGGACGTGCCGGGAGGCGGCGGCCAGTTGGTGTTGGTGAAGGTCGCCGTCGACGTGCCCGCCGCATAGTCGAACAGGCTCGTCGAGCTGGTCACCCGCCAGGCGTTGGCGAACGTCGCGTTGAGCAGGGTGTGGCGGGCGGCAAGGCTGCCCGGCGCCGGACCGAACGACGAGCCGTTCGGCGCGAGAGGCAGCCACTGGCCGTTGGGGATATGGCCGATGGTGCCTTCGCGGGCCGGGGTGTTGAGCACCTCGACGTCCAGATACCAGTAGCCTTGCGAAGACCAGTAGTTGGGCGTGATGATCACGCGGGTGCCATCCGCCACCCTGACGTCGATGCCGCCGCCCGCGGCGGCCCTGGCGATCCGGTTGTTGCCTCCCAGGTTGATGCTGCCGCTCGTCGGCAGAACGGTCGGCTTGCCGTCGATGCGCAGCTCCATCTGTTCGGGTTTGCCGGGTTGGCCGGGGCTCGGCTGATAGCTGATCCGATGGCTCCCCACACGGAGGGCCGCGGCGGTGTTGAGGCTCACGCAGCTCGCCAGGCCGGTCCAGGCGTTGGGGCCGGGCGTGAAGGTGGTGGTGACCGGCGTCTGCCGGGTCTGCAGCTCGAATCCCGTGCTGGAGTTTTTCAGCGTCTTGAACTCGCCGGCGGCCTGGAAGTCGTAATTGATGCCGTTGGTGGTGGTGAGGTGGGGGTCACCCCGGTCCGACGGGCCCGAACTGGCCGGAACGCCGCACCAGGCCTGGAAGGCGAGGACCGCCGGCGTGCCCGCCTGGCTCCCCGGGGAGCCCAGCGGCATCGTGTCCGTGAGGGCCTGGGCCAGGATGGTTCCGCAATAGTCAGGCAAATCCGGGGAGAGGTGCGGGAATCTGCCGCCGCTGCCGCCGAGCGTGTGGCAGCCGACGCACGCCGGGGGTACGTACGGGTCCGTCATCGAGAGCGCGTTCTGCGGCCAGGTCGCGCCGACGATCGGATCGTACCGGTTGGGCCCGAAGGTCGGCAGGTTCAGCGGCGGGTTGTCGATGTCGCCCATCAGGACGGTGCCGAGGTTGGAGTTCGGATGGATGATGTACGGGTTCTCGCCCGCGTGGCAGTCCGTGCAAACGCCGCCGCTGCCGAACTCGATCTCGGCGCCGCCGGCCTGGTACTGGCCGGCCGGATTGACGCCCAGATTCGGAGCACCGATGGGAACCTGGGTGCCGGAAGCAAAGCTGAACCCGCTGCCGCTCATCTGGTTGTCCCAGAAGCAGACCTTCGAGGTCGTCTGGCTCAAGCAGATCACGCCGTCCAGCGCTACGGTCGTCAGGGTCCCGCTCGTGTATCGCGGCAGGGCGATGCACATGCCATCGGGGCTTTCGAAGACCCGGACTTCGGCCGGCGTTCCGACGATGAACTGCTCGGACGTCGGGATGAAGCCCAGGCTCTTCCAGCCGGTCAAGCCCAGAGGATCCAGGACGCCGATCGAGGGCGGAATCGGCACGCTGTTCGCGATGCACTCCGCTTCGTAGGCCGCGCCGCTGTTCGTGGTGGCCAGCTTGTTGCCGCCAGCCACTTTGAATTCCGGCGACCTGAGCCTGGCGTCGATCCTGGGCTCGAGCGCGAAGGGTACGAGGTTCAAAAGATGCTTGGCTTCTCCATGGCGCGGAAGCTGCCAGTTCAGCCGGAATTTCAGCGCGTTCAGCTTCAACTGCATGCGCCCCTCGGCCGCTATGCGCGGGGAATTCACGACCAGCCAGTCGAGCGAGCGCTGCTTCATGATGAGCCCCGCCTGCCCGACCGGGTTGAGGCCCTTGACCAAGCGCTGTTCGAAGGAGGAGAACTGGGCCTGCTGCTTGCCGTTGAGCCCTGAGACGAGCCGGTTGCGGTACCAGTCCTGCGCTTTGGCCATGAACTCGACCGTCGGCACGATCTGCCGGCCGTTCCCGTCAAAGAACGCGCCATGGCCGACGGAGGCGATGGGTTCGTCCCCTGACCGGGTAGGGGCGGGACGAAGAAGATGAGCGGCACGCGCTTCGCCGGTGCTCTGGCCGAGACCCGCATGAGCGGCGATGGGCTTCGTAGCGCTGTAGGCGAGCGGTGTCACCAGGAGGGTGACCGCGATCGCCAGCAGCGCCATCTTGTTGCGGCCCGGAAAGGAACGATGTTCACCCAATCAGCACCTCCTTCAGAGGTCTCCTACGGGATCAGTCGATGCGGGAAAACCCGCGCTAAAAACTCGCTTCTACGAACTAGTGTGCTTATCGACTGACTTAGCGAGCCTGCCCCGGCAGAAAGAGCGGATCTACGTGCTGACCGGACGCGTTGTGCCGATCGCAACGAAATGGCTGAAAGTGGCACACTTCTTGCCCCACCTTCTGGACGCAAGGAGGATGTAATCATGGCCCAGTCCACCAAGGAAAGGCTTGTGTATCACGTGGTCCCCAACTCTTCGGCCGAGAGGTGGGTGGTCTCCCAGGAGAACGCCGAGTTCCGCAAGGAGTTCGACACCAAGGAGGAGGCGGTCGAGTTCGCCAAGGAGCGCGCCCGGGCCGCCGAGCTCGGGCAGGTGAAGGTCCACAAGAAGGACGGCAACATGGAGTACGAGTCGACCTACGGGGAAGACCCGCGCCGCTCGCCGAGCTAGCACCTCGTCAAGGCGAGAGGGGGACGGTTCGACCTGTCCCGTGCCCCTTCCGCCCTGGGCAGCGGCAGTCTTGACCTGCTCTGCCTCCATCCACCGAGCCGGCGCGGACGGTTCGACCTGGTCCGGCGACCCGTGGACCTGCGGGGCGAGTAGGCTGCCCCGCAGGGCAACCTCGTGCCCTGGGGGGCCACACGCCCGCTGGGCAGGTCAGACGGTTGGTCCCGCGGGGCCAACCGTCCACGCCCGGAACGGGTGGTTGACGAGGCCAGGCGACCCGGTCAGTACCCCCCCGTAGGAGTCCTACGGGAGGCTGCCAACCGTCCGCTGGCCGGCGGTCGAGTCCTACGAAGCAGGGCGAACCGGCCACGCCGCAGGTCAAACAATCGGCCTGCGGGGCGAACCGGCCGCGTCATCCACTCCTTTTTCGGGCCGGCGAGCTGATAGAATGAAGTGGGAGATGAGCTGGTATGTACAAAATCACTTTAGAAGTCGAGCACCTGCCTGAGGGTCCGTACCTCGGCACGAGCCCGGAGCTTCCCGGACTTGTGGTGCAGGCAGACAGTCTCCAAGAGGTCCTCCAACTGGCACCCGACGTCGCGCACGACCTGATCGCGGTGATGGTCGAGACCCACCAGCCACTACCACCCGGGATCGAGACGGTCACCGCTCCAGGGCGTGTTCCGGTTCTGGTACCTGCTTGACCTATAGAGAGCTGACCCGCCACCTCCGGCGGCTTGGTTGCGAACTGATGCGTCAGAGCAAGGGGAGCCATGAGGTCTGGCACAACCCGAGCCAGAATCGGTCGGCGGTCATTCCCAGACATGCAGGCGACATCCCCCTCGGTACGCTTCGGTCGATTCTCAAGGGTCTGGGTATTTCTCCGGACGATCTGTCCTCCCGGTAGCCGAGCGCTCGGGCAAACGCACGCGCGTCACAACACCTTCAGAAACAGCGCCTTGCCATCCCCCGGCGCATAGAAGTCCGCCAGCTCCGCAGCCAGCCCGTAGCCGCAGGCCCCGTAGAAGGCCCGGGTCGGCAGGTATTGCGGCCGGGTCGAGGTCTCGACGTAGACGCGGGTGCGCCCGGCGCTCGCCATCCACTCCTCGGCGGCCTGGAGCAGGGCGGCGCCGATCTTCTTCCCCTGAAAATCCGGATGGACCACGATCCAGTAGAGGTCCGCCGAGGCGACCGTTCCCGGGATCGGCCCCCAGCAGGCGTAGCCCGCGACCCGGCCGTCCCACTCCCCCACCAGGAAGCGGTAATGGCTGGCGTCTCCTTCGGCCAAGCGCTCGTCCACCAGTTCCAGGGCCACCTCGATCTCTTCGGGGTTGAAGAAGCCCGTGGCGCGGATCAGCGCCTCGACCGGCTCGCGGTCGGCTGGATCGAGACCGCGGCGAATACTCAATCCCACGGTTTCTTCCTCTCTGGCGCCTCCGCCAGAATCCGGCCGACGACGTCCGCCGGCCGCAGTCCGGCCTTCGCGGCGGCGGCCATGAACCCGGCGTCGGCGGCGAGGCAAGGGTTCGCGTTAACCTCCAGGACGAAGGGATTGCCCTCCGCGTCCAGCCGGAAATCAATCCGCGCGTAGCCGCGCAGACCGCAGACCCGCCAGGCGGCGAGGGCGATCTCCCGAACCCGCCCCAGGACACCGGCGTCGGCAGGATCCTCGGGGAACCTGCGCACGGTGTGGATGTACGCGAAGGAGTCCTCCCGCCACTTGGCCTCGTAGCCAACGACGCGGGACATCCCCTCGGGGAAATCCTCGAAGACGATCTCGGCGACCGGCAGAGCTTCTCCCGCCAGCAAGGAGACGTTGAGCTCGCGGCCGGTGAGATATGTCTCCACGACGACATTTTGACCAGGGAAGCGCTCCGCGAGAGCCCGGGCGCGGGAAAGGGCCTCTTCGCGCGTCGAGCAGACGGGATCGCCCTCCAGCCCCAGCGAGGCGTCCTCGCAGGCCGGCTTGAGGAGCCACGGTCCTGGAACCTCGTCGAGGATGCGCGGGTCTGCCGGGTCCAGCCGGCCGCCGGGCGCCACCGGCAGGCCCTCGGCCGCCAGCAGGGCGCGGGTGGCCAGCTTGTCCGTGGTCAGCCAGAGGACGCCGGCGGCAGAGCCGGTGAAAGGAACGTTCATCAGCTCCAGGGCCGCCGCCGCGGCCGGGTGGACGTGCGGCACCCCCTCGGGCGCTTCCATGAGGTTGAAGACGACCGTCCCCGGCTCCGGGGAGAGGACGAGCCACGGCCGCCAGTCCGGCACGGCGAGGGCCTGGTGGGCGATCCCCAGCGCCGTCAGTCCCGCGGCCACCAGCTCGACCTGCGCCAGGACGTCCGAGGCCGAGGGGTCGTCCCCCTCGCCGATGGGGTTGTGAAGGATGACGGCCCGGGAAATTTCCCGGAAGGTACCGTTCAGCTCCACAGCCCCCAGCGCAGGGCCGAAGCCTCGATGATCCGGCCCAGCAGCTCGGGGTACGAGATCCCGGCCAGGGTGGACATGATGGGGAGGTCCGAGTAGGTCGGATGGATGCCGGGCAGCGGGTTGATCTCCAGGAAGGAGGGCTGGCCCGCGGCGTCGCAGCGGAAGTCGACCCGCGCCACGTCCCGGCAGGAGAGCAGACGGAAGGCCGCGAGGGCCATCTCGCGCGCCCGCTGGGCCACCGGCTCGCCGTCGAGGAGGCGGTAGGTCACCCGGTCTCCGAACTCCTGCTTGTTGATCGCCGTGTAGTCGCCGTCCGTGCCGGCCTTGAAGGTGACCTCCATCACCCCCACCACCCGCGCGCCGTCGCCGTTGCCCACGATCCCCACCGTCAGCTCGCGCCCCGGCAGGTAGCTCTCGACCAGCACCGGCTGGCGGAACGTCCGCTTCAGCTCGGCGCAGGCCGCCGGCAGCTCTCCGAGGCTGCCGACGCGGGAGCGCCCCGTCACCCCCTTGCTGCTCCCCTCGGCCACCGGCTTGACGAACAGCGGCGGCTCGAGGTCCACCGCCGCCGCCTCTTCCGGGCTGTCGACCACCGCGAACGGCGGCGTCGGCAGGCCGCCGTCACGCACCAGCCGCTTGGCCAGCGGCTTGTCGAGCGTCAGCGCGCAGGTGAGAGGGTCCGAGAAGGTGTACGGCTGATCGTAGAGCTCGCAGAGGGCCGGCACCTGGGCCTCCCGCGAGCGGCCGCGCACCCCCTCGGCGATGTTGAACACCAGGTCCCAGCGCTCGCCCGCGGCCAGCCGGCGGGCGAGCTCGACGCCGCGCCCCACCCGCTCGGGACGATGGCCGATCTCCGCCATCGCCCCGGCGAGGGCGGCCACCGTCTCCTCCTCGTCGAACTCCATGACGTCCTCCGGGGCGAAGCCGGCGGCCAGGTAGTCCGACTTGAGGTCGTAGCAGAGGCCGATCCGCAGCGGCCTCATCGCTGGCGCTCGTCGGGATCGACGTAGGCGTACGTCTTACCCTCCCAGTTGCGGACGTGCACCACCCCGTCCTCGTAGCCGGCGATCGTCTGCCGCTGCACCGGCACCTTGCCGCCGCCGCCCGGAGCGTCGACGACGTAGGTCGGCACCGCGTAGCCGGTGGTGTGGCCGCGCAGCTCGTCCATCAGGTGGAGACCCGTCTCGACCGACGTGCGCAGGTGGCCGGTGCCGAGCACGGGATCGCACTGGTAGAGGTAGTACGGCCGCACGCGCAGCTTGAGCAGCCCGTGGAAGAGGTCGCGCAGCGTCTGCGCCGAGTCGTTCACTCCCCTGAGCAGCACCGTCTGGCAGCCGAGCGGGATGCCGCCGTCCGCCAGCCGGTCGCAGGCCTCCGCCACCTCGGGCGTCAGCTCCTTGGCGTGGCAGAAATGGAGGGAGAGCCAGACCCGGTGCTTGCGCAGCACGGCCACCAGCTCCGGCGTGATGCGCTGCGGCAGGAAGCCGGGGATGCGGGTGCCGATGCGCAGGAACTCGATATGGGGAATCGCCCGCAGCCGGCCGAGCAGCTTGTCGAGCGTGGCGTCGGACATCAGCAGCGGATCGCCGCCCGAAAGCAGGACGTCGCGCACCTCGGTGTGCTCTTCGAGGTAGAGCAGCGCCTCCTCGATGCGCCGGCCGAGCGGCTCGAGCTCGCCCTGGCTCACCAGCCGGCTGCGCGTGCAGTAGCGGCAGTAGGCGGCGCAGGTGTCGAGCACCAGGAAGAGCACCCGGTCGGGGTAGCGGTGCACCAGGCCTTCGACGACGCTGGCGCCGTCCTCGTCCAGAGGATCGGTCATGTCGCCCCGGCTCACCACCAGCTCGCTGTCCTGCGGCACGACCTGCAGGCGGATCGGGCAGCTCGGATCGTCCGGATCGATCAGCGCCGCGAACTGCGGCGTGACGGCGACGGAAAATTTCTCGCTGGCCAGGGAGAGCCCTCGCCTCTCGGACTCGGTCAGGTCGAGCAGCTTTTCGAACTGGTCGAGCCGGGTGAAGCGGTGGCGCATCTGCCAGCGCCAATCGTTCCAGTGATCGGGATCATAGGGCTGGTTGAGGACCGCACAGATCTCCTCACGCCGGGTGGTCTCGATCGCAACCGAGGCGAACGCCTGCTTCATCTCTCTACTCCTTCGTGAATACGGGGTAAAGGCTTGAAACGTCGAGCGGGTAAGGGCCGGCTGCCAATGCCGGCGACCCACCCGGATCGAATCATCCGGCGGGAAAGCCCCGGGGGGCTCCGTTTTCATGATCGGCTAGTACGTCAACCCGGAAGGGGTGACACCGCAACCGGGACTGGTTACGGAAGCCTGCTCTGAAGCTGGGGATGCGTGAAGCTCGAAAGCGAAGCCATTGGTCGACAGCCCGCACAGGAGGACCCTGGGCTCGGGGCTGTCCACGGTACTCGGAGGTTGGTCGGGAGGCACGGTAGCGTCCACGCTTTTAACAATAGCGGACTTCTCACCCCTGTCAAGAGGAGCGGCCGCCTCGCGTAGATCTCCTGGAACCAGCGCTGGAACCAGCGGCCCGGGAACGAGCGCCGAGCTGAGCCCGGCCAGGCGATGGGCACGCCGCCACCCCGCGCCGAGCAGACTGCCTCGAAGCGCGGAACGACGACCCTCGGGTGCGGATACGGCTCCCTTCACGACGCCTGATTTATTTGCAATTCCGGGACCAACTTTCCCCGATCCTGGCCCGGACCCTGACGGCCGGTCTTTCGAGCGGAAGACGAGCCGCAATCCGGACCAGGTTTCTTCGACGGCGCACACCTCTTTTTCAAGATGGGCCGCGCGGCTGGTAAAAAAGAGAATCACGTCGAGCGGCGAAGCGCCGATCCGGCATGCCGGCGCCACGTTGGCTCAGCGCTCGCGGACGCCGCCGAAGACGGCGTGGCCGGCCTTCATCCAGAAGACGTCGACGCCGGCGAGGCCCGCCTCGGCGAGCCAGCGGAGCTGATCGAAGAGCGGCGAGGGGCGGTCGATCGGGTCCGGCTCGGTCTCGGCGTAGAGGTTCCAGCGCTGGCGTTGGAACTCCTCATAGGGACCGAGATGGCCGGCCAGCTCGAAGGCACGGCGGCGCACGGCTTCGTCCCAGGACCGCGCGGCGAGGGCGCGGGCGCCGGGGGTCGCGGGCTCGACGAGGTCGGCGATCACGGCGGCGCCCCCGGGAGCGAGGGCAGCGGCCAGATCCCGGTACAGCTCGCGCTTGCCCTCGCCGTCGAGATGATGGATGGCGAGCGAGCTGACGAAGGCGCGCACCGGCTCGGGGAAGCGTCGCCAGGAGCGGTCCGCGAGGTCGAACCGCCGCGTTGCGAAGCGGTCCCCGTGCGCCGCGAGACGGGCTCGGGCGCGCTCCAGCATGGCAGGTGAGAGGTCCAGGGCGAGCACCCGGGCGCGCGGGAAGCGCTCGAGCAGCGCCTGGGAGAGGAGACCTTCGCCGCAGCAGAGATCCACGAGAAGGCCATCGCCGGGGTCCGGGATCACGTCCAGGACGGCCGCGATCTGCTCCTCGCGGTCGGGCACGAAGAAGCGGCCGAAGTCGATGAAGTTGCTGCTGTCGGATTCGCTCCAGGAAGGTTGTGGGTCCATGGTCTATAGAATACGACGCCATGAGCGACCACCAGCCCACCCTCTTCGACAAGATCCTCTCGGGGGACATCCCCTCCTGGAAGGTGTACGAGGACGACCACGTCTTCGCCTTCCTCGACATCGGCCCGCTCTCGGACGGGCACACGCTGGTCATCCCCAAGGAGCGCAAGGCGCAGCTCCACCTGCTCTCGGACGAAGCGGCCGCGGCCATCGGGCGCGTCCTGCCCCGGCTCTGCCGGGCGGTGATGCGGGCGACCGGCGCCACCGCCTACAACATCCTCCAGAACAACGGCTCGGAGGCCCACCAGGTGGTGATGCACGTGCACTTCCACATCATCCCGAAATTCGGCAGCCAGGGGCTCGGCATCGGCTGGGCCGCCGGCAAGCTCGCCGAATCGACCGCCCGCGAGCTGGTCGAGAAGATGCGCAAGGCCCTGGAGGCCTGACGCCGTGCGCGCCCTCGAGATCCGCGGCGGCTTCGGCCTGGAGAACCTCGCCCTCGTCGAGCGCCCCGATCCGCGCCCCGGCGCCGGACAGGTGCTGGTGCGGCTGCGGGCCGCCTCGCTCAACTACCGCGATCTCCTGATGGCCGAGGGAAAGTACAACCCGAAGCAGAAGCTGCCCCTGATCCCCGGCTCGGACGGCGCCGGCGAGGTGGTGGAAGTCGGCGAGGGAGTGACCCGCGTCCAGCCGGGCGACCGGGTCTGCGGCATCTTCGCCCAGAAGTGGATCGCCGGCACCCCCACCCGCGACCGGCTGCGCTCGACCCTGGGCGGCCCCCTCGACGGCACCCTCGCCGAGCTCGCCATCTTCGATCAGGAAGGAGTCGTGAAGGTCCCCGATCACCTCACGGACGAGGAAGCCGCGACCCTGCCCTGCGCCGCCGTCACGGCCTGGAGCGCCCTGGTGACCGAAGGCGGGGTGACGGCCGGAGACACCGTGCTCGTCCAGGGCACCGGCGGCGTCTCCCTCTTCGCCCTCCAACTCGCCACCATTCTAGGCGCCCGGGTGATCGCCACCTCCAGCCGGGACGACAAGCTGGAGCGG
Source organism: Thermoanaerobaculia bacterium (assembly GCA_035266085.1). GTDB lineage: Bacteria > Acidobacteriota > Thermoanaerobaculia > Multivoradales > UBA5704 > DATARR01. The sequence goes on from DATFNZ010000183.1 coordinate 65,377, forward strand.
GTGCGCGGGATGGGCGCCGCCGAGACGATCAACTACCGCGAGGTGCCGGAGTGGGGCAAGCGGGCCAAGGAGCTGACCGGCGGCACCGGCGTCGACCACGTCGTCGAGGTCGGCGGCGCCGGCACCCTCCAGCAGTCCCTGCAGGCCGTGCGCATGGGCGGCACGATCAGCCTGATCGGCAATCTCTCCGGCACCAAGACAGAGCTTCTCCTGACCCAGGTCTTCATGCAGAAGATCCGCCTCAACGGCATCCTGGTCGGCCACCGCGAGAGCTTCGAGGCGATGAACCGCGCCATCGCGGCCCACCGTCTCCGGCCGGTGATCGATCGGGTCTTTCCCCTGGCAGAGGCTGGGGCCGCCTTCGCGCACATGGCGGCGGGGGAGCACTTCGGGAAGATCGTGGTGCGGATCTGAAGATACGCCCTGTTTACGCTATAGTGCTCTCATGGAACCTCATGAGGAGATCCGGTATCTTACTCATACGAGTGCGCTGATGAAGCCCACCTCCCAGTCCGCCTTGGCTCTGCAGCCTTTCGAAACTGCCCTTGGAGAGGCGCTGTTTGCGCAGCTCCAGCGTGACAGCTCGCGCCTTGGGATCTCAATGCGGGCGGCCCGGATCGAAGAGCTGAGCTGCCGACTCCTCGGTCTGACCCGCTTGAAGGGCTTGGATTTCGAAGCGAGGCCCAGCCTTGCCGGGATTGAGACGGCCTCTGGCGGGGAGAGTGACTTCGAACCGCACGACTACCTCCACCTCGTTCCTCAGGAGATCCGGCGAAGCCTGGGGCAGTACATGACCCCAAGGCCAATCGCGCGCTACATCCTGCAGGCTGCAGGCTATCGGCCCACGAAGGATCTTCTGGCCAGGACACTCTGCGATCCCGCGTGTGGTTCCGGGGTGTTCATGGTCGAGGCCATCCGGACGTATCTGACCTCTCTCCGTGAGGCCCGAGTGCCGACTGAAGAGTGGTATCCCAAAGTCCGGGAACACTTCGTCGGTATCGATGTCGATCCGATCGCCTGTCTCTACGCCCGGTTCAACCTGAGCGTCCTCCTCGCGTCAGCGGTGCTGAGTTGGATGCGCGCCAACCCTCGGCGCCTGCCGGACCCGTTGCCGATCCATGAGGGAGACACCCTCTCCAGCCTGGCTGTCGAGCTTGGAGAAACGGCGCTCCTCGATCCACGGACTCCTGAGATTCGGTTCGGGGGGGCGTTTGATTTCGTGGTCGGCAATCCTCCATATCGGAAACTGGCCAGGATACCTCTCGAGCTTCGCCGTGCCTTCGCCGATTCCATTTATGGCCATCCCAACGCTTATGGGATGTTCCTGCATGCGGGGATCGAGATGTTGCGGCCCGGGGGCAGGCTCGGCTTCATCGTGCCCCGCTCCATGCTCTCCGGCCTCTACTTCCAGAACCTCCGTCGGATGATCGAAGAGAGAACGTGTTTGCAGGAGGTCTCTCTTTTCGCGGACCGCAAACGCGTCTTCTCCCGCGTGCTGCAAGGGACCATGATCCTGGTCTTTCGTAAGCGAGGTTGCGGAGAAGGCGAGAACCGGCAGGTTCGGACCGCCATCATCCGCTCGAACTCGGAGCTGGAAAATGGTGGCCCTCTCCATGTATCGCCGAAGGCGTCACAGGTCGCAAGAAGGCTCAATGGCACGACGGTCTGGTTCGTCTCGGACCAGGAGCGCACCTATTCTCTTCTGGACAAGATCGTGGACCGGCACCCATTGCTGGGAGGCCCAGCCGTGGGATGCCCGGCCAAAACCGGCCCTATCGTTTGGAATCGGGTAAAACCCTTCTTGCGGAAAGGGGGAGGCAAAGGCACCCTGCCTCTCGTCTGGGCAACGGATGTGGGGCGATTTCGTTTCTCTTTCGGAGCCGCTGGTGAAAGCCGGCCGGCCTTTCTTGCCGAAACCCACGAAACGGAGCGCCTGGCAACGTACGGACCGAGCCTTCTGGTGCAGCGCGTGACGGCCGACGAACAGGCCCGGCGCATCGTTGCCGGCCTCGCCAGATTGCCTGATCGGAAATATTTCGTCGAGAATCACCTCAATGTCTTACAAGTGTCCTCCAAGGCTCTCGTTGATCTGAGATTTCTCTTGGGCCTGCTCTCCTCGGACGTCGTGGAGTTCCTCTTTCGTTCGATGAACGGCAACACACAGGTATCCGCCACCGAGCTCAACCTCCTGCCGATTCCTAGGGGCAGGTTCGAATCCGAGATCATAGAGACGGTAGAGCTGCTGGAGGATGCCGCGGCGGAAGCACGGGACGGTCTCGAGCAAGATCTCAATGAAAGAGTGGCGCGGGCCTATGGCATCAACGGTAGCGATCTGCGCTTTCTGAGGAAGACCCTTTCCGGAGAGATCCTGAGTGACAATTGAGGAAGTCAAAGACCTGCTGCGGGAACTGAGCTTTCCTTCAGGCACCCTCTCAGACCAGACCGCCCTCACGATCCTGGCCCTGGCGGACCGGCGATCCCGGGAAGGGCTCCTGGGAGGTCACTCCTGCCTGGCTGATGGAGCGCGTATCCATGACATCCTCAACTTCGTCCGGGAGGATTTCAAACGGAAAGTCGCCGAGAACACCAGGGAATCTTACCGTAAGACATCTCTGCGGCCGCTGATCGATGCCGGTTGGGTCGTCCGGCATTCGCTCACCACGAACGATCCGAACACCTTCTACCGGCTGAACGGCGAGCTTGCCCGGCTTCTCGAAGAAGGGGCGGGCCCTGAGCGGGATCGGCTTTTACAGAAGCTGCGCCTCAGCAAGGGTGCCCGGAGAATTCGAGGCCAGCAGAAGGACGGCGTCAAGGTGCGGATAGCCCCCGACCGGTCCTTTCTCCTTGGCCCCGGTGACCACAACGAGCTCGAAAGAGATGTGGTCGAGACCCTCGCGCCCGCGTTCCTGAAGCACCCATCCGTCCTCTATCTCGGAGATACGGCATCGCGCTTCGGATACCAGGACCGCGCTCTGATGCGCCGGCTGAACCTCCCGATCGACGTCCAGGAATCCCTACCTGACGTGGTGCTGTACGATACCGAGGAGCAACTCCTTATCATCGTCGAAGCCGTGACCTCTGTTGGACCCATCGATGCTGCCAGGCTCGATCAGCTTCGCGAGCTTGCTCGGGGGCCTGCCAAACTGGAAGTCCGGATCGAGTACTTGACCGCTTTTCCAACACGGCGAATTTTCAGGAGATTCGTCGAGCAGATCGCCTGGGGCACAACTGTGTGGATTGCAGGGGAGCCCTCAAACCTGATCCACTTCTCCCCTCTTGATGCGTCCTCAGACTCCAAGGATTGAGGGTCCTCTCCCCCGGCGAGCCAAGAGAGAGGACCAGCCCCCCTACCTCACCTCGATCGCCCCCGCCGCACCCAGCAAATCCACCTTGGCGTCCGCCACCTTCTGCCGGAACGCCGGCACGTCCTCGGCGTATAGCTTGTTGAAGTCGGCCAGAACGGACCGGGTCTCGGTCTCGGCCCGGCTCACGTAGCTCTTGGCCGTCTCGGTCGGCGCGCTCCAGGTGGCGGACACGGCGCGTGCCGCCCTCTCGATCCAGGAGCTGGCCGTGAGGTCCTCGACGATGCCCTTGGTGGTCGGCGGCACGTAGAGCCGTTTCTCGACGTCCGAGAGCTTCTTCTGGAGCTGGCGGGCGGACTGGCGGAGGGCCTTGGTCGGGCTGTCCCCACGGCTGTCCCCGCTTTTCGCGGCATCGGCTCCCGCCTGCTGGGTCCGCTCCTTGTCCTGGGCGTCCAGCTTGGCGAGCACGAGGTCGATGTCCTTGCGGGTCGTGCCGATGCGGACGATGGCGTCCGTCAGGGCGTTCTGGAGCTCGCCCACCCTTTGCACGGCCGCCTCCCGGGTCTGCCAGTCCGCTTCCGAGGTCTTGGTGTACGGATCGGGCACGACCTGCACCGTTCCCTTGGCCTCGCGGTCACCGAGCTTCACCGCCACGCCGTAGGTGCCGGGCGGCACCGTGGGCCCCCGGTCCTCCATCTGCGGCCGGCCCCGGGCGTCCGTGGGCGGCGTGCGGAAGGGGTCGCGGGTCAGGTTCCACACCACCCGGTTGAGGCCCAGCGTCGCCGGCCTCTTGAACGTGCGGATCACCTTGCCCGCGGGGTCGGTGATCCGGATCTCGACCTGCGGCCCCTTGTCGTCCTTCCGGTCGGCGCCGGCCGCCTCGGCTTCCGCCTGGGGCGTGGGAGCCGGCGGATCCTCCTTGAGCGGTCCGGCGGTGCGCGGCGTGGCGGGCTGGAGCTTCTCCCGGGCCGCCACGCGCTCCGCCTCCTTGCGCTCCCGCTCCTTCCCGGCGTCCGGCAGCGGCAGGCCCGGCGTATTGAGCGAGAAGGTGATCAGGGCGCCGACCGGGCGGTTCTCGCCCTGAAACTCGCCGGCGCCGCCGCCGCGCACGCCGCCGCCCCGCTGGGAGCGGATCAGCATCGCCGGCTGGCTCGGGTACAGGTGCAGCGGCTCGGCGAGCGTCTCCGCCGAGACCGACCGCAGGGGCGTGATGTCGTCGATCACGTAGAGCGACCGGCCGTGGGTGGCGACGACGAGGTCGAGGTCGCGCGGATGGATCGCCAGGTCCATCACCGAGACCGTCGGCACGCCGTGGCGCCAGGGCAGCCACCGCGCGCCGCCGTCGAACGACGTCCAGAGGCCGAACTCGGTGCCCAGGAACAGCAGGTCCCGGTCCGCCGGGTCCTGCTCGATCGACAGCGCGTAGCCCCGCAGATCCTTGGTGGCCAGGCTCTTCCAGCTCTTCCCCCAGTCGTCCGTGCGGTAGACGTAGGGCTTGAAGTCCGACCGCCGGTGGTTGTCGAACACCACGAAGGCCGAGCCGGCGTCGTGCTTCGAGGGCAGGATGTGGGGGATCCAGGTGTTGGCCGGCACGCCGGGGACGTTCTTCTCGACGCTCGTCCAGGTCTTGCCGCCGTCGCGCGTCACGTGCAGCCGGCCGTCGTCCGTGCCCACCCAGAGCACGCCCTGCTGCTTCGGGCTCGGGGCGATGGCAATGATGGTGGTGAAGCTCTCGGCGCCCGTGACGTCCGGCGTCAGGCCGCCGCTCTTCGCCTGCTGCTGCCACTCGGGGTTGTCCGACGTCAGGTCCGGGCTGATGATGGTCCAGCTATCCCCCCGGTCGGTCGACTTGTGGACGTACTGGCTGCCGTAGTAGATCGTGCCCGGCGTGAAGGGATCGACGGCGAGGCCGGCGTTCCAGTTGAAGCGGAGCGGCTCCAGGCCGCTGCCGGGCGGCGGCTCGGGCGGCTTGATGGGCGCGGACTCGCGGTTGCGCAGGTTCCAGCGGGTCAGCTCGCCGCCCTGGGACATCGAGTAGCCCGCCATCGAGTCCTCCGGATCGGGCCGCGTATCGAAGCCGTCGCCGCCGCCCACCGCCTGCCAGTCGGAGTTGCGCAGGCCGCCCGTCCAGCTCGCGCTCGGCCCCCGCCAGGAGCCGTTGTCCTGCAGGCCGCCGTAGACGTTGTACGGCGTGTCCATGTCGACCGCCACATGGTAGAACTGGCCGAGCGGCAGGTTGCTCACGAACCGCCAGGTCTCGCCCCGGTCGTGGCTGATGCCGAGGCCGCCGTCCTCGCCCGCCACCATGTGGCTGGGATCGCGGGGATTGATCCACAGCGCGTGGTAGTCGCCGTGGATCTCCCGCGAGCGGCCGAGGTTGTCGAAGGTCTTGCCGCTGTCGTCCGACACCATGAGCCGCGCCGTCAGGTTGTAGATGCGGTTCGGCCACGCGGGATCGACCTCGATGTCGGAGTAGTAGAACGGCCGCTCCGCCGTGCGCTGGTCCTCGTTGGCCTTCTTCCAGGTGGCGCCGCCGTCGTCCGAGCGCAGCAGGGCGCTCTTCTCCGCCTCCACCAGGGCATAGACAATGTTCGGGTTCGAGCGCGAGATGGCGAGGCCGATCCGCCCCAGGTCGCCCTTGGGCAGGCCGTCGTCCTCCGTGAAGCGCTTCCAGGTCTCGCCGCCGTCGTAGGTCACGTAGAGGCCGGAGCCGGGGCCGCCCGAGCGCATCGACCAGGGCCAACGCCGGTAGTCCCACAGGGCGGCAAACAGCTTGTTGGGATTGCCGGGATCGGCGATCAGGTCCGCCGCGCCCGTCCGCGGATCGACGTACAGCACCTTGCGCCAGGTCTTGCCGCCGTCCAGCGTCTTGAACACGCCGCGCTCGGGGTTCTCCCCCCAGGCCTGCCCCAGGGCCGCGACCCAGGCGACGTTGGGATCGGTGGGATGGAGCACGACCTGATGGATGCGCTCCGTCTCCTCGAGCCCCAGGTGCTTCCAGGTCTTGCCGCCGTCCAGCGAGCGGTAGACGCCGTTGCCGATCGACACGCTGTTGCGCACGTTGGCCTCGCCCGAGCCCACCCACACGATATCGGGATTGGCCTGGAACACGGAGACCGCGCCGATCGAGGCCACCGGCTGGTCGTCGAAGATCGGATCCCAGGTGAGGCCGCCGTTGACGGACTTCCAGACGCCGCCGGTGCCCGTGCCGACGTACATGATGTCGGGATTGGACTCGACGGCGTCGATGTCGGCCACGCGGCCGCTCATGGTGGCCGGGCCGATCGACCGTGCCTCGAGGCCGGCGAGCAGGTCCGGGTCCATGGGGGCGGCCGCGAAGGCGTTCCAGGGGAAGAGGAGGACGGCCGCGGCGATCGCGGCGGATCTCATCAGTCGTGGCATAGGGTTCTCCCGAAAAAATCGATGGTGAGGGGAGGAGAGGTTCGACATCCACCTCGCTACATAGCGCAGCGTCGAGGGGGCCGTCAACCGGGGATTGTCTCTTCTTTTCCCACGAGCTCGTCAACGGGTGCGCTCTACCCGCTACCTTGAAGGTATGGGGGTGCGGTCCGGCCATGCCGGCCGGAACTGGCGCCCCTGGAGAGGAGCACCCATGCATCGTGCCACCTGTCGAGCCGTTGCCGTCTTCCTGCTGGCGCTGGTCCTGGCGTTGCCCGTGGCGGCGCTGCCGGCTCACCAGAGAGCGGCGCCTCGTGCGAGCGTCTGGACGGCCCTGTGGGCACGTTTGGCGCCCGTTTTCGGATTCTTCGAGAAGAGCCGGGCGAGCGCCGACCCGAACGGGCTCACCCCGCCCGCGCCGCCGGCAGACGACAACGACTCCCGGTCCAGCATGGACCCTAACGGCTAGCAGCGCTCCGTCGTCCTGCTTTCCCCTCAACGCCGGTACTCTGCCGGCGTCTTTTTTGTCCCCAAAAGAGGCCCCGCGGCAACTATACTGTTACAGGAGGAGATAAAAGCCTATGGCAGAGAATCACGTTTCGAGGGAACTGTTGCAGCGGTTCTTCCGGTCGGAGCTGTCGCGGCGGGACACGCACGAGGTCATCCGGCACCTCATGCGGCGGTGCGAGGAGTGCCTGAGGGTCGCCGTCGAGATCGGGGCCGAGGAGGGCTACATCTATCAAGACGGGGACTTCCAGAGCGCCCTCTACCCGGACGGCGGGGAGCGCTACAACTCCGTCTTCCTGCGGCTGCTCGGCTCCGCCGATGAGGTCCAGGCCGAGCTCGCCCGGGAGCGTCTGCGCGGCATCGGACTCTGGCATACCCTGGAGAAGCACGACCAGGAACGGCGGCTGGAGATGATCCGGAAGGACCCCCGCATGCACACCTGGGGGCTCTACGACCGGCTCCTCGAGAAGTGCCGGGAGATGGGATTCCACGCTCCAGGTCATGCCGCCGAGATCGCGCATCTTGCCCTGGCCGTGGTCGAGTTGTTGGACCCGGCCCGTTACGGCGCCGCCCGGATCGCTGATTTCCGGGCCGGAGGGCTCGCGGCGCTCGGGAACGCCAAGCGGCTGGGCTCCGACTTCGCTGGAGCCGAAATCGCCTTTCGCCACGCCCATGAGGAGCTGGCGCATGGCACCGGCGATCCTCTGGAAGAGGCGCATCTGCTCTCTCTGCAGGCGAGTTGGCAGAAGGATCTAGGAAGCTTTGAGCGGGCGGTCGAGATCCTGGACCGCGCCGCCGAGATCTACCGCGGCTTGAACGACTCCCACCTGGAGGGGCGCATTCTGCTCCAGCAATCTGCCACGATTGGCTTTGTACAACCCGAAAAGGGCATCGAGCTTGCGCAGGATGGGCTCGCTCTGATTGACGCTCTCCGTGAGCCCCTCCTGGAGTGGTGCGGACGGCACAACTTAGCCTTTTTCCTCAACGATGCGGGCCACCCTCACGAGGCGCTCGCCATGCTGGAGATCTCCCGGCCTCTTTATGCCCAGTTCAAGGACCCCTGGACACGCACCCGCCTTCACTGGCTGGAAGGAAAAATCGCCAGAAACCTAGGGGACCTCGCGGAAGCGGAGGAGACCTTCAAGCGGCTGTGGTTCGACCTCCAGGAGCCGGCCTATGCGCACGAGCTGACCCTGCTGTCTCTCGATCTGGCGGAGACCTACGTGGCGCGGGGAAAACACGAGGAGGCTTTGGAGCTGGTGGAGGAATTCGTTCCGCTCCTCAGGGATTGGGGGATGCACACGGAAGGCCTCGCCATGTGGCTACTGATGCGGCGGGCCGTCGAGGAGCGGCGGGCGGAGGCGGCGACGTTCCGGCGGATGGCCGAGTACGTCAGCCGGGCGTGGCACCGGCCGCTCGAGGAGAGGACGAACTAGCCGCTTCAGCTCGGACCTGGTTGGCTTTTGCGGGCAACCAAAAACAAAAAGGCCGCCCGGATCGCTCCGGACGGCCGTGGGGGAAGAACGCAGAGGGGGTGCTAGACGGTGATCGGCAAGCCGTCGAACTTGGTGAAGGTGAAGCCGTCGAACTTCTCGTTGTAGCAACCGCGCTGGTCGCGCAGGATGCTGATGGCGACCTTCTCACCCAGCAGCATCGACTCCAGGGCGTCCGAGCGCCAGTGCACGCCGGCGATGTTGCGGCCAGTGGCCACGTTGGAGGCCAGCTTGTTGAGCTCGCCGCGCACCGTGAGAGCCGGGCCGTGGTAGGGCTCGAGCTCCAGGCCGTCCGCCGTCGGCACTACCGGGTTCGGGATCACGTAGTTTTCGTCGAACAGCGCCTTGAGGATCGTCACGCAGGCGCCGGCCACCGTGGCATGGCCCGCCGTGTAGGACGGGTGCACCGGGCTGCCCTCCGGGAAGACCTGAGGCAGCAGGTAGGTGCCGTACTTGTCGTGCACCCGAGCGACCGCCTCCGAATTGAGCAGCTTCTCATTGAGGAGGCCAGGGTACCGGTTCGCGGTGATCTGGTTGTGCACCCGGCCGCCGTAGGCTTCCGGACGCAGCCGGCGGCTGACCTGCCACTTCTTGTGCCAGGTGGCCTTGAGGGCGCGCGTGGAGACCTCGCACAGCAGCGTCGCGAAGTGCGGGGGGCCGAAAGTGGTGAAGCCGATCTGCGTCTTGTTGCCCACGTAGGGGTTGCCCGGGTTGGGCGGAAAACCACTGGAGGCCATGATCAGGAGCGCGTTGAAATAGGCCTGGAAGAGGACGTCGATGTGCACCCACTGCGCGAGGTCGCGGCCGGTGCGGATGTAGCGGCGGACCGGATCGAAGTCATTGGCGGAAGACTCCGGGAAGTGCCCGTTCTGCACGGCCAGCCAGTTGTCGTAGTCGACCAGGTGGTCGGTGTCCGGCAGCAGCGTCCGCTGCCTGCGCTCGACGTACTCGGTGCCGAACGGCGTGTCCTTCCACATGAACTGAGAGATGTACGGGCCGACCTTGGCGCCCGGGAGGGTGTCGCGGAAGAGCGTCTGCGGCCTGACGTGTCCGCCAGTCTTCGGGCCCTTGAAGTCGTCCCCGAACGCGTCGAGCTCGGCGCCGGCCGCTGCCACGTCCGGATGGTTGTGGTAGTCGAGGAAATTGACGTCGAGCAGAGCCTTCATCCAGTAGTGCTCGACCATCTCGCTCGCCATCTCGGCCGACGCGATGGCCGGCGGAGCCGGCACCGTGAGGGACATGGCGTCCGCGCCCTGGAGGTCGAAGGCCAGGCCGCCCTGCGGGGAGACCAGCTTGTTCGTGCCGGCCAGGGTAACCGCGTCGAAATCATCCGGATCGCCCGTCGTGCAGGCCTTGAGCAGGCCGTCGTAAGCCGCCGGATCGACCTCGCCGAAGGCGTTGTGCGGCAGGCCCTTCGAGAAGTTGCCGATGCGGTTGGCGTAGCGGGTTTCGTCGCCGTTGGTGGCGTGCGCGTTCGGCCTGATCTTCACCCAGAAGTCGGCACTGTCCTTGCGGACCTTCCAACTGCCGTTGCGCCTCAGCCGTCCCGGGCCGTCCGAGGCGGCCTGATCCGTGAAGTCCTCCAGGGAGGGGGCCGCCGCCGCGTGCGCCGCGGGCTCCAGCCCGATCACACCCGTCGCCGCCACGGCGGCCGCGCCGCCGAGCCCGCCGAGGAACTTGCGCCGGCTGAGGGCGGATGCATCCGCGTCGCCCTTCACATCCGTAATCTTGTCGTGACCAACATTCTCGTGAATCGACATGCGACCTTCCTCCTGATTGAGCGTTCCCTAGTCATCACACAGATGCGCTGACAGATAGCCGCGCTGAATCCGCCCCGGATAGTCGCCTCCCCAGGTCCTGGCACGACTTGGGATGGTAACTTCTTCATTCCGGCGGCACCACAGAGTGCTTCTATGTCCCTCAGTGTGGGACGTGCCCCAAAACGGGACACACGAAGAATTTCCACGACTATAGCGTAGGAAGAAGGAAAGGCGGCACGGCCCCCTTTCGGGAGCCGTGCGTTCAGGCGGATCTCGGTCAGGCTTAGACGGTGATCGTCGTGCCGTCGAACTTGGTGAAGGTGAAGCCGTCGAACTTCTCGTTGTAGCAGCTCCGCTGGTCGCGCAGGATGCTGATGGCGACCTTCTCGCCGAGGCGCATCGACTCGAGGGAGTCCGAGCGCCAGTGCATGCCGGCGATGTTGCGGCCGGTGCCGACGTTGGAGGCCAGCTTGTTGAGCTCGTTGCGCACCGTGAGCGCGGGGCCGTGGTAGGGCTCCAGCGCCAGGCCGTCCGGCGTAGGCACCACCGGGTTCTCGATCACGTGATTCTCGTCGAACAGCGCCTTGAGGATGGTCACGCAGGCGCCGGCCACCGAGGCATGGCCCGCCGTGTAGGACGGGTGCGTCGGGCTGCCCTCCGGGAACGCGATCGGCATCAGATAGGTGCCGTACTGGTCGTGCACCCGCTCGACCGCCTCCGAGCTCAGCAGCCGGGCGTCGAGGACGCCGGGATACCGGTTGCTGGTCTTCTGATGGTGCACCAGACCGCCGAAGGCTTCCTGGCGCAGCCGGCGGTGGACCTGCCACTTCTTGTGCCAGGAAGCCTTGAGGGTGCGCGAGGCGACCTCGGTCATCAGCGCCGCAAAGTGCGGCCCGCCGAAGGTGGTGAAGCCGATCTGGGTCTTGCTGTGGCGGTACGGGTCGCCCGGGTTGGTCGGGACGCCGTTGGCGGCCATGATCAGGAAGGCGTTGAAGTAAGCCTGGTGAAGGACGTCGACGTGCACCCACTGCGAAAGGTCGCGGCCGTTGCGGATGTAGCGGCGGACCGGATCGAAGTCGTTGGCGGCGGACTCCACGATGTGGCCGTTCTGCGTGGCCAGCCAGTTGTCGTAGTCCGTGAGATGGCTGGTGTCCGGCAGCAGGGTCCGCATCTTGCGCTCGACGTACTCCGCGCCGTACGGCGTGTCCAGCCACATGAACTGGGAGATGTAGGGACCGATCCGGGTGCCCGGCAAGGTGTCGCGGAAGAGCGCCTGCGGCGTCACCTTGCCGCCGATCTTCGGGCCCTTGAACTCGCTTCCGAACCCGTCGAGCTCGGCGCCGGCCGTCTTGACGTCCGGATGGTTGTGGTAATCAAGGAAGTTGACGTCGAGCAGCAGCTTCATCCAGTAGTGCTCGAGGCCCTCGCTCGCCATCTCGGCCGAGGCGATGGCCGGCGGCGGGGGCACCGAGACGCCCATGGCGTCCACGCCCTCGAGGTCGAAGGCGAGACCGCCCTGCGGCGACGTCATCTTGTTCGTGCCGCCCATGATGACGGCCTCGAAGTCGTCCGGATCGCCCGTGGTGCAGGCCTTGACCAGGCTCTCGAAGGCCGCCGGCTCGACCTCGCCGAAGGCGTTGTGCGGCAGGCCCTTCGAGTAGCTGCCGATGCGGTTCGGATAGCGGGCCTCGTCGCCGTTGGTGGCATGGGCGCCCGGCTTGATCTTCACCCAGAAGTCGGCGGCGTCCTTGCGGACCTGCCAGCCGCGGTTGCGCCGCAGCCGGCCCGGTCCGTCCGAGGCGGCCCCGGCCGCAAAATTGTCGGGGGAAGGGGCGGCCGCCGCGTTCGCCACGGACTCCAGTCCGACGACGCTGGTCGCAACCGCGGCGGCGGCGGCGCCGCCAATTCCGCCGAGAAATCTGCGCCGGCTCAAGGCGGACGAATCCAATGGCTGGTTCCGCTCCGTAGCTTCGGAGTGAGAAGGGAGCTCAGGGGTGTTCACGAATCGGTTCTCCTTTTTCGGTTGAAGAGAGTGCTCGGGCGGTGCCAGCGTCCGAGCTTCATCGAAGGTCGCGCTACGATATTTCCTCTCAAGACTTGAAGGTGCCGTCTCCGCTCCAAAGCGGGACAGCGCTGTCAGCGCCGCTTTTTCTTCCCCCGCGCTGACGCCCGGCGCGTCTTCGTCTTGAGCCGCGACGCCGTGGTGCGCTCCCGCAGCCAGTCGAGGGCACCCGGGGTGCTCTTCCAGGTGCCGAAGGAGAGGCCGACAAAGATCCCGGCCTCCTCTTCGCTGCCGGGGGAGTAGTACCCGGAAGGCAGCGCGGCCGTGCGAGAGCCCAGCAGCAGGCCGGGAACGAAGCGGTTGGCCTGCAAGGCCTTCTTGAGATGACGGCGGGATTCGAGGGAATCCCCCTCCCGGCGGAACGCCAGCAGGGCGCGCGGGAAGGCCATCGCGGCCGAATCGTCTTCCGCGAAGCGGTCCAGCAGCGCCTCGGCCTCGGCGTCCCGGTCCATGGCGATCAGGAGGTTCACGAGGGGGTCGCGCACTCCCTGGTGGTCGTCGGGGTTCAGGCGCAGCATCTCCCGGAAGCGCTCGGCCGCTTCCTCGAAGCGGTTCAGGTCCACGAGGGAGTGCGCGAGCCCCTCGAGGGCCCGCATGTAGGGCCGGGTCTCGACGAGACCCCAGAAGCTCCCGGCCTCCTCGAACGTCTCGGGGCCCATCGCCCGCTCGGCGGCGGCCATTCCTTGCAGGAAGAGCCGGCAGGCGGACTCCAGGTCCGGAGCCTTGCTGGCGAGCAGGTTGTAGGCGTCGGCGCAGTCGGGCCAGACCTCCAGGGCCTGGCGGGCCAGCAGCACCGCCCGCCGGCCACGGGCCGCGTAGGCCCGGTCGAGCAGCTCCTCGGCCCTTTCCTCGGGAGTTTCCGGCGCGGGCCAGGAGTCCTCTCCCTGCCGGGCCAGGGCGGCGAGAGCCTCTTTCGCCTCCTCCAGGGACCCGAGCTGCCGGCCAGCCAGCAACTTGTGGATTCTCCGCATCGACCGTTCGGTGAGCCGCCAGACCAGGGACGGATCCATCGCCTCTTCCAGCGCTCTCTCCTCCGGCACCAGCAGCCCGGGCAGGCTGAGGACGAAGCGGACCGGGCCCTCGACCGTCGCGACCCGTTTCGTCCAGCGTCCGGAATCGAGATCCTCCTCCGTGGTCGCCGCCAGGGCGGCCAGCAGGCCCTCGAAAAAAGCCAGCCGGCGCCGGTCCGGCCGCTCGATACCCTCGCGGCCCAGGAAGCAGGCAACGGGACACCGGCCTTCTCCGGTCCAGGGAAAACCGTGCCGCTCCCAGATCTCCATGTCGGCTGGAGGAGCCTTCCAGCACGGCTCGAACTGGACCGTCCAGAGCCCTCCCACCACGGAGAGCGACCGCTCGACCTCGTCCTCCAGAGCCCCGGTGTCCACGCTGTCCGAAAAGAACACCAGGCTGGACAACGATCCTCCGCCGAGGCGGCTCATGCCCAGGACGCGGAGCCCCTCCTCCATCTCCGGAGCTTCCACCCGGATGAGGTCGTCTCCCGTCAGGAGGCGCCAGCAGAGGGAGTCGTAGAGTTCGGCGGCGGCCTGGGCGTAAGCGCGCAGGCGCTCCACCGTCACGCCGGCCCCCGTGAGCGCGCCCGGCCGCAGGTCCTGGGGCATGCCGCTGACGAAAAGGGCCAGGAGCTCGCGCAGTTGCGGCAGCTCGGCCAGCGTCTCGACCCGGATGCCCTGAGGGGCGAGGATGCCCTCCAGGACTCCGGCCAGCGCCGGGTCCGCCACTTGGACCCGGGCGGGCCGGGTGCGCCACTTCCGGCCCGCGAGGGAGAGCAGCTCCTCCAGATCGGACGGGACCTCACTCTCCCGAACGACCTGGGAGCTGAGGGCGGTATCCGAGTCCACGCTCAGGCAGACCGCCATCCAGGCACGGACGGGCTTTCCCCCGCCCTCCGCGGGAAGCCACAGGGGCATCGGGACGGCGGCAACCTGCCAGGTCTCAAAGGGTGGGCTCGAAAGGACGGGAAAGATCTGCCGGCCGGGCTCCGCCACTCCGTATCTCCTCTCCGCGGGTCCATGCCCCGCTCCAAGCCCGGTATATTACGGAAAAAGAGAACGGGTTGCGAGAGGCAGATACGGAGAGACGGAACGGAGCGGCATCCGCGCCCGGGAGACTAACTAGATGACGGTCTGCCGCCACTGGCGACGAGCTGCCGCCACTGGCGACGAGCTGCCGCTACTGGCGACGAGCTGCCGCTACTGGCGACGGGCTGCCGCTACTGGCGACGGGCTGCCGCTACTAGCGACGAGCTGCCGCTACTGGCGACGGCCCGTCGCCAAGAGCGGCGGAACGTCGTCTCTGTACGATGCGCCGTCGCCTCTGGCGACAGGTCGTCGCCACCGGATACAGAACATCGCCGCTAGCAGCAGAACGTCGTGGCGCGACGACGGAGCATCGTCCGCGGACGACGGCTCATTGCCAAAACGTGGGCACGGTCTCAGGCCACTCCGACATCCGTTCGGGAGAAGTCGTCGCCGACGAAGAGCAGGAGATGATCGGCGAGCCGGGCGGCAGCGTAGCTCAGGCAGTCCCCAAAGTGAGAGCGGCTCTCCCGGTCCATAGCCGAGAATCTCATCCTCTTCTTCGTGGCTGAGGCGGCGGCCGAGTTGGCCGGGCGGAGCTTTCGGCCAAACCTCCTCGGCGAGGGCTCGGGAGCTTTTCGCCCGCCCTGCCGTTCGCGACTGGGTAGGCGGTCCGGACGTGGCGGCTGTCCTTAGACGTTATTCTCCTCGCGGACCACGGCGACGCTCGGGAGAGGTGTGTCCAGTCGCCCGATTTCAGGTGCAAATTGGGCAAAGTTGGGCAGAGAAGGCCAGTGGAGGGAGGCCGATCCGCAGGATTTCCGGACGAATCGGGGGCAGATACGATTAAGAAAAAAGCAGGCAGCGGATTTTTAATCAGCCGATGCCAATTCACCAATTTAACTGGACGATTCAATCTCCCCGTACTCGTAGCCTTTACTTGCACCAGACAAGAGAAGGATGCAGGCTCTCTATCTCGAGAGGCTGGAGACTTGTCGTCACATCTTGATGGAAATTCGAGGAGATAGTCCCATCCGCTACGGTCGTTGGTTGCCCTCTGTGCAGTTATCGATCTCGCTGCCGCCCAACCAGTGAGCGTGCTTTCTCCGAGTTGTCCGAGATCTCTCATCGCTGAGCCGCTCCTAACAAGAACCTTTCAACTCTAAGGGAGATCTGATGCCGAGTTGTGCCTCCCTTTCACCTAGTATAGCAGGTCTGCATCCATCCCTCACTATACTTGTTCGATGCACTCGCGATAACGTTGACGATCAGGTAGAGGCGAGCCTGCGATCGAAGCTGTAAGAAAAAGGGAAAAATCTGGTCTTACGGTTAAAGTGCGCATTACAGTCGGTAACTGAGCTCAAGGAGTGTACTGGCACCTACCGCACCCGCCACACCCCGCTCCCCCCGGCCGGCAGCCGCACCGTCCACCCCTCCGCACCCTTCACCGGCGCCGCCCCGGAACCGAAAATCGGCTCCAAAGATCCCGCCTTCATGTCGTACGGCCCCGCCGCCACCTCACCCGCCGTCACGTTGTGAACCACCAGCACCCTCTCCTGAGGCGTCTCGCGGAGGAACGCCAGCACGGGCGTGCTCCGGTTTCCTGGGGAGAGCAAAGTGATCGTCCCCCTCTTGAGGGCCGGCGAGGCTTTCCGCAGGCGGATCAGGCTGCGGTAGTGGGAGAGGAGCGAGCCGGGATCGCTCGTCTCCGCGGCCACGTTCGCTGTCTCCTGACCCGGCGCGAAGCCGAACCAGGGCTTGCCGGTGGTGAAGCCGCCGCCGGGCGAGGCGTCCCAGGGCATCGGGGTGCGCTTGAACTCGTCGCTGTCGCCGGATCCGTTCTGGAGACCGACCTCCTCGCCGTAGTAGAGGAACGGCGCTCCGGGCAGGGTGAGGAGGATGGCGGCGGCGCTCTTCATCTTCGCCGGGTCGTTGCCGAGTTGGGTGGCGAGCCGCGCATGGTCGTGATTGGTGAGGAACGGCGCGTCGATGACCCCTTGCGGATAGAGCTCGGCCATCTCCTCCAGCTTGGTGCCGATGCCGGCGGCCTCCGCCGAGCTCAAGGCGCCGAGGATCTCCTCCGCCAGGGGGAAGTTGAAGCTCATCGGCAGCTCGTCGCCGCCCTTGACCACCGAGGTGGAGCCGAAGTACCGGGCGATGTTCTCCGTGGTCGTCCAGTTCTCGCCCACCAGCACGGCCTGGGGATGCCCCTGGCGAACGCTGGCCGCGAATTCCTTGAGGAACTCGTGCGTCTCGGGCTGGTCGTTCTGGAGGTCGCCCGGGCCGTTGGCGAAGAGGTGCCGGGTGGCGTCAAGCCGGAAGCCGTCGACGCCGCGGCCGATCCAGTGGTTCGCCAGGCGCTCCATCTCCTGCCGGACGGCCGGCGTGCTGAAGTTGAGGTCCGGCATGCCGGACCAGAACACGCCGTAGTAGAACGCGCCGTTCTTCTCGTGCCAGGAGGGCCCGGATCCGAAGGGCTGCGTCCACCCCGGATTTTCCGTCCGCCACACGTACCAGTCGCGGTGGGCGGACGAGGGCGAGGAGGCGGAGTCGACGAACCATGGGTGCTGGGCGCTGCTGTGGTTCATCACGAGGTCGACGATGACGCGGATCCCCCGCCGGTGCGCCTGCCCCAGAAACTGATTGAAGTCTTCCGAGGTCCCATAATCGGGCTCGATCTTCTCGTAATCGACCGTGTCGTAGCCGTGGTAGCTCGGCGAATCGAACACCGGCATCAGCCAGAGGGCATCCACCCCCAGATCCTTCAGGTAGTCGAGCTTCGCCGTGAGCCCGGGGAAATCGCCGATGCCGTTGCCGTCCGAATCGGAGAAGCTGCGCACGAAGACTTCGTAGAAGACGGCTCCCCGAGCCCATTCGTGGTCCCACTGGGAAACCGGGGCCGATTCGGCGGTGGCGGCTGCCGGAGCTGGCGGCGGCGGAGCCGCGGGAGGCGCACCGGCGCAGGCGAGCACCAGGGCCGCGAGGGGGACGAGGGAGAACGCCTTGGTTCGCATGGAAGTATTCTAGGAGTATGGAAGAGAGAAAAGTCGCCATCGTCACCGGCGCCTCCCGCGGCCTGGGAGCCGTCTTCGCGCGGGTGCTCGCCGAGGAGGGGTATGCCGTGGCCCTGGGAGCCCGCGACCGCGAGGGGATCGAGCGGCTGGCGGCGGGGTTGCCCGCGGCCTTCGCCCATCCTCTCGACGTCGGAGATCCGGGGAGCGTCGCCGCCTTCCGCGACGCCGTCCTCTCCCGCTTCGGACGCGTCGACGCCCTGGTCAACAACGCCGGCATCGGCATCTTCAAGCGGCTGGAGGATTTCTCTGCCGAGGAGATGGAGCGCACGTTCCGGGTCAACGTCCAGGGCGTGTGGGCCGTCACCACGGCCTTCCTACCCCAGCTCAAGGCGTCCTCTGGACAGGTCTTCATGGTGTCCTCGGACGTATCCACCCGCACCTTCCCCACCGGCGGCCCCTACACCGCCTCCAAGTTCGCCCTGCGGGCCCTCGCCCGCACTCTCCAGCAGGAAAATCCCGAGCTGCGGGTCCTGGAGCTGCGCCCCGGCGCCACCGACACCTCCTTCGCCGGCTCGACGCCCGGCGCCCCGGGCAAGGAGTGGTTCCTCCGGCCGGACACGGTCGCCGAGACGGTGCGTTTCGCTCTACGCCTGCCGCCCGAGGCCCGCGTCGAGGAGATCGTGATCCGCAGCAGCTCGCAGACGCCGGAGTCTCTCTCGGAGAGTATGCCGCCGCCCTGCCACGATCGTCGAGAAGATAGGATGGACCTGACCGGACCAGGCCTGGGATCTGGGAGCGGCGTGCCCTCCGAAGAGACGGCCCGACGTCCCCGTGGCCTGCGGAAGGTGTCGTAACGGGGATGGGCCGTCTCTACCGCTACGGCGTCTCGAGACGGGAAATCTCACGGTGAACCAACGTTCTGCCGCGCAGGCTCACTTGGGCATTCCCCGCGGGGAATGCCGTGCAAAAGGCGCCCAACGTCCCATTCCCCATGGGGAACGCGACGCGACGGACGGGGAACACGGCATGAAGAACGGGGAATGCCTCGGCAAGGGCATCCAACGCCTCATTCCCCATGGGGAATGCGGCGCGAGAAGCAGCCGACGCCGCGTTCCCCGCGGGGAATGCCGTGCAAAAGGCGCCCAACGCCCCATTCCCCATGGGGAACGCGACGCAACGGGCGGGGAACACGACATGAAGAACGGGGAATGCCTCGGCAAGGGTATCCAACGCCTCATTCCCCATGGGGAATGCGGCGCGAGAGGCAGCCGGCGCCGCGTTCCCCGCGGGGAATATCGTGCAAAAGGGCCCCAATACCCCATTCCCGGCCCTCTTCACTCCGCCTCACTTCCGGTCCGCCAGGAGAAGAGGGAGAGCTGAACCCGGAGGCGTCAGACTCGTCTGGCAGGACCCTTGCTATCTCCCGGGTCGTCATGGAAACGACGGCGGGACACCCGCGGGCAGACCGGCGAGCGCTCTGGCGGCAACGGTGGGAGGAGTCCCGGCGCCCGCTGGCCATCCTGCTCGCCCTCTTCTACGGCGTCGCGCTCTTCTTCGGCTTCTCGTGGTCCCGCTGCTTCTTCGACCGCTGCCCGAACGTGGAGAGCCTGGCCGTCTATCAGCCCGGCGGCGCCCCGATTCTGCTCGACCGGCATGGCGAGGCCTTCGCCGACCTCGCCCCCGCCGAGCGCGAGGTCGTGCCGCTCGCCTCCTTGCCCTCGCATGTCGCCCAGGCCTTCCTCGCCGTCGAGGACAAACGCTTCTACGAGCACGGCGGAATCGACTGGCCCCGGGTCGGCGGGGCGATTCTAGCCAACATGCGGGCCGGCGAGTACGCCCAGGGGTTCAGCACCATCACCATGCAGCTCGCCCGCAACGTCTTCCCGGACAGCATCCCCGGCCAGGAGCAGACGACGCGGCGCAAGCTGCTGGAGATCCGGGTCGCCCAGGACATCGAGCGCCAATACTCCAAGCAGGAGATCCTCGAGCTCTACCTGAACCACATCTACTTCGGCAATCGGGCCCGGGGCATCGAAGCGGCGTCGCGCCAGTACTTCGGCCACTCCGCCCGCGAGCTGGGCTTGGCGGAGGCCGCCCTGCTCGCGGCCCTGCCCAAGGCGCCCAGCCACTACGACCCGCGGCGCCACCCGCAGGCCGCCCTGGAGCGCCGCAACCTGGTGATCTCCCTGATGCAGGAGCAGCGGCTCCTGCCGCGCTTCATGGCTCTGGACGCCCGCCGGTCCGCCCTGGACCTCGCCCCCGCGCCACGGCAGGAGCGGGTGGAGTCCGGGCTCGCTCCCTACTTCGTCGAGCAGGTGCGGCGCGAGCTCGAAGAGCGGTTCGGCTCCGAGCTCTACAGCCAGCCGGTGCGGATCGTGACGACGCTCGACTCCGCCGCCCAGCGCGCCGCCGAGGAAGAGCTGCGAAACCAGCTCAAGCGGGTGGAAAGCGGCGACCTGGGGGATTTCCAGGGGCGCCGGTACACCCTCGCCTCCGAGCCGCCGGCGGATGGCACGCCGTATCTCCAGGGAGCGGCCGTGATGCTCGACGCGCGCGACGGCGACGTGCTCGCGTGGGTGGGCGGCCGCGACTACTCGCACTCGCAGTTCGACCGGGTCGTCCAGGCCCGCCGGCAGCCGGGGAGCGCCTTCAAACCGTTCGTCTACGCGGCGGCCCTGGCCCAGGGCTGGGCGCTCAGCCAGCCGCTCGTCGATCAGCCCCTGCGCGTGAAGATGCCGAACGGCAGGTTCTGGACGCCGAAGAACTTCTCCGGCCGTTACGAGGGGCGGGTGACGGTGCGCGACGCCCTGGTCCGCTCGAAGAACGTGGCGACCGTGCGCCTGGCCGACGCCGTGGGATACGGGGAGGTCTCGAAGCTGGCCCGCCAGGCGGGGCTCGACGAGCCGGTCGCGCCCATGCCCTCGATCGCTCTCGGCGCCGTGGCCGTGTCGCCGCTGGAGCTGACCGCCGCCTATTCCGCCTTCGCCAACCTGGGCGATGCCGTCGAGCCCCGGCTGATCCTGCGGGTGGAGGACGAGGAGGGCAAGGTGCTCTGGACGTCGACGCCGCGGCGGCACAGCGTCCTCGATCCCGCCGTGGCCTATCTGGTGACCGACGTCCTCCGCGAGGCGCTCGTGCGCGGCACGGGCAACCTGGTCCAGAAGACCGGCCTTAAAGCCCCGTCGGCCGGCAAGACCGGCACCACCAACGACGGTGCCGACGCCTGGTTCGTCGGTTATACACCGGAGATCGTGGCGGGTATCTGGATGGGTTTCGACCGCCCCCGGCCGATCCTGGAGAGCGCGACCGGCGGACAGCTCGCGGCTCCCGTATGGGGCAGGACGCTCGCCCGCGTCTACCAGAAGCGTCCCAATCCGCGGCCCTGGACGGCCCCGAAGGAAGTGGTCAAGCGCCCCATCGACCCCGGGACCGGGTTGATCGTGGAGCCGGCCTGCGCTTCCGACAGCAGTACGCGCGAGCTGTTCATCGACGGCATGGAGCCGGTGGCGTTCTGCCCCGGCCGGGAAAACCCGCCCCGCAACGGGTTCCCTGCTCAGCAACTGATGGCCGAGCGCGCAGAGGAAGCCCGGGCCGAGCGGGCCGACCAGTTGGCCCAGGCCCGAGAGGACGAAGAGCAGAAGCTCCGCGAGCGGCAGCAGGCCGAGCGGATCGCCCGGGAACGGGAAAAGCAGGAAGACCAGGCCCGTCTTGCCGAGCAGCGTGAACGGCGGCAGGAGGAGGAAAAGCTCGCCCGCATCGCCAAGGAAGAGAAGCGGCAGGAGACCGAGAAGGAGCGCGCCTCGCGCGAGGAGAAGGACGAGAAGCAGGCCCGCCTCGCCGAGCAGCGCCAGCGGGAGCAGCAGGAAAAACTTGCCCGTATCGCGGCGGAGGAAAAGAAGAAAAAGGCCGACGAGGAGAAGCTCGCCGAGCTTCGCGAGCGCCGCGAGCGGCTGGCCCGCGCCGAAGAGGCCGCCGACCGCCGGGAGAGAGAGATCGCCGCTAGGGAAAGGGCAGCCAGGAGGGACACGGAGGACAAGAGAGGCGATCGGGAGAGTGACCGGAGTGACCGGGAAAGAGATCGGGAGGAGTCGCGGATCGCCCGCGTGCTAGATGAAGAGCGGCGCGCCCGGGAAGAAGAGGATGCCCCCCCGAGGCGCCGGGATGAGCCGAAGGAGGAGATTGCCGAGCCCGAGGAGGAGCACGAGGAGGAGGAGACCGCCCCCGCCGCGGAAGACCTCTCCGGCTGGTGGGAGATGACGAACACGATCCAGTCCACCAACTACGCGGACTACAAAGGCCTCCGCCTGGGCTACCGGGTCCAGCTCGAGCAGGACGGGGACCGCCTTGTCGGCCGCGGCCAGAAGTGGTCCGAGAACGGGCGCACCCTGCCGTCGGGGGCGCGCTCGCCCATCACCGTCACCGGCACGGTGGACGGCCGCAAGGTAACCCTTCAGTTCACGGAGCGGGGGGCGAAGCGCTCGACCAACGGCGGCTTCTCCTGGCAGCTTTCCGCCGACCGCACCGCCCTGCGTGGCTCCTTCTGGAGCACCGCCGCGGCTACCAGCGGCAACTCGCTGGCCGTGCGGATGCCGTAGATAGAAGCCGAAAGGACTGCAAGGACCTCAACGACTGCAAGGACGACAAGAATCAGGAGAGCTCGGTCTCTTTGCTGTCCTTGTCGTCCTTGCAGTCCCTTTCGATCTCTTTCGCCAGCTCCACCGCCGACAACGGCGCGCACCCCTCGGCGTTGTTGTTGATCGTGCAGAGGAAGGGGCGGCCTGCCGCGACGGCTTCGCGGGCGAGGTCGGCGACGGCCCTGCGATTGGCAGTGTCGGGAGCGGCCATCCGGTTAAAAGGCGCGTAGCGCCGGCCGGCTTCCTCGTAGGTCATGCCCGGTCCCAGCAGCCAGCGGATCACCGTCATCGGCCCTCGGTGCGAGCCAACGAGGCGGGCCTGGGCACGGATGTCCGGCATGCGCGGGTGGACGTTGTGGCAGTGGCAGGCGCCCACGGCGGCGAGGGCGGCGCCGTACTCGGCCGTCACCAGCTCACGGTTGCGCACCTCGACGGCGTAGACGGGGCCGCGCGGCAGGGCGCCGAGGAAAGCCTCAAGCCGCTCGGCGAACCACGCGGGAGACCCCAGGCTCTGGGGGGCGAACTGGAAGAGGAGAGCGCCGGCTCCCTCCCCCATCCCCTCGACGAACGGAGCGACCACCTGGTCCGTGGCGTACTTGGCATCCAGGAAAAGGGCGTTCTCCTGTCCACGCGCAGAGCCGTAGCGGGCGTGGTCGGGGAAACGCGCCAGCGTGCAGGCCTCATGGGCCTTGATCAGGAAGCGGAAATCGTCGGGCACTGCCTCCCGGTATGCTGCCAGCTCCATCGCCTCGACCGGCGCGTAGTGCGTGCGGTCGACCCCGACACCCCTGAACAATGGATGCCGGGCATAGGCCGCGAGCCCCTCCCGCGCCAGGCGTGATTGTGAATAGGGGCGGTCGTAGACCAGCCCCGCCCATCCGGGGAAGGACCACGTCGAGCCCCCGAGATACACTCCCCCCGGCAACTCCCGGCCGAGCGCCTCGACCTCCTCCGGCTGCGGCGCCGGCCCCACGGCCTGGCGTCCGGGTACGGGCTCCGGTCCGAGGTCGAAGAGGGCGAGCTGGTCGTCAGGCTTGCGGCGGGACATGACGCCAAGTTTATTGCGGAAATGTGGGACGCGCCAGGGGAGGCGTTACGGAAACAGGGAACGACAAACATACGACGGCATCTTTTCCCTTCCGGCCTTGGGTGAGAAGCACCAGCCGGCGGGCCCTGGTGTGGGGAATCGTGGTCGTGGTGGTGATCGGCAGCCTCGTCTTCGCCCTCGAATCGGGTGACCGGGACGACTGGGGCCGGGCTTTCGGCGTGCTGTTCGCCTACAGCCTGCTCTTCTGGGTGACCCTGATCAAGATCTGGTGGACGGGAGGCAAAGCGGCCGTGTCGCTGGATGGCGAGTCCTTCTCCTACCAGCCGCTCCACACTTTCCGCCCGCGCCGCGTTCCCTTCGAGAGGATCCTCGCCTGCAACCCGCGTCCAGGCACCGAAGCCCTCCGCTTCGTGGTCGAGAAGAACGGCGTGGGCCGCGAGCTCTTCCTGAATCTGGCCGTGGTGAAAGGACAGCACCGCTTCCTGGAGCTGCTCGGCGAGCGGCTGGAGGCGGCGGGGCTGGAACCCCTACCCGGCCGCGCAAACTCCTGGCGCCGGCCGGAATGGGACGATCCGGGGATGAGCGCCGGGCCGCAGGTGTGATCCGGCTCGCCAGTATTGATGGTTCCTGCCTCGCGACACCGTGTCCGTAGAGACGTTCCAGGTCGTAACCACAACTGTTCCTTTGGTTATCTCCACCGCGGAACGTCTCTCGGAGAGTATGCCGCTTCGGTGAAGCCTGTCCCAGGCGAGGCAGAACCAAGCCGACATCAAGGGCGTCAAGGGCGTCCGGCGTTGGGCTGGAGCGGCATGCCCTCCGAAAGAGACGTTCCGCGGTCGGGGTGACCCAAAGGAACGGTTGTGGTTACGACCTGGAAACGTCTCTACAGGTAAGGTGGCGCCATAGGGAGGATCTCACTGCCGAGCGTTCCTACCCGGCCGGCGCCTGCGCGTTCTCTCCCTTCACCTTGCGGATGGCATCCTTGGGATGGGCGGCGATGGCCGCCGCCAAGGCTTTGTCCAGCCGGCCGTCGATGCGCACCAGCGTCAGCTCGTCCTGCTCCAGGGTGACGACGAAGAGATTGCGCAGACCGCCGTTCTTGCCGCCGCGGACGAACATCCAGGCCCGCGAGCCCTCCTCCCGCTGGCGCATGGCCATGGACCAGCCGGCCTGAGCGAGCTGGGACTCGAAACGGGTCTCGCCCTGGATGCGGTCGAGGTCCGGCAGGGAGCTCACCTTGTAGGAGGAGACCTCGATCCTGCGGACCTGGTTGAGGAACGCCTGCCCATCGACCTTGCCGGGGGCCATCCGCACGAGCCCGCGCAGCAGGCTCATCGAGACGCGGCCGATGTGGAAATGCTCCTCGCGCTCGAAGCGGGCCTCGGGGAAGCGGCGCTGGATCTCGAAGCTCACCATCTCGGTGGACGGCGCGCCGGCGCAGCCCGTGAGGAGGGAGGACAGGGACAAGGCAGCAAGGAAAAAGACGACTGTTCGCTTCACGGCACGCCTCCGTTCGGAAAGAGTTGTCCTATTCGGGTTTCTTGCCCGGCGGCGGGGCCGGAGCCGGCGTATGTTTGATCTGGGGCAGGTTCAGCCTCTGGCTCAGGCGCCCGATCTGGGCCGGGTCGATCCGGCCGACGATGTTGATCACCACGGCTTCCTGGCCCGGGTCGAGGGTGAGCAGGGTCATCCCGGCGATCTTGCCGTCCACTTCCCTGAGATAGATGTAGGCCTCCTCGCCCTTGTCGCGCATCCGCATCGTGGACTTCCAGCCGCGGTCCTCGAGCCAGCGGACGGTGCGGCCGATCTTGGTGCGGACCGTGGCCTCGTCCATGCCTTTGAGGGGGATGGCCTGGACCGTGATGGATTTCAGGCCCGCCATCAGAGACGAGAACTCCGGATCGTTCTTCGCGCCCGCGGCGATCAGGCTCATCAAAGCCCCCTCGATATTGATCTCGAGGCTGAGCTTGTCTTTGGGAAAAAGGTCGAGCTGCTCGAGCGGCACGTACCCGGGCTGGTCGGTCAGCTTCTGGGCCTGACCGGCGGCGGTGCCCAGGACGAGCAGGATGACTACGAGGATGATGGTCTTGCGCATGTCAAAACTCCTTGTCTTGCCGCAGGCTCGGGATTTCTCCGAGCGATCGGGAGGCGCCTCGGGTAGCGGGCGCGATCAGCCGCTTCTGGAAGACGTCGTCCCGGAGGCCCTGGCCGGCCCGGCGGGTCGCCCTGCCGATGTAGGCGAGGGCGAGCTTCGCCTCCGCCGTCGCCTGGGCGATCTCCTCGGGACTCGGCTGACGGGGCCGTTGAGATTGGAAGAACAGGGCCCCGCCGCCCAAGGCCAGAATCAGCATGGCCGCCGCCGCGGCGATCCGGAGACCCATGGAGCGAGGCCGGGGCACGAAAGGCACGACCTCGCCGCGGCCGGCGCGCTGGACCCTTTCGAGCACCTCCGGCGGGCAGTCGAGCTCGGGCAGGGCCCGCAGCTCGCGCTGGATCCGCGCCGCCAGCTCGAGCTCGGCGGCGCAGGGAGCGCAGCGCTCCAGGTGCGAGAGCAGCCGCGCGGTCTCGTCCGCTGGCAGGTCGCCGTCCACATAGGGCTCGAGAAGGTCCAGCGCCTCTTCGCAAGGCAGATCGTGAGGGTGTCGGTTCATGGTTGCGCTGTCTCCTTCAGTCGTTCCCGCAGCTTGCGCCGGCCCCGGTGAAGATGGACCCGCACGGTGACCTCGGGGATGCCGAGGGCCTCCCCGATCTCGCGGTGCGGGAGGCCCTGGACCTCCCGCAGGATGACGATGCTCTTGTACGGCTCGCCGAGGTCCGACAGCGCCGCCAGCAACCGCCGCCGGAACTCCGAGGCCTCCGCCCGGGACTGCGGGTCGGGCTCGAGCGTCGCCACCTCCCGCGCCTCGTCGTCGTCGAGGCTGGAGCCGGCGGCCATCGGTCCCTCCGACCGCCGCTTGCGCAGCAGGTCGTAGCAGGCGTTCCGGGTGACCCGCAGCAGCCAGGCCCCGAGGCGCTCCTCATCCACCCCCTGCTGGTGACGCCACAGACGAAGCAGGACCTCCTGGGTCACGTCCTCCGCTTCCTCCCGATTGGAGAGAAGATAGCGGGCGAACGAGTAGACCCGGCGCCGGTACCTCTGGGCGGTGTCCTCGAAAGCCGTCAGCATCCAGAAGAGAAGACGGATGGGGAGGCGGAACGTTTCACTGCCGGCTTCACTGCCTGAAGATAAGGTGCGTGCTACCATTTCCTGGCTATGGCTGAGCCTACCGCTAAAATGACTGTCGACGTTCCCGCCTCCGTCAAGGAACGGCTCGCAGCGCTGTCCAGGACCACCGAGCGTCCTGAAGCCGCCCTCGTTACGGATGCCATCAACTCCTATGTGGAGTTGCAGGAGTGGCAGATCACGGAGATCCGAAAGGGGCTCCAGGAAGCCGACGCTGGGGAGTTCGCCACTGACCAGGAGGTCGCTGAGGTTTTTTCCAAGTGGACGAATGCGCGTTAGGTGGACCCGGAGGTCTCTGCGCGCACTCGACGTCATTGCAGAGTACATCGCGCGAGATCGCCCCCAGGCGGCACGCCGGATGGTCGAGCGTATTCGGGAAGCAGTCACTCTTCTATCGAGCCAACCTGAGCTCGGCCGGTCCGGCCGAGTCCCCCAAACCCGGGAGCTGATCGTGGCCGGGACGCCGTTCATCGTTCCCTATAGGGTCCGAAGAGGAGTCGTAGAAATTCTGACCGTCCTGCACGCTGCCAGGACATGGCCCGATCAATTCTGACGGAGCGCGGGAGGGATTGTAGAGCGGCCCGGATCCTCTCGGCCCTTTTCCTCGCCCTCTCCCCACCGCTCGCCGCCCAATCCATCGACCTCGCCATCGACCTCCACGAGTCCGGCCGGCTCCAGGAAGCCCTCCAGGAGTACCACGCCGTAGCCAAGGCCACGGCAACGTCCGACCCGGCGGTCGCGGCGACCGCCTTCAACAATGCCTGCGCCATCCTCATGGACCTCGAGGACTACCGGACGGCGCTGCCCGACTGCCGGGCGGCACTGAGACTGCTCCGGGCCGGCGGCGACCCCGGGACGCTCGGCCAGGCGCTCAACAATCTGGGGCTGGTGCTGGAAGTGCTGGGCGAGCCGGACGAGGCCAAGCGGAGCTTCCGCGAGGCGCTGGCGCTCAACCGCAAGCTCGGCGATGCCGAAGCGCAGGTCATCAACCTGTCCAACCTCGGAGCTCTCGCCGTCTCTACCGGCCGCTACTCGGCGGCCTTGGCTCTCCATACCGAGGCGGAAGCCTTGGCAGCCCGCCGCCAGGGGGAGCCCTGGGCCGCGGAGCAGATCGCCATCGCCCGCCTGAACCGCGGAGTCGTGCTGGAGAAGGTGGGCGCCTACCGGGAGGCCCTCGATCTTTACAAGGGACTTCTAGCCCAAAGCGAGGGGATGGACGAGGCCCGGTACGCTTCCCTGCGGGTCAACACCGGCGTGCTCTACCGCAACCTGGGAGACCCGGTGCGGGCGGTCGAAGACTTCCGTGAGGCGATCGACGGTTATCGGCGGTCGGACGACACGGCGGGACTGTCCAACGCCTACCTCAACCTGGGGCTCGCCGAGCACCTCAACCTGGAGCGCACAGCTCCAGCCGAGGCCGCCTACCGCGAGGCTTTGCGGCTGGCGGAAGCGAGCGGCGACCGCACGGAGGAGGTGCAGGACCTCTTCTATCTTGGACGGCTCCTGCTCGAACGCGGGCGGCTGGGCGAGGCCGAGGCCGTCTACCGGCGCTGCCTCGCGATCTCGCAGGCGAGCGGATCGCCCGAGGGCCGCTGGTCCGCCCGCGAGGGGCTGGGACGGATCGCCCGCGCCCGCGGCGACCTGCGCGGGGCCCTCGGGCACTTCGAGAGCGCCCTCGCCGAGATCGAGCGGGTGCGCGCCGGCATCGCGCGCCCACGCCGGGCCGGATACTTCGGCGACAAGCGGGCCGTCTATGCCGCCGCGGTGGAGACGCTGGGAGCTTTGGAGCTCCGAGAGCCGGGCCGCGGCTGGGGCGAAAAGGGCCTGGAGGTCGTTCAGCGCGCCAAGGCCCGCGACCTGCTGGACGCCCTCGGGCCCGGCCGCCAGCCAGCCACGCCCCTGGGCGCCGCCGCCCTGAAAGCCCGGGCGGGAGAGGGCGCCGTGCTGGAGTACTTCCTGGGGGAGTCGAATCTCTATCTCTGGGTCATCCGGTCCGGCGGCGTCCGGTTCCACGACCTCGGCTCCTACCGGCCGGTCCTCGACGCCGTCGCCCGGGCCCACCACGACCTCTCGGCGGGCTCGGCGCCAAGCCCCGCCGCCGTGACCGCCCTCTCGCGGGTGCTCCTGGGCGCCGCCCGGCCTCTGCCCCGAGGCGATGCGCCCCTTTGGATCGCCCCCGACGGAGCGCTCCGCTACCTGCCGTTCGAGCTGCTGGAAGACCCCGTCTCACCCGGCCAGCCGCTGGTGGAGCGGGTGGCGGTGAGCTACCTGCCGAGCGCCTCGACGCTGGCCGGGCTCGGCGGTCCGGAGCGGCCCGCTGCCGTCCGCCTGCTGGGCATCGGCGATCCCCGGTTGGCCCGCCTCGGCGGACCGCCTTCCCCGCGCGAGCTGCTCGTCGAGCGCTTCGGCCTCGCGCCGCTGCCCGCCGCGGCCCGGGAGATCGGCTCGGTCGCCCGTCTCCTGGGCGGCCCGAGCCTCGAGATCACCGGCGAGCGGGCCACGGAGCGCGCCTTCCGCGAGGGGGTCTCGCGGGGGGCCCGGGTGGTCCATCTCGCCACTCATACCGTGATCGACGAGCGGCCCGGACGGGGCGCCGCGATCCTGCTCACGGCGTCGGGCGACGACGACGGCCTCCTCTCTCCCCAGGAGATCGCCGGGCTCGACGACCGCTCCGATCTGACCGTGCTCGCGGCCTGCCGCACGGCGCTCGGCACCGGCGAGGACGGCCAGGCCCTGGCCTCTCTCACCGGCTCGTTCCTGGCCGCGGGATCGCGGGCCGTGGTGGCCACGCTGTGGGACGTCGGCGACGCCGAGACCGCCGCCTTCATGGAGCAGCTCTATTACGAGCTGGGCCGCGGCCTCCCGCCGGCCGAAGCGCTGCGGGAGGCGAAGAGACGGCTGCGGGCCGATCCGCGCTGGAACCGGCCGTCGCTCTGGGCGGGGTACGTGCTGATCGGGGACGCGCCCGCGGTGGTGCCGCGGCAGATCCCCTGGATGATCTGGATCGCGGGAGCGCTGAGCCTGGCCGCCCTCGCCTTGACGATCTCGAGACGCCGTTCTCCCTCCACTCTCTCGGAAAGAGGAGCGCCGGAGCGGTGAGGCTGGCGGATCATCGGACTTCGATCGCCCCGTTCTGCAGCCGCACGGGGATCTTCCGCCCCCGGCGGTTGAGCAGCCACGTCCCCGCGGGATCGAGCGTGAGCTGCGAGGTCGAGCCGATCGTCGCCGAGGCCGCGATCGGCATCGTGATGGACACGATCGATCCGGGCACGGTGTTGAAGGACGAGTCGGGCGACTTGAAGTCCAC
Source organism: Thermoanaerobaculia bacterium (assembly GCA_035266085.1). GTDB lineage: Bacteria > Acidobacteriota > Thermoanaerobaculia > Multivoradales > UBA5704 > DATARR01. Next base: position 95,162 of record DATFNZ010000183.1, read on the forward strand.
CACCAGCCGGCCGGGCTTCGAGGTGTCGATCGTGAAGGTGGACTTGCCGTACCGGGGGTCCAGGCGGACGGTGGGCTTGCCGCCGGCCACCTTGGCGTTCCAGATCAGGGTGACCTTGCCGCCGCTGACCAGGAACGGCTCGGAGGTGTTCACGCTCAGCTCGGCCACTTCCCCCGGCTCGACTTTGTCGCCGTCCGCCTCCAGGAGGAACGGTGCCGAGGGCGAGCGCACCGTCAGCGTGGCGCCCCGGGGCTCCAGGGTGACGGGCCGGCCGCTCGCATCGGTGAGACCGGTCAGGGCCGGATCGAGCGACAGGTCGAACACCTGACCCGGCTTCACCGAGGGGTCGAGCCGGAAGCGGAAGACGGCGAGCGGGCCGTCGGAGGAGTTGATGGTGCCCGAGGGGGACAGGAACTGCACCCGGGCCGCCTGGCTGTCCGGCTGGCCCGTGAGGGTGCCCTGGGCCGTCGAGTCGTTGCGCAGGCTGTAGACCACGGCGCTCAGGAAGGTCAGGGGACGGACCGGCTGCGTGAGCTCTTCCAGAGTGAGCCCGAGAGCCTTCTGCCGGGGAGGACGGCGGACCACGCGGACGGTGGCCTGCCCCTGGCGGATCGGCCGCGGTGCGTAGGTGCGCAGCACGACGGCCACGATGCCGCCCGGCGCGGCGATCGCCGGGTTGATCCGCAGGGCCATCGACTTGTCGCCGCCACCGCCGCCACCGCCGCTATTGCCGCCGTCGTCGTCATCGTCGCCCCCACGGGCGAAGACGGAGCCTCCGAGGAGCAGGAAGATCGTGGCTGCCAGAGCGGCGAGGGCGAAGCGGAATCGAGATCGGTGTGTCATTGCGGTTACCTCCCGGGCGAGGACGGAACCAGCCCTCAGCCACTGTAGCGTCCCGTTCCTTACAACAGCATTACAGCCGCGCGGTCTTCCTCAAGGAGCAGGCCGGGCCCGGAAACGGACCGGCTCCGAGGCGGCGATCCTCGCCCCCGAGGCGTCGAGCGCTTCGACGGTCCAGGTGTAGACGACCGCGCGGTTGAGCTGACGGACGACCTCCGCGGGCAGGAGGGCGGGAGGCGCGGGAACGGCCGCCTCCCACAGCACCGTGTCGTCCACCGTGGAGAGGCGCACCCGGTAGGCGCTCGCCCCTAGCCGCGGCTGCCACCTCAGCTCGGCCGGCACCCCGGCGATCTCGCCCACGGGAGAGACCGCCTCCACCTCGCCGCCGCGCATGACGCTGCCCGTTCCGGGGGCCGGCAGGGGGGGCGCCGCGGTTCTCGAAAGCTGAAACAGCAGCCCGCCGCCGAGGACCAGCACCACGGCCGCGGCCAGCCGCCAGAGGACGGGCCGGGGCGCCGCGGGTTTGCGCGCGGCGGGGAAAGGCACCACCTGTCCGGCCGCCCGCCGGACCGGCGAGGCCGCCTCCAGGCGGCCGACGACGAAGTCCACGTTCTCCCTGCGCGCGGTCTCCGGGCCGGCGTCGAAGAGCCGGGCGAGGTCCCGCTCGGCGGCGCAGGCCGGGCAGCGGTCCGCGTGCTCGTCCAGCCGCCGGCGCTCCGCCGGGGTCCGGTCGCCGGCCTCGGCTTCCAGGAACGCCTCGGGCGGCGGACAGCCGGCCTCTTCACCCGCGTAAGCGGCGCGGAGCCAATCCTCGAGGGACGACGACGGATACGGAGCGGTCATCACAGGGTTCCTCCGGCGGACTGGCGGGCCAGCCAGCGCCCGAAGCGGCGCTTCAGCTTCCGCCCGCCGCTCACGATGTAGGCCTTGGCGCCCGATTTGTTCTCGAGTCCGAGCATCGAGGTGATGCCCGCGAGGGGGACGCCGTCCACGTAGTGCAAATAGAGGACCTTCGCCTCCAGGGGCTCCAGGTCCCGCTCCATGGCCGCGCGGAAGGCCGCCAGGATCTCCCCCTTCTCCGCCATCTCGTCCGCGCCCGGCGAGGGCTCCACCGGCTCCGGCGCTCCCTCCTCGTCCAGCGGGTCCGTCTGACGGCGCCGGGCGGCGATGCCGCGGTTGATGGCGACGCTGCGCGTCACGGTATAGAGCCAGGTCGAGAACCGGCTGTCGCCGCGGAAGGACCCGAGACGCTCGTGGACCCGCAGGAAAACCTCCTGGGCGAGGTCCGCCGCCTCCTGCCGGTCGCCGTTGATGCGCAGGCACCATCCGGCCACCTTAGGGTAGTACCGCCGGTAGAGCACGGCCAGGCAGGCATCGGCCTCGGTGGCATCCGAGGCCGAGCCGCGCGCGCGCTCGATCAGCTCCTCGTCGGTGAGACTGTCCAGGTCCATGAGGGGATCAATTAGGGTGAGCGGCCTCGAAAGGTATGCCCGCAGAATATCCGAGCCTGGACAGGCTGGGCCAGCTACGGGGAAGTTGAGGGCTGCGGTGGTCATCTTGGAGTGAGACAGGCGAGGTGGGTGGCGGGAACAAGAAAACCCTCATCACCCCGGCCCTCTTCTCCCGACCCCTCCCTCCCGCGCCCACACCGGGAGAAGAGGGAGAGGTTAGTTAAAACTTTCTTAAAGCCCCTCTCTCCCGGTGTGGGCGGGAGGGAGGGGTCGGGAGAGAGGGGTTGGGGAGTGAGGGCCCGGCGGCGAGCCGCCGGGCTTCTGGGTTGGGCCGCGTCTACCGCCGGCCGGCGCTGGGCGCCATCGTCTCGCCGGTCTTGGCGAAGCCGGTGACGATGTAGGTGCCGGAGCGCTGGTCCTTCTTCAGCTTGATGATCTGCTTGCGCTCGGCGTCCTCCAGCAGCTCGGAGAAGGTGCTGTAGCCGTAGTAGCCCTCGTTGAAGGAGGGCTTCTTGCGCTGCATGGTCTGCTTGATCATCGAGCCCCAGAGCACGTCCTTGTTCTCGCGGATCAGGGCCTGGATGGACTCGATCATCAGGCTGAAGGCCTCGGCCGTCTTCTTGTTCAGGCCGTCGAGCTTGGGACCCTTCTGGGCGTCGCGCCAGACGTCCTCGTAGTAGATGAACTCGTCGCAGTTGTCGACCAGCAGGTTCGAGGACGAGTTCTTCACGCCGATGCCGATGACGTACTTGTTGTTCTCCTTGAGCTTCGAGACCAGCGGCGAGAAGTCGCTGTCGCCCGAGAGGATCACGAAGGTGTCGAGGTGCTCCTTCGAGTAGGAGAGGTCCATGGCGTCGACCACCATCTTGATGTCGGCGCTGTTCTTGCCCGAGTAGAACTTCTGCGGGATGTCGATCAGCTCGATGGCGGCCTCGTGGAAGGGGCGCTTGTAGTCGGAGTAGCGCTCCCAGTCGGCGTAGGCCTTCTTGACGATGATCTTGCCCTTCTCCAGCAGGCGCTCGAGCACCAGGGTGATCTCGAACTTGCCGGTATCGGAGTCGCGCACGCCGAGGGCGATGTTCTCGAAGTCGCAGAACAGGGCGATCTTGCGCTCGTCGCTCGCCGACCGCTGGCGGTCGGGAATGGAGATGATGATCTCCCGCGTCATCGGCTCGAGCTCGTTCTGCGAGATCACGTAGCTGTCGCTGCCGCGGGAGGACACGCGGTACTGCGGACCGGCCGCGGGGGCGGCGTGGGACTGTGCGGGAGCGTGGACGGGAGCGATCCGCCGCGGGCTCGGGACCGGCGCGGGGGCCGGCTCCTCGTGAGCGGCCTCGAAGGGATCGTCGTCATCCTCCTCGTCGTCCGAGGGCTCGGCCGTGGCAGGCGAAGCGGCCTTGCCGTTGGCGCGGCGCTTGCCGCCCCGCCGGCCGCGCGAGCGCCGCCGGCGCCCCTCGGCCTTGCTCTCGCCTTCCTTGTCCTCGCCTTCCTTGTCCTCACGCTCACCCTCGGAGGCCTCGATCTCTTCCGACTCCTCGGCGCCGCCGTCCTCGTCCTCGAAAGGCTCGTCATCGAAGCGGGCCTCTTCGGAGGTCAGCTCGGGAAACGGCTCGGGAGGCAGCGCCATGGGAATGGGCAGCGAGGTGTCCGACTCGGCGAAGACCGGCGCGGGCGGAGGCGACGTGGGCTCGAGGTACCAGTCGGGCTGGAGGGCCGCCTCGGCGGGCGCCTCGTTCAGCGGCGCCGGTTCCGGGGAGGTCTCGAGGACGGGCTCGAAGGCGGGTTCGGGGAGGGGAATGGGGACGGCCGCGGCCTTCTCCCGTTCCTGATTTTCCTGCTTCGGCTTGTTTCGGTTTTCTTCTTCCTGGCCCTCAGCCGTAGGGCGCATCCACCATGGACTCAAAGGTCTACTCCTTTTGTTCCGAGCCCCGGGAAGGGCTCGTCGGGCATGTCTCGGTCTTCTATCGTGGTCTTCTATCGATCATTCAGGAGCGAGCCTTCAGGCTCGCGGCGAGCGGCAACAGACCGGGGTTGAAGCTCGGGCCACAGCGGGGGGAAAACCAAGGCCGGGGGCGGATTCTACCACAGCGCCCAGGGCTGTACAAATTCTTGAATCGCGGCCTCACTTCGTGGGATCAATCCAAGTCGAACGGCCGGGGGGGAGGTCCCTTGTCAGGGTCTTCCTCGGCCCGGCGCATCGCCTCGCGGAACCTCTCCTCGAGCAGGCGGTCGCGGTCTTTGTGGGCGGCCACTTCCCGCTGGAACACGTCCTCGGCCCGGGACTTGTCCTCGTCGAGCCCCTTGAGCAGGGAGTCGAAGTCCTTGCCGCCCGCGAGCGGCTGCTTGGCCTTGCGGTGGGAGAGGACGGTGCCCGTCGAGACGTCGATCACCAGGTCGGACCCGCAGTCGGGGCAACGGACGGTCAGCTTGCGGTCGTCAGCCATGGCCCCATTGTAGCTACTTCTGGTAAGTTACGCGCCATGTCCGATGACCGCAATGATCGCGATATCGAACGCCTGCCCAGCCGCGACGAGGCCTGGGACCTCCTCTGCCAGTGCACGGAAAAGGACGGCCTGCGCAAGCACGCCCTGGCCGTCGAAGCGGCGATGCGCCACTACGCCCGCCTCTACGGCGAGGACGAGGAGCTCTGGGGCATCACCGGCCTGATGCACGACTTCGACTACGAGCGCTGGCCCGACCCTGAGAACCACCCCTACCGGGGCAACGAGATCCTGACCCAGAAGGGCTATCCCGAGATCCTGCGCACGGCCATCATGGGCCACGCCCCCTACAGCGGCGTGCCGCGGGAGACCCGGCTGGCCAAGACCCTCTATGCCTGCGACGAGCTGGCCGGCTTCGTGACCGCCGTGGCCCTCATCAAGCCCAGCAAGTCGCTCGCCGACGTCGACCTCCATTCGGTCAAGAAGCGGCTCAAGGAGAAGGCGTTCGCCCGCGGCGTCCACCGCGAAGAGGTCTACGCCAGCGCCGAGGAGCTGGGCATCCCCCTCGACGAGCACATCGAGAACGTGATCAAGGCGCTGCAGGCGGAGTCGGAGAGACTGGGGCTGTAAAACAAAAGACTGCAAAGACTCCAGGGACTGCAAAGACGAATTTCTTGCTGTTTTGCTGTCCTTGAAGTCTTTGCAGTCCTTCAGGTCCTTGGTTCTCCCCCCACCTCCTCGATCCGCCGCTCGACTCGCATCGTCTCCCGGAGCGCCGCCGCGATCCGCCGCAGCTCCTCGATCTCCGCCAGCCGCAGGGGTCGACCGGTGCGGGCGGCCAGCCACTGGTCGAGCACCTGATAGCCCCCCACGCGGTACGCCCAGACCTCCGGCTCGATCCCCTCGAAACGCTGCCCCTCGCCGTTCACCACGATCCGCCGCTCGGCCGGATGGTAGGCGCGGCGCGTCACCTTGCCGCTCCCCGCGCCCTCGAAGCGGACGCCGGGGTGGTCCAGCCGGTCCGAGCGGAGGAGGTGGAGGTCGATGAGCACCGCGCCCAGGCCCGCCAGCTCCAGGAACGCCCCGCGGTCCGCGGGAGTGGGGATGCGCGGGAAATCCGCCCGCAGCAGGCCGGCGTACCGGCGCCGGAAGGCGGGGCTGTAGAGCACGGCGTAGACGAACTGCAGGACCAGCTCCGGCGACGGCTCCTCGCCGAGCCGGGAGGCGAGGAGACGGAGGTAGCCCGGCGCGACGTTCGCGGCCCGGTCCGCGCCGTCCAGCCGCCCCTCCTCCGGATACAGATACAGGGGGAAGAGGGTGTTGATGTCGTACGCGCTCACCGCCTTGTGGGCCACGACCGCGTCCGTCACCAGAGCCCCCGGCTCCTCCTTGTGCTGCCGGGGGACGACCAGCCCCAGGTTCCGCCCCACCCGCATGTGGCGCATCACCCGGTCCCTGGCGCGCTCGATCACGTAGTCGGCGTAGAAGATCGTCCGCCGGTCGAACGGCCGGTACAGGATCGGCACGAACCTCTCCTCCCAGCCGGCGTCGGCCCGCGCCCGCCGCATGGCCTCGGCGATCCTCCAGGTCGCCGTCTGCCGCGGCGCGTCGGGGAGGATCTCCGCTTCCCGCGCCTCGCGCAGGAACCGGATCCGCCGCCGCAGCCGCGAGGGATCGGTGTCGACGGCGAAGGCGTCCCGACCGGTGACGATCCCCACCGAGCGTTCGGGGAAGATCTCCGTCAGGGGCACGCCCCGGCCGTACTCCTCCTCCAGGGCGGCGTCCCGGGGCGCGAAGAGGAAGGCGGGGGCTTGCGGCGAGGCCTCGGCCCAGCCGGCCGTCTCCACGTCGTGGCCGCTCAGCCAGCCGAGCTTTGCCGCGCGGCTCCCCCGCAGGTCGGCCCGCAGCACGCGTTTCGCGAGGCCCGGCTTCTTGACCAGGAAGGCCACCGCCGCGCCCTGGAAGACCCCCTCGAAGACGCTGGCATCCACCCCGCCTTCGGCCGAGCGCTCCTTCTTCTTGCCATTGCCGTGGAGATCGAGCACGTAGATCTCGTCGAACGTCGTCATCAGCGACCGGCGCAGGCCCCGGAAGGTGGGGTTGTCGAGATAGCTGTGGTTGGTGACGAAGGCGACGATCCCCTCGCCGGCCTCGTCGATCTTGCGCTGAGCGAAACGGAGAAATTTCACGTAGTCGTCCTGCAGCCACTTTGGGTTCCGCTCCCCGAGCGGCTCGCCGTCCACCTGGTAGTAGCCCTCGATGCGCCGACCGTCCGCGGCGGTATACCCCTCTCTCGGCAGGGCGTCCAGGCTGCCGCCGCGGTTGGCCGAGTGGCCGGACCAGGGCGGATTGCCCAGGATCACCGTCACGGCGAGCTCCTTCTTCACCCGGCCGGCCTCGTGCGATTCGCGGGAGAGGGTGGCCATCCCCGGCAGGCTCGACTGCTCCAACTCCCCCCGTTCCAGGGCGTTGGTGAGATAGAGGTGGAAGCGTTCGCCCTCGCCGAGCGGCCGGCCCATCTCCTCCAGGATCAGGCTCATCTTCAGATGACCGATGGCGTACGGCGCCATCATCAGCTCGAAGGCGTGGAAATCCCGCAGCAGGTGGTCGCCCAGCAGGGCCGGCACGCCCCCGCCCCCCATCTCCGCCCGCACCGACTCGGCCGCGCAGCGGATCGCCTCGACGACGAAGGTCAGCGTGCCGGCGGCGGGGTCGAGGAGCGACACCCCGGGCGTGGCCAGGCCGTGGCGCTTGCCCAGCCGGGTCCGCAGGAGCCGGTCGACCGAGCGCACCACGAACGACACCAGCTCCGGCGGCGTGTAGTACACCCCCCGCCGCTTGCGCAGGGCGGGGTCGTAGCACTGGAGGAACGTCTGGTAGAAGTCGAGCACGGGGTCGCGCCCCCGCCCGCCGTGGAAGTAGCGCTCCAGCATCGAGCGCACGGGCGCCGCGGCGAGGAGGGCCACGATCTCGTCCACGATCCAGCCGATCTCGGGCGGCGGCTCCGCCAGGGAGATGTAGCGGAAGACGTCGCGCAGGATGCCGCTCGCCGGCGGAATGCTCTCCGCCGCCACCCGCCGGCCGAACTCGCCCGCCACCCGCCAGCGGGCCGCCAGCAGGCCGTAGGAGAGCGTCTGGGCGTAGAGGTCCGCGAACTCGCGGAGGCCGAGGCCGGCCAGGAGGTACTCCGAGAACGCCTTGTAGAAGCCGGCGAGGTCCGAGGTCGGTCTGTCCCCCTCTCCAGGCGTGTCCCTTTCCAGCAGGCCGTGGATCCGCTCGGCCAGGATGCGGGTGCGGGACGCCAGTTGCCGGGCGAGCGACGCCGCCGAGGCGCTGGGCGGCGGATCGAACTCGACGAAGAGGTCGAACAGCTCCAGGAGGCGCTCCGGCCCGCCATCCAGGCGGCCGGCTTCCGCGCGGGCAGCCAGGGTCTCTCCCCGGTAGAGCCGGAACTCCCTGAAGTTGGTGAGCAGGAGGTTGGGGAAGGTCCGGCGGTAGCGTTCGAGCTGCTCCGAGCCCGCGATGCGGTCCAGATCCGTCCCCGGCCGTTTCGCCTCCACGTAACCGGCGATCGTCTCTCCCCGCCGGACCTGGAAGTCGAGCAGACAATCCCCCGTTTTTCGGGGAATCAGGGTCACTCCGAGGTCCAGCCGGCCGCGGTGCTCGCCGTACCACTCGAAGAGGTCGAGGAGATGGGGATAGAAGCTCTCCTCCCTGGCCTCCCCCCGCCGCTCCATGTCGAAGATCCGGTCCAGATAGACCAGCAGGACCTCGCGGGGGTCCACCCGGAGATCCCAGGGTTGTCTCAGGAACGAACGAATCGCCACAAGAGGAGCCGTCACGCTCCCCATTGTAGCGGAAATCAGATCTTAATGGCGCGCAACGATTCGCAGAGAGACGAATCGTTGCGGCTGAAGACAACTACGGCTCGTCCTGAGGCTCCTCCTCCACCACTCGCGGCTCCAGGCCCCTCAACCAGCTCAACAACTCGATCACCCGCTCCGGCTCCTGGAGGCGGCTGGCCTGGGCCGCGGCGTGGGAGATCAGCTCCAGGGCCGAGCCGTTCGGCTCGGAATCCTCCGGCAGGCGGGTGACCTCAGGCCGTGCGGCGAGCGACTGCCGCAGGATGGTCAGGCCGCGGTCGAGGAGCGGGCGGAGGATGGGGCGGTCCAGGAAATCGAAACGGTCGGTCACCAGCTCGTGGAGCACGTGGGAGAGGTCCTCCAGGATCTCCAGGCTGTCCAGGGCCTCCGGATGGTCCAGGAGATACTGCAGCCACTGCTGAGCGCGATCCTCTTCCCAGGCGTCGAGCTCCTCCTCCTCGTCGTCAAGAAGCTCGATGTCGTCGAAGTCGACATCTTCCGAGTCGTCCGGCCCGAAGTCCAAAACCTCGGCTTCTTCGTCCTCGTCGTCCTCATCACTACCCGGGAAGGCCTCGAAGAAAGCTCTGTCCCAGCCCGCCTCCGCACCCAACAGAGACTCGGGCGTCACGAGCCGGCCGGCCCCCGGATCGCCTGCCATGTCCTCGATGCCGTAGACGGCTCCCGGAGGCCCTGATGGGTCCAACCGGGCCAGCAGATCCCGCAGCCCCTGAAGCCGGACCGCGACCTCCTTGCCGAAGGAAAACTCGACCTGCGCGGCCTCCGGATCGTGGGCGACCTTGTCGAGGAACTCGAGCCCCTCTTCGGAAATCCTCTCGGGGTTCCGCCGGAAGCGCTCGCGGAAGAACCGCGCCCGCTCGCCGGCCTCCGGCGTGCGCCCCTCGGCCAGCAGCAGGCTCACCTCCAGGGGCCCCAGCGCCACGCTCTCGGGATCGTCCTGCCGGGCCTTGTCGAGCGCCTGCCAGGCCTCTTCCATCTCCCCCTCCACGGCGTGGGACCGGACCAGGCTCTCCCAGAGCACGGCGCGCAGGGCGGGCTTGAGCTGCCGCGTCAGGCGGTCGACCAGCACCTGCTTCTCCTCGTCAAGCTCCAGCAGGTCGTGGGCCTCGAGCAGCGCGTTCAAGGCCGCGTCGTCGCGCTCGTCGAGCCGCTCCGCGCTGTGGAACATCGGCCAGACCAGGGCCAGGGCGCGCTCGGCGTCACCCTCGTCGAGGAAGCTGGTGGCGAGATCGCCGATCAGGATGCGGGGCACCCTGCCCGCCTCCCCCAGCTCTTCCACTTTCTCCAGGGGCAAGCCCTCGATCAGGAAACGCCAGACCCCTTCGGCATCGAAGGCCGGCACGGCGCCCTCCCACCGGGCGCAGCACTTCTTGTATTTCAGGCCCGAGCCGCAAGAGCAGGGATCGTTCCGCTCCGGACGGGGAATCGGCCTGGGGCGGTAGCTGTTGCCCGGCAGCGGCACCGCGTTCCAGAGCGCCCGGCCGAGCTCGGTCGCGACGCTCCGCCGAGCCGGCTCGTCCGGCAGCTCCTCGAAGAGCTCCGGCACGCGCTCGGGCGCCTCCTGCCGCATCCACTCCAGGAACGCCGCGCTATCTTCGGTGCGCAGGGCCTCCCCGATAGCTTCCTTGAGGAAGTCCACGAAATCTTCGGAGATCTCGTCGTCGTCGCTGTCGTCGTACAGATCGTCGTCCATGATGACCCACCTTTCGGTGATATCTTACTTGGAAACGCTTTCGTGGGCCGCAAAGGAGAGTCGGCAAGCGCCCGAGGCGCGCCGTGCTAGGATGAAGATCGCCGCCACAGGAGACACGCCATGGCTCTCGCCGACCTCCGCCGCAAGCTCACGTACGAAGATTACGTCCATTTCCCCGACGACGGGAAGCGGCACGAGATCATGGATGGAGAGCACTACGTGAGCCCGGCGCCCCTCTTGCGGCATCAGCGCATCTCCATGAGGCTGACCGTGCGCCTTATGCCCTTCATCGAGCAGAACGGGTTTGGCGAGCTCTTCGCGGCTCCGGCTGACGTCCTCCTCTCCCTCCACGACGTTCTGCAGCCCGATCTCTTCTATGTGTCGACGCAGCGAGCCAGGATCGTTACCGAACAAAACGTCCAGGGCGCCCCCGACCTCGTGATCGAGATCTTCTCTCCCAGCACCCGCCGCGTCGATGAAGGGATCAAGCTGGACCGCTACGATCTCCTTGGAGTCGAGGAGTATTGGATGCTCAATCCGGTCCTGAACACGGCGAAGATCTACCGCCGGGATGGCAACCGGCTCGTGCTGGTCGCCGAGCTCTCGGCCGTCGCCGGGGACGTCTTCACCACCCCGCTCCTGCCCGGGCTCGAGATCCCCTTGGCCGAGATCTTTGCCTAGACCGCCGGCAGGCTGAAACCGAACACCGATCCCCGGCCCACCTCGCTCTCCACCCAGACCCGCCCGCCGTGCGCCGCGGCGAGCTGCTTGACGATCGCGAGGCCCAGGCCCGCGCCGCCCGTGGCCCGGCTGCGGGAGACGTCGGTGCGGTAGAAGCGCTCGAAGAGGAACGGCAGGTGCTCCGGGGGAATCCCCGGTCCGGTGTCCTCCACCGTGACCGCCACCTCGCCTCCCGCCGCCCGGCCCCGAACGCGGATCGTGCCGCCCGGCGGCGTGTGGGTGATGGCGTTGCCCAGCAGGTTGCGGAGGATCTGCCCGAGCCGCCGGGCGTCAGCGTCGACAGGCGGCAGACCGGACGGCAGGTCCACCTCGATCCGCAGGTCCGCTTCCTCCAGCCGCGGGCGCAGCGCCTTCACCGCCCTCTCGACCTCTCCGGCGAGATCGAGGGGACCGCGCTCCAGATCGAGCTGGCCGGCTTCGGCCAGGGCCAGATCCTGGAGATCGTCGATCAGCTTTTCGAGCAGCTCGACCTCCTCGGCGAGGGAGCCGAGGGCTTCCGGCGTCGGCCGCACGAGGCCATCCTGCAGGCCCTCGATCTGGCAGCGGAGGTTGGTGAGCGGGCTCCGCAGCTCGTGGGCGACGTCGCCCACCAGGTCCCGCCGCAGACGCTCGGCCGTGGCCCGGCGCTCGGCCATGGCGTTGAAGGCCCGGCCGAGGCCGCCGATCTCGTCCCGGCCGCCCACCGCCACCCGGCTGTCGAGATCGCCGGCCTCCATCCGCCGCGCCGCCGCCGTCAGCGCCTCGACGGGACGCAGGATACGGCGCGCCAGGGCGAAGGAGAGGAGGAGGCCCGCCGAGCCGGCGGCCAGGGCGGCCAGCAGCAGCGCCCGGTTGACCCGCCCGAGCAGGGCCGCGGGACCCGGTTGTGCCGCCGGCGACGGGGGCATCGCGATGAGCGTGCCCAGGGGAGCTCCCTCGGGAGAGGCGAGGGCCCGCCGGTAGGGATCGACCAGCCGCAGCTCTGCCGTTCCCTGCGCCGACCGCCGCTCGACCTGGAGACGCCGGCCGCCCTCCTGAACGCGCACGCGCCCATAGGTCCCGGCCGGGCTCGTGGCGGCCACGAACCGGCCCCCGGGGCCCACCAGCAGCAGCTCCCGTTGCAGCCGCTTGCCCGCGGGCCCGAGGATCCCGTGCGCGCCGGCCCAGGTCCCCCGGCGAAGGTGGTCGGCCGTGAGCGCCGCTCCCAGGGCGTCGAGATCGAGCGGCCGCTCCTCGCGGCCCAGAGACTGGTGGAGCTCGACCGAGACCACCCGGCTGGAGAGCAGCGCCACGGCGCCGAGAGCGATCGCCAGCACGGCCGCCACCATCACCAGCAGGCGGAACCGCAGGCTGTGGATCAAAGGTGCTCTCCCGCGAACCGGTAGCCGATCCCGAACACCGTCTCGATCCAGGGCTCGCCGCCCGCCGTCCGTGCCCCCAGCTTGCGGCGCAGGTTCTTGACGTGGACGTCCACCGTCCGCTCCATCCCCTCGTAGTCCCACCCGAACGCCCGCTCTACCAGCTCGGCCCGGGTGAACGCCCGGCCGGGAGCACGGGCCATGGCTTCCAGGAGCCGGATCTCGTGCCGGGTCAGAGGCACCGGCTGGCCGCGCACCGTCACCTCCTGCCGCGCGAGGTCCAGCACCAGATCCCGGAACGGCAAATCGGAAGGTCGGCCGTCCCCGCCCCGATTGTTCCCTTCCCGGTCGTCCCGAAGAGGAGCCCGGCGCAGCACGGCCCGCACGCGCGCCACCAGCTCGCGGGGGCTGAACGGCTTGGTGACGTAGTCGTCCGCCCCCAGGTCCAGCCCGCGCAGCTTGTCCTCCTCGGTCGTGCGGGCCGTCAGCAGGATGACCGGCACCGGCGCCTCGGCCTGCAGCGTCCGGCAGACCTCGAGCCCGTCCACTCGCGGGAGCATCACGTCGAGCACGATCAGGTCCGGCCGCAGCGTCCGCGCCGCCTCGATCGCCTGCCGGCCGTCGAACACCACCGCCACCTCGAACCCCGCGTTCTCGAGGTAGAGCCTCACCGCCGCGGAGGTCTTGCGGTCATCTTCCACCACGAGGATGGTGCGGCTGGCGGGCTCCATGGCGAGCATTATGGCGAGGATTATGGCGAGGATTATGGCGAGGATTGTAGAGGTCCCTACGGATGCGGACCGCCCGCCTTCACCTTTACCGGCCCGTCCTCGTCCACGAAGCCGAACCACCCGCGCACCTTCTCGCCGAGCTTCTCCGCCACCGGCGGGTCGTAGTTGGCGAGCACGATCAGCGTGTAGCCGCCATCCATCTGCTCCAGCAGGGCGTTGCACCCCGGGGCGCCGCCGGCGGCGCCGACGCCGACGATCTTGCGGCCGTCCTTGAAGAGGACGCCGCTCCGTAGTGCGGCATCGAACCGCAGCAGATCGTCCACGGTCGAGTAGCCGCCGCCCGCCGGGCTGCCCTTGAAGGCCGTCTGGAAGAGATTGTTCCGCAGGCCGTCCCCGCCGCGTTTCGTGTAGCCCACGGCCCGGTTCGGCACCGGCTCGTCCAGCCGCCAGGAATCCGTGCTCGCCATCCCCGCGGGCTTGTAGATGTGCTCGCGGACGTAGTCGTAATAGTCCTGTTTGGAAGCGGACTCGACGATAGCCCCCAGCACCACGTAGCCCGCGTTCGAGTACCTCTGGCCTTTGCCCGTCTCGAACTGGAGAGGCTTGCCCGCGAACAGGGGAAAGAGGTCGCGGGGCTTCAGGAACCGGTCCTTGGCCGCGGCCGCGAACTCCGAGGTGAAGATGTCGCCGAGCCCGGACCGCATGTCGATGAGCTGGCGAATCGTCACCTTGGCGGCCACGTCCGGATCCGGATAGTCAGGGATCCATTTGGCGACCGTGTCGTCGAGCGACAGCTTGCCGTTCTCGGCGAGCTGCTCGATCGAGAGACGGGTGAACATCTTGTTGATCGATCCCAGATTGAGCTTCGTCTCCGGGTTGTTCGGCACCTTGAGGCCGCGGTCGGCCATGCCGTAGGCCTGGCGGAAGATCGGCTTCCCATCCTTCGCCAGCAGCACCACCCCGGAGAGCTCGTCCGCCGCCGCCTGGGCCGCGAGCTCCTTCTTCAAGGCGGCCACCACCTCCGGCTCCGTCATCTTCTTCGTTGCGTCCTGAGCCAGGCCAGCCGTCGAGATCATCAGGCCGCCTGCGATCACGGCGGCGGTCCACTTCGAGATTCGGTTCATGTTCTTTCCTCCCTGGAAGTTCACGGAAGGAGCGTAGAGGGGAGTTGTGAAGGAGTGATGAAGGGGATGGGGCTGTGCTATGTTCCCTCCCGACGAAACTCGGGACTCGCTCAGGCGGAACGTGGGACGGCGGCGGAAGCGCGTGCTAGGATGATATCGCGCAAGGAGGCGCGGCATGGCTCTCCCGGATCTTCCCCTCAAGCTGACCTACGACGACTACGTCTTCTTCCCTGAGGACGGGCAGCGCCACGAGATCCTGGACGGAGAGCACTACGTGACCCCGGCGCCCTTTTTGCGGCATCAATCGATCTGCGTCAACCTGGTCGGGCGGTTCGAGCCTTTCCTGCGCCAGAATCCTCTTGGCAAGATCTTCGTCGCTCCGGCTGACGTCGTCCTCTCCACCTACGACGTCGTGCAGCCCGACCTCTTCTATGTATCGAAGCAGCGCGCCAGGATCCTCACCGAGAAAAACGTCCAGGGCGCCCCGGACCTCGTGATCGAGATCCTGTCGCCCCGCACGCGCCGAATGGACGAGGGAATCAAGCTCGAACGCTACGAACAACTGGGGGTAGACGAGTATTGGATGCTCTATCCCGACCTCAAGACCGCGAAGATCTACCGGCGGGACGGCCACCGTTTCGTTCTTGCCGCCGAGCTCTCCGCGGCGGCCGGGGACGCCCTCACCACGCCGCTCCTGCCAGGGTTCGAGATCCCGCTCGCCGGGATTTTCGCCTAGGAGTTACCGGTTTTCGCCCCGAAAGGGGCCCAATTTGAATAGCCCGGTGCTTTAGCGCCGGGTAAGAAGGGCCATCGCTTTTCCTCCGCCCCGAAGGGCCGGTACCAACTTTCCGCTGTTTGAGTGGACGCCACCAAGAGGCACCGCCCCCAGGGGGGCGGATGGAAGAGATGGAAAATGCCTTCCCGGCGCTAAAGCGCCGGGCTATTCAAATTGAGCCCCTTCAGGGCCGAACGGCTGGCGACGGATCACCAAGCCCCTCAACCAGCCGGCGCTGTTTGTCCCGCATAACCTGCCGGCGCGCTTCATCTTCCGAGTCTGACAACTCGTCGCAAGCATGGTTAATGGCTTCAAGAAGAGCTTGGCCTTCAGAAGGCTGAAACAACTCGTCCGCCCCCTGGCGAGGCGTCGATCTTTCTCTCCCCGTCACCAGCTCGCGCCAGCCTGGATCAACCCGGAGGCAGCCTTCCTCCCCAGGGGCCTGGAGAAGAAAAAGCCCTGTCCGAACTGGCAGGCGAGGGCGCGCAGGCGGGTGAACTGCTCGGCGGTCTCGATGCCTTCGGCGGCGACGTCCATGCGCAGGGTGCGGGCGAGAGTGACGATGGTGCCCACGATCTCCGCGCGGTCGTCGCCGGTGCTCATCTCGCTGATGAACGAGCGGTCGATCTTCAGGGCGTCCACCGGCAGACGGTGGAGGTAGCTCAGGGAGGAGTAGCCCGTCCCGAAATCGTCGATGTAGAGCTTGACGCCGAGGCGGCGGAGGGCCAGGAGCTTCTCGACCGCGTCCTCGGCCTGCTCCATGATCGTGCTCTCGGTGATCTCCAGCCGCAGGCTGCCCGGCCGGATCCCCGTCTTGTACAGGATGTCCTCGGTCCGGCTGACCAGGTCCGCCTGCATGAACTGCTTGCACGAGAGGTTGACGGTAACGGCCAGGTGCTCGCCCCCCCAGGGCAGCATCTGCCAGTCCGCGAGCTGGCTGCAGGCCTCCTGCAGCACCCACCAGCCGATCGGGACGATGAGCCCGGTGTCCTCGGCCGTCGGCACGAAGTCGTCCGGGCAGAGAAGGCCGCGCCGGGGGTGCCGCCAGCGCAGCAGGGCCTCGAAGGCGTCGATCTTGCCCGTGGCGAGCGAGACGATCGGCTGATAGTAGATCTCGAACTCGGAACGGTCGATCGCCCGCCGCAGGTCGGTCTCGAGCTCCAGGAGGGCTACCGCCCGGTCGTGCATCTGGTGGTCGAAGACGGCGTCGCGCGACTTGCCGGAGGTCTTCGCGCCGTACATGGCCGTGTCGGCGTCGCGCAGGACCTCCTCGGGGCGGTCGTAGTCGCCGCCCGCGCCCACGGTGATGCCCAGGCTCAGGGTGACGAACACCTCGTGGCCCTGCACCCGGAAGGGCCGCGCCATCTCCCGGTGCAGCCGCTGGGCGACCTGGACGGCATGATCGACATCGGCCACCTCGTCGAGCAGGATGGTGAACTCGTCGCCGCCCAGGCGCGCCACGGTGTCGCCCGGGCGCAGGCAGGATTCGAGGCGCCGGGCGACCGCAATCAGCAACTGGTCGCCCGCCACGTGCCCCAGGCTGTCGTTGACGTTCTTGAAGCGGTCGAGGTCGATGAACAGGACGGCGTAGGTGTAGCTCAGCCGCCGCTTGGCATGGGCGATGGCCATCCCCAGGCGGTCCATGAACAGGGCGCGGTTCGGGAGCCCCGTCAGGGGATCGTGGAAGGCGTCGTGCAGCAGGCGCTCCTCGGCCAGCTTGCGGGCGGTGATGTCCGACTGCGAGCCCGCCATCCGGTAGGCCTCGCCGCCGCCGTTCCACAGGGCCAGGCCGCGGGTGAGGACCCAGCGGTAGCAGCCGCCGCTGTGCAGCATCCGGTGCTCGCTCTCGAAGTCGGGCGCCCGGCCGGCGAGGTGGGCCGAGAGCGCGAGCTGCACCGCCGGCAGATCCTCGGGGTGCACCCGGTCGAGCCACTCCGACGGCAAGTCGCCGATCTCGCCGTCCTCGAAGCCGAGCATCGACTTCCACCGCGGCGAGAAGTAGATCCGCTGCCGCTTGAGGTCCCAGTCCCAAAGGCCGTCTTTGGCGCCGTTCACGGCCAGGGCATAGCTCTCCTGGCTGTCGCGCAGCGCCACCTCGGCCCGCTTGCGCTCGATCGCGTAGCGGATCGCCCGGCCCAGCAGACCGCTGTCGACCGCCTGCTTGACGAGGTAATCCTGGGCCCCCTCCCGCACGGCCCGCACCGCCAGCTCCTCGTCGTCGATCCCCGTCAGGAGGATGAGCGGCAGGTCCGGCGCCTCCTGCTGAATGCGCATCAGGGAGTCGAGCGTGCCTGCCCGGCTGTCGGGCAGCGACACGTCGAGCAGCACGACGTCCACCTTGCCGTTATTGCGCAGAACTTCCACCGCGCGGGAGACGCGGTCGACGGCCGTGACGTGAAGGGGCTTGAGAGCGGTGCGGTCCAGCAGCGTGCGGATGAGACGAGCATCCCCCGGGTCGTCTTCGACCATCAAGACCGTGATCGTTTCACCGGGTGTCATCGCTCGCGAACTCCGCGCTAAAACGCAGCCGGATCAGGTCCGGCCGTGTACACAAGGGCCAACAACTCTGGTAGCTAAGCGACTACGAGGACGCGCGGATCATAACACACAACATTTTCTTGGAGCCGGGTTTTTCCTTTGTCTAAGATACTTTAGCTAACCCTGCGGCAGAGCGGGGAGGGTGAAGAGGAAGTTGGCGCCGCGGCCGGGCTCGGATTCCACCCAGATGCGCCCGCCGTGGCGCTCGACGATCTTGCGGCAGATGGCGAGGCCGATGCCGCTTCCCGGTACTTCGGGGTGCAGGCGCTTGAAGATGGCGAAGACCGACTCCGCCTCGGCGGCATCGATCCCCAGGCCGTTGTCGCGCACGGAGAAGATCCATTCGCGCGGACCCCTGCGGGAGGCGACGTGCACCCGGGGCGCCTCGGGGCCGTGGAACTTGATCGCGTTGCCGATGAGGTTCTGCAGGAGCTGGACGACCAGGGCGGGCTCGGCCTTGATCTCCGGCAGCGGGGAATGGCTGACCTCGGCGCCGCTCTCCTCGACGGCAGCCTCCAGGTTGTCGAGGGCCCGCTCCAGAAGCTCCTCGGCGCGGACCGTCTCCACCCGCCGCTCGCGGCCGTCGACCCGCGAGAGCGCCAGCAGATCCTCGATCAGCGAGCGCAGCCGGCGCGCGGCGCTGATGACGACGTCGGCCAACTCGTCGCCGCTGGGGCCGAGCTGCGCTCCGTAGTCCTCCTTGAGGAGCTGGGTGTACCGCTCCATCATGCGGACCGGCGCCTGCAGCTCGTGGGAGGCCATGGAGGCGAACTGCAGCAGCTCCTCGTTGGAGCGCCGGAGCTGCGCCGACCGCAGGGCCGTCTCGTCCTCCGCCTGCCGGCGGGCGGTGACGTCCTCGACCAGCCCGTCGATCCGGGTGCCCCCGGCGTCGCGGACGACGGCGCCGATCACTTCCACCCAGATCGGCCGCCCGTCCGCCCGCCGCAGCCTCACCTCCCGCGCGGCGCCCGGCACGCCCGGGGCGCCCGCGCCGTCTGCCATCGAGCCCTGCCCCGCCGCCGCCGAGAGGAGCGGCCGCAGGTCGAGGCGGCCGGCGCCCTCGAGGCCCGCGACGCCCAGGATCTGGAGGAAACCCGGGCTGGCGTTGAGCAGGCGCCCCTCGGCCGAGGCGCTGAAGACGGCCACGTGGGCCCCTTCGAGCAGCGACTCGAGCGGCGCTCCTCCGGAAAAGGCGTCGGCGGAGGTGTCGGAGGACGCCGGGGACCGGCGCTTGTCCAGGGCCGAGCGCACGGCCAGGGGCAGCCGCAGGAAGCTGGCCGGCTTCTTGACCAGGTAGTCGTCGGCCCCCAGGCGCATCGCCCGGAGAGCCAGCTCTTCGTTGCCGCTGCCCGTGAACAGGATCACCGGCACCTCGGGCCAGTCCTCCCTGAGCACCGCCAGGAGGGCCAGACCGTCCGCCCAGCGGAGCTCCCGTTCGAGGATCACGGCGTCGAAGCTCCTGCGGCCGCAGGCCTGCGCGAAGGCCGGCGCGTCGGCGATCTCCTCGACGGCGAGCTCCGGCAGCCCGTGCTCGAGCACGAGCCTGGCGAGGGCGCGGTCTTCCGCGTCGTCGTCGAGAAGCAGGATGCAGCGGCGGCCTGAGCGCATGAAGGCCCAACGTATAGAAAGGCGCGAGTTAAATCCACTGATCCCCGGCTATAATTTCTTCTATACCTCTCGATATAGAGCACGGGGGGAACATGGATTTCGAGGATTCCTCGCAAAGCCGTGGCGAACGCCTGAGCCGCGAGATGCTGAAGATCGCGGCCTGGCCCCGCAGCCCCGTCCAGGACGCCGACGCCCTGCTCGCGCGCCTCCTCGCCCAGGTGGCGGGCCTGCTGGAGACGCCGCGCGTCCTGCTGGCCTGGGAGGAGACCGAGGAGCCGTGGTTCTACCTGGCCCACCGGTCGGACGGCGGTGTCGAGCGGTCGCGCGAAGCGCCGCCGAGCGGTCTCCTGGTCGCCGCTCCCCTCGCCTCGGCGAGCTTCCTGACGGACGGCGCGGGCGGCACCTGGCTGGCCACGGAGCATGGGATCGAGCCGTGGCCCGGCGAGCCGGTCGAAGAGGGCCTGCGCCGCCGCTTCGCCATGGAGCGGGTGGCCTCCTGGCCCGTGCGGGGCGAGATCGTCCAGGGCCGCCTGTTCGCCCTCGGCCGCGGGGACCTCGAACGGGACCACCTCGTCCTCGGCGAGATCGCGGCCCAGCGGGTGGCCGCCGAGCTCGACCAGTTCTACCTGACGCGGCGCCTGCGGACGGCCGCCGTCACCGAGGAGCGGGTGCGGCTCGCCTGCGACCTCCACGACGGCATGCTGCAGTCGCTCACCGGCACGGCGCTGCAGCTCCAGGCTCTGGCCCGGCTGCTCGACGACGACCTGCCGGCCGCCCGCGACCAGCTCCGTGAGGTCCAGCGGCTGATCGCCGCCGACCAGCGCGACCTGCGCTTCTTCATCGAGGAGCTGAAGCCGGCGCCCCGCGCCCTCGGCGGCCCCGCCGACTTGCCGCACCGGCTGGCGGAGCTGGCCGACCGGCTGAAGCGCCTCTGGGACCTGAACGTCGATTTTCAACTCGAGGGCCTGGGCGGCCAGCTCTCCGAGGCCGTCGCCCGCCAGCTCTACCGGCTGCTGCGCGAGTCGCTGTTCAACGTCGCCCGCCACGCCGGCGCCTCGAGCGCCCGGGTCGAGGTCGCGCGGCGCGACCAGGCGCTCGACATCACGGTGACCGACGACGGCCGCGGCTTTCCATTCACCGGCCGCTACGATCACGAGGAGCTCACCCGGCGCAAGCTCGGGCCGGTGAGCCTCAAGGAGCGCATCTCCGCCCTCGGCGGCTCGCTCGCCATCGATTCCAATCCCGGCCTGACGCGGCTGGAAATGCACCTGCCGACCTGGGGAGGAGCGAGATGATGCCCGAAACGAAACGCCTGGAACCGATCCGCCTGGTCGTGGTGGACGATCACCCGATCGTCCTCGAGGGACTCGAGCGTCTCTTCCGGCTGGAAGGGGACCTCGAGATCGTGGCCCGCTGCGTCAACGCCCGGGAGGCCCTGGAAGCCGTGCGCCTCCACCAGCCGGACATCCTCCTCCTCGACGTCCGCCTGTCCGGCGGCAGCGGCATCGACGTGCTGGAGCAGATCCGGCGGGAGGGGCTGACTACGCGGGCCGTGCTGCTGGCCGGCTCAGTCAACCAGGACGAGCTGATGGAGGCCCTGCGGCTGGGGGCGCGCGGCATCGTGCTCAAGGAGATGGCCCCCGAGCTGCTGATCCGCTGCATCCGCACGGTCCACGGGGGCGGCCGCTGGCTGGAGGACGACTTCCTCAGCCGCGCCATCGAGGGCATCCTCGACCGCGACGGGATCGCCAGGCCGGGGCGGCTGGCGCTCTCCGCGCGGGAGATGGAGGTCGTCCGCCTGGTCGCCACCGGCCATCACAACCGGGACATCGCCGAGGCCCTGCACATCGCCGAGGGGACCGTGAAGGTCCACATGCACAACGTCTACGAGAAGCTGGGCGTCGAGGGACGGGTGGAGCTGACGATCTACGCCCGGGATCATGGATGGGTCTGAGAAGCCCCTTCGGGGCCGGCCCTCATAACCCCCTACCCCCTTCTCTCCCAGCCTCCCTCCCCGGCCGCCGGAAGAGAAGGGGAATGAAGAAGCAGACAAACTCAGACAAACTTCTCCCTCTTCGCCCGGCGGATGGGGGGGAGGCCGGGAGAAGAGGGCCGGGGTGATGAGGGCGCCCACGGGACGAACGCCTCTATCTGACAAAGTGGAGCTAAGCGATGGGTCCAAGCGGGATGGGTTTGAGCAAAGCGAGAAAGCTTCGTGCCGTTCTGTGCGCTGCCGCTTTGGCGGCGTTCCTCGCCACGGCCCTGCCCGTCACCCTGAAGAATTCCGCGCAGCACTTCGCCTGGGCCCGGCGGAACATCCGGCTCAGCCCCGCCGAGGCGCGCCGCGACCTGCTCGGAGCCGCCTACATGCAGCGCATCGAGGAGATCCGCCGCCTGATCCCGGAGCATGAGGCCTATTTCCTGGTCGACGGCGGCGTGCGGGGAGACGGCTCGGCACTCTGGGCCCGCTATGAGCTCGCACCACGCCCGGCCCTGCTCCTGGGCGATCTGAGGGGAAAGCGGCTCAGGCACCTGAGGTGGGCCCGCCGCCATCCCCTGCCCTGGGTCGTCATCGCCTATCCACCGCCGACGCCCGTGCGGGTGCTGCCCCGCCAGCGGTTCCTCGCGGAGATGGTGGGCCAGCGGACGCGATGAGCCACGTTCTCGCCAGCTTCCTCGCCCTGGCCCTCTTCTCGGGGACCGGCTGGGCGCTGACGAGCCTCGTGCCCACGCTGCGCGGGCTGCCGGGAGCTCCGCGCTGGGGCTACGGCTACCTCCTGGGACTCGCCTGGACCTGCATCGCCCTCTACGCGCTGTCTCACGGCCTCGGGGTCCCTCTGCGGCTGCCGGCGATCCTGGCCGTGGCGACGGTCCCAATCGTCATCGCGTTACTTGTCCGTACCCGGTCTCCGGCACGGCAACGGCCCCGCGAACGTTCGCCGTGGACGCGCTTCCTCTTCGTGCTCGCCGTGTCTTTCGCGGCGCTGGTATCCGCCGCCCTGCTGGCCGATGCCGTCGCTTCGCCCGAGTCCGACTGGGACGGCCGCATGACCTGGACGATGCAGGCGCGCTGGATCCGGGAGGCCGGAACGGTCGATCCGCCCGTCCTGCGCGAGAAGAGATGGTTCGTCAGCCATCCCCAGTACCCCGTCCTGATGCCCCTGGCGCAGGTGGTGGCCCTGGAGATCCAGGGCCAGGCCGACGACGACCGCGCGGCGCGCCCCCTCTATGCCGCCTTCTTTCCCGCCCTGCTGTCGATCCTCTACGCCGCCTGCCGGCGCTGGCTCGGGCGGCGAACCGCCTGCTGGGTCCTGCTCGTCGCCGCCAACCTGCCCCTCCTATCGTTCGAGGGCGAGGGCGGCGCGAGGAGCAGCTACGGCGACCTGCCTCTCGCCTGCTTCTACGGCGCCGGGCTGCTCCTGCTGCTGTTCCGCCCCCGTCTGCCGGAAGGCCTGGCGGCAGGCCTCCTGCTGGCGGCGGCCGTGCTCACGAAGAACGAGGGGCTGCCGCTGTGCCTGGCGGCGCTCGGCGTAGGCGCGTGGTCGGCTTTTCTCAGGGTACGGCGCCAGCCCTGGATGCGGGCGGCGGCGCCGGTCGTTCTGGCGGCCCTCGCGGCGGCCGCCGCCATCGGCCTCCTGCATTCCTGGCGGTCGCACATCCCCAACCGGGAGGATGAGATGTACCTCGCGCGGTTCAGCCTCCGGCGCCTCGCCGCCACTTTCCTGCCGCAGGCGCGGATCGCCATTCCCCTGGCGGTCGACCGAATGCTGGCGCGCGAGCAATGGGGGCTGTTCTGGCCTCTGGCACTGATCCTGGCAGTCCTGGGAGGACGGGGCCTGCGCCGGCCGCCGGCGCTACGCCTGGCGATCGCCGCCGCGGCTCCCCTCGCCGTGGGCCTGCTCGCCTACACGTTCCATCCGGATCCCGCCTACATGGTCCAGGTGACCTGGAACCGGATGCTCCTGCACGCCGCCCTCCCCCTCCTTCTGCTCCTGGGGGCCTGCCTGCGGCGGGCTCGACACCCGAAGGGGGCGCCGGCCGGACCCCCCTCCTCCGGCCGGCGCCCCCTGGGGGTTCAAATCAGTGGCGGAGCGCCACCGTAGACGTGGTGGCCGAGCGCCGGCGGCTGCGGGCTGGCTGCGGAACGGCCCGCGGGTGCCCACGGTGTCCAGCGAAGGCCTGCCGCAGCACCGGCCCCAGGACCGCGGGATGGAACAGCGCGGCCGGCCCCTTCAGCATGTGGTTGACCTCCTGGAAGCGCCGGAAGACGTCCTCGCTCTTCGGCAGGAGCTCCATCACCTGTCCGAAGTACCACTGCATGAGCTTCACCTTGGGAGTGATCTTGCCCCCCTGGGTGGCGGGCCAGCGCAGATCCTCGCCCGTCGTCAGGGCCCAGGAGCCGGCCACCAGCTTGGCCAGCCGCTTCTGGAAGCGCCGGCTCTCGAGCTCGCCGTTGCCCTCGCGCAGGCTGGCCCGCAGCTCCAGCGCCGCCAGGCAGGTCAGCGTCATCCCCAGAGCGTAGACGGGGTTGAACGAGCAGACCGCGTCGCCCATCGTCACGAAGCCCTGCGGCATCCGCGACAGCTTCTCGTAGTGGCGCAGCCGGTTCGCCGTCTGGCGGTAGCCCCAGATCTTCGACAGCGGCTCGGCGCGCTCGATGGCCCGGTACAGCTCCGGCGACGAGAGACTGCGGGCGAACTGCAGGAATCCCTCCTCGTCCGTCGGCGGATAGTCGTGGCCCACCCCGGCGAGGGTCACGATCCAGCGGTTGCCCTCCACCGGCTGGATGATGCCGGCCCGCGGCTGATAGGGAGGACGGTTGAGCAGGAAGAGGCTCTTCCATTCGGCCGAGAACCCCTCGACGGGCTCGTAGAGCCGCGTGGCGTAGCCCCAGAAGGCGTCGACCACGGTCTCCTCGGGAGCGGGATAGCCCAGCTCCTCGAGCCATTCCGGAGCCTTCGAGCCGCGGCCGCTGACGTCCACGACGAGGTCGGCGTGGAGCGTCGTCTCCTCCTGGGCGCCGGCGCCCTCGCCGCGCTGGCGAAGGCGCACGCCCTCGACCCTCTGCCCGCCCTCGTCCATCACCAGGCCCTTCACCTCGAATCCCTCCGCGATGCTGACTTGTGGGTGATCCCGGAGGAGATGCTGACGGATCGTCGATTCGAGCAGGGGCCGGGTGAACGCGCAGATCTCGAGACCGCAGGCCGCCTTGGGCGACCAGCCCGTGCGATAGAGGATCCGGAAGTCCTTCCCCTGGTCCAGCATGTGGCTGCCGGCCTCCAGGAGGTCCGGCGTGACGCCGGGGAAGAGCTCCTCCACCGCCATCAACCCCCTCTTGAGGAAGAAGTGGAGATGGCGGGCCTGCGGAACTCCGGGACGGTTGGCCGCCCCTTCCGGCAGGTGGTCGCGCTCGATGAGGGTGATCCGGTCGAAGTGATCCGCGAGCACGCGCGCCGCAAGCATGCCCCCGATGCTCCCCCCGACCACGACCGCGTGGCGGCCGGAGTCTGCACTGCCTTCGTTCCGATGCTGCGATGAGCTTCGGGCCTTCATGGCGTCCCTCCCTTTCGGGTATGCCGACTATCTGACCAAGGATTTGTGCATAGAGAGTGCCAGATAAGTTGGGTTGGTTCTGCCGGTAAGTGAGGATTGCAACAATTTCATTTCGCCCCCTCGCGATTACCGCTGCGCTATCCTCTCTTCCGGGAGGTGCGCCATGCGTCTACGAGTCCTCGGCAGCTCCGGCGGCTATCCGGCCCCCGGCAATCCCAGCAGCGGTTTTCTCCTCGAGCACGGCACGGCGAAGCTCTGGATCGACGCCGGCAGCGGCACGTTCGCCGAGCTTCAGAAGGCGGCCGACTTCACCACCCTCGACGCCCTCGTGCTCAGCCATGTCCACGCCGACCACTGCGTCGACGTCTACCCTCTCCACGTGGCTCTCCGCTACGGCCCGGGAGGGGCTACGGGCGTCCGGATTCCCCTCTACTGCCCGCCGGGCGCCCGCGAGACGCTGGCGTGCCTGCTGGGGGCAGGCGGCGGGGAGGAGCTCGGCACGGTGTTCGATTTCCACACCGTGGACGCGGGACAGGCGGTCGAGATCGCCGGCGTGCGCCTGAGCTTCCTGCGGACCGACCATCCCATCCACTGTCTGGCGATCCGCGCCGAAACGGACGCGGGGACCCTCACCTATTCAGCGGACACCGGCCCCGGAGCGGACCTCGCCGGCTTCGCCAAGGGCAGCGATCTGCTGGTCTGCGAGGCCTGCTACCAGGAGGAGGCGAAAGGGGCGCCCGTGCATCTCACCGCCCGGCAGGCCGGCGAGACCGCTCGCCGCGCAGGCGTCCGGGAGCTGGCGCTCACCCACGTCTGGCCCACTCTCGACCCGCGGACTTCCGTCGAGGAAGCGCGCGCCGCGGCGGGCGGCCTGCCGGTCCGCTGGGCCCATTGCGGGGAGGTGTTCGAGGTGGGAAGCAACTCTTGAAAGATCTCTAGGGGCCGCGGAAGGACATTTGTAAGTAGTGCCGCGGCGATGGGCAAACCGGGACAGCCCATTTCATCTCGCCTCTATGTCAGAGAGTGTCAGAGGCGCCGACAAAGAATTGTCAGCCTGCCGCAGGTCCATCCGTGCTCTAATTGGAGGGCCCGAGCTGGGGGTCATGGAGGGTCGAAATGGGCTTTTTTGAAGGTGTCCTGGGTCCGAGCCGCGAGGAGGTCTGGAAAGAGCTGTGCGCCAGGATCGGCGCCGACTTCGTCGAGGGGGGGTTCTGGAAGGGGGACAAGGTCCAGGCCCACTTCAAGAACTGGACGATCACCCTGGATACCTACACGGTCTCGACGGGCCACGTCCACGAGACCTTTACGAGGATCCGCGCGCCCTTCGTCAGCCACGAGGAGCTCCGCTTCCGGATCTACCGCAAGACGGCGTTCAGCGACATGGGCAAGATGCTGGGAATGCAGGACATCGAGGTCGGGCACTCGGCCCAGTTCGACGACGACTTCATCATCCAGGGCAACGACGAGCACAAGATCCGGGCCCTGTTCGCGAACCAGGAGATCCGGCGCCTGATCGAGGAGCAGCCGAAGATCCGGCTCGAGCTCCGGGACGACGAGGGCCTCTTCCGCACGCACTACCCCGAAGGCGTGGACGCGCTGTACTTCCAGGTGCCCGGCGTCATCAAGGACGTGGAGCGGCTCAAGAGGCTGTTCGACCTCTTCACCGAGGTCCTGGAGGAGCTCAACCGAATCGGCTCCGCGACCGGAGAAAAGCCGGGAGTCGCGCTGTGACCGCCGATCCCCTCGCCCAGAAGCATTCCCGGAGACTCTCGACCATCATCTTCTTCTTGCTCGTCCTGGCCATCGTCGGCCTGGTCTACACCAACAGCCTGCTCGGCCGCGGCCCGGCGGCGGTCGGCCTCCAGATCGCGGCCGTCACGCTGATGCTCTGGGCGCGCCTCACCTTCGGCATCCGCAGCTTCCACTACGCGGCCAACCCCACTGAGGGGGGCCTCGTCACCACGGGCCCCTACCGCTACATGCGGCACCCCATCTACACCGCCATCCTGCTCTTCGTCTGGGCGGGCGTCGCCTCGAACCTCTCGCCGGTGAGCGTGGCCCTGGGGGCCGTGGTGACGGCGATGCTCTTCCTGCGGATGATCTTCGAAGAAGCTCTGGTGCGGCAGCGCTACCCGGAGTACGCCGACTACGCCCGCCGCACCAAGCGGGTGATTCCCTTCATCCTGGTTCCCTTCCTATAAAAGAGAGACCGCATGCCCTGGATCCAAGTCACAGAGAGCTCGAAACGTGAAGTCTGGCTGCGCACGGAGTCCATCCTCGGCCTCGCCCAGGCGGAGCGCCACGGCAGCGGCACCCGCGTCCTCCTCCTCTCCGGCACCGCCCTCGAGGTGGTCGAGGAGCGGGACGACCTCCTGCAGACGATCAAGGAAGCGGAAGGAACGGCGGCGAGGGAGCGTCAGGTGGGGTTTCCGGGGGATTGAAACGGTCTCGAAGGTGCCGCCGGCTCCGGCGAGCCATCCGTTCGTCCCGGCGAACCACTCGTTCCGGCCGGCCAGCCATCCGTTCCGACCGGCGAGCGACCCGTTCCGACCGGCGGGCCGACTTTTGACTCCGGCGAGCCATCCGTTCCGACCGGCGGACGGCCCGTTCCGGCCAGCGGGCTGACTTTTGACTCCGGCGGACCACTCGTTCCGACCGGCGGGCGGCCCGTTCCGGCTGGCGGACTAACTTTAAGGTCCGGCGGGCCGCTCGTTCCGCTCCCTGCAAACCCACCCCCATAAACGTTGGGTTTTCGATACCGAAACGTCGAGGGAGGTTCCCCATGCTTCGCTTCACCCGTCCTTCCTTGCTTCACGGCAGTCTGCAGTGAACTACGTGAGCAGGTTCTTGAACTGGTCCACCGTGAGACCCGCCTGACGGATGATGGCCCGCAAAGTACCCTTCGCAATCTCGGAGTGATCGGGCACGGTCAGGCGCCGGTATGGGGGACTGGCCTGCCGGAGAACGATGTGGCTGCCATGTTGCCGATCTCTCTCATAGCCCAGCTTGCCCATTGCTTTGACGACTTCTCTACCAGAGACACGCGGCAGCTCACTCAAACATCGATCTCCACGAGCTCTTCAGAGATAGGTAGCGGCACGGGCTCACCGTGCGCGTCCAGGCTCTCGATGTAGGCCTCGATCGCCTCTCGTACGTTCACCAGAGCTTGGTCTCGGGTTGCGCCTTGGGAGATGCAACCGGGCAGCGCGGGCACTTCGGCGACGAAGACGCCATCTTCATCCTGCTCGAGAAAAACGCGGTACTTCATGGGATGACCTCCTGACCACGAAGTATACATCCCCTGCAACCCCGCCCCCCCGCCTCCCGTAGACGTAGGGTTGTCGACACCTGAAAACGTCCAGGGGAGGTTCCCATGCTTCGCGCCACCCGTATCCTTCTGTGCTTCACGGCGGCCTGCGGCCTCGCCGCCGGGGCGGCTTCCGCCCAGACCAAGCTGCTCCGGTTCCCGGACATCCACGGCGACAAGGTCGTCTTCACCTATGCCGGCGACCTCTGGACGGCGCCCTCGTCCGGCGGCCCGGCCGGCCGGCTGACGGCCCATCCGGGGCTCGAGATGTTCGCACGGTTCTCGCCGGATGGCCAGTGGATCGCCTTCACCGGCCAGTACGACGGCGACGAGCAGGTCTACGTCATCCCCGCCACCGGCGGCGTGCCGAAACAGCTCACCTGGTACCCCGCTCGCGGGCCCCTGCCGCCGCGCTGGGGCTACGACAACCAGGTCTACGGCTGGACGGCGGACGGCAAATCCGTCTTCTTCCGCTCTCTGCGGGACGGCTGGGACCTCTCGGACAGCCGCATCTACACCGTGCCTGTGGCGGGCGGCATGGGCGACGCGCTGCCCATGCCCCTGAGCGGCGGCGCCGACCTGTCGCCGGACGGCAAGCAGGCCGTCTACACCCCCTTCGCCCGCGAGTTCCGCACCTGGAAGCGCTACCAGGGCGGCTGGGCCCAGGACCTCTGGATCTTCGACCTCGCCACCCACGAGACGAAGAACATCACCAACACCCCACGCACCGAGCGCGATCCCATGTGGATCGGCGGCAAGATCTACTTCAACTCGGACCGCACCGGCACCCTCAACCTCTACTCCTACGACCCGGCGAGCGGCGCGACGGCTCAGCTCACCCAGAGCAAGCAGTGGGACGTCCGCTGGCCCGCCGCCGACGCGGCCGGGCAGATCGTCTACGAGATGGACGGCGAGCTGAACGTCCTCGACACCCGCACGGGCGCCGCGAGGCACCTCTCGATCCAGGTCCCCAGCGACCAGACCGACAGCCGGCCGTCGCAGGTCGCGGCCGCCGATCAGATCGAGGACGCCGCGCTCTCCCCGAAGGGCGAGCGGGTGGTTTTCACGGCCCGCGGCGACATCTTCAACGCCCCCATCGAGAAGGGCGTTACCCGCAACCTCACCCGCACCTCCGGGCAGCACGACAAGTGGGCCCGCTGGTCGCCCGACGGCCGCAAGATCGCCTTCCTCTCCGACCGCTCCGGCGAGGAGGAGCTGTACCTGATCGATGCCCTGGGTGATCCGGGAAAGGGTAAACCCGAGCAGCTCACCAGCGGCGGCAAGGCCATGCGCTATAACCCCGACTGGTCGCCGGACGGCAAGCGGATCGCCTTCGCCGACAAGGACCGCCGCCTGTGGGTGGTCACCGTGGCCGACAAGAAGCTCGTCGAGGTGGCCCGCGATACCCGCCGCGAGATCCGCGACTACCAATGGGCGCCCGGCGGCGGCCATCTCGCTTTCAGCATGACGGACCCCAACAACTTTCGCTCCATCTGGATCTGGAGCGTGGAGGGCGCCAAGCTGCGCCGGATCACCGGCGAGGACTTCAGCGAGCGCGAGCCCGTGTGGGACCCCCAGGGCAAGTACCTGTATTACCTCTCCGACCGCGCCTACGCGCCGCACTTCGACGCCATCGACTTCAATTTCGCCCTCGACCGCAACGTCGGCCTCTTCGCCCTGGCCCTGCGCAAGGACGTGGAGAACCCCTTCCCGCCCGAGGAGGACAAGGTCACGGTCGAGGAGGATAAGAAGGACGGCAAGGACGAGAAGAAGGATGACAAGAAAGAGGCTCTCAAGGATCTCAGGATCGACTTCGAGGGCCTGGCGGACCGGGTGGTCCGCGTGCCCGTGCCGTTCGACAACTACTTTGGCCTGACGGCGGCCGACGGACGCCTGCTGTACGTGAAGTTCGGGGCGGGCGGCTTCGGCGAGCCGTCGGCGCAGCCGGCCCTGCAGGTCTTCTCGATCAAGGACCGCAAGGCGTCGACCCTGGCCGAGGGCGTCAACGTCTACTCCCTGTCGCAGAACGGCGAGAAGGTGCTGGTGATGCAGCAGGGTCAGTTCAACGTCTACGACGCCAAGCCGGAGGGCAAGGACTCGAAGAAGACGATCGACACCGGCGGCCTGGTGGTCGACCGGGTGCCGGCCGAGGAGTGGGCGGAGGTCTTCCGCGAGGCTTGGCGCCGGTACCGCGACTTCTTCTACGTCGAGAACATGAACGGCTACGACTGGGAGGCGCTGCGCCGGCAGTACGAGCCGCTCGTCGCCCACGTCGGCCACCGCTCGGACCTCAACTACGTCATCGGCGAGATGATCGCCGAGCTCAACAACTCCCACGCCTACGTGGCGGGCGGCGACTTCATGCCGCCGCCGAGGCCGCGGGTGGCGCTGCCCGGCGCCCGCTTCGAGCTGGACCGGGCCGCCGGCCGGTACCGCATCGGCAAGATCTTCGCCGGCCAGAATGAGGAGGACACCTATCGCTCGCCGCTGACGGAGATGGGAGTCGACGTCAAGGCGGGCGAATACGTGCTGGCGATCGACGGCGAGGAGCTCGCCGCCGACGACAACCCGTACCGCCTGCTCCGCCACAAGGCGGGCCGCCCCGTCCGCCTCACCGTCGGCGCCAAGCCCACGCTCGAAGGTTCCCGGGAGATCACCTTCCGGCCCATCGACTCGGAGACCAACCTGATCTATCTCGACTGGATCACTGGCAACCGCGAGCGGGTGGCGAAGCTGAGCGGCGGCAAGGTCGGCTACATCCACATCCCCGACATGGGCGAGGACGGGATGCGCGAGTTCCTCAAGCAGTACTTCGGCCAAGTCGACAAGGAGGGGTTGATCGTCGACGTGCGCGACAATGGCGGCGGCTTCATCTCGCAGACGCTGCTCGAGCGGCTGGGCCGCAAAGCGCTGGCCGTGGACTACGGCCGCGCCAGCGGCGAAGCCCAGTCGTATCCGCAGGTGGTCTTCAACGGCCACATGGCGTGCCTGATCAACGAGGGGTCGGGGTCGGACGGCGACATCTTCCCCTACATGTTCCGTGAGATGGGGCTGGGACCGCTGATCGGCACCCGCACCTGGGGCGGCGTCGTGGGCATCTCCGGCCACGGGCCGATGATCGACGGCGGGCAGATCTTCGTGCCCGAGGTCGGCTCTGTTTCGCTCAAGGGCGAATGGATCATCGAGGGGCACGGCGTCGATCCCGACATCGTGGTGGCGAACGACGTCAAGTCCGGGCTCGGCGGCCGCGATCCCCAGCTTGAAAGGGGAGTCGCCGAGGTGATGGCGAAGGTCAAGTCCGATCCCAAGTCGTACCCCAAGCGCCCGGCGGACCCGGTGCGGACGCAGCAGCCGTAAAGCGCCTGTTCCGAAGACCAAATCCTGTAGGGGCGGCAAGTGCTAAGGGATCACCCTCAGCAGCCCCCGCTAGTGACCGTGCAGCCCGGAAAGAAAAGAGCGGCCGGAGAACCGGCCGCTCGAGAGATCGACTGCAAGGAGCTTCAGGAGATCAGGGGACCCTCAGCAGACCCCAGATGCCGGCGTCCAGGCGCGGCCCGGAGTAGGACCGGTAGAAGTAGTCGCCGCCGATGCTGAACTTGCCGCCCGGACCGTCGGGGATGTACACGTCGAAGTGGTCGCTCGGGCCGTGGCCGCCGCGGGTGCCCATCCACTCCGACTTCGGGTTGAGGCCGATGCGGGTCGAGCTCGCGATGTACGGCAGCTCCAGCCAGGGATGGCCGTACAGCTCGAACACGTGCGACTGGGTGTGGCCGGCCGGATGCACCACGCGGAAGCGGATGGCCTCGCCGCGGCTGGCCACGAACACCGGCGTCTCGGGATCGCCGCCCACCTGGTTGTTGTGGAGCAACTGATCGAACGAGGGGAAAGTACGGGTGATCTCGAGCGGCGTCTCCGGCGCCCAGCCGCCGCGGTTCCAGAGCGGCTCGGTGCGGTAGTTGATCGCCTTCTGGCCCGAGTTCTCCGGGTCGTCGTCGATCGCCAGGTTCCTCACCGGCACGCCCCCCTTCTCATACTGCAGGTTGACGTCGTCCTGGAAGATCAGGGCGAACTCGTGGAACGCCTTGAAGGAGCCGTTCGTCGAGCTGATCACGGCCGAGGCGCGGGTGATCTTGGCGTCCTCATCCAGGTCCAACGCCCACTGGGCCGTCGCCGGCTCGACGATCAGGGAACCCATCAGACCCTTGTTGCTGTGCTTGATGGGATCGGCGGAGGTCAAGCCGGTGGCGCCGAACTCGATGGGGGTGACGGTCGTGCCGGTGACGTCGCCGGCGTACCAGTAGTAGGTGATCTTGTCGTTCGGCTTGACGGTCTGCGGGCCGAACTGGCTGGGGTTCAAACCGACGTTCGAGCCGTCGCTGCGCTGGACGTCGAAGAAGACGAGCTGCGGGTGCAGGCTCACCTCCATGGAGGGCCGGACGTCGTTCTGGTTGAAGTCCTCGAGGATCATGTTGACGCCGCTGTAGCCGTCGGCGTCGGCGTAGTTGCCGGGCAGGTAGTTGCGCAGCGTCACCTTGATGCACTCGCCCGCCCAGGCACGCATGATGAGCGGCTCGCGGCGCACGTTCTGCTTGAGCCGCGGACGCCCCCCCACGAAATTCAGGTCGCTGGTGTAGACGAACATGATCGCCGTGGGGTCGTAGAGCGCGCCGGCGATGCCGCCGCGCGGGTTGTAGATCAGGCCGATGGGGTTCGGGTCGTTCTGCAGGACCTCGAGCGCCGACACGGCCGCGATGTCGTACGGGCGGTAGATCCGGTCGGTCGGACAGGCGACGCGGATGACGCCGCCGGGCGCGGGGTCCACGGGCCTGGGAGACCTGTCCTCGGCCGTTCCCGCCTGCTGGAACGAGGCCGTGGGCGTCAACGTGCCCGTGCCCGTCACCGGGGTGGCCTCCTCGTCCGTCGGGACCGCCGTCCCCGGCGTGACGTCGGCTCCCGGCACTCCTTCTTCCCGGGCCTGCTCGACGGTGATCTGCTGGAAGAGCTCGTCCGGCGTCGACGACCGGGCTCGGGGGTTGTAGGTGGCGAGCGGCAGCAGCGAGAACCGGCTGTGCGCGGGAGTGACGCCGTCGTTGCGGTAGATCCGCAGGATGCCCCAGGCGCCCGTCCACTGGGACTCGACGGCGGCGCTCGGCTTGTAGAGGAAATCCGCGAACCGGCCGTCGATCAGGCTGGGCACGCGCGGGATCTCGATGTCGAACCACTCGGAAATCCCCATCATCTGGGAGTTGCGGTACCCCGAGTTGGGGTCGTCGGGCTCGAAGAGCCACTTGAGGCCGTGGACGGTGAAGTTGTGGGGCTCCTCGTGCGCCCCGACCAAGGTGCGGATCATGACCTTGTCGCCCTCGTAGGCGCGCAGCAGCGGCGTGTAGGGGTCGCCCGGGTAGAGCCCGACCGTCAGAGGCGCGTAGAAGGGAGGCTGCGAGTTGAAATCGGCGTCCGCGCGGTCGGTGCGCGACTGGTAGGCGAAGGAGAGGTCGCCCTTCCTGCCGTTCGCCTGCTGGCTGGTGCCGGGGACGTTGACGCGCAGGCCGATCGGCTCGTTGCGGTAGTTGACGGCCATCAGGCCGATGTCGGCGGCCGAGACGGCCTCGGGGCAGGGCGCCGGCAGGGAGAAATTGGGCTCCCCGTCAGCCCCCGGGCAGTACTGGGCCTTCTCGTAGAGCTCCGGCAGCCCCGCCTCTTCCTTGGCGGGCGGGTTGACGGCGCGGAGGGTGTCGATGAAGCCGATCTCCGGGTCGATGTTCGGACAGAGGGGGCCGCCCGGCTCGTACATGGGCTGGAAGTCGGCGAACTCGATCATGAACTCGCGGTAGTTTTCGGCCCTGGAGTTGCTGTGGACCACCGCCTGCCAGCTCGTGGGACCGCCGTCCTGGTTGAGAGCGGGGCCGCCGTTGGTGCTGAGCTGCACGCCCGTCTCGTTGTGGAACCAGGTCGAGCCGGGGGGCTCGACGATGAGGCCGGCGTACAGGCCCGACTGCTGATGGGTGGACGGGCCGAAGTGGTCGTGCGTGAAGACGGTGCGCAGGGTGCGCTGGCCGTTGGACAGGGTGGTGATCGGGTCGGCCCACCAGCGCTGCACCGTCGTCTGGGCGCCCAGGAACTCGTCGTGGTTGTCGCAGTCGGCGTCCCGCGTGCCGCTGAAGAAGGGGTGGGGCTTGGCCACCGGGCACTTGGTGAGGTCGCTGGTCAGGGCCGCGGGGGCTCCCGGCGCATCGCAGCCGTTGAAGGCGCGGATGGCCTTGATCCGCTCCTGCACCTCCTCGCCGGCGAACGAGCCGTCCTCGTAGTTCCAGCCGTTGCCGCCGCCGTCGGAAGCCAGGACGTCGAACTTCACCAGATGGATGTGCTGGCCCAGAATGTCGGTCGGCGTGCGCACCTGGAAGTCGTCGACGGTGTACTTGTTGGGCACCAGGTTGGCGTACCAGTACTCGATGCACTGGCCGCTGTTGGCGCGGAAGAAGAACGGCTCCGGCGGCTTGCCGCCGGAGCCGGGCGTCAGCAGGGCGCCGACGTCCTGCCACAGGGCGATCATGCGGGTCTGCGGGAAGTGCCAGCCGGCCTTGTTGAATTTGACGTCGAGCTGGATGTCCGCCGCCTTGTAGTAGCGCATGTCGGTGATCGCGTTGCCGGCGTCGTCATAGCAGGGGTCCGCGAACGGCGCTCCCGGCTTGGCCGGGTGGCCGTTCACCTTGAAGCCACCCGCCACGCCGAGCGGGGTGATGGTGTTGATGACGCCCCCGGGGGTGGCGTGGAAGTTCATCGCCACCTGCTCGACCGGCTCGCCGTTCTCGGCTAGCCACTTGACCTGCGCCGTCGTGAACTTCTTCTCGAAGTTGAAGCGGGTCTCGGAGCTCGTCCCCGTGCCGGCGACCAGGATGTGGCGCGGCAGGCCGCCGTCAAGCTGCACGGCGCCGATCTTGGCGAAGTCCATGGGCGGATGGGGCGGCCGGTGGCCGGCCTTGCCGGGAACGAAGAAGGGATACCCGGGATTCGCGGTCACCGGGTTCGGCAGCACCACCTGGCCGCCCGCGATCTGCACCGCGCCCGGCACCGGCGCCATCGGCAGCGTGGGGATGGGAACGAGCGCCGGGATGGGGGTGCCCTTCAGGATCTCGTAGTCGGGATAGGCCCGCGAGCCCGCGGCCGGACGGCCGGTGGCGTCGAGCCGGGTGCCCAGCTCGAGCACGTCGTGCACCCGCCAGAGGCTCCACATGCCCTGAGCGAAGTGGGGATAGAAGTGGCAGTGGAAGATCGAGTCGCCCACCGTCTTGTTGCGGTTGCCGCTGCCGTCGTAGGCGATCTCGTAGGTGTAGCCAGCGCCCTGGCCGATCGACTGGCTGTCGCGGTACGACGACAGGTCGCTCTGGGGCGAGTGCAGCCACTGGTGGGCGTGGAGATGGAAGATGTGGTGGTCGTCGCTGCCGGCGTGAGTGTTCCGGAACTTCACGTGGTCCGACAGGTAACTGTGATAGACGTTCGAGGGGTCGTCCGGATAGAAGGCCTTGGTGGCCTTGGCGACGTTCTTCGTGTAGCAGCTCGTGTCGCCGGCCTCGATCTGGGACTTGGTGCACGGGGCGTTCGCCGGCGTGTCCACCACCATGGAGGGGTCGCCGAGCGCCCACGAGCTCAGGAAGAACTCCTCGTACATGCACTCCGTGCAGTCGCGGGCCGGACCGACGCCGACCCGGTTGGCCAGGATCTCGGCGCCGGCGCCGCCGGTGCCGTAGTTGATGGCGAAGGCGTCGCGCACGCTTTGCAGGGTGTGGGAGAGCTGGTCGGTCTCGAACTCGGGGAACGCCTGCACCGCTCCGACCTCGTCGTGGAAGATGATCGAAAACTCGCGGAACGGCTGGCTGCGGTTCGGATAAGTAGGAGTGGTGCCGGGATTGCTGGTCACCGCATAGCTGGGCGGCGGTCCCGCGATGATCGCCGTCAGATCGGAGTGCACGATCTCGTTGCCCCTGGTCATCCGCAGGATCGGCAGTCCCGCGTAGCGGTGCCCCGCGGGATAAACCTTTTCATAGTCGATGCGCGGGAAGCTGTCGACCGCGGAGTTGTGGACGTCGGTGCGGGCGAGGTCCAGATCGTCGCGGGTGACCTGGCTGCGGTACCACACCGAGCCCGCGGGCTCGACGTTGACGGCGCCGAAGAGGCCCGACGAGATGCTCCCCGAGTCGCCCTCGCCGCCGGTCATGGCGGCGGCGCTGTAGAAGACGTAGGTCCCCTCCTTGGGCGCGTAGACCCGGTATTCGACGGTGCTGCCGGGGGTCACGATGCCGCCGGCCGGGTTGCTGCCGACGTTGGACCCCATGTCCTTGATGGCCGTGACGGGCTCCAGCCCGACGAAGTGGATGGAAGCGGCGCGGGTGGCCGGCTGCTCGTCGTCCCGCACCGTCGTGGCGAGCAGGTTGGTGAGCTTGACGCGCAGGCAGCCGCCGGCGTTGACGCGCAGCACCAGGGGCCGCGGGCGCTTGTCGCGGCGCAGCGTCACGTTGCCGGCCGTGAGCGCGTAGGTCACGCCCGGATCGGGCAGGCCGTCGGCATCGCTGGTGGGCACCACGTCGCGCCGGAGCGCGTACATCATGCCCTGCGGCTCGAGGGCCCCGAACCGGTTCCACGCCCAGGGCTGGTCGAGCGCCACGACGTCGGCGTAGGTCTCGGTGGCGCAGCCCGCGGGGATCGTCTGAGCCTGTGCGGATGGCGGCAGGCCAAGAAGGATCAGGCCTGCGATGACAAGCAGGAAACCGCTTTTCAAGAAGTGTCGGAGCATCAACCTTCCTCCTCATTGGATGAACGAATCACCGTCGCAGGAGTAGGTTAGAGAAGCCAATATTACACAGACATTACAGGTCCAAAAAAAGAGCGGCCGGGGAGTGCCCGGCCGCTCGGAGGATTGGATCGAAGGCAAGGAGATTCAGCGGCTCAGGGCAGGACCCTCAGCAGTCCCCAGATGCCGGCGTCCGTGCGCGGCCCGGAGTAGGACCGGAAGAAGTAGTCGCCCGTGACGCCGAACCTGCCGCCCGCGCCGTCCAGGATCAGCGCGTCGAAGTGGTCGGAGGGGCCGACGCCGCCGCGGGTGCCGATCCATCCCGAATTCGGGTTGTCGCCGATCTGGGTGGAGTTGGCCGCGTACGGCATCTCCAGCCAGGGATGGCCGTACAGCTCGAAGACGTGCGACTGCGTGTGGCCCGACGGGTGCACCACGCGGAAGCGGAGTTTCTCTCCCGCTTGGACCTCGAAGACCGGAGTCTCTGGGTCGCCGCCCACCCAACTGTTGTGGAGCAACTGGTCGAATTGTGTGAACTGGCGGGTCCGGAAGCCCGGGCCGTTGCCGGTGAGGGGCGTCTCCGGGCCCCAGCCGCCGCGGTACCAGAGCGGCTCGGTGCGGTAGTTGATCGCCTTCTGACCGGAGTTCTCCGCGTCGTCGTCGATCATCAGGTTGGGTACCGCCGTGCCGCCGGCGTAGTCCAGGTTGACGTCGTCCTGGATGACGAGGGCGAACTCGTGGAACGGCTTGAACTCACCGGTGGGCGAGCTCACCACGGCCCCGGCGCGGGTGGTCTTGCCGTCCTGATCCAGGTCGAGAGCCCACTGGGACGACGGCGGCTCGATGATCAGCGAGCCCATCAGGCCCTTGTTGCTGTGCTTGATGGGATCGGACGAGGTCAGCCCGGTGGCGCCGAACTCGACGGGTACGACCGTCGAGCTGGTCACGTGGCCGGCGTACCAGTAGTAGGTCCTGAGCTCGTTGGGCAGCGCCGTCTGCCGGCCGAACTGGCTGGGGTTCAGGCCGACGTTCGAGCCGTCGCTGCGCTGGACGTCGTAGAACACGAGCTGCGGGTGCAGGCTGACCTGCTGCGAGGGCTCGAGCTCGTTCATGTTGAAGCCGTCGACGATCATGCTGAGGCCGCTGTAGCCGGCCTTGTCGACGACTTTCGTGGGCAGCAGGTTCCTGAGCGACACCTTGATGCACTCACCCGCGTTGGCCCGCAGGATGAGCGGCTCGCGGCGGACGTTCTGGTTGAGCCGCGGACGCGCCGGCGAGCCCACGAAGGTCAGGTCGCTCATGTGGACGAACATGATCGCCGTCGAATCGTAGAGCGGACCGGAGAACGAGCCGGCGGGACCGGTCACCGAGTCCGCCCGCGGGTTGTAGACCAGACCTGAGATGCCGATCGGATCGTTCGCCAGGACCTCCTGGGCCAGCACGGCGGCGAGGTTGTAGATCCGGGCGTTGGCCAGGGTGGCAGCCGGGC
>DATFNZ010000184.1:0-43522 GCA_035266085.1 Thermoanaerobaculia bacterium
GATCAGCGCCGTCGAGCTGGTGCGGGCGATGCGGTCGACCAGCGAGAAGATCGCCTGCATCCGGGAGCTCTTGCCGATGATGTTGTTGAAGGTGTACTTCTGCTCCAGCTCGCGGCGCAGGTAGACGTTCTCCTCCGCCAGCTCGGCCCGCTCGAGGGCCTTCTGGGCCACGATCTTCAGCTCCTCGACGTCGAAGGGCTTGGAGACGTAGTCGGCGGCGCCCAGCTTCATCGCCTCGATGGCCGACTTGGTGGAGGTGTAGGCGGTCATCATGATCACCGGCGGGCTGCCGTCGCCCGTCTTGATCTCCCGCAGCAGGTCGAGCCCGTTGCCGTCCGGCATCAGGATGTCGCAGAGCACGAGGTCGTGGCCGCGCTCGAGGGCCCGGCGGGCCTCCTCGACCGAGCGCGCCGGCGTCACCTCGTAGCCTTCGCCCTCGAACAGCAGGGAGAGGAAATCGATCATGCTCGGCTCGTCGTCGACGATCAGCAGACGGGGCCGCGCGCTCATGCGGGCGCCTCCGCGGACACCAGGGTAACGCTCGCCCCGGCGGTCGGCAGCTCGATGGTGATGGTGGTGCCGTCCCCTGGCCGGCTGTCGACGCGCAGCCGGCCGCCGTGGTCCTGCACGATCCGGTAGACGATCGCCATGCCGATCCCGGTGCCTCCGTCAAAGAACGAGTGGAAGGGGTGGAAGAGGTTGGTGCGCTGCTCTTCCGACATGCCGCGCCCGGTGTCGATCACCTGCAGGCGGTACCATTCGCCGGCTAGCTGTCCCATCACCCGCAGGATGCCGCCGTCGGGCATGGCGCGCAGGGAGTTGCGGGCCAGGTTCCAGAAGATCTGGCTGATCTGGTCCGGATCGGCGAACAGCCGGGCCGAGGGCGGATCGAGCTCCACCAGCAGCCGGTGACGCTCGGAGACTTCCTCGCTGTTCTTGAGCAGCTCGACGTTCTCGGCCAGCAGGCGGGCGATGTCGAAGGAGACGCTCGACCGCTCGCGCGGGCGGGCGAAGCGGAGGAAGCCCTTGATGGTGCGGTCGAGACGGTGGCTCTCCTTGAGCAGGATCTCGATCAGCTTGCGCTGGGCGGGATCGCCGTTGATCGAGCTCGAGAGCATCTGGACGGAGCCCGAGATCGCCGCCAGGGGGTTGCCGATCTCGTGCGCGAGCCCCGCCGCCAGCTCGCCCACGGCGACCATCCGGTCCTTGATCCGCAGCTCCTCCTGCATGCGGCGCCAGCGGGTGAGGTCCTGGAAGATCAGGATGTAGCCCCGGTGGTTCCCCTCGGCGTCGGTCAGGCGGGAGATGGAGAAGCCGACGTAGCGGGGCTCGCTTTCCCGCGCGATCTCCACCTCGGAGCGCATCCGCCCCGTCTGCTCGCTGGCGGCGGTGACCTCGCGCCAGTGCGGCTCGGTGAACAGGCCCGACCGGTGGACCGGCACGCCCACCAGCTCCTCCTCGGTGCGGCCGAGGATCTCGAGCCCCGCCAGGTTGGCGCTGGTCACGGTCCCCTCGAGGTCGGTGGTCAGCAGGCCGCTGCTGATCGACTGGATGACGTCGCGGTGCACCACCTGCAGATCGGCCAGGTGCTCGCTCTTCTCCTCGAGCGCGCGCTCGGCGCGGGTGACGTTGTGCGCCAGGTAGTAGGTCAGCAGGGCCACGGCGTAGAAGCCGAAGCCGTGGACGGCCAGGTTGTAGCCGAGCCGCCAGCCCGTCACTACCTCCTGGCCCGGGCTGCCGGGCCTCAGCCAGCCGTAGAACAGGGCGAGGATCATGCCGCCATAGAGGAGGAAGGCGATGCTCGCGACGCTGACGCCGGCGCGGCGGCGGAGCAGCGTCGAGGCCACGGCGATCACGATCAGGTAAAGCAGGGAGAAGGGGCTGGTGGCCCCGCCCAGGAAGTAGACGAGGAAGGTGATCAGCACCAGGTCGCCGAAGAACTGGATGTAGGCCTGGGCCGTGGGCGAGCGGCGCAGGAGCCCGAGCAGGGCGATGTAGATCAGCGTGGCGACGAAAGTCGCTCCGCTCAGCAGCCACACGACGTTGCCGGACAGCACCTCGGGGACGGGGACCGTGACGGCGGCGCTCGCCGGGACGCGCTCGGCCTGCGGGCTCGCCGGCAGCAGCCAGATCTGGAACAGGCCGAAGGGCAGCAGGACGCTCACGATCGCCACCACGCGGATGGCGATGTACCAGTGGAGCTGGCGGGTGAGCGAAGTCATGAGGGATTCGACGTATGTAGGGGCGGCCCTATGCGGCCGCCCCTACAGAGAAACCAGGTTTCCTCACCCTTACCCGATCTTGGTCAGGATCGAGTAGAGCGGCAGGTACATCGCCGCGACGATCGTGCCGATGACCACGCCGAGAACGGTGATCATGACCGGCTCGATGAGCTTCATCAGGCCGGCGACGGCCGTGTCCACCTCGTCCTCATAGAAGTCGGCGATCTTGGACAGCATCTGGTCGAGGGCGCCGGTCTGCTCGCCGACGTTGATCATCTGCACCACCATGGCTGGGAACACCTTGGTCTGGGCCAAGGGCTCGCTGATGCTCTTGCCCTCTTCGACGCTCTTGCGCACCGACATGATGGCGTCCTCGATGATGGCGTTGCCCGCCGTCTTGGCCGTGATCTCCAGGCCGTCGAGGATGGGCACGCCGGACGCCGTCAGGGTGCTCAGCGTGCGGCAGAAGCGCGCCACCGAGATTTTGCGGAGCAGCATGCCGACCACCGGGATCTTGAGCAGCGCGCTGTCGAGGATCCGGCGGCCGTGCGGCGTCTGGTGCCACTTCTTCACGGCGAAGATGCCGAAGCCGAGCACCAGCACGATGAAGATGATGTAGTTGGCCACGAAGTTGCTGGCGCCGATCACCATGCGGGTCAGCAGGGGCATCTCGCCGCCGAGCCCGGCGAAGAGCTGGGCGAACACGGGGATGACCTTCCACAGGATGATGAACACCACGCCGGCGGCGATGACGATGATCGAGACCGGGTACAGCAGCGCCGACTTGACCTGGGAGTTCAGCTTGACGGCCTTCTCGATGTAGATCGAGAGGCGCTGCAGGATGATGTCGAGGATACCGCCCGCCTCGCCGGCCGCCACCATGTTGGTGAACAGGCCGTCGAAGGCCTTGGGGTGCTTGCGCATCGCGTCCGCCAGCGAGGCGCCGGACTCGACGTCGGAGCGCACCTGGTTGATGATGGTCTGGAAGGTGTGGCTCTCCTCCTGGTCGCCTAGGATCTCCAGGCACTGCACCAGCGGCAGGCCGGCGTCGAGCATGACGGAGAACTGGCGGGTGAAGATGGCGATCCGTTTCGCGCCGATGCCGCTCGGCAGGCGCGGGATGAGCTTGATCTCCCGCCCCTTCTCGCGGATGCTGGTGACCTGGATCTGCTGGCGCCGCAGGACCGCGACGGCCGCGTCGCGGGTGTCGGCGAGCAGTTGGCCTTCCTGGGCCTGACCGTTGCGGGATTTTCCCTTCCAAAGAAAGCTGGGCATCTGATACTCCTCCCCCCTACGCGGTGAGCGCGGGGTTCAAGCTGGCGGGGCCGCGGTTGATGATCTCCTGGAGCTCGTCCGGGTAGGAGGAGCGGGCGAGCGCCGTCTCCAGCGTGATCATGCGTTTGAAGTACAGGGCGGCCAGGGACTGGTTGAACGTCTGCATCCCGTGCTTGGCCTGGCCTGCCTGCATCATGCCGTAAATTTGGTGCACCTTGTCCTCGCGGACCAGGTTGCGGATGGCGGGGCTGGGGATGAGGATCTCCATGGCCATCGCCCGCCCCTTGCCGCCGACCTTGGGCAGCAGCGCCTGGCAGATGATCCCCTCCATCACCAGCGAGAGCTGAGCCCGGATCTGCGCCTGCTGATGGGCCGGGAAGACGTCGATGATGCGGTTGATCGTCTGCGCCGCAGAGTTCGTGTGCAGGGTGGCGAAGGTCAGGTGGCCCGTCTCGGCGATGCGCAGCGCTGCCTCCACCGTCTCCAGGTCGCGCATCTCGCCGATCAGCACCACGTCGGGGTCCTGCCGCAGGGCTGAGCGGAGGGCCACCGTGAAGCCGTGGGTGTCGGCGTTCACCTCGCGCTGGTTGATGATGCACTTCTTGTGGCTGTGCAGGAACTCGACGGGATCCTCGATGGTGACGATGTGCTCGGCACGCTCGCGGTTGATCTTGTCGATCATCGCGGCGAGCGTCGTCGATTTGCCCGAGCCCGTCGGCCCCGTCACCAGGATCAGCCCGCGCGGCTTCTCGCACAACCGCTCGATGATCGTCGGCAGGCTCAGCTCGCGGAACCCCTTGATCTCATAGGGGATCTGCCGGAACACCGCGGCGATGGCGCCGCGCTGGTGGAAGATGTTGGCGCGGAAGCGGGCCAGCCCCTTGATGCCGAAGGAGAGGTCGATCTCCAGGTTCTCCTCCAACCGGTGCTTCTGGTTGTCGGTCAGGATCGAGTAGGCGAGCTGCTTCGTCTCCGAAGGCGTCATCGGCGGCAGGCTGAGCGGCTTCAACTGGCCGTCCACCCGTACCTGCGGCGGCGAGTTGGTGGTGATGTGGAGGTCGGACCCCCCTTGCTCCACCATGGTCTTCAGCAATTGGTTCAGCGTCGGCGGCATGACCACAGACTCCACAAAGCGGTATGGACGAACGAAACTGGCGGCAGTCTACACCATTGAGGGAATAGATGAAAGGACATAAGCAAGTCCGTGCCCGGGCGAGCCGGGGCTGACTTGGCCTGACTTGGATTCTGACTTTGGGTTATCGTA
The DNA here is from genome assembly GCA_035266085.1 of Thermoanaerobaculia bacterium. Lineage (GTDB taxonomy): Bacteria > Acidobacteriota > Thermoanaerobaculia > Multivoradales > UBA5704 > DATARR01. The sequence goes on from DATFNZ010000184.1 coordinate 4,762, forward strand.
ACGCGGTGAGCGAGCCGACCGGTCAACACGACGAAGAAGTCCTGGGCAAGGCCTACGACGCCCGCCTGATGCGCCGGCTGGTGGGCTACGTGCGTCCCTACCGGGGCATGGCGTTCGGGGCGCTGTCGCTGATCCTCACCTCGGCCCTGCTGCAGCTCGCCGGGCCGCTGTTGATGGCGGTGGCCCTCGACCTCTTCATCCGCCCGCCGGGCACCGGCGGGCAGATCTCGACTCCCAGCGTCTGGGTGCGGGACCTCCTGGTGGCCCGGGGCATCGACCCGAGCCAGGTGGCGCCGGAGGGGGTGGCGGTGATCGCGGTCCTCTACCTGGCCATCCTGACCCTCATCTTCGCCTCCGTGTACGCTCAAGCCTACGTGCTCCAGATGATGGGGCAGTACATCATGAACGATCTGCGCCGGCAGATCTTCGGGCACGTCCAGCGCCTGCCTCTAGCCTTCTTCGACAAGAACCCCATCGGGCGGCTGGTCACCCGCGTCACCAGCGACGTGGACGCCCTGAACGAGATGTTCACCGCCGGGATCGTCTCGATCTTCGGCGACATCCTGCTCCTCACCGGCATCGTGGGCGTCCTCTTCTGGCTCGACTGGCGGCTCGCCCTGGTGGCCTTCTCGATCGTGCCGCTCCTGCTGCTGCTGACCTCCTGGTTCAAGGCCCGGGTGCGCCAGAGCTTCCGCGAGGTGCGGGTGCGGATCGCCCGCATCAACGCCTTCCTGCAGGAGCACATCACGGGCATGTCGGTGGTGCAGCTCTTCAACCGCGAGGAGCGGGCCTACCGCGAGTTCTCCGAGATCAACGACGCTCACCGCGAGGCCAACGTGCGGTCGATCTTCTACTACGCCGTCTTCTTCCCCGGCGTCGAGCTGATCACCGCCATCGGCACCGGGCTGCTGATCACTGTGGGCGGCGGCCGGGCGGTCACCGGCGCCATTTCGGTGGGTGCCCTGATCGCCTTCCTCCAGTATGCCCAGCGCTTCTACCAGCCGCTCTCGGACCTGTCCGAGAAGTACAACATCCTGCAGAGCGCCATGGCCAGCTCCGAGCGGATCTTCCGGCTGCTCGACACGCCGGCGACCATCACGTCGCCGGCCGCCGCGTACCGTCCCGAGGCCGAGAAGGCGCGGGGCGAGGTCGAGTTCGAGGACGTCTGGTTCTCCTACAAGGAGGGCGAGCCGGTGGTCAAGGGGATCTCTTTCCGGGTGCGGCCGGGCGAGACCCTGGCCGTGGTCGGCCACACCGGCGCCGGCAAGAGCACGCTGGCCAACCTCCTGCTGCGCTTCTACGACGTCGACTCGGGAGCCGTGCGGGTGGACGGCGTCGACGTGCGCGAGTGGGACCTCCCGCGGCTGCGCCGCAGCGTCGCCATGGTGCTCCAGGACGTCTTCCTCTTCTCCGGCACGGTGGGCGCCAACATCCGGCTGGGCGAGGATTCGATCGACGACGAGCGGGTGCGCTGGGCGGCGGGAGAGGTCCATGCCCTGCCGTTCATCGAGCGCCTGCCCGCCGGCTTCGAGACCCCCGTCCGGGAACGCGGGGCGGGGCTCTCGGTGGGGCAGAAGCAGCTCATCGCGTTCGCCCGCGCCCTGGCCTTCGATCCCAGCATCCTGATCCTCGACGAGGCCACCTCGTCGATCGACACCGAGACCGAGCAGCTCATTCAGATGGCCCTCGACCGGCTGCTCGAGGGGCGCACCAGCGTCGTCATCGCCCACCGGCTGTCGACGATCCAGAAGGCCGACCGCATCCTCGTCCTGCACAAGGGCGAGGTCCGCGAGTACGGCACCCACCAGGAGCTGCTCGCCTTGCGCGGCATCTACTACCGTTTGTACCTGCTCCAGTACAAGGACCAGGAAGGGGTGGCGGAGCAGGCGAGGGCGGCGGGGGCGTAGGGGCAACTGGTGGCTGGTATCCTTATCCCGTGCCGTTGCAGCTCAGCCTCTTCGATTCCCCTCCCGAGCCGCCCAGCCCTGCCGGCAGGGTCCTGACCGCCAGCGGCGCCCTCGCCGCCGAGGCGCTGCTCCTGGAGCGCGTCGACGCGCTGCTGGCCGAGGCCCGCCGCGCTCCTTCCCTGCTCGCCCGGCCGGTGCGGATCGTGGTGCCGTCGCGCAGCCTGCGGCTCCATCTGGCCGCGGCCCTCGTGCGCCGGCGCGGCCGGTCGGTCGCCGGCCTCGCCATCCAGACCCTGTTCGGGCTCGCCTCCGAGATCCTGGAGCGCGCGGGGGAGCCCGCGCCTCGCGGCTCGCAGCTCTTCGACGTCCTGGCGCAGCGGGCCGCCCGCGCCGAGCCGGTCCTGCGCCGGGGTCTGGAAGACCTGGCGGACGGCTTCTCGGCCGTGACGGGCACCGTCCGCGACCTGCTCGACGCCGGCCTCGAGCCGGTTCATGCCGAGGCCGCCGAGGAGGCGCTGGCGAGCGACGGACCGGGCGCCGCCAGCCGCGCCGAGGTGGAGCGCGCCCGCGCCCTGGTGCGCGCCGCCGCCCGCGCCGAAACCTGGATGCGGGAGCTCGGGGCCGGCCGCGTCTCGACCCTGCTGCGCCGCGCCACCGACCTCCTGGAGACGGGAAACGGCCTGGAGGCGGGCATCGACCGGCACCTGCCCGCGCGGGCCGTCCTGATCCACGGCTTCGCCGACGCCACGGGCGTCGCCACCGACCTTCTCCAGGCTCTCCTGAAGCGCCGCGGCGCCTGGCTGATCCTGGACCACCCGCCGAAGCCGGAGGGCGGCGGGGTGGAGCGGACGTTCTCGGAACGCTTCGCCGAGCGCCTGTCGTACTCGGCGCGGGTCGAGCCGGCGGCTCCGGCCGCGAAAGGGACGGGCCCTGCGCGTCTCGAAGCCTTCGAGGCCGTGGGCGCCGAGGCCGAGGCGCGGGAGCTGGCCCACCGCGTGCGCACCCTGCTCGACGGCGGTGCCCGGCCTGAGGGGATCGCCGTCGTGGCCCGCGATCTCGACCCCTACCGCGCCGCCCTGCGCCGCCACTTCCACCGGCTGGGCGTCCCCTTCTCAGGCGTGGGGGAGCGGGGGGTGCTGGGGCCCGCCGGCCGCCGCATCCGGGCCTTCCTCGAGCTGCTCCGCCAAGGCGAGGCGGCTCCATCGGACCGTTGGCTGGACGCCATGGCGGCGTTGCCGCCGTTCTCCCTGGAAGGCGGAGGCGGCCGGGTGGACCTCCGGCTCGCCTTCTACTCCCTCGGCGCCGGGCGGTTGCGCGACGTGGCTGGGCTCGAGGTCGAGGGGGTGCTGGGCAAAAAGAACACCTACGCCCTGCCCATCCGACAGGGGCTGAGGACGGTCGGCTGGGAGGGAGGGGACGATGTCGACGACGCGGAGGACAGCGAGGTATTCGAGCGGCGGAACGAGGCGCACGCCCGCCGCCGCTGCGTCTCCGGCTCCCTGCTCCGCGCCGCCGTCCGTGCCGCCCGGCGCACTCGGGACCGGCTCGCGGCCTGGCCGGACGAGTCCTCGATCGACGAGCACCTCGATCGCCTCTACGACCTCCTCGAGAAGGATCTCGGATGGGAGGCCGGCTCCGGCGAGGCCGGTCCCGTGGCCGCCGCGCTGGAGGAGCTGGAGCGGGAGGTGCCGCAGCGCCTCCGGCTCGGGCGCGAGGAGCTGCGGCTCCTCCTGGAAGGTCTCCTGGAGTCGGCCGGCGCCTCCGAGCTGGGCGGCCGGGGCGGCGGCGTGCAGGTGCTCTCCGTGGTCGAGGCCCGCGCGCGCACCTTCGACCACCTCTTCATCCCGGGCCTGAACCGCGACGTCTTCCCGCGCGGCATTCGGGAGGACCCCCTGCTGCCGGACGACCTGCGCCGCACCCTCCTGAAGGTGCTGCCCGACGTGCCGATCAAGCGCGCGGGCTTCGACGAGGAACGCTACCTCTTCGCCCAGCTCCTCTCGGCGAGCCCGGCCGTCACCCTCTCCTGGCAGGCGGCGGACGACGACGGCAAGCCCCTCTCCGCCTCGCCCCTGGTCGAGCGGCTGCGGCAGCGGATCGCCGTCGCCAAGGCGCCGCCTCTCTGGTCCCTGCCCGCCGCCGGCCCCCTGCCTGGCCCGCGGACGGCCGCCGAGCATGCCGTGATGGCCGCCCTCCACGCTCCCCGGCACTGGCTGGGCCGCGTGCTGCCGATCGCCATCGAGGAGGGCCGCTCCGAGCTGGCCCATGCCGCCTACGACCTCTCGTCCGTTCGGCTGGCCGCCGCCCGCATGGCCGTGCTGGACGAGATGGACTCCGACCTCCGCACTCCCGAGGGACGGGCGGCCCGCGCCCGGCTGGGCCCCTACTTCGGCTTCATCGGGCGGCTGCCCGGCGTCGAAGGCGAGCCCCGCCTGCGCGAGCTCTACGTCACCCAGCTCGAGAACCTGTCGGCCTGTCCTTGGCAGCTCTTTCTTGTGCGCCTGCTGGGCATCGAGCCCACGCCTGATCCCCTCTCCTCCCTACCCCGCGTCGACGCCATGCTCCTCGGCAACGTCGTCCACGCCGCACTGGAGCGCGTCTGCCAGCCGCCGGGGCAGCCGGGGGCCGGAGTCGACGTCCGCGGCCTCGTCCCCGTCGCCGTCGCCTGGCCGGACGAGGACTACGTCGGCCGCGTGCTCCGCGAGGAGGCCCTGCGCCTGCTGGCCGACGAGGGCATCCACCTGCCTGGCCTGGCGCGCGCCCTGGCCCTGCGCGCCCGTCCCATGCTCGACACCGCGCGGGACACGGACTGGGCCGGCGGCGAGGTGCCCGTGCTGGCCACCGAGATCGAGGGCGAGCTGGACGTCGGAGAGGCGCCCGGCCGGCTGCGCCGCGTGCTCTTCAAGGCCGACCGGGTGGACCGCGGCGCCGGCGGGCTGGTGATCTGGACCGACTACAAGACCGGCAGGCCGATCTCGCTGGCGCGCCGGCCGGACGTCCGCCGCCGCCACTTCCTCGACCGGGTGAGGGCAGGCACTCATCTCCAGGCCGTCGCCTACCTCCTCGGCTCCCCGGGCGAGTCCATGGGGCGCTACCTCTTCCTCAAGCCCGGCCTCGAGCAGGACACGCGGGAGATCTCCGTCACCACGGCGGACGAGGACTTCGTCTCGGCGTTCGCGGCCGCCTCGGAGGCCGTGCTCGCCGCCTGGGAGGAGGGCAGCTTCTTCCCCCGGCTGGTGAAGCCGGACGGCCGCGACGAGCCCAGCCGCTGTAGCTTCTGCGCCGTGGCCGAGGCCTGCCTGCGAGGTGATTCCGGCGCCCGCCAGCGCCTCTCCGAGTGGACGGCGGGAGCCGCCGATCCGGGATCGGAAGAGGCGGCCCTGCTGCGGGTCTGGCGGCTGTGGGAGAAGCAGCCGCAACCAGGGGGCAGTGGAGGAGAGGCGTGACCGAGCCCCGGCTTCGCCAGGCCGACCGCGAAGCCCGGCGCGCGGCCCAGACCCGCTTCGACCGTCCCCTGGTGCTCCAGGCCGGGGCGGGCACGGGCAAGACCACGACCCTCATCGGCCGGCTGCTCGCCTGGACCCTCGGCGAGGGCTGGCGGCGCGCCGTCCTCCGCCTCGCCGAGCGGGCCGCCCGTCTCCCCGGCAAGCGCGAGCAGCCGGCTCCGGACCGCGTCGCCGCCGAGGTCCTGGGCCGCGTCGTCGCCATCACCTTCACCGAGGCGGCGGCGGCCGAGATGGCGGGCCGCGCGGCCCGCGAGCTGGCGGGCCTCGCCGGCGGCGGCGAGGCGCCGGGCTGGCTCGACGCCTCCCTCCTGCCGCCGCCGCCGGAGCGGGCCGAGCGGGCGCGGGCCCTCCTCGGCACGCTCGATCACCTGTCCGTGCGCACCATCCACGCCTTCTGCCGCGGCCTGCTCGCCGACCATCCCCTGGAGGCGGGGGTCCATCCCGACCTGACCATCGACGCCGACGGCCGCCTGGTCGAGGAGGTCGTCCGCGAGACGGTCGAGGACTTCCTGCGCGAAGGCTACGGCGATCCCGGCGATCCCCACCTGCTGGCCCTGGCCGCCAAGGGCTACGGACCCCAGGAGATCGTCGAGTCCCTGATCGCCCTCCTGAACGGCGGGCTGCCCGCCGCCGTCCTGGACGACGATCCCTTCGGACCCGATGCCGTCCGGGCTTTCCGCGCCCGGCTCGTCGACGCCTGCCGCGCCGTCCATGAGCTGATCGCCACGCGCGTGAGCGGCTCGCGGGCGCGCAACGCCCGGGCCATCGAGAGGGGCCTCGCGGTGTTGATCGACCGGCTCGGGGAGGATGGGGGGATCGCCAGAATCGCCGGCATCGCCGAGATCGCGGAGACCGCCGCCGAGGCCCTCCCCGAGAACCTGGTCAAGCACCTCCACGAGTGGCACCGGGAGCGCCTGGGCGATACCGAGGCCGCGCTTTTCGGCGACGTCCGGGCCGGGCTGTCCCTCGCGTCCGCCGATCTCGAGCAGGTCCTGCAGCACCTGGCCCGCCTCGATCCCGAGCTCGTGGACCATGGCCGGCGGGCCCTCCGCCCCCTGCTCGGCCGGATCGAGCGCGAGCTGCGGCGCCGCGGCGTCGCCACCTTCGACTTCCTGCTCACCGGCGCCGAGTCGCTGCTCGCCAGCCATCCCGAGGTCCGGCGGCAGGTGCGGCGGCGGATCGACCAGCTCCTGGTCGACGAGTTCCAGGACACCGACCGCACCCAGACCGAGATCCTCCGCTGGATCGCCCTCGACGGCCTCACGGACCCGGCCGAGCATCGCCCCGGCCTCTTCCTGGTGGGCGATCCCAAGCAGTCGATCTACGGCTGGCGCAGCGCCGACCTGCGCGCCTACGACGGCTTCGTCGGCCTCGTGCGGGAGGCCGGCGGCGAGGTCATGTCCCTGGTCGAGAACTTCCGCTCCGTGCCGGCCATCCTCGAGGAGGTCGCCCGGGTCATCGAGCCGGTGATGCGGGAGCGCGCGGGGATTCAGCCTCCCTTCGAGCCCCTCCTCGCCTGCGAGCGGCGGCAGGGCGACCCCGGCTTCGTCCATGGCGGCTGGACGCCCGTCGAGCACTGGGTCTCCTGGAAGAACGACGGCGAGCGGGGCGCCTGGCGGACCTCCGCCGTGGACGCGGCGCAGCTCGAGGCCGCGGCCCTGGCCGCGGACGCGCGCGCCCTCCACGAGGAGCATGGCGTGGCCTGGAAGGAGATCGCCGTCCTGCTGCGCGGCACGGGCGACCTCGACCTCTACCTGGAAGCGCTGCGCCGGGCGCGGGTGCCGTTCGCCGTCGGCCGCGACAAGCAGTACTACCGCCGCCGCGAGGTCATCGAGGCCGCCGCCCTGGTGCGGGCGGTCCTCGATCCGGGCGACCACCTGGCCCTGCTCACCGTCCTCCGCTCGCCCTGGGTGGGAGTGCCCGACGCCGCCCTGATCCCCCTCTGGAACCGCCAGTTCCCCAGGAAGATGACGGAGCTGCGCTCGCCCACGCCCGAGGCCCTCGGCGCCCTGCGCGAGACGATCGAAGGGGCGGCCCGCGTGATGCCGCGGGACGTGCCCGGCATCGAGCGCGTGAAGGGCTGGGACCGGAACCTCCTCGCCGCCGTCGAGCACCTCGCCGTCCTCCGGCGCTCGTTCGAGAGCGAGCCCGCGGACGTCCTCCTCGAGCGCCTGCGCCGTCTCACCCTGATCGAGGCCACCGAGGCCGCCCGCTACCTCGGCCCCTACCGGCTGGCCAACCTCGAGCGCTTCTTCCGCCAGCTCCTGTTCGCCGTCGAGGACGGCGGCGGCGACGTCACCGCCATCCTGCGCGCCCTGCGCACCAGCGTCGCCGAGGCCCGCGACGCCGAGGAGGGGCGCCCCAAGGACGGCTCCGAGGACGCCGTCCAGGTCCTCACCATCCACGGCGCCAAGGGGCTCGACTTCGAGCACGTCTACCTCGTCCAGCTCCACAAGGCCTCGCCGGGCGAGCGCGGCCCCAGGACCGAGGCCGGCCGTCTCGGCGACCGGTTCGAGTACCGCCTCTTCGGCGCGCCCAGCCTCGGCTTCGATCTCGTGGAAGCGGCCCGCCGCGAGGTCGAGGCCGCCGAGCGGGTGCGCCTCCTCTACGTGGCGATGACCCGCGCCAAGGACCGCATGGTCCTGGCCGGCGTCTGGCCCGAGGGGATGGCGGCGAAGCCCGGCGACCAGGCGCGCAACCACCTGGACCTCCTCCTCTCGCGCGCCGACCTGCCGGCGAGCCTGCCCGTGCTCTGGGACGAGGCCGCCGCCAATGCCGGCTGGACCTTCCCGGACCCCACGGGCGCCTTGTGGAAGTTCCCCGCCCTCCGGCCCGCGGGCGCGGTCGGGCTGGCCGCCGAGCCCGAGCGCCCCTCCCTGCCTGGACCGGAAGAGATCGCCCTCGTCTCCGCGGGCCTGCGAGCCGAGCGCGCCCGTGCCGAGATCCGTATGAGCCGCCCCTTTGGGGGCGCGGCCTCCGAGGAAGCCCATGCTCTCCTCCGCGAGCAGCAGGCGGAGCGCCTCGCCGACACGCCGGCGAGGTCCCGCCGCGGCCCCGCCGTGGACCGCGAGGCCGCCATGGCCGCCGGCGGGGCCATCCATCGCGCCCTCGAAGAGTGGGATCTGGCCGCCGATCCCAGGAAGGAGACCGGCCGCCAGCGCGCGCTCCTGCCCGCTTATCTGGCCGCCCTGGTGGAGGGGGACGATCTCGACCAGGCGCTCCCTCTCGCCGGGTCCCTCCTGGACACCTTCGTCGAAGGCCCCCTCCTGGGGCGTCTCCGGGAGCTGAGGGACGACATCCTCGCCCGCGAGCTGCCCGTCCTCGTGCCCCCGGGAGAGGGGGATCACTCGCCCGTGGGAGTGGTCACCGGCGCCATCGACCTCCTCTATCGCGATCCCGAGGATGACGGGATCGTGGTGGCGGACTACAAGACGGACGAGGTGGTGACGGAGGAGGAGATCGCGGCCCGCGCGGCCGTCTACGCGCCGCAGGGAGCGGTGTACGCGCGGGCGGTCCAGGAAGCGCTGGATCTGGACGAGGCGCCGCGGTTCGAGGTGTGGTTTCTGCGCGTGGGGCGGGTGGTGCAGCCGTGAGCGTATACTTTGGCCATGAAGTCTTCCCCTTGGTTGCCCGAGGAGGCAAGTGAGAATCGAAGAGATCGTCTGGCTGGAGGAGATCGTCGAGAAGCTTTGGCGGAAGCATCAGGTAGAGACTCAGGAGGTCACCGAAGTGTTGGATGGCCGGCCCAAGATTCGTTTCGTCGAGAAGGGATACAGGCCTGGAGAGGATCTTTACCTGGCTCTGGGACGGACCGAAGCAGGCAGGTATCTGTCCGTATTTTTCGTCTACAAACCAGACCGTCGAGCCTTGGTCATCTCCGCACGTGGAATGACACCCTCAGAAAGAGGCCACTATGAGCGAGCCTAAGTCGTCTCTATCCGGAGCGCGTTCGTACCTGGAGATGGGAGAATATTGGGACCGCCATGACGTGGGAGAGATGTGGGATCGTACGACCCCGGCGGAATTCGAGATCGATATCAAGTCCGAGCGGCGTTACTACCCGGTCGAGAGGACATTGTCCCAGAGGCTCACGCGAGTTGCCGAGGCACAGGGCGTGAGCCCCGAGACCCTGATTAATCTCTGGCTCCAGGAAAAGCTGGCTCATACCGGTTCCTGAACCGGAGTTTCCTGCTTTGCCTCCGCCCCGGGGGCGCGCCCCAGGTCCCCCTCACCTTGGATGCTCCCGCGGCCGGTTCCATTTCAGCCGACGCTCTTCTCCCTGACCTCCTCCGAGGTGAGCCCGTAGAGCGGCGGGGTGGGGACCCCCAGGATCGACAGGTAGAGGTAGAGCTGCCCGCGATGGTGAATCTCGTGCTCGGCCATCGCCCGGAGCCACTTCCAGACCTTGATGCTGCTGCCGGCGGGCGTCTCGCACTTCCTCTGGAGGTCCTCCGGCGTCAGGCGGGAGAAGATCTCCCGCGACTCGTCGCGCATGCGGTTGTAGAAGGAGAGGACGTCCTCGTAGCCGTCGGCCAGCTCGCGGCCGTGGCCGGGATAGCGGCTGGGCCGGCCCTCGGCGTTCTCGGCGAACATGTACCGCTCGAGGGCGCCCAGGTGGCGCAGGAGGTCGCCGAAGGTGAACTTGCCCTCGCGGTAGGTCCACTCGATCTGGCCGGGCGGGATGCAGGCGATCACCCGCCAGGTCCGCTGCCGGAGCCGGTCGTGATAGTCGAGAAAAGTCTTGGGATCGCGGATTTCCATCCGGGAATGGTACCCCCTCCGCCGGGGCGGTTGACTTCCTCCATTCCCACAGGCTACCCTCCAGCACATCGATTCGCACTGATGCATGTCAATTTTTGTGGGGCGCCGCACCTGATGAACCCCATTTCCCTCATCACCCGCCAGGGTGTGAAACCTCGCCGCCAGGTGGGACGAGGCTGACGCCATGCTGCGGGTACTAATCCTCGACGATGAGTCGATCGTGGTCGACACGCTGGCGGCCTGCCTCAGGCTGCCCGGCCTCGAGCTGACCACGTGCCGTGAGATCGAGGCCGCCGAGGCGCTGCTCCGGTGCTTCCGCTTCGACGTGGTGATCACGGACCTCTCCGTCTCGCAGCTCGGCGGTCTGGACGGCATGCGCCTGGTCCGCTTCGTGACCGCGAACTTCCCCGATACGGCGGTTTACGTGCTGAGCGGCTACGTCGACCAGGCGGTGCGCGATCTGTGCTCCGTCCTCGGCGTCACCGCGGTGCTGGAGAAGTCGGAGGGGCTGTCGCGGCTGCGCGGCTTCCTGCTCGACCGCCGCGACGTGCGGCTCGCGCCCGGCACCAGCCCGGAGGGGGAGGGCGAGGTGCAGCAGGTCGAGCTGCTCGAAGACTTCATGGCCGCCAACCCCATCCGCGCCGTGCTGCAGCCCGTGGTCAAGCTGAAGGATGGGGCGGCCCGGTTCGAGGTCTTCGGCGTCGAGAGCCTGGCGCGCGGCCCCGCCAAGTCGGTCCTGGGCAGCCCGGCGGTCTTCCTCGCCTACGCGGCGCAGAAGGAGCTGCTCTTCGAGGCGGACATGATCTGCATCCACGCCGCGCTCGACGAGGTGATCCACCTGGGCAATTCGGTGATCACCTTCCTGAACGTCCAGCCGCGCTCGCTGACGAACCCCGAGTTCGCCGACCGCCTCTGCGACGCCGTCCACGGGGCGGCGATGGAGGAGAAGAGCATCGTCCTGGAGCTGACGGAGCAGCAGACGATCGTGAACCCCACCGCCTTCGCCGCCACCCTGCAGCGGCTGCGCGAGCGGGGGTTCCGGATCGCTCTCGACGATTTTGGCGAGGGCTCTTCGAACTTGAACCTGTTCCAAGATCTGCATCCAGACTTTCTCAAGATCTCGGGTACGTTCTGCCGCGGCCTGGCCCATGATCCGTTCAAGCAGATCATCGTGCAGAGCACGGCCGAGATGGCGGCGCGCGCCGGCACCGCCACCGTGATGGAGGCCGTGGAAACGGCCGAGGACGCCGAGGTCTTGCGCCTGCTCGGCATCGACTATGCGCAGGGCTACTTCTTCCTCAAGCCGTTGCCCGGCCGGGAGCTGGCTCAGCTCCTGCGGGCCGGTGCAGACGCCGACCGCTCGGGAGTGCTCGAGCCGCTCGGCGTAGCTCCTTCCGCGTCCTGACGACACTTTTACACTCGAGGGCAGGAAGTTGTCCCGCTTGAGTCCAGAGGGGACACTAGTAAAACCAGACGTGCGCACGCTCTGAAGTCTGTGCTCGGAATCTTTTTTTATTTCTTTTCGGGGGATGTCGATAATGCCAGCCTGCCAAACCTGACGTTCCGTCTGGTCGTTGTTCCTTTGTTGTCTTAAACATCAACCAACCGATTAAAAAGGAAGGGGTATCCCTCTTCCAGGGGAGAGCTACGCCAATGCAAATCCATGATTTTTACCAGAAGTTCACGTCCAACGAGCCGTGTCATCTCTTCCAGGCGCTGCGCAACCTGAGCCAGGCCGAGGATCTCAAGATGGCGCTCAATGGGAGTTTCGGCGAGTGGATCGACTGGCCGCCCACGACTCCGCCGCCGTCCTTCAACGCCTCGTCCGTGGCTTGAGCGCTGGTTTCCGCGTAAGCGGCACGAAACCTGCTTAAAAACTTTGTGCCGTTTTGAGACAGCGTAACAGGGCCCGGGAAGGCCAATTTCCCTTCCCGGGCTCTTTCCTGGGCCGTATCGACACCAGGTTAGATGGGAAGAGCTCGGAGCTTTTGGAGATTTTGCTATGAACTTTGAAAAAATGAAGCGGCAGGTCCGGGAAGTTAGCCAGATCGCCTCCTGGCCGCAGATGTGCGGCCTGGTCGAGAGGACGGTCCATCGCGAGTCCTCCGTCTGGGAGTATCCGGTCGCCGCCTGCCGTGCGGTCGGCGGCAGCGAGGAGCAGGCCCTGCCGGCGGCGGCGGCCACCTTCTGCTCCGTGATCAGCATTCACCTGGTGGACGACATGCTGGACGAGGATCCCCGCGGGGACTACCTCGTGCTCGGCTCGGGGCAGGTCGCCAACTACGCCCTCGCCTTCCAGGCCGCGGGCCACCTGCTGCTGGACGCCCCCGGGATCCCTCTCGAGATTCGCCCCGCCCTTCACGCGAGCTTCGCGGGCATGTCGCTCGCGACCTGCTTCGGGCAGGGCCTGGACGCGCGGGAGCTGCAGAGCGAGGGGGAGTACTGGCAGGTGGTGGAGTCCAAGACGCCGCCGCTGTTCAGCGAGGCCTTGCGCATGGGAGCGCTGCTCGGCGGCGCTAGTGCCGGCACGGCCGACCTGCTGGCTCGTCTCGGCCGGGTTCTGGGGCGGCTGATCCAGGTCAGCGATGACGTGACCGATGCGCTGGAGACACCTGCCCGCGCGGACTGGAAGCGCCGCGGCAACAATCTGCCGATCCTGTATGCGATGACCGCCGGGCATCCCGAGCGCGAGGAGTTCCTGGACGTCTCGACCCAGGTCGAGGACCCCGAGGCGCTGGCCCGCGCCCAGAAGATCCTTCTGCGCAGCGGCGCCGTCAGCTATTGCACTTTGAAACTGGTCGAGTTTTCGAAAGAAGCCCAGAATCTGTTCGAGAGCATTCCGCTCCAGGATCGCGAGCCGGTCGCACGGCTCGTCGAGCTGCACCTGCAACCGCTCCACCGGCTGCTCGAGTCGGTCGGTGTCGAGGAGCCGGCGCTGTTGTTCTCCTGAGCGGATCTCCTGAGCGGAGTACGGGATTGTCAAGAGTTTGAGACTTTTGCATTAAAGGGTCCTCCAGGTATTCTCCTGGAGGACACCGGGAAAGGTTCTCGACATGCTCACGTTGGACTTGACGTTGAGCGATCCATCGGCGGCTCCGCAAGCCTCGGAGCCGGTCGGGAATCCTTCTGCCACGCCTCCCCGCCGGATTGCCCTGAACCTGCCCGGCACTGGCTTCGCGCCCCCGGCGCGGGCGCCTCCCGCCTGCCTGCCTGCCCCCTCACCCAATGGCCGCGAAACGGAAACAAACAAACGCTTCACAAGGGAGGGATCATGAAAATCCATGAGTTCTATTCGAAGTTCGTCTCCATGCAAGAGAAGAGCCGCTTGTTCGATGCCCTGCGCCGGTTGAGCGGTTTGGATTCGGGAGTCATTCTGGCCGCCGAGACGCCCGGGTGGGCTGAATGGCCGCCGGCGGACGGACCCGGTTCCGGTTCTCTTCTGGTGAAGGCTTGACGAGCCGGCAGCCCCTGGCCAGTCAGTGCCCGCGCGGCCCTTGCCCTTGACACAAAGGGCCTCGCGGGCGCTCTGTCCGAGCCGGTACCGTAGCTGCCGGATCGTGCCTGCCCCCTCTGGACCGGAGGCGATCAAGCCTGCTATAAAGGCCTTCTGATCTCCGATCCAGAACGGCGGCAATTTGGCGGGAGCGCTCAACGTCCTCCGCCGTTCAGGGGCAGAACATGGCCGCCCGGCACTTCTTGTTTCGAAAGACGGTGGACCTTTTCCTGGTCCTCCTGTGTCTGCTCGTCCTGCTGCCCTGCCTCTATTACCCGTACGCGGGCGTCCATCCCGACTTCGGCTTCGTCCTGAGCCTCACCGACTGGAAGATCCTCTCCACGCCCCGCTGCGAGGGGCAGGCCGAAACGTGCCTTCAAGCGGGCGACCGGCTGGTCTCGATCGAGGGCGTGACGCTCGACGAGTTCAGGCACGACCGCGGCCTCTCGGTGCCCGGGCTCTTCGGCTCCGACGGCGTCGCCCACCTCGAGCTGATCCGGGACGGCAAGCTCCTGACCCGCGACATCCGGGTCCGGGCCAAGCGCGCCGATGTGGCGCAGATCCTGTTCACCATGATGGCGCCCCTCATCTTCTGGCTGATGGGCACCATCGTGATCATCTTCCTGCGCCCCCGCGACGAGCGATGGCTGATCCTGGTCCTCTTCAGCTATGACATCGCGCTCTGGATCGCCGCGGGCCTGGCGAACCAGGCCGCGTGGGCCTCCTACGTCTTCCACGTGGTGATCTGGTTCTTCCTGCCGCTGTCGCTTCACCTTCACACGATCCTGCCCAGCAAGCTCTTCGGGCGGCTCCGCGCGCCGACGCTCGCCGCGCTTTACGCCTTCGGCCTGGCGCTGACGGTCCTCGACGGCCTGTTCCTTCTGCACAGGGTCTCCTACGCGGCCATCTGGTGCACGCTGGCGGCCGTCGTGCTGTCGATGGGGCTGCTCTGCTCCCGGCTCGTCCTGCCGAGCGGCCAGGCCACCAAGGTGGCCGCCCGGATCATGCTGTTCGGCGTGATCTTCGGGCTGGGGCCGTTCCTGATCTTCCACGGCGTGCTCCTCGTCTGGCTGAAGTCCATTTCCCTGGCGGGGCAGGACCTGCGCTGGTTTCAGCCCTACATGACCGGCATCTCGACCGTGACGGTGCCGATCCTGCCGATGGCGTACATCTACGCCATCTACAAGCATCACCTGGGGACCCTGGAGTTCCGGGCCAACCGTTTCCTGGGGATCTACGCTTTTTCCGCGCTCTCCTTCGTCTCCTACGCCATCATCTTCCTGGCCCTGAGCAGCCACTGGCCGAAGTCGATTCCCGGCGACTTCCTGACCGCCGTGTTCGTCGTCTCGCTGGTCTACGTGGCGGCCACGCCTTGGCTGAGGGAACGTTTCCAGGTCTGGGTGGACCGGCACGTCTTCGGCATCAAGCACTCGGCGCGGGAGGTCATCGGCCTGGTCGCGGAGCGGATCCCGACGGCTTTCGACCGCGAAGTCCTGGCCGGGGTGGTGGCCGACGAGATCCTGCCCGCCCTGCTGATCCGCCAGTCGGCCCTCTACCTGATGGCGGACGGGCGCCGGGAGTCGCTGTACGAGCAGGCCGTGCCGGCCGGCGAGCCGGAGCCGTCGATGGAAGAGCTGACGGGGATGCTGGTGAGGAGCGGCCGGTACCTGCCTTCGGGCGATCCCGCCGGGGCCGTCCGCTCCTGGGTACGGCTGGTGATCCCCCTGGTCGTGCAGGCGAAGACCGTCGGCGTCTGGCTGATCGGCAGGCGGGACCCGGACGACTACTTTCCCGCCAGCGACATCCACCTGCTGTCGACGGTGGCCAACCAGATCGCGCCCATGGCCGAGAACGTCCGCCTCTACGAGAAGGCGCAGGAGGAGATCCGGCAGCGCAAGGCCGCCGAGGAGGCGATCCGCCGCAGCGAGGAGCGTTTCCGCACCCTGTTCGAGGCCACCCTCGAGGGCATCGCCATCGTTCGCAACGGCATCATCCTGGAGGTCAACAAGGCCCTGCCGGGGATCTTCGGCTATGAGCCCGCGGAGATCCTCGGCCGCCCGCTTTCGGACCTGGTGCCGGACGAGGTGGACCTCGAGGGGATGACGCGGGAGAGCATCGGGTTCGCGCGCGACGGCGGGACGGTGGACATCGAGGTCGCCGGCAAGCGCTACCTCTTCCAGGGCGAGGAGGTCTCGGTGGTCGCCATCCGCGACATCGCCCGGCGCAAGCACGACGAGGCCGAGAACAAGATGCTGCAGCGCCAGCTCCTGCACTCGGCGAAGATGGAGGCCATCGGCCGCCTCTCGGCCGGCGTCGCCCACGATTTCAACAACTGCCTGCTGGCGATCTTCGGCTACAGCGACCTGCTGCTCGAGCGCTACTCCGAGGACCTGTTCCTCGCCCGCAACCTGACGGGCATCAAAGAGGCGGGCCAGCGGGCGGCGGCCCTCACCAAGCAGCTCCTCGCCTTTGCCCGCCGGCAGCCGATGGAAACCAAGGTGATGAACGTCAACGGCGTCGTCTCGGGGCTCGAGAAGATGCTGCAGCGGCTCCTCGGGGAGGATATCCATCTGAGCACCGAGCTCCACCCGGAGCTCGGCAAGGTGAAGATCGATTCCGGCCAGATCGAGCAGGTCATCGTCAACCTCGCCGTCAACGCCCGCCACGCCATGCCCAAGGGCGGCCGCCTCTCCCTGCGGACAGCTCCCGTGGAGGTCACCGGCGACAACCCCGCCCCGCACTCGGACGTCCCGCCGGGCTCCTTCGTCGTCCTGACGGTGACGGACACCGGCATGGGCATGGACGCCGTGACCCAGGCGCGGGTCTTCGAGCCGTTCTTCAGCACCAAGGGCGAGGGCACCGGCCTCGGGCTCTCGACGGCCTACGGCATCGTGCGCCAGAGCGGCGGCCATATCTTCGTCAACAGCGCGCCGGAGCAGGGGGCCTCCTTCGCCATCTACCTGCCCGTCACCCGCGAGGCCGAAGCCGTGCGGATCGGCACGGCAGCCAGCGTCTCCGGCCGGGGAGAGGAGACGATCCTGCTGGTGGAGGACGAGGACGAGGTGCGCACCGTGCTCCACCAGATCCTGGTCAGCCGGGGCTACCGGGTGCTCCAGGCCGGCTCGGGCGAGGAGGCCCTCGTCATCTCGCGCCTGCACCGGGGGCCGGTCCACCTGCTGCTGACCGACATCATGATGCCGCAGATGAAGGGGCCGGAGCTGGCCCAGCGCCTGCGCTCCGAGCGCCCCGCCACCCGGGTGGTCTTCATGTCCGGCTACAACGACGAGCAGCTCTCGGACGGCGGCCCCGACCTCCCCCTGTGCTTGCAGAAGCCGTTCACCCCGAATCTCCTGGGCGAGACGGTGCGCTCGGTGCTCGATACCGCCGAGGATCTGCGGGCGACCGGCTAGGAAAAAGGACTGTAAGGACGGCAAAGACTGCAAGGACGGCAAGAAGGACCGGATTCGGGATTTGCGGTCCTTGAGGTCCTTGCAGTCCCTGTAGTCCTCACTCCGGCTCGGCCACTCCTCCCACGCCCGAGCCCCGGGGGTCCGAGGCGGCCTCCACCCGGCCGTCGGGCAGCAGGTGGACGGCGTGGATCTTGGCGACGGTGCTGGTGACGTGGACCGTGTGGCCGCGCCGCTCGAGCTCCGCCCGCGTCTCGGGCGAGAGGGTGTCGGGCTCGGCCTCCAGCCGGTCCGGGAGCCACTGGTGATGGAGGCGCGGGCGGTCGAGGGCGGCCTGGAGGGGGTCGCCGTCCACCAGCAGGTTGAGCAGCACCTCCAGGGAGTTGGTGGGGATGCGCGAGCCGCCGCGGCCGCCGAGGGCGTACGCCTCCTTGCCCTTCCAGGCGATCACCGGGCTCATCGAGGAGAGCATCCGCTTGCCGGGGGCCACGGAGTTGGCCTCGCCCTGGATCAGCCCGAAGAGGTTGGGCTTGCCGGGGGCGGTGGCGAAGTCGTCCATCTCGTTGTTGAGGAAGAAGCCGGCGCCCGGCACATAGAGGCCGCAGCCGAAGAGGCCGTTGAGGGTGGTGGTGAGGGCCACCAGGTTGCCGTCGCGGTCCACCACCGAGAGGTGGGTGGTGTCGGGGCTGCCATCCATCGCGGCCACCGCGGCCATGGCGGCCGTCGCCGGGACGTCCGTGCCGGGCCAGGCCTTCACCTGGCTGGACGGCGCCGCGTGCTTGGGATCGATCTCCCGCGACCGCCGGTCGAGCCACTCGGGGGCCAGGAGCTGCGCCTCGGTCGCCTTGGTGGTCTCCGGATCGCCGAGGAGAAAGCGGTCGGCGAACGAGCGCCGGAGAGCTTCGGCGAGCAGGTGATCGCGGTCGGCGCCGAAACGGGGGAGCTTGCCCCAGCCGAGCCGCTCCAGGATGCCGAGGGTCTGGCCCAGGATGACGCCGCCCGAGGAGGGGAGGGGCATCGAGGCGAGCTTCCAGCCGAAGGCCTCGAAGGTCAGGGGGGCACGCCAGGCCGGCCGGTAGGCCGCGAGGTCGGCGGCGGTGAGCACGCCGCCGTGGGCGCCGGACGCCTTCTCGACGGCGGCGGCCACGGGCCCCGTGGTGATCCCCTGGGGGCCCTGCTCGGCGTAGCGGCCGAGCGTGGCCGCGAGGTCCGGCAGCTTGATCACGCTGCCGATGGCCGGCGGCTCGCCGCCCGGGAGCCAGACCTGGGCGGTCTCGGGGAAGCGGAGGAGGAGCTTGCGGGTGTCCTCCGCGCCCAGCACGTCGTGGAGATAGCGGCTGACGGGGAAGCCCTCGGCCGCCAGGCGCCGGGCGGGAGCCACCACCCGGCCCCAGGGGAGCTTGCCGAAGCGCCGGTGCAGCTCGTGGAGGCCGGCGGGAGAGCCCGGCACGCCGGCGGCGAGGGGGCCCACGAGGGAGGCGTTCTCGACCGGCTTGCCGTCGGCGTCCAGGTACATGTCGCGGCGGGCCCGGGCCGGCGCCGTCTCGCGGAAGTCGAGCGTCGAGAGGTCGCCGCCCATCCGCACCACCGCGAAGCCGCCGCCCCCGAGGTTGCCCGCCTCCGGGTAGACCACGGCGAGGGCGAGGGCGGTCGAGACGGCGGAGTCGACGGCGTTCCCTCCCGCCCGCAGAATCTCCAGTCCGGCCGCGGTGGCGAGGGGGTCGGCCGAGGCCACGGCGCCGCCGGTGCCCCTGGGCGCCGGCACCGAGGCGCTCCGGGCGGGGAAGGGGAGGACGAGGGGGAGAGCGAAAAGGAGCGGCAGGGCCTTCTTCTTCATGCGGCGAGCCTACACCAGAGGCCGGGCCGGATCGAGGCGTCAAGCCGGGCGGGCGGGCTGCTGCCAGAGGAGCGCGTCCCGCTCGGCGAGCGTCCGCTCGAGGAGCGGGACGTCGCCGATCTCTCGATACCGCGCGGCCGCCATCTTGAGGAGGGCGGCGGCCTCGCCGGGCCGCGCCTGACCGCGCCGCACGTAGGCCTCGAACTCCAGCAGGCGCGCTTCCACCAGGAGGTCGCCGGTGCCGCGGGAGAGGCATGACGCCGCGGCGCGGAGCGCCTCCTCGGCGCCCGCCGGGTCGCCCCGCCGCAGGCAGGCCTCGCCGGCGGCGGCCCAGGCGCGGGCCTTCAGGTCTTCCACCACCGGCGCGGCATGGCGGGTCCGGTCCAGCGCGTCCGCGCCGGCGAGCGCCAGGGCCGCGAGGCGGCCGGCCTCGGCGGGGTCCTCCCGCGCCTCGGCGCTGCGCCCGAGCAGCAGCTCGGCGAGCCCCCAGGTGTGGAAGCGGGGGTCCCGGCGCAGCCGCTCCTCCCGGATATCCTGGGGGAGCGCCAGCAACTCGGCGGCCAGCGCGGGAGCCTCCGCGCGCTCGTGGTCGAGCGTCGAGCGCGCCCGGCCGAGGTAGTCGAGCAGCGCTGCGGCACTCCCGCCGTCCTGCTCCGGGAGGGGATCAGAGTCCGGCTCCAGGATCTGGAGCACGCGAACGCGGCGGTGGTCCTCAGCCATCAGCATGTGCAAACCGTACGGACTCGCGGTGCGGCGAGACGGTAACCCCTCTTGAGATCGAAGTTCCTACTTCCCGAGTGCACGGACCCGCGGGAAGCGGGACTCCATGGCAGGTTACGCCGGGACTTCCTCGAGCTCCAGCCGCTCGGCGGTGGGCTTGTGGACCACCGCGCCGGCGTGGGTCAGGAGGGTGCCGGCGACGACCTCGTCCGCGAGGTCCGGCGCCAGGTTGCCCTCCTTGTCGAGCAGGATCTGGAGCAGGGCGAAGGCGTTGCGGGCGTAGAGCAGGCTCGCGTCGTGGGGCATGGCGGCCGCCAGGTTGGACGGCCCGAGGATCACGACGCCGTTCTCCACCACCTCGCGGTCGGGCTGGGAGAGCTCGACGTTGCCCCCCTGCTCGACGGCGAGGTCGACGATCACCGAGCCGGGACGCATGGCCCGCACCATCTCGGCGCTGACCAGGCGCGGCGCGGGCCTGCCCGGCACCAGGGCGGTGGTGATGACGGCGTCGGCCGCCGCCAGGTGCCGCTGCACGATCTCCCGCTGCCGGCGCAGGAAGTCCTCGCCCATCTCGCGGGCGTAGCCGCCCTGCCCCTCGCCGCTCTCGGCCTGCGGCAGCTCGATGAAGCGGCCGCCCAGCGACTCCACCTGCTCCTTGACGGCCGGCCGGACGTCCGAGACCTCGACGACCGCCCCCAGGCGCTTGGCGGTCGCGATGGCCTGCAGGCCCGCCACCCCGGCCCCCATCACCACCACCCGCGCCGGCTTGATGGTGCCCGCCGCCGTCATCAGCAGCGGGAAGTACTTGGGCAGGCGCCAGGCGGCGAGCAGCACGGCCTTGTAGCCGGCGATCGAGGCCTGGGAGGAGAGGGCGTCCATCGGCTGCGCCCGGGTGACCCGGGGGAGAAGCTCGAGGGCGAAGGAGGTGACGTTGCCCGCCGCGAGGACGCGCACCATGTCCAGGTTGCGGTGCGGCGCCAGGAAGCCGATCAGCACGGCGCCGGGCTTCAACCCCTCGGCCTCGTGCCCCGGCAATCCCTCGAAGGCGCCCGGCGGCGTCACCTTGAGCACCACGTCGGCGGTCTCCCACGAATCGGCGGGATCGGCGGCCAGGCGGGCGCCGGCGGACTCGTAGTCGGCGTCGTGGAACAGGGCGGCCGCGCCGGCGCCGTTCTCGACGGTCACCTCGAGCCCCAGCTTCACCATCCGCCGCACGGTTTCAGGGGTGGCGGCGACGCGGGTTTCGCCGCTGCGCCGTTCGCGTGGGATGAAGACCTTCACCATGAGATCTCGGCTCCGATTGCCTGTCCGTTTGCCTATCCGTTGACTGACTGCCGATCCTACTACTTCTTGCTCTTCAGCTCGCGGGCCGCGGCGGAGCTCTCGAAGTCCCCTGCCGTGATCTCCGACGGGTCGTCGGACTCCTCGTCCGGCGATACCGGACGCAGGAGCGAGCCGACGATCGACAGGGTCAGGATGCCCAGGACGATGCCGAGCGAGATCTCGGTCGGGATCTCGAACCACCGGTGGGTCAGCATCTTGCCGCCCACGAACACCAGCACCAGCCCCAGGCCGTAGCTCAGGTAGTGGAACTTGTGCATCAGGCCGGCGAGCAGGAAGTAGAGGGCGCGCAGGCCCAGGATGGCGAAGATGTTGGAGGTGAAGACGATGAACGGGTCCTTGGTCACGCCGAAGACCGCCGGGATGGAGTCGACGGCGAACACCACGTCCGTGGCCTCGACCACCACCAGCACCAGCATCAGCGGCGTCGCCCTCAAGCGGCCGTCCTCGCGCACGAAGAAGCGCTTGCCGCTGTACTGGCTGGTCAGCGGGACGAAGCGCTGGAACAGCCGCACGACCGGGTTCCTCTCCGGATGGACCTCGGTCTCGCTCTCCTTGAAGATCTTGACGCCGGTGTAGACCAGGAAGGCCCCGAAGACGAAGATCAGCCACTCGAAGCGGGTCAGCAGGGCGGTGCCCATGGCGATGAAGAGGCCGCGCGAGATCAGCGCGCCGAGGATGCCCCAGAAGAGCACCCTGTGCTGGTACTCCGCCGGCACGGCGAAGTAGTTGAAGATGACGATGAAGACGAAGATGTTGTCGAAGCTGAGCGAGCGCTCGATGATGTAGCCGGTGAGGAACTCCAGCCCGATCTGGCGTCCGAAGCGCTGGTAGATCCAGCCGTTGAAGATCAGGGCGACGATCGTCCACACGACGCTCCAGACCAGCGCCTCGCGCAGGCCGATCCGGTGCTCCTTGCGGTTGATGACCCCCAGGTCGAGCGCCAGCATCGCGAGGACCAGGGCGAAGAAGGAGCCCCATTGGAGGGGAGTGCCGACGATTTCCATGGCTGTCCTTTTTGAACGCTAGGGATGGCTCCACCCCTGGGATGGCTCCAAGACTGGGGAGTCTACCCGAACGGCGGCGGGCGGAACGAGATCGTAGAGGGAATCAGCCGGACAGGGAAATCGGGGGAAATTCTCGTAGGGGCGAAGCAAGCCGCGCCCCTACGAGCCCTGGCATGCGAGGTTCAGCCCTTCTTCACCACGTGGGAGTTGACCAGCTTCGTCAGCTCGAACATCGTCACCGAGTCCTTGCCGTCGAAGATCGCCTTCAGCTTCGCGTCCCCACGGATGGTCCGCTTGTCGTTGGGGTCCTGGAGATTGTTCTGGCGGATGTAGTCCCAGATCCTCTTGGTGATCTCGGTACGCGGCAGGGGATCCTTGCCGACCACCGCGGCCAGCTTGTCGTCCGGCTGCACCGGGGCCATGAACGCGCCGCCGCCCGCCCCACCGCTCTTCTTGGCCGCTCCGGCCTTGGAGCCTCCGCCCGCCTTCTTGGCACTCGCTTTCTTTTCGGCCATTGAATGCTCCTCCACGATTTGAAGGTTAAAGTGCACGACTTCTCGAATCAGGCCGGGGACACTTGCAAATCTCCGGCCTGCGCTCAGCCCTCCGAGCGAGGATCTCGCTCTTCCCTCTATCGTATCTGGTTTCCTGCATCAACGCGCGGCGAGAGGAGGGCTCTCCTCCCTTCGTGGTAACTTTCCCCGCCATGCCGCCTCTTTTCGTCACTTTCGAGGGGCTCGACGGCAGCGGCAAGTCGACCCACCTGCGGCGCGCGTCCGCCTGGCTGGAGGAGCGGGGGATCCCCCACCTGGTCACCCACGAGCCCGGGGGCACGCCGCTGGGCAACGCCCTGCGCGGCCTCTTCCTCGACCCCAAGTGGGGGGCGGTCGACGGCGTCGTCGAGCTGCTCCTGGTCTTCGCCAGCCGGCGCCAGCACCTGATCGAGGTGATCGAGCCGGCTCTGGAGCAGGGCAAGCACGTGCTCTGCGACCGCTTCACCGACTCGACGGTGGCCTACCAGGGCTATGGCCGGGGGGTGCCGCTCGGCGTCATCGAGCAGGTGGACCGGCTGTCGACCGGCGGCCGGACCCCCGACCGCACGCTGCTCTTCGACCTGCCGGCCGTGAAGGCCCGGGCCCGCGGGCACTCGCCCTCCCGCCAGGAGCGGGGGGCCGCCGACCGGCTCGACGCCGAGGGCCTGGATTTCTACTCGCGGGTGCGCCGCGGCTTCCTGGCCCTGGCCGAGGCGGAGCCGCGCTTCCGCGTCATCCCTTCCGCCGGCTCGCTCCAGGCCACGGAGGCGGGGGTGCGCGAGGCGCTCGCGGACCTGCTGGAGGCGGGCGCTTGAACCTCCCCGCGGCCCTCGTCTCCGCCCGCCAGGGACGGCTCTACCCGTCGGTGATCCTCGACGGCGGGGACGCCGAGGCGCGGCAGCGCGCCGCCCTCGAGCTCGCCCGCACCCTGCTCTGCGAGGCCGCTGCCGAGTCGCGGCCGTGCGGCGTCTGCCGGCACTGCCGGCGCATCGTCTGGCCCGGCGCCGAAGGCGAGGAGGCGGCCTTCCACCCCGACTTCCAGGTGCTGGCGCGCGACCTCAAGGCCTCGACCTCCGTGGACGCCACCCGCGAGATGCTCCGGACGGCCCAGGTCTCCCCCTTCGAGGCGCGCGGGCAGGTCTTCGTCATCGCCAGCGCCGAGAGCCTCACCGGCGAGGCCGCCAACGCCCTGCTGAAGACGCTGGAGGAGCCGCACGTCACCTCGCCGCGCAATTTCTTCCTGCTCGCCCCTTCGCGGCTCGACCTTCTGCGCACGCTGCGCAGCCGCTCCCTGGCCGTCTTCCTGGGGCCGGCCGAGCCGGTCGATCCGGCGACCGTGGAGCCGCTGGCGCGGGCCTTCGCCGCCGCCGTCGCGGCGTGGACGGCGAGCGGCTCCCCGATCTATCTGCTGTCGGCGGCGGCGGCGTTGTCCTCCGCGGGGGGCTGGGAGGACCCGCGCTCCGGCCGTCCGTGGGCCGTGGCGGCGGCCGCCGTGCTGCGCTCGCTCGACCTCGACGAGGCCGGGCCGGCCGGCCGGCGGGCGCGGCTGGCGCTCGCCGAGTCCCTCCTCGAGTCGCCCGCCCTGCGCCTGCGCGGGATCGCCGCCGAGCGGATCCTGGAAGGGCTCGTGTCTCGCCATCTGGCCTCTTGAGCACCCTGTCTGTTGGAAGGCCGGTTTCTCGGGACGTAATACGGCCGTGCTAAAGTACCCATTCGATTTTTGGAATTCGCCACCGTCACGATCTGTTTCCAGCCCTCGAAACCACTGTATCGTCCACCGTTTGGTAAAGGAGCTCCACCCATGAATGTACCTCACCGTAAACCCTTGATCCCGGGCGTTCTGGTCCTGTTCTTCGCCCTGGGCGTCTGGCTGCCGGCCTGCTCGGCGCAGGACAAGTCCGCCAAGAAGATGGACTCGAAGACCGCTGCCGGCTCGGGCGAGGTGCTGGCCGTCGTCAACGGCAAGCCGATCACCGACGCCGAGGTCCGCCAGAGCGCCGCCGACCAGTTCAAGGCGCTGGAGCGGGAGTATCAGACGCAGACCCGCACGCTGCTCGAGAGCTCGCTCGACCAGGCCATCCAGGAGCGCCTCCTTGAGACTGAGGCCGCCGCCCGCGGCGTCGCCAAGGAAGCCGTCCTCGCCGAGCTCAAGCCCGCGGCCGTGACCGACGCCGACGTCGACGCCTTCTACGAGCAGAACAAGGCCCAGATCCCCCGTCCGAAGGAACAGGTCGCCGCCCAGATCAAGTCCTACCTCGAGCAGCAGGGCGGGCAGAAGGCCCAGCAGGACTTCTACGGCAAGCTCAAGGACAAGTACAAGGTCGAGTACAAGATGGAGCCGATCCGCGTCGAGGTGGCCGCCACCGGCCCCACCCGCGGTCCCGCGAACGCGCCCGTGACGATCGTCGAGTTCTCCGACTTCCAGTGCCCCTTCTGCTCCCGCCTGATCCCCACGATGAAGCAGGTCGAGGAGAAGTATGGCGACAAAGTGCGGGTCGTCTTCCGCCAGTTCCCGCTGTCTTTCCATCAGAACGCCCAGAAGGCCGCCGAGGCCTCGCTGTGCGCCAGTGACCAGGGCAAGTTCTGGGAGATGCACGACGCCATGTTCGCCAACCAGAACTCCCTCGAGGTCGCTCAGCTCAAGGCCAAGGCCGCCGAGCTCGGCCTCAAGGCCGAGGAGTTCAACTCCTGCGTCGACTCCGGCAAGCATGCCGCCGCCATTCAGGCCGACATGAAGGACGGCTCGGCCGCCGGCGTCAGCGGCACCCCCGCGATCTTCATCAACGGCCGGTTCATCAACGGCGCCGTGCCGTTCGAGCAGATCGCCACGGTGATCGACGACGAGCTGCGCCGCAAGGGCGTGCAGGTTTCCGCCAACTAAGCCGTCTCGAGCTGCGCTGGACTGAAAAGGGCGGCCCGCGGGCCGCCCTTTTCGTTTCCCGCCCTGTTTTCTTTTCGGATAATTTTTTCGGATACTCTTCCCCCATGTCCAGCGACCTACCTCCCGACGAGCTCCGGTCGGCGATGCACCGCGTGGCCGATCTGGTCGCCGATTACCTGGAGGGCGTGGGCGACCGCCCCGTGCTGCCCGCCGTCGCTCCCGGCGAGGTGCGGCGCGTGCTGCCGGCGTCCCCTCCGGCGGCGCCGGAGCCGGTCGACACCATCCTCGACGACTACCTGCGGGTGATCGAGCCCAACCTCACCCACTGGAACCATCCCGGCTTCTTCGCCTACTTCGGCATCACCGGCTCAGGCCCCGGCATCCTGGGCGAGACCCTGGCCGCGGCGCTCAACGTCAACGCCATGCTCTGGCGCACGGGGCCGGCTGCCACCGAGCTCGAGGAGCGGGTCTGCGACTGGCTGGGGCAGATGATGGAGCTGCCCCGCGACTTCCATGGCCACATCAACGACACCGCTTCGTCGAGCAGCCTGGTGGCCCTCGCCGCCGCCCGGCACCGCCTGCCGGGACTCGACGTGCGGGTCAAGGGGCTCTCCGGCCGTCCGGACCTGCCGCCGCTCACCGTCTACGCCAGCGACCAGGCCCACTCCTCGATCGACAAGTCGGCCATCGTGCTGGGCGTCGGCCAGGAGAACGTCCGCCGGCTGGCGAGCGACGACAGCTTCCGGATGTCAGTGCCCGCCCTGGCCGAGGCCATCGCCCGCGACCGCGCCGAGGGGCGGCTGCCCATGGCCGTGGTGGCCACCGCCGGCACCACCTCGACGACCAGCGTCGATCCCGTGCCCGAGATCGCCGACCTCTGCGAGCGGGAGGGGATCTGGCTGCACGTGGACGCCGCCTACGCCGGCTCGGCCGCCATCTGCCCCGAGCTCCGGGCGGTCATGCCGGGCCTCGAGCGGGCGGACTCCCTGGTGGTCAATCCCCACAAGTGGCTGTTCACCCCGGTGGACTGCTCGGTGCTCTTCGTGCGCGATCCCGCCCTGCTCAAGGCCGCCTTCTCCCTGGTCCCCGAGTACCTGCGGACGGACGAGGCCGCCGAGGTGACGAACCTGATGGACCTGGGCTTCCAACTCGGCCGCCGGTTCCGCTCCCTGAAGCTCTGGATGGTGATCCGCGCCTTCGGCGTCGAAGGCCTGAGGGAACGCATCCGCGAGCACTGCGCGATGGCGCGGGGGCTGGCGGACCGGATCGCGGCGGACCCCCGCTTCGAGCTGGCCGCTCCCGTGCCCTTCAGCACCGTCTGCTTCCGCGCCCTCCGCCCGGGCCCGCCCGCGGACCAGGACCGGTTCAACGAGCGGCTCATGGCGCGGGTCAACGCCGCCGGCCCCGTCTTCCTCTCCCACACGGGGCTCAAGGGGCGCTACACCCTGCGGGTGGCGATCGGCAACCTGCGGACGGAGCGGCAGCACGTCGAGGCGCTCTGGGACCTGGTCGTGAGCTGCCTGGAACAGGAGCTGGAGGCGGAGGCTTGAGCGGCCGCTTCCCCTTCATCCCCTACCGCCCGGAGCGCCTGCCGGCAGACGAGATGCTCCGGCGGGGCCGCGCCTTCCACGAGGAGATGGCGGGCCGCCGCAGCGTGCGCTGCTTCTCGCCCGACCCGGTGCCTCGGGAGCTGATCGAGCTCGCCATCCGCACGGCCTCCACCGCCCCCTCGGGGGCCCACCGCCAGCCCTGGAAGTTCGTGGCCGTGAGCGATCCCGGGATCAAGCGCGAGATCCGGATCGCCGCCGAGGCCGAGGAGTACGAGAGCTACGCCGGCGGCCGCATGCCGCCGGAGTGGCTGGAGGCCCTGGAGCCGCTCGGCACCAACTGGGAGAAGCCGTTCCTCGAAGCCGTGCCCTGGATCGTGGTGGTCTTCGAGGAGCTCTACGCCGTCGACGCCCAGGGCGGCAAGCGGAAGAACTACTACCCCAAGGAGAGCGTGGGCATCGCCTGCGGCCTCTTCATCACCGCCCTCCACCGCATGGGGCTCGCCACCCTCACCCACACCCCCAGCCCCATGGCCTTCCTCTCCCGTCTCCTGGACCGCCCGGCCAACGAGAAGCCCTTCATCCTCTTCCCCGTGGGGTACCCGGCGCCGGACGCCGAGGTGCCGGAGCTTCGGCGGAAGGGGCTGGAGGAGGTGGCGGTGTGGTTGTAGGCGCCCATTAGCGACAGTAAGGCGCGCTTCTTGCTTATGAAATGGGCAGAAAGGAGGTAGAGGATGAAGAAGAAAATCGCCTCTAAGAATCGTGTCTTGGCTCGCCGTCTAGCCAAAGAGTTGACAGCGGACGAGCTGAGGAGATCGTCGGGTGATGGAACCAGCTATCGCAGCACGGATTACGGTTACGACGTCGAGGGTTGCGACTGTTGTATCGGACCTGACCGAATGGTGTAGCAGGCGAAGCTTCTGACTCAGATTTTTAATCAAGGGTGTTCCTCGGCGGATCTCCACTTTGAAAATTGTGCCTTCTGAGGGCAAGCCCAGAGTCCTGATCCTTACGAGCCCAGCGGAAATCCACTCTTTCGCGGTCAAAGAGGGGCTTGTAAGGAAGGGTGTCGAGACTCACCTCTGGCACACCCCTGATTTCCCCTCCCTCCAAACGGGCTCACTTTGGTTCGACAGTGCTGGAAATAAATGCGAGGTTGTTGGGCCAGAACTTGAGATCCTAAATGATGGGATCACATCGCTCTGGGTGAGACGGCCCACGGCACCGGTGCTGCCCGACCAACTCGACCCGGCAGATCGGGATTTTGCTCTGAGAGAGAGCACGCTTTTCGCACGCTCTCTGTACAGAGAGGTGGGAGCCAAAGCATTCTGGGTCAATCCGCCTGACAGTCAACGCAGGGCGAATCTCAAAACGCAGCAACTCAGAGCCGCCGCTCAGGCCGGATTCAAAATTCCCCGGACTCTCTGCAGCAACGATCCTACGCGGATCCGCGAATTTCTCCGCAGTGCTCCGAAAGGTATCATATACAAATCTTTTTTCCCCATGTCTTGGCGAACCTCTGACGGAGTAGCAACTCTTTTCAGCTCGGTCGTTCAAGAACAGGATCTCCCGCACGATCCTGTTCTGCAAGCTTCTCCCGGAATTTTCCAGGAGCTTGTTCCCAAGGCCTACGAGTTGCGAATCACGGCTATGGGCAGTCGGATGTTTACGGCCAAGTTCCGGTCCCAGGAGATCCCTGAAGGGAGGGTTGATTGGCGTGCCGCCTTCGATCGCCTCCCCATCGAACCCGCCGAGCTACCGGAATCCGTTGCGGTTGCCTGCCGACAGGTCATGACGAGCCTTGGGCTGGTATTTGGTTGTTTCGACCTCATCGTTACGCCAGAGGGTGATTACGTGTTCTTGGAGATAAATGAGATGGGAGCGTTCCTCTGGATTGAGGAGAAGGTCGAGGAGCTCAGGCTTCTGGATGCATTTTGCGAGTTTCTGATTCAGGGGGCGGTCGACTTTCGTTGGTGCAAATCTTCAGAGAATGTTCACTGGAGAGATGTGTTTGATCGAGCTATGCGCCAGTTCGAGGTTGAAGCGCCGCAAGCTCATATTCGCATCCCAACAGAGAGTATTTTCGACGATGCACAAGATGATTGGCCCTACCGCGAATCTTTGGATGGCGAGCATGCGGAGCTAAATCGGACTTCTACCGCTCCAAAAACTCCTACGTACTGAGACAGCGGAGTCATACCTAAGTCTCGGCGGCGCGTATCGACTTTGTCAGGTTCCTCGGTAAGAAGCACAACTGGCTTCCCCGCGACGTCCTGCCCCATTCTCGTGCCGTAGCGTTGCGGCTTTCCCAAAAGGAGTTGAATCCGGTCGTAGAGTAGGGCGTAGGTTTCCCCTTCCAAGCGTCCGGCATCAACCTCCTCCTTGATCTCGGGGAGCGCTGCGAGCATAAGCGGCAGGTCCTGGCTATGTTGCGCCAGAAGAAAAGCAGCATCCGCGGCTGTAGAGCCGAATCGCTGCGAGTCGACCCAGCCAACCTCGGCGATGAGGCTCTTGAGGTAGGCCGTGTTATCTGATTTGACCGCCAGCAGGCGTAAGTCTTCGGCATCGAAAGAACCGGCTCCGGGCTTTCGCCTTTTTCCCCAAAGTTCCTCAAATTGCCCTCTCTGTGTAATCTGGTCCCGCCGGAGACGGTGGCCCAACTCACCTTCAATCTGTTGAGCTCGATCGATGGGGACCATCGTGGGCTTGGGAACCCTGAGGGGCAGAAGCTTCAGACTCAAAGGTTGTTGCGGAAGTTTTTGAAACTGATGCATCTCGGACCTCTTGAGGTTGTGGAGAGCAAGGTCGGGACCCTTCAGGGAGAACTCTAGAATCGTCTCTTCTCCATCTTCACAGAGCCGTATTCTCGACTCTGAGAGGCCGAGGATCGTTGCGACCGATCGTACCTGTCCCCCGAAAGCCACTGTATAGCTCCGGCCTTCAAAGGCGACAAAATAGCTGGACTCGTCTCTCGCTTGCCAATAGCCTGAGAGTCGTGCCGAGTTTGGTTGAGGAAGTGGGCCAGGCGGAGGAGGTTGGGCCGGAGTTGCGCAGCAGGCAAGGATATTAAGAGCCAGACTGGTAGGAATGAGAACCGCGTGAAAACTTGCCCATGCCACACTACGAATCTACCACCCAGCCTCGAGTCGAGGCAAACTGCTCAGCGGCGAGAAGGGTGAAGACTATGGCCGAGGGGTCAGCCACCCGGCCGCCCCGGCCAGCGCCACCGCCGCCAGCACCAACCCCAGGAGGAACCCCGGAGCCCTGTACACCAGCTCCACCCGGTGCTCGCCGGCCGGCAGCCAGGCCCCGAGGAAAGGGCCGTTGGCCGTCACGGTGGGGTGGCGCCGGCCGTCGAGCAGCAGGGCCCAGCCGCCGTCCTGGTAGATGCTGGAGGCCAGAAGGCGTTCCTCCGCCAGGAGGCCCCGGGCCGTGACGCGGGCCGGCTCGATACCCAGAATCTCCACGGCGGACTCAGCCGGCCGGGCGGCCGTCCAGGTTGCAGCCCGGCCGGGGTTGGGACCGGGGATGGCGAGAACGAGCGCGCGGGCCGCGAAGTCGGGGTTCGCGGCGAGCCACTCCGTCCAGGCGAGGGCGCCCGGGGGCTCGGCGGCCTCGGGGAGGAAGAGCCGGGGCAGGATCTTGGCGCGCTCGAAAATCCGGGCCGTGGGGTCGCGGAACACGGCCCGCCAGCCGGGCCTGGACCGCATCCGCGGCGGCGCGATCACGTAACGCACCCCGAGGAGCTGGTAGAGCGGGTGCTCGGCCTTCAGCAGGATGTGCTCCGTGGCGCGGATGGAAGCGCTCACCGGCGCCAGCGCCTGGACGTAGGTAAAAGGCTTGAAAGGATTGGAGATGCGGATGTCCGCCAAGCCGTAGACCGAGGGCGCGTTGGGCAGCAGCCGGTCGCCCAGCCCAGCGACCCGGAAGCCGCTCGCGTTCTCCTGGAGGAAGCCGATCGTCGGCGTCGTCGGGTAGAACCCGCTCCGGGGCAGGGACGGGTTGGCCGGACGGTGGATCATCAGGAGCTCGACGGCGGCGAGGCCGGTCAGCAGCCAGAGGGAGGAAGGCTTGCGGCGGATCAGGACCAGGGCCGCGGCCGCCACGGCGGCGAGCTGCACGCCCATCCAGATCCGGCGGGAGGGGAGGAGGGCCGTCACCTCCGGCGAGAGGAGATAGGCCCAGGCGATGAGCCCGAGCAGGACCGCCGCGCAGGCCGCGACCGTCCAGCGCTTCGGCCCTTCGCCGGTCCGCCACCTCTCCAATACGCAGGCGGCGAGGTAGGCGAGCGAGAAGCCGAGGACCAGGAGCAGCCGCCGGTGGGCGCTGATCGACTCGCTCAGCACGGGCAGGGCCGCGAGCACCCGGGGTACGCCGGGCACGCGGACGGCGATCAGGAAGCTGGCCGCCGCCAGGGCCAGGAACAGCCGCTCCTGCGGCGCCCGCCGGGCCGCCGGGACGAAGGCCAGCAGGGCGGCGAGCAGGGCGGCGCCGCCCACGAAGGCGCTGGCGTCCTCGTTGGTGTTGGCGTCTCCCCAGTAGACGCCGTAGCGGCTGTTGCCGAAGGCGTTCGGCGCGAACACGGCGACGAAGCGCTTCTCGATCCCCTGGCGGGTCTTCCGGCGCTCCTCCGGGGTCCGCCAGCCGGCCAGGGCGGCGCGCTCCTCCATCCGCTCCTTGCGCTGCTCCACCATGTGGTCGCGGTGGGTCTGGGGAAGCAGCCGGAACGTCGGCACCAGGGCCGGCGCGGCCAGCCCCAGGGCGATCCCGCCGGCGAGCGCCCAGCGGCCGAGCAGTCCGGGCCGCTCTCGGGCAGCCCGCCCCCGGAGCCGGGCCAGGGCGAACAGGCCGCCCACGATCACCACGTAGAGGATCGTCTCGGGATGCCCGCCCGCCAGCAAGGCTGCAAGGGCCGCGATCAGCAGCAGGAAGTCCCGCCGGGCGCCCCGATCGCCGGTCATCACCAGGGCGTAGAGCACCAGGGGGAGCAGTGCCGGCGAGTTGCCGATCGGCCAGCTCAGCCACAGGAGGAGGAACCCGCCGAGGCCGAACGCCACGCTGCCGAAGAGGGCCGGACCCTCCGAGAGCCCCTGCCGCCGGAGCAGCAGGAAGAAGAAGACCAGGGCGATCAGCACGCGTAGCGCCGCCGTCACCCCCACCGCCTGGGGCAGGGGGAAGGGCATCGCGAGCAGAACGAGGGGCTGGAAGACCTGCGACTGGGGGTCGGCGAGCAGCGGCATCCCCGCGCCCGTGAGGCCGTTCCACAGCGGCCACGCCCCGGACCGCACCGCCCGCCGCACCTCGGCTTGCCACGGGATGATCTGGGTCACCAGGTCGAGCTGCAGCTTGTTGCCCTCGGGGAGCGCCCCCACCTTCTCGACGGGGACCACTCCCGGGAGGATGTCGACGGGAAGCAGGACCTTCCCCAGGAACAGCGCCGGCCCGAAGAGCACCAGGATCAGAATGGCGAACACCGCCCAGACGCGCGCGGGCATCGGATCCCACCATCGCCGGAGAGCCCAGGCGAGGAGGAAGGCGAGGAAGGTGAGGTAGAGGCCGGGGAGGAGGCTCATTTGCAGGAGGGCTGGATCATATCGGCAAGCGAGCAAATAGGGGGCGAGGAACAGGACGCCGGCCGCCCCGCCCGGGCATGAATGCCCGGGCTACCAAGGGAAGAAGCCGGATGAATCCGGCTCAATTCAGGTCGCAGCCCCTTGAGCCGGGTTTACCCGGCTTCTTGGATTTGTAGCCCGGGCATTCATGCCCGGGCGGCGCTTCCCGGAGAACCTTGTGATCATAGCCCGGAGCGAATTCAATCTTTCCTTCAAGGTCCAGGAGAGACGGTCGCCTATGCTGCGCGATCAGAAACCGCAGGGCTTCGCGAATCAGGTCCTCTAACTCGGTGATCCCGCTGACCCGCATGGCCTCGGTAACGAGGTCATCATCTAAATCGATCTCCAATCTCATCCCCCCAGCTCCACCATCGCCCACCGCGGCGGGCACCAGAACCGGATGGGCGCCACCGACATCCCCACTCCGGAGTTGATGTAGAGCGTCGTCAGCCCGCGGGCGTTCGGAGCGGCGAATTCGAAGCGCCCGCGGTCGTAGAAGGCGCCCATCGAGGTGCGGGTCGTCAGGGCGCCGAAGACGGGGATGCGCACCTGCCCGCCGTGGGTGTGGCCGGCGATCACGGCCTCGATGCCCCGCCGCGAGGCTTCCATCGCCACGTCGGGCACATGGGAGAGGACGACGACCGGCGTGCCGGGCGGCACCTCGGGGCTGCGGGCCAGCGCCATGGCCAGGCGAGTTCCCCGTGGTCCCACCCGGAAACCCGCCGGCTGGCGGACGCCCGGCGGCAGCACGAGCGGCTCGTCGAGGAGCACCCGGCCGGCCGCGTCCACCACGCGGAGGTTGCGGTAGGCCGTGGTGCCGCCCCCCGAGGCCCAGAGACCCACGGTCCCCGCGATGGCCCGGGTCGGAGTGAG
The DNA here is from genome assembly GCA_035266085.1 of Thermoanaerobaculia bacterium. Taxonomy (GTDB): domain Bacteria; phylum Acidobacteriota; class Thermoanaerobaculia; order Multivoradales; family UBA5704; genus DATARR01. Next base: position 38,184 of record DATFNZ010000184.1, read on the forward strand.
GTCCACGCCCTCGGCCTGCCACCTCGCGGGCTCCCCCTGGCCGGCCGGCCACACCTTGGCCCGCACGAGCAGACGGTCCGGCTTCACCTCGGTCCGCACCTTGAGGCGGTACCAGCGCCCGGGCTCCGGGATCACGCCCGTATGCGCCCGGCCCTTCAGAGCGGAGCCGTGCTCGAAGAGTCCGAAGTCGCCCCCCTGGGCCCAGCGGGAGCCGTCGCGGCTGAGCTCGACCGAACGGTCCTCGCCCAGCACGTAGCGGCTGTGGAGGGAGAGCCCCACCCCGGCGTCCTCTTCATCGATCCAGGCGTCGCACGTCACCTCGTAGCCGCTCCAGGCGAGGGGGCCGCCGATGCCGCTGATGCCCGCGAGACCGGCGGGCGCGGGGTCGTAGTGGCTGTAGAAGTTCCGGTAGGGCTCGCCCCGGCGGGCGCCGTAGAGCCTCAGGCCGTCCACCTCGACCGGGCGGAAAGGGGAAGGCCACTTCAAGCCGAAGGCGTCGACCCCCACCTGCGTGTTCAGGCCGAGGAGCAGGATGCCGCCGCCCGGGCCGATCCGCCGCCCCTCGTTGGACAGCCACTCGAGGCCGGCCTGCTGAAGGAGCGTCACCAGCTCCCCCTGATGCTCGCTGTGCCCCTGGACGCCGTAGACCGGGGCGATCCGGCGCAGGGCGCGGATGACGGCGGACACCGCGGCGATGTTGTCGAGGAAATCCTCGCGGTCCGGCACGTCGTGAATCAGGTCGCCGCTGATGAAGATGAGGTCCGGCCGGGCGGCGGCGACCTCGCGGACGAGCCGGTGGAGCAGCGGCATGTCGCCGCGGATGTGGAGGTCCGAGAGGTGCGCCACCCGCACCCGGGGGGCCGCGAGGCCGATCCGCACGTCGTCCCGGAAGAGGAGCGTGCGCGGCTCGATCCAGCAGGCGTCCGCGAGGCCGAGGACAGCCAGGAGGGCGATCAGAGCGGCGCCGGGTACGGCGTAAGGGACCAGGCGCCGCTTCAGGACCACGCCGGCCGCTCTCTGGGTGGCGGCCCCTCCGGCCTCCGGCGGCCGCCCAGGAGGAGCAGGAGGAGGGGACCGGCCACGAAGCCGCCGATATGGGCGAAGAAGGCCACGCCGCCGGCCTGCGCGTCCGCCGCGCCCAGGGACGTCACCCCGGAGAAGAGCTGGATCAGGAACCAGATCGGCAGGAACACCCACGCCGGCACGTAGATGAACTGAATGAAGAAGCCGAGGAAGAGCAGGGTCTGGATGCGCGCCCTGGGATGGAGGAAGAGGTAGGCGCCGAGCACGCCCGAGATGGCGCCGCTGGCGCCGATCGCCGGCACCAGCGAGCCCGGGCTGCTCCACAGGTGCGCGAAGGTGGCGGCGTAGCCGGCGGCCAGGTAGAAGATCAGATAGCGGAAGTGCCCCAGCCGGTCCTCGACGTTGTCGCCGAAGATCCAGAGGAACAGCATGTTGCCCAGGAAGTGCGCCCAGCCGCCGTGCAGGAACATGGAGAGCAGGCCGCTCTCGAGCCCCAGCCCGAGATCGCCCAGGGACAGGCCGCCCTCGGAGATCCGCGCCGGCACGAAGGCCGCCGACATCACGAAGGGCTCCAGCCGCTCTCCCAGCGACAGCTCGAAGAAGAACATCAGGGCGTTGGCCGCGATCAGCAGCACGGTGACGACCGGGGGTCCAGTGCGTTTGGCGTCGAGGTCGCGAAGGGGGATCAAGGGGCGGCGCTCCCGTCAGAGGGACCGGATGCGGTGCACCCGCATCAGGTTGGTCAGGGGGCGCTCGCGCACGGGGTGCCCCATGAGGATGATGATGCGGTCGCCCGGCTGGACCAGGTTCGCCTCCAGGAGCTGGCGCTCGACGACCTGGACGATGTCCTCCAGGCTGCCGACCTGGAACTCGGCCACGAACGGCCGCACGCCCCAGACGAGCTGGATCTGCCGCGCCACCCGGGCGTCGGGGGTGAAGGCCATGATCGGCGAGCGCGGGCGGTAGCGGGCCACCAGGCGGGCCGTGAAGCCGCTCTGGCTGAAGGCGACGATGCGCCGCACCCCGAGCTGCTCGGCGGCGTAGACGGCCGAGGCCGAGACCATGTCCGGCACCTGGAGCACCGCCTCGCCGTCGACGGCCGTCCCGGCTTCCTCGAGGGCGACGTTGCGCCGGGCGTGGGCGTGGCCGAGCGGCTCGAGCGAGTGCCGCGGGGTGCTCTGGCGGGCGTAGTCCTCGGCTTCCAGGATGATCCGCGCCATGGTCTCGACGACCAGCACCGGGTACTTGCCGGCCGCCGTCTCGCCGGAGAGCATCAGGGCGTCGGCGCCGTCGAATACGGCGTTGGCCACGTCGGTCGCCTCGGCCCGGGTGGGGCGCGGCTGCTCGATCATCGACTCCAGCATCTGCGTCGCCACGATCACCGGCTTGCCTGCCAGGCGTCCGGCGGCCACGATCTTCTTCTGCAGCACGGGCACGGTGTAGAGGGGGACCTCCACTCCGAGGTCGCCGCGGGCCACCATCAGGCCGTCCGCCGCCTCGGTGATCTGATCCAGGTGCTCGATGGCGGTGGCCCGCTCGATCTTGGCGATGATGGGGATCCGCCCGTCGTGCTCCGTCACCACGGCGCGCACCGCCTCGACGTGCGCGGCCTCGCCCACGTAGCTGGCGGCGATGTAGTCCGCCCCCTCGGCCACGGCGAAGGCGATGTCGGCGCGGTCCTTTTCCGAGATCTCGAAGGGCAGCGCGCTGTCGGGCAGGTTGATCCCTTTGCGGGTCTTCACCGGGCCGCCGTTGATCACCCGGGCGCGCACCCGGTCGCCCTCCTTGGCGATCACCAGCAGCTCGATCAGGCCGCTGTCGATGAGCACCCGCTCGTCGGGCTGCAGGTGCTCCAGGATCTCGGCGTCGACGGGCAGGTCGACGCCGGGCGACTCGGTGCCGAGCACGACCTCCTGGTTGGGCTTGAGCATGCGCGGCTCGTCGGGGATCTGCCCCAGGCGGTAGCGGGGGCCCATGAGGTCCAGGGCCACCGGCAGATGGCAGCCTTCTTCGGCGGCGACGCGGCGCACGCGGCGCAGCGTCTCGCGGTGCTGCTCCTGGGTGCCGTGAGAGAGGTTCAGACGAAACAGGTCGACGCCGGCCCGCACCAGCCCGCGCAGCACCGTCTCATCCCGGCTCACCGGTCCCAGAGTTGCCATGATCTTCGCTCTTCGTTCCATGGCGGGGGAGTATATCGATCGGGTCCTGGAGGGGTTTGGAGAATATCGAGGGGAAATTTCGCCGTGCTACCATTCCGTTTCCCCAGAGGATCCGCGGCATGCCCGCCGCGCAGCCAGAGAGGTCTTTTTTCCCATGTTCGACGGTTTGCAAGATAAGCTCCAGGACGTCTTCCGCCAGCTCAAGGGCGAGGGCAGGGTCACGCCCGAGGCCCTCGACGCGGCGCTGCGCCAGATCCGGGTGGCGCTGCTCGAGGCCGACGTCCACTTCCGGGTGGTCAAGCCCTTCATCGAGCGGGTGCGCGAGCGCGCGCTGGGCCAGGAGGTGCTCGAGAGCCTCTCGCCGGCCCAGCAGGTGGTCAAGATCGTGCGCGACGAGCTCTCCGCCCTGCTCGGCGAGGAGGGCGCCGAGCTGCGCCTCGACGGCCGGCCGACGGTGCTCATGCTCTGCGGCCTCCAGGGCTCGGGCAAGACGACCACCGCCGGCAAGATCGCCAAGCGCTTGAAAAAGCGCGGCAAGCATCCTCTGCTGGTGGCGGGCGACCTTCAGCGCGCCGCCGCCGTCGAGCAGTTGAAGCAGGTGGGCAAGGGCGTCGACGTGCCGGTGCTCGAGCCCGAGCCGGGCGAGAACGTGGTGGACCTCGGCGCCCGGGCGCTGTCCGTCGCCCGCCAGCGCGGCCACGACGTCGTGATCATGGACACCGCCGGCCGTCTCCACGTCGACACGGCGCTGATGGAAGAGATCCGCCAGCTCGCCGGCCGCATCGAGCCGCACGAGATCCTCTTCGTGGCCGACTCGATGACCGGCCAGGACGCGGTCAAGAGCGCCGAGCAGTTCTCCCAGGTGCTCGCCCTGACCGGCGTCATCCTCACCAAGCTCGACGGCGACTCCCGCGGCGGCGCCGCCCTGTCGATCCGCACCGTCGCCCAGGTGCCCATCCGCTTCGTGGGCATCGGCGAGAAGGCGGACGACCTCGAGCTGTTCCACCCCGAGCGCATGGCCTCGCGGATGATCGGCATGGGCGACGTGCTGTCGCTCATCGAGAAGGCCGAGCGCGGCCTCGACCAGGCCGAGACGGAGCGCCTGGCCAAGCGCATCGTCAGCCAGCAGTTCACCCTCGAGGATCTGCGCGACCAGCTCCGGCAGCTCAAGAAGCTGGGGCCGCTCGCCTCGGTCCTGGAGATGCTGCCGAAGGTGGGCCCCCTGCGCGGCCTCGACGCCTCCAGCGTGGACGAGAGCGGCCTCCAGCGCGTCGAGGCGATCATCAACTCGATGACGCCGACTGAGCGCAAGCGTCCGGATGTCCTGAACGGCAGCCGCAAGAAGCGCATCGCCATGGGCTCCGGCACCTCGGTGGCCGAGATCAACCGCCTGCTCAAGCAGTACGCCCAGATGAGGAAGATGATGAAGGGCGTCCAGGGCAAGTGGCTGCGCCGCGCCATGGGTATGGGCGGCCAGGCGCGGGCGTAGGGCATTGGTCTCCGGACGTCCCGCTAAGGTCTCCGGAGGTCCCGCCAGGGTCAACGCAGGTCGCGCTACGGTGAAAAGACGTCGCGCCACGGTGAACGGACGTCCCGCTGAAGTCAACGCAGGTCGCGCTACGGTAAACGCAGGTCGCATCGCGGTGAATGCACGTCGCGTTACGGTGAAAAGACGTCGCGCCACGGTCAACGGAGGTCCCGCTGAGGTCGGCGGGACGTCCGGAAAGGTCAGCGGGACGCCCGCCAAGCCAGCGAGGAGTAGAATCGAGGCATGCCAACCCATGCGCTGAAAGAGCAGAGGCCCCAGTCACGACCGGCCGGGTACTTCGCCGAAACGGCGGTCGGGGCGGTCGTGCTGGTCTCCATCCAGTTCCTCTCCCTTCCCCTTCTCGTCGGAGGTCTGGCCCTGATCGGGATCGTGAAGTTCTTCTCCAGGTTACGTACTCCCAGTCGGCCCTGAAGGGGCCCAATCTGAATAGCCCGGCGCTTTAGCGCCGGGTAGGCATTTCCCCTCCTCCCCCTGTGTCAGAGTAGGTGTCGCCTCGATAGAACTACGTAACCTGGGGCAGAGACGAGGTCGCGTTGGCACGATACGGACAGAGCTTCAAGAACAGAGCGTTGGCGCGGTTGCTGCCGCCTGAGAGTGCTCCTCTGGAA
>DATFNZ010000185.1:0-14201 GCA_035266085.1 Thermoanaerobaculia bacterium
CCCTCCCTCCCTCCCGCCCCTGGAGAGGGGGAACGGTGGCAGGGGAGGTGAGGGCCTTGAACGGCCCCACCGCCAGGTGGACCAGCAGCGCCGCGACGGCGAGCGCGAGCGGCCACTGGAAGCGCTCCTCCAGCGTGCTCAGGCTCTGGCTCTCGATCGTCCGCTTCTCCATGCCGTCGATCCGCCGCACGATGGGCGCCGGATCGGCCGCGGCGCTGGTCACCCGGAGATAGGCGCCGCCGGTCGAGCGGGCGACCTGCTCCAGGGCCTCCTCGTGCAGCCGGCTCATCACGACGCTGCCGTCGGCGTCCCGCTTGGATTCGCCGGCGCTGCCGGGGATCGGCACCGGCGCTCCCGACGGCGTCCCGACGCCGAAGGCGAAGACGACCACGCCCTCCTCCTTGAGGCGGGCGATCTCCGCGTCGAGGCCGCCGCCGTGGTCTTCGCCGTCGGTGAGCATCACCAGCACGCGGTGCTTCTCGCTCCCTTCGCCGAACAGGCGCAGCGCCGCTTCGAGCCCGGTCGCCAGCTCGGTGCCCGGCGTCGGGAGCGAGCCCGGATCGATCGTGTCGAGGAGCAGGTCGAGCACTCCGCCGTCGAGCGTCAGGGGCGCCAGCACCACGCCGTCCCCTTCGGCCTGCACCAGGCCCACCCGGTTGCCCGGCATCGCCTGGGCCATCCGCCGCACCAGCGACTTGGCCACGAACAGGCGCGACGGCGAGACGTCGAGGGCGCCCATGGAGAGCGAGGAATCGACCATGAAGACCACGTCCACCCCCTGGCGCTCCACCTTCTGCGTGCCCTCTCCCCAGCGCGGCCGGGCGAGGGCGAACGCGATGCCCAGCACCGCCAGGGCGAGGGTGGCCACGGAAAGGGCCAGGCGCCGGGGCTCGTAGGCGGGGAGCAGGCGGTCCCAGAGCCCCCGGGAGGCCCAGGCCGCGTCCGCGTCCAGGCGCCGGCGCCAGAGCCAGGCCGCCAGCGCCGCCGCCGCGGGGGCGAGCAGGAGCAGCCACAGGAACAGGGGAGTGGCGAACCTCATGGCTCGGCGGTCACCTTCAGGCCGGCGGCGGCCAGGGGAAAGAGCAGCAGCCCGAGGCCGGCCCAGACGAGCGGCGGGAAGGCTTCGCGGTAGCGCACGTAGCGCTTGACCTGCAGCGGCGTCTTCTCCAGGCGGTCGATCTCCTGGAAGATCCTCTGCAGGCTCTCGCGGTCCGTGGCGCGGAAGAACTGCCCGCCCGTGCGCCCGGCGATCTCCCGCATCAGCGGCTCGTCCACCGGCACGTTCATCATGTAGCGGCGCGTCACCGTGCGGCCGGTCACCGGGTCCTGCGCCGGCATCGGCACCGGCACCCGGCCCCCCGAGCCCACGCCGACCGTGTAGACCTTGATCCCCAGCCCCTTGCACAGGGCGGCGGCGGAGATGGGATCGATGGCGCCGGCGTTGTTGACGCCGTCGGTCACCAGCACCACCACCTTGGTCTTGGCCGGGCTGCTCTTCAGCCGCGCCGCGGAGCTGGCCAGGGCGACTCCGATGGCGGTGCCGTCCGGCAGGCTGTTCAGCTCGACCGAGTCGACGAGCAGCTCGAGCATCGCGTGGTCCGTGGTCAGCGGCGCGCGGGTCATGGCGGCGCCCGAGAAGACCACCATGCCGATGCGGTCGCCCGTGCGGCCCGCCACGAATTCCTTCACCACCTGCTTGGCCACCGTCAGGCGGTTCTTCGGCTGGAAGTCCTCGGCCCCCATGCTGCCGGAGATGTCGAGCACGATCTGGATGTCGATCCCCTCCGTGAGGCTCTCCTCCCAGGCGTAGCCGAGCTGCGGCCGGGCGAGCGCCAGCACCAGGCAGGCGAGCGCCACGAGCCGGGCGTAGAACGGCAGGTGCAGCCGCCAGGCGCCCCGCCCCGGCTGGCGGCGGCCGGCGGCGCCGCCGGGCAGCCGGCTGTAGGTGAGCGCGCCCAGCGACGGCCGGCGGTGGTGGGCCCAGGCCAGCACGGGCAGCGCCAGCAGGAGCAGCAGCCACCAGGGGCTCGCGATATGGGGAATCGCCTGGGTCATCCCGCCGCCTCCAGGGCCTCCGGCTCGCGGGGAGCCAGGTGCGTTTCGAACTCGCCGGCGATCCGGCGCGCCGCCTCGGCCCGCTCGCGGGCCTGAGCTTCTCCCACCTCCTGGCGGGCGAACTTCACCAGATCGCAGGCGCGCAGCAGCTCCACCGTCTGCCGCACCAGGGGGCCCGGCATCCGGCGCGACAGGAGCTGGCGCTGAATCTCGCTGCTGGTGCTCTCGACGGCCGGGAACGGCAGGCGGCGGCCAAGATAGCGGCGCAGGGCCAGGCTCAGCCGCGTGTGCATCGCGATCATCGAGGGCTCGGCGCGCAGGCGGTCGAGCTCGGCCGCCAACTCCTCGAGCGGCGGCAGGGCCGGCACGGCGGCGGGGGCGTCCGTGGCTCGCCGGCTCTGGCGGTACAGCATCCAGGCCCCGAGGAGGCAGACGGCGGAGAGGCCGGCCACCGTCCACCAGAAACGCTCGCCCAGAGGCAGCGGCCGCAGGGCCTCGGCCGGCTTGGGCTTCGGGTCCTTCTCCCCCTGGGGGATGACCGACTGCACGTCGATCGTCAGTCCGGCGGGGGTGGTGGCCTGGACCGTCCCGGTCTTCAGGGGAATGGCGATCCGGGCGGGCGGCAGCGGCACCCGTCCCGGCTTGAACGCGGCGAGCACCAGCCGCTGCTCCCAGACGGCCGTCCCGCCCGCCTCGGAAACCTTGGCGGGCTCATACTTCTCGACGATCTCGACCTCGCCCCAGGTCTTCCCCCAGACGGGGAAGCGCGGAGCGTCTACCAGGTCCGCCGGCACCCGCAGGCTGATCGTCGCCTGCGCGTGATCGCCTACCGTCAGCCCGTTCGGAGCCAGGGAGACCGTGACCGGCGCCTGCTGGCCGAGCACCGGGGTGGCGAGGAGGAAGAGGAGGAGGGTACCAGCCCCAGCTCCGCGGCCCCTTCGGGGCCGGCCCTCATAACCCCCTACCCCCTTCTCTCCCGGCCTCCCTCCCGCCCCTGCCGGGAGAGAAGGGGAATGAAACAGCTCTCTTGAGACAAACCTCTCCCTCTTCTCCCGGATGGCGGGGGGGAGGCCGGGAGAAGAGGGCCGGGGTGATGAGGGCGCCCACGGTGCGATCACGCCGTTCATCGCCGCAACCTCTTCCGTCTCTGCTCGAAGAACGCCAGCAGGGTATTGATGTACGGCCGGTCCGTGCGCAGCTCCAGGCGGTCGACGCCGAGCTTGCGGGTGAGGCGGGCGAACTCTGCCCGTTCCAGGCGCCGCTGCTCGGCGTGGCGGCGGGCCTCGCGCTTGCCGTTGACCAGGGCCGTCTCGCCCGTTTCCGCGTCGCGCAGCACCACGGGACCGACCTGGGGGATCTCCTGATCGCGGGGATCCACGATCTCCACCACCACCAGGTCGTGCCGGGAGGCCGCCGCCTTGAGCGCGCGGACGGGGGTGGAGCCCAGGAAGTCCGAGATGAAGAAGACCACCGACCGGCGCTTGAGCGCCGCGAGCACGGCGTCGAGCCCGCGCTCCAGGTCGGTGCCGCCCTGGGCGGGGCGGTCCAGGATCTCGCGCACCATGCGCAGGACGTGCGTGCGCCGGCGGCGCGGCTCGAGGAACAGCTCCAGCCGGTCGCTCACCAGGGCGGCGCCCACGCGGTCCTGGTTGCGCAGGGCCGCGAAGGAGAGCAGAGCGGCGATCTCCGCCGCCAGCTCCCGCTTGAGGATCGCCCGCGAGCCGAACGACAGGCTCCCCGAGACGTCCACCACCAGGAATACCGTGAGGTCCCGCTCCTCGACGTACTTCTTGACGAACGGCACCCCCATGCGGGCCGTGACGTTCCAGTCGATCGTGCGCACGTCGTCGCCCGGCTGATACGGCCGCACCTCGGCGAACTCCATGCCCAGCCCCTTGAAGACCGAGTGGTAGTCGCCCGCCACCCCCTGATCCACCAGGCGGTTGGTGGCGATCTCGATGCGCCGCACCTTGCGCATGAGGTCCGCCGGCAGGGCGGCGCTGCGCGGCCGGGCCACGGCGGGTGGCTTGGCAGCCTCCTGGCTGGATTCACGCCGGCGCGGACCGAAGAGACGGAACATCCCGATCCTCGCGCCGGCCTAGGGGACGGGAATGCGATCGAGCAGCCGCGCGATCAGGGTGTCGGTGGAGATCTCCTCGGCCTCGGCTTCGTAGGTGGGGACGATGCGGTGGCGGAGCACGTCGGGCGCCAGCTCCTTGACGTCCTCGGGGATCACGTAGCCGCGTCCCCGCACCATGGCCAGCGCCTTGGCGGCGCGGGCCAGGAACAGGGTGGCCCGCGGCGAGGCGCCGTAGGAGATCAGGTCGACGAGATCGGGCAGCCCGGCTGCGCGGGGGTCCCGGGTCGCCAGCACGAGGTCGATGATGTAGCTCCGGATCTTGTTGTCGAGATACACCCCATCCACCACCTCGCGCAGGGCGAGCAGGCGCTCGCGCTCCAGCACGGGGGCGGCCTTGGTCTCCCCGGCCACCAGCATGCGGTCCAGGATCTCCGTCTCCTCGGCCCGGGAGGGATAGGTGACCTTCAGCTTCATCATGAAGCGGTCCACCTGCGCCTCGGCCAGGGGATAGGTGCCCTCCTGCTCGATCGGGTTCTGCGTCGCCAGCACCATGAACGGCTCCGGCAGGTGATAGCTGCGGTCACCCAGCGTGATCTGCCGTTCCTCCATGGACTCGAGCAGGGCCGACTGCACCTTGGCGGGCGCGCGGTTGATCTCGTCGGCCAGCAGCAGATGGGTGAACACCGGGCCCCGGCGGGCCAGGAACTCGCCGCTCCGCTGGTCGTAGATCAGCGTGCCCACGAGGTCCGCCGGCAGCAGGTCGGGGGTGAACTGGATGCGCTGGAAGTCGATCGCCAGCGTCTGGGCCAGCGTCTTGACGGCCAGGGTCTTGGCGAGTCCGGGGACCCCCTCGATCAGCACGTGGCCGCGGGCGAGCAGGCCGACCAGCAGGCGGTCGAGCAGGTAGTCCTGCCCGACGATCACCCTGCGCAGCTCGGACTCGATCCGCTTCAGGGTCAGGGTTTCGCGTTCGATGTCTCGATTGATCGTGGCGACGTCAAGTTCCATAAGCGCTCCAGGGAGGGGCCAGGCTGCAAGGGGGGTGCCACTGGGCTCTCACCATCGATTTCCCTCGGGAATTCCGGAGTTTAGCGACCTCCGGCGGAACGCCACGGGCCGTCTCCGGCGCCGAAGCGGGCCAAAATGGCACGAGTGGGGATCCTCTGATACCGTTCGGTTGGAAGGTTCCCTTGGAAGTCGTAGACTAACTTGATGCGGGGCTCCTCTCAATGACGCGCACCACCATCACCCAAGCCGATCTGTCAAGAAAGACTCAAGAGGTCGTCGACCGGGTCAGACACGGGGAGGTCGCCGTCGTCAAGGCTTCGGGTGAAGAGCAGGTCGTTCTGCTGGATGCCGTGGATTTCCGCCTTCTTCAGGCGCTCGCCCAATGTGCAATCGAGGAGAATGACCGCGAGCGGAAGGGAGAAGATCAGGACTCCGGGGCTCTGCGGGCCTATCTCTCCGACGAGATCAGCTTGGGCAAGGCCGCCGAGCTTCTCGACCTCTCCCGCTTCGAGTTGCAGGCTCGCTTCCACCGTCTCGGAGTCCCCCTTCGCCTCGGCCCGGCCTCTTTGGAAGAGGCTCAGGCGGAGATCGCCGCAGCCCGGAAGTTCGACTGAACGGGCTCGCTCGATGCCGGTGATTCTGGCGGACACGACGGTCCTCAGCAATTTCTCCCAAGTCGAACGGCCGAACCTGCTGCGGATGGCTTTCCCAAGGCTCGCCTCTCCCCATGAGGTACGGGAAGAGCTGTCGCAGGGAGAAAAGCTCGGCCTCGTTCCCTCCTGCGACTGGTCCTGGCTGAAGACCATCGAGCTGACGGATGGGGAGCAGATCCAAGCCAACGAATTGAGAGAATACCTTCAGGCCGGGGAGGCTGCCTGCATCGCCGTTGCCGCTTCTCGCGGCGGATTGGTGCTGACGGACGACGGTACGGCCCGGCGCGTCGCAGCCTCACTCCAGGTCGAGATCTCGGGAACGATCGGAGTCCTGGTCAGGCTCTGTGAGCGGGAGATCCTGGCCCTCGAGCAGGGGGATTCTCTTCTGCTGGCGATGATGGCCCGCGGCTACCGGAGTCCGATCCGCTCTCTGCGCGAGCTCGCTCCGCGACCTGGGACCTGACCGTGCGCAAGCCTCTCTTGAAGAAGGCCTTGGGCCAGCACCATCTGGTGGACGGCGCCCTCTGCCGCCCGCTGGTCCAGTTCCTGGCTCCGCAGGATCAGAGAGTCCTGGAGATCGGCCCCGGCGGCGGGGTTCTGACGGCCGAGCTGCTCGCTGCCGGCGCCCGCGTGCTGGGCTGGGAGCTGGACCCCGACTGGGCCGCCGTCCTGCGCCGCCGCCTGCCCGACGCGCGCCTCACCCTGGTGGTCGGCGACGCCCTGAAGATCGCCTGGGAGCGCCTGCCGCCACCCACTCTGGTCGCCGGGAACCTCCCCTACAACGTGGCGACGAACATTCTGGAAGACCTGCTCCCGCACCACGTCCGCATCCCCCGGGCTGCCTTCCTGGTCCAGAAGGAGGTCGCGGACCGCATCGTCGCCCCGCCGGGCACGGACGCCTACGGCTCCTTCAGCGTCATCGTGGCCGCGCAGGCCCGCCCGCGCCTCCTGGGCAAGGTGAAGCCCGGCAGCTTCCGTCCGCCCCCCAAGGTGGACAGCGCCTTCGTGGGCCTCGATCTTCAGCCGCCGCCCCTGCCCGCAGCCGAAATGCCGGCCTTCGTGGCCCTGGTGAGGCTGGCCTTCTCCAAGCGGCGGAAGACGTTGAGGAACTCCCTCGCCGCCGGATGGGGCAGGGAGAAGGCGGAGGCGGTGCTGGCCGCCGCCAGGATTCCGGAGCGGGCGCGGGCGGAGGAGTTGGGGTTGGGGGAGTTTCTGGAGATCTACGGGAAGGCTGCTTCTACTCGTAGTGAGTGACCAGCCGCCAAGGGCCTACCAACCAGGCTCCTCGTCACACTCCTCGAGCGGGGTTTCCATCCCTTGGCTTCGAGCTGTGCACGATGTTACTGACCTATATATGGGATACTGTCCAAGAGCCCCGCTGCGCTCCGGGCCAAGGATGCCTAATGCCCTCCAAGCTCCCACCTCGTTACCCAGCCGCCCCTCTTCGGTCGCCTGCGCTCCACGTCCGGAATGCCGTTGCCTCGGTGCAGAGAAAGGCCTCTGCGCAATCGGACCCGCGGCGGATCGCCCCTCACCTCCAGACCGCGCTCGGGGGGCGGATCCAGAGCAAACCCGCGCGGGCGAAGATCCTGGCGGTGCCCGTGATCCAGAGATCGGCGGAAAAGAAGGACGACCAGCCGAAAGCGGACCCGCCGAAGCAGAAGATCCTCGACCTCCGGCCGAAAAGATTCAATGACCAGCATCCGATGTCCAATTACGAGGCTTCGATCGCGAGCATCAAGAACGCCGCGGCGTATGGTGTCGACAAGGCGCCGCTCGTTTACGTCACGAGCGGGTGGCACGAGCAGAATCCCGGCACGCCCATCGCGAAATGGCATTTTGATATCAGCCTTGATGGCTCAACTCAGCTTCACGTCTACTGGGACCCCAAAGAAGAGAGCGTCTCGATCGCTTAGCTGTGGGCTCACTGTGGGCTCGAGAGCCTTCTCATAAATCCACCTCACCAGGGTTCCAGCATCACCCACACCCCATCGCGGGCGCGCAGGGTGATCCCCGGCATGGGGACCACCGGGCGGTTTGGGACCAGGCGCAGCCGCCAGCGCCGCGCCACCAGGGCCGTGATCACCAGCGCCTCGGTCATGGCGAAGTGGCTGCCGACGCAGAACCGGGGACCGGCGCCGAAAGGGAAATAGGCGAGGGCTGGCCGCCCGTCCGAGCGTTCCGCCGTGAAGCGTTCGGGATCGAACCGTCCGGGCTCCTCCCAGAAGCCGGGATGGCGGTGGGTCACCCAGGGGCTGACCACCACCGTCGAGCCGGACGGAATGGGATGGCCGCCCAGCTCGTCATCCCGGACGGCCCGGCGCTCCATCGCCCAGATCGGCGGATAGAGGCGCATCGACTCGCGCAGCACCCGCTCGGTGAAGACCAGCGAACAGAGGTCCGCGGCCTCCGGAGAGCGTCCGCCGAAGACCGCCGCCGCCTCGTCCCGGACTCGCTCCAGAACCTCCGGGTGGCGGGCGAGGAGGTAAAGCGTCCAGGTAAGGGCATTGGCCGTGGTTTCGTGACCGGCGAGGAGGAGGGTGAGAGTTTCGTTGCGGAGCTGCTCGTCGGTCATCCCCTGCCCCGTCGGCTCGTACCGCTCGCGCAGCAGCCGGGAGACCAGGTCCCCCGGCTCTTCCTCCCCGGCGGCCGCCCGCCCGCGCCGCTCGGCAAGAATGCGGTAGACGACCCGGTCCACGGTCAGGCGGGCCTTCCGGAAGCGGCGGTTGCCCGGGGTGGGGAGCCACTGCGGCGGATCGACGAGGTACTGGAGCCGGCGGTAGGTGTGGGCGAGGAGGACGGCCATGGCTTCCTCGGCTCGAGCGGCGTCACCGCTCACGTCGGCGCTGAAAAGCGTCCCGCCGACGATGGCATAGGTGAGGCGCATCATCTCGGAGGCGATGTCGAGCGGCCGGTTTCCTGGCGGCGCATGGCGCTCCCAGCGCTCCAGCATGGCCTCGGCGGCCTCGGTCATCCGCCCTACGAAGCCGGCGACGGCGGCGGGCTGGAAGGAGGGCTGGACGAGGCGGCGCTGCCGGCGCCAGAGCTCGCCGCTCGCCGTGAGCAGGCCGAGCCCGGTCATCCCCCGGATCTTGGACGAGCTCCGGGTCTCCTTGTCGTAATGCTCCTCGCGCTCCTGGAGCACCTGGCGGATGAGGTCCGGATGGGCCACCAGGTGGACCACCATGGGGCCGAGCCGGAAGCGGACGACGTCGCCAAAGCGCTCGCGGGATTCGAGCAGCAGCCTCAGCACGTCCCGCCGGAAGGGGATGACGTTGCCGATCAGGGGGAGCCCGCGCGGGCCCGGCGCGGCGGAGGCCGTCATGACTCGATCGGATAGCCCCACGTCTCGAAGCTGCGCCGCCAGGCCTGGGCCACCTGGGCGCGGACCTCCGGCGGGAGCTCCTGGTAGCGGTTCTTCCGGTAGTCCTGGAGGGAATCGACGTAGCCGCGAAGCCGGGGCTCGAACCGTTCGAAGCCGGGCAGGTCCAGGATCTCGTAGGCAGCCGCGATCTGGCCCACGGGATCGGCCTCGAGGTCCGCGAAGGCGATCTCGTGCAGCCGCCCGGGAGGGATCAGGCTCCGCTCCTCGAACCAGGCGTCGTACATCACCGTGTAGCGGTTGAGGATGACGTCGTCGAGCCCATCGAGGTCGGGCCGCTGGAGGTAGGTGTACCAGCCGGCCGTGTCGTAATAGTGCTGAAAAGACCGGAAGACCACGTAAGGATCGCGGTGGATGTGGATAAACCGCGCATCCGGAAACATTTCGAGCAGGAGCCGGACCCGGGCCGTGTGGGGCGGCGACTTGAGCACCAGAGGCCGGCCGTGCTTGACGGTCAGCTTGCGCAGGAACCAGAGGAAGGCCGCCTTCCACTCCTCGACCTCTTCCGGGGGTGCTCCGCGAAACGTGAGATATCGCTCGTAATGGGCCATGTTGCGCGGAAACGAGATGCCCGGATAAAGCGAGCGGAAGCAGGCCAGGGCGGGCGCGAACTCGTCCTCCTGCGGGGCGTCGAACGAGAGCGCGACATTGTCCATGGGACGCGTGTCGGGCAGCAAGGCGCGGAACCGCCGGGTGTTGAAAGCTTCCGTCGTGAGGAACGTGTGCGGATTGATCACCTGGTAGGTGTTGGCAAAGGCGAATTGATCGTCCAGCGCGAGCAGGTTGTGCAGATGGGTGGTGCCGCTGCGCCAATGGCCCAGCACGAAGAGCGGCGGTCCCGCCAGGGCGGTAGCCGTTACGGCCTCGCCCCACAGCCGCTCCTCCCGGCGGCTATACCAGGAGTTCATGAGGCTGAGCGCGGTGACGAAGACGGCGCGGTGCGCGTAGGCGAGATCCACCGCGAATCGATTTTCCCGCAGCAGCCGCCACCAGGCGCCGGCCGTAATGCCGGCGAGGTAGTTATGCCCGAGGCTCCACTGATGCTTGAGCCCGGCCGGCATGGCGTCAGCCCGTGGCTCCCCCTGAGGTGATGCGAATCCAGGCCATGGGGCCGAGGATATCAGGGCTGGCCAGAATTTCCCTGGCGTTTTGCGGGCGGCGTAAACCTTGCATTCGGGTCGGATTGCACGCGGGCTCGTGGAGACGGTCAGGCGCCCAGCGCGAAAATTCGAAAGGAGATTGGCATGTTGGGAAATAAAGACGCCATCGCGACGGTCGCGGTGAAAGACCTCGAGCCGGCGAAGCGTTTCTATGAAGACAAGCTTGGCCTGAAGCCGGTCGAGGCCGGAGAGGAGGGCGTGATCACCTATAAGAGCGGGGGCTCCTCGCTCCTCGTCTATACGTCGCAATTCGCGGGGACGAACAAGGCCACGATCGTTACCTGGAGCGTCGGCGATGATTTCGACGACATCATGCGGGCCCTCCAGTCAAAGGGGGTGTCCTTCGAGCACTACGACGGCCTGCCGGAGGTCACTCGCCAAGGCGACGTCCACAGGGTTGGCGACCTCAAGCTCGCCTGGTTCAAGGATCCGGACGGCAACATCCACCATCTGATCAGCACGTAGCCTCGGGCCTTTATATATCTTTTTGTGGGGTCACCGTAGAACATCGAGAACCTGCCGCGGCGTCACTACCCGATTGGCGGCCGGCCCCTCGACCGGTGCCTTGAGCCACAACGCCGGGACGACCTCTTTCCCGGCGGCGACAGGCAGCCGCCGGGCCTTGGCTTCGAGCTGTGCCAGGAGGCGCTCCGCGTCGCGCGGCGCCGCCCACTTCACTTCACCGACCAGGACGCTGCCGCCATCGAGGCTGTAAGCCACCAGATCGACCTCGAGCGGCTGACGGTCGAGCCCGGGTCCCCACCAACGGCCGGCAGCCCCCCAGGTCCTGCCACCAGGATGGAGCAGCGGCACGCTCGCTCGCGCCACGACCCCGAGCGAGCCCTCGGTGCGGTCGAGGAGCCGCCGGAAACGGGCGGCTTCTTCGCGGCGGTCAAGGAAGGGTAGCTTCATAGTGGCGAGGTTCGGGACTATGCACTAGAAACAGTATGCACCTGCTGCATAGTCCTGACAAGCACCCTGAGCTTGGTTGATGTTTGGTCGGCCCGAACGCCGCAAGCCGCTTGACCTTCTATTTAGATATATCTATAATACTCGTGGATTGCTGCTGAAGGCTCGCATCCGGCTCCGCTGGTGCAGACCTGAGTTGACTACGGCTCTGATGGGCAGCGCTGTACCCAGTGGATGGCAGTTTTCCGCAGGAGCATGAATAAATTAGTATGTACTCTCAAATTTTGTCCTGAGCGGTTTTCCGGGGCTCTCCCTCTCCGGAACCTCGTCACGCTTCCCATTCGCGGACCGCCTGTGCTGGTCCACCCGCAATTCCTGTACGCCCGTGACGCGTCGGGGAACGAAGAAAGGGACCGACTTGCCCTCGGTCCCTTGGAAGCAACGAACAACAACACACGGAAAGGACAAGTGTACCATGTTAAAGAATCTCTGTTTGTTCGGCGTCGCCCTGTTCCTGGTCTCAGGTAACGCCCTCTTCGCACAGAAGGACCTCGACTTCACCGGCGCACTTCCCGGAGGGGTCATCCCGCTTCGTGAGGGTACGAAGATCGAATTGCAGAACGCCGCCGAGCTCACGCCCGAGGAGCTGCAGGCGGCGCTCGAGACCTCCTCCTGCACCACCGACAAGGGGGTGAAGCTTCCCACCCATTGCTTCGCCTGCACGGCGCTGAATTGCACGGGCACCTGCTACGCGATCCCTTGCGGGCGCTATATCAACGCGAATCAGCAGGTCCCGCCGCCGCCGGGCTTCAAGTCGTTCGCGGTCGGCTGCAAGACCACGTACGTCTCGACCTGCAACGACCTCAGCACAGCTCCGGGCTGCGTGGCGGCGGCATTTCCCGTCGGCCCCGCCGCCCCGAATTTCCCTGATAACTTGTGCATCAACTACCAGGCCGGCAACCCCGCAGCCTTCCTCCAGAGCGTCGGTTGCGTGTGAGCCGACTTCAGGCGTCTGAGCTCCAGGTTTGACTTGGTGAGTCTCAGTTCCCGGGGGGCCCCGCTCCCCGGGATCTTTTTTCATACGACCGCCATAAGATTGTACGCAGCGTCATAAGCTTATGACGCCGCTCCTAACTTTACGAAGCTTCGCCGAATCTTACGGCACGGCTCCTAAGAATACGGCGTTCCGTCTAATCTTACGACGCTCCGCCGTAAGATTGTGTGCGGCGTCGTAAACTTATGGCGCGGCTCCTAATTTTACGAAGCTCCGCCGAATCTTACGGCGCGGCTCCTAGAATACGGCGTCCCGTCTAATCTTACGACGCTCCGCCGTAAGCTTATGGCGCGGCTCCTAGTTTTATGAAGCTCCGCCGAATCTTGCGTCGCGGCTCCTAAGAATACGGCGTCCCGTCTAATCTTGCGACGCTCCGCCGTAAGATTATGTGCGGCGTCATAAGCTTATGGCGTGGCTCCTAATTTTACGGCGCTCCACCGAAGCTTACGCCGCGGCTCCTAAGAATACGGCGCCCCGCGTAACTTTATGACGCTCCGTCGTTAAATTATACGCGGCGCCGAATCTTACGGCGCGGCGCCGTATTTTGCGGTGCCCCGTCGTTAAATTATGTCCGACAGAAAAAGGGGGCGTGCCAGGCACGCCCCCTTTGGACATCGAGGCGGGGTTGAAGCTTGGTGCTATCCGGCGGAGGGGACCGGCTTCGGCTCCGGCTCAGGGGTGGGCGTCTCCGGCGCCGGCTTGCTCCTGGGCTTGCGGCCGCGGAAGGGCTGGAGTCCGAATTCGGTCAGCTTCTCGGAGCGGATGCCGTAGTGCTGCTGGAGGCCCTTGCGCAGCATGCTCGCCAGGCGCTGCCCGTCGATGAGGGAAACCTGCAACTGCTGCGTCAGGGTCTGCTTCTCGGCGGTCACGGCCGCCTGCTGCCGGATCAGATCCTGCGCCCGGCTCAAGATCTGGCCGAAGTGAACCCGGCTGGGCTCCAGGTGGGGGATCTCGCCGATCTTCGCCTCCATCGACGCCTGGAAGCGCTGGAGCTCTCCAAGGATCCCGGAATACGTGGTCTCGTTCTGCATGGTCTTTCTCCTGTTCAGGGGGCTTTTCCCGGCCCCACCTCGAGCAAACGCCGGAATTGGCGGCTCATGGTGCGCATAGAGTTAACTATTTGCATCGTTCTGTCAAGGGCCTGGATTGACTTTTTCTTCTGTAACCGGCAGGCTAACGCATAACAGGGAGGTGAAATGCCCATTGAGCGTGAATATCAGGACCATCGGCGCAAGACGATCCTCAAGATCCTGACGGAGCAGCCGATGAAGCGGCAGATCGAGATCGGGCGCGCTCTGCGGAAGCTGGGCTTCAAGGTGACCCAGTCGACCATCAGCCGCGACCTGGAAGCCATGGGGGTGGTGCGCCGGGCCGGCGTCTACAGTCCTCCCGCAGTGCAGGGAAATGAGAGCGCGCTGGGGACGATGGAGCAGTTCATCCGGCGCGTGCGCAGCGCCGGGCCTTACATGCTCACCTTCGAGACCAGCCCGGGGATGGCCAAGGCCGTGGCGGTGGCCCTCAAGAGCGCCGCCTGGCCCGAGGTGATGGGGATCCTGGCCGAGGACGACACGCTCTTCGTGGCCACGGACAACGTCTACGACTCCCGGCTTCTGATGCAGCGGCTCAAGAGGCTGGTCAAGGACTGAGAGGGTGTCTCGAAAGTATCTTGCCTGTCGTGCGCTGTGCCCTTCGGCGACCTCACCCCTGTCCCTCTCCTAAAGGAGAGGGATCTCATGGCATGACGTTTCGGGACTAGACCTCCCTCTCCTTTAGCTCTGTCAGCTCGGCGAGCGAGCAAATGGGGGCGAGGAACAGGACGCGGACACCGCCCGGGCATCAATGCCCGGGCTACTCGAAAGAGCCCCCTGAAGGGGACTCAGTCGGCTTCAGCCGGCTGTTT
>DATFNZ010000186.1:0-12578 GCA_035266085.1 Thermoanaerobaculia bacterium
CATGGCCTACCCGTGGTCGCAGGTCTTCGGCGCCCAGGGCGGCAGCGGCTTCCTGCTCGGCACGGTGATCGACAACACCACGGGCCGGCCCCTGGCCGGCGCCCGGGTGCTGGTGTTCGCCTCCAACGGCACGCCCCTGCCAGAGCCGTTGCCCGAGCAGGTGACGGCGGAGGACGGCCGGTTCCGCCTGCCGGTGCCGGCGGGCACTCACGACCTGACGATCGTGCGGCCCGGCTACACGCCGGCGTTCCGCATCGTCACCACCGGCGCGGGCCAGGGCACGGACGTCTTCGACCCGCGCCTGACCCCGTCGGCCAAGCCCCGCACGCTGGGTGCCGCCGGCGGCGTCGTCGGCAGTGCGAGCGATGGCGAAGCCGTGTTGACCCTGCCCGCCGGCGCCCTGGCGGCCCCGGTGGCGGTGGCGGCGACACGGCTCGACGAGCAGGGGCTGCCCGCCCTGCTCCCCTACGGCTGGTCGCCGCGCGCGGCGGTCTGGCTCGACCTGGGCGGCGCCGCCCTGCTGGCCGAGTCGACCCTCAGCCTGCCGTCCGACGCGCCGAGCGGCACCACGCTGACCCTGGTGCACCTCGACCTCGCCGCCCTGCAGTGGCGGGTCCTGGGCTCGGCCCCGGTGGCCGGCGGCCGGGTGGAGATCGACCTGCCGGTGGCCGCGGCGGGGCTCACCGACGGCGGCTACGCGGCGGTCCAGGCGGACACGGGCGCGCTCGCGCCGCCGGCCCCGGTGGCCGGCGCCGTGCTCGGCGGCTCGGCCCATCCGGCGGGCGACGAGCCCACGGCTGCCACGATGAGCTTCAACCCCGAAGTGGTGCTGCCCTCGCAGAGCAGCCTCGCGACGGCCGTCTACACCCTGTCGGAGCCCGCCGCCAGCGGCCTGCCGCTGACGCTGCTGATCGAGGAAGAGCTGACGCTGCTCGACAACTCGGTGCGCCGGCAGACGCCCTACCAGGCGGACCTCATCCTCTACCACGCGCCGGACGGCACGCCGCGCTCGCGCTTCCAGCTCCGGCCTTCGGCCTCGGCCCAGACCCTGCCCCTGAAGCTGGGGGCCGAGGACGTCACCCTGCGCACCTATGGCGGCGAAGCCGTCTCCGGCAACGTCGTCGGCCCCGAGGGCGGCACGGTGACGGGTGCGGACGGCGACCGCATCGACCTGCCGGCCGGCGCCGTCACCGAGCCCACGGCCATCGTCCTCACCCGCAAGGCGGCGTCGGACCTCGGGCTGCCCGTGCCGGCCGGCACGGCGCTCGACGGCGTCATCGGCCTCGACCTCAACGGCCAGCGTCTGCTGGTGCCGGGCGCCCTGTCGCTGGCGCTGAGCCCGGCTCCGGCCGCGGGCGACAAGGGCCTCCTCCTGCAGGTGATCGAGCTCGAATCGGGGCGTGCCTTCCGCGCCGTCGCGGCCCTCCAGGCCACGGCGACAGGCTGGACCACCGCGCCCATCGATCCCCAGGACCTCCCCTGGCCGGGTGTGCGCGAGGAGGGTCTCTACGCCTTCGTGCGGCTGACCGGCGCCTTTGGCTACCTGCGCGGCACGGTGTCCGACGTCGGCGGCCTGCCGCTGGCCGGCGCCGTGGTGCGGGCCACCGGCGTCACCTGGGTGCAGCTCTCGAACCCCGGCGGCACCTACGCCCTCCCCGTGGCGGCGGGCACGGTCACCGCGACGGCCGAGAACCGCCTGACGGGCAACCAGGGCTCGGCCCAGGCCGAGGTCGTTGCTGACGCCCGGGTCGACCTGAACCTCTCGCTCCAGCCGGTCGGGCCGCGCGTCGTCCAGATCACGCCGGCGGATGGCGCCCTGGACGTCGTCCAGGGCATTCAGCCCACGGTCCGCTTCAGCGAGCCCGTGGCCCCGGCCTCCGTGACGGGAGCCATCCAGCTCCTGAGCGAGGGGCAGCCGGTGGCGGTCGACCTCGAGGTCCAGGGCGCCCTCGTGCGGGTCAAGCCGCGCTCCGCCCTGCTGCCCGCCACTCAGCACGAGCTGCGGGTCACCTCGGGCGTCCGCGACCTCCAGGGCAACTCCCTGGAGAGCCCGGAGGCGTCGCAGTTCACCACCCTGCGGGTGCTGCTCACCAACGACATCGACCTGACGCGGGTCTTCCTCGTCGAGCCCGGCGCCAACGGCCAGGCGCGCGTCCTCGGCAAACCCGGGGCCGTGCCGGCGGGCGCCCTGGTCTTCGTCGAGAACCGCAACGCGCTGGTGACCACGCCTTCGGCGACCGCGGGCCAGGACGGCGGCTTCGACATCAACATCGAGGCCACTTTCGCCCACACCCTGATCCTCCACGTCCTGATCCCGGGCAGCAACGAGATCGTCTCCAAGCTGACGCCCTTCCATACGCCGGACCTCAAGGGCGCCTACGTGGACGACAAGGCCTCCACCTTCACCACCGGCGACGGCCTGACGGTGAAGGTCCCGGCGGGAGCCTTCCAGGGGCCGACGATCGTGCGCGCGGCCCCGCTGGCCGTGACCACCTCGCCCGTCCTGGCGCGCGACGCCTTCGCGCCGGTCGCCGCCTTCACCCTCGACTTCAGCGGCGCCGAGGCCTTCAAGGCCCTGCAGGTCAGCGTGCCCCTGCCGGCCGGAGCGCCCACGCCCGTGGGCGGCTTCTACCTCCTGAACCGCGTGGTGGAAGCCCTGGGCGACCGCTACTGGATGATGCACGACCTGATGCGGCTCGACGCCGGCCGTCTGACCACGGAGGAGGCTCCCGCGAGCGCGGCCGCGGCGCCGCTCGGCATCCGCGAGGCGGCCGTGGTGGCGTCCCTCGGCCCGCCGTTCGCCCTGGCGCAGGCGAGCGGGCCGCAGGTCTACGCCGCGTCGTCGATCGTGCCGCGGCACAAGCAGTACGTCCCGGGCGCCTCCTTCCCCGGCCAGTACCAGATCGAGGCGCCGCTGATCCCGCTCGGTTTCACCGTCTTCCCCTCGTTCGACATGAACGTCCTGGTGGGGAGCTGGAACCGCGGCCTCGAGGGGATCTTCACCTCGATGAACGCGAAGATCGCGTCGCTGCTCGAGTACGACGGGATCCTGATCCCGGCCCGCCTCGACCGGCCGCTGCACCTCGTGGTGCGCGACCTCTCGACCGGCTTCCGCCTGTTCGACGGCACGTTCGCGCCGCCCACGGGTCTCGAGCCGGTCCTCCTGCCCGCCGATGCGTTCGGCGACCGGAAGCCCCCTTTCCCGACGTCCGGCAGCCCGCTGCGCTTCTTCCCCTTGAACCTGGGCGCCGGCGACGAGCAGGAGCTGGACCTGGGGATCGAGATGAACCTGACGGAGGAGTCGCCGACTCATCGGACGCTGACGGTCCAGGGCGACGCCGGCTCGGCATCTCCCGACGCCAAGGTGTACCTGATCGGGCTCGACGACGAGGTCAAGGCCGAGGTCACGGCCGACGGCGGCGGGGCCTTCAGCATCGCCCGTTCCGCCGAGGTGGGGCACCGCTATCTGCTCGCCATCGGCGGCCGGCTGGCCACGGCCCAGCCCATCGACCTCTCGTTCAGCGAATCGCTCGGCGGGGGGTTCAGCGGCATCGAGGTGCTGGATGCCCAGAACCGCAAGCTCGCGCCGCAGATCGAGCCCCTGGGAAGCCGGGAGACGGTGCGCATCCGCCCCTCGACGGGCTGGCGGGCGGGCGAGACCTACACCCTGCGGCTGGGGCCCGCGCTCGCCGACGAGGGCGGCAACGCCTGGGGCAAGACGCTGGACGTCAAGTTCAAGGTCATCGGCAGCGACAATCTCGGCACCTATCAGATCAGCACCGTGCGCGACGTGGCGCGCCTGGGCAGCCTGCTGTTCGTCGCGGCGGACATGGACGGCCTCGTGGTGCTCGACGCCAGCGACCCCTCGCACGTCCAGAACCTCGTCGCGGGCGACGTCAAGTTCCCCTTCCCCTACAACGACCCGGTCCGCGGCGTGGCGGTCGATCCGCACGGGCGGGTGCTGGTGGTGGGCGGCGGCGTCACGGGCTTCGGCCAGCTCAAGATCTTCGATCCCCTGGCGCTCGATACGCTGGCGGTGGCCTCCCATCCCGAGGATCCCGCCGTGCGCTACGCCGCCTTCCAGGGCAGCACGATCCTCTCCGACAAGCTGGGCGGCCCCGGCACCCAGCTTCCCTCGGGCACGCCGCGGCGCGTGGCCGTGCTCTCGAACGACCAGAAGGACGAGTGGCGGCTGGGCGAAGCGCCGCCCGCGGGCCTCCAGGTGGTGATCACCCAGGACCCGCAGAGCGACAACGCCACCGTCGTGGTCACGGGCCAGGGCAAGCCGAAGCACCCGGTCAGCCTGTTCGACCTCACCCAGGGGACCTGGCTCCGCGTCGACGCCGCCGACGCCGACGGGCACTTCGAGATCTCCATGGACGTCCTGCGCGGGGACCGCCTGCGCCTGCTGCGCAACCAGCGGACCCTCGCCTACGTGGTCACCCAGGGCGTCGGGCTGGAAGTGGTGGACGTGGATGCCTTCTACCACGAGGACCGGGCGCCCTCGCCGATCGCCAGCGACGTGGTGGGGATCTACAACGGCTTCAACGACCCCGAGCTGGTGCTCTGCGGACAGCACGAGGCGGACCTGAGCACGGCCATGCTCGACCTCGACACCCTGTTCGACACCGGCAGCCTCCACCCGATGTCCATCCTCGGCCTGGTCGGCAACAAGGGGCTGGTGGTGCTGGAGAGCCAGCCCGCGGCGGCCGGCCAGGTCTCGTTCGTCAACGAGGCCTGCGCCGACGCCGAGAGCAGCCGGGCGGTCACCGGCCTCGAGGTGCTCCAGGGCTACCGCTTCGACCTCGACGGCGACGGCAAGCTCGAGAGCAGCGAGGAGCGCGACTACGCCCTGGTGTCGCACCGCGCCGCGGGCGTCCTCATCTTCGACGTCACCGACCGCGACGAGATCGTCCTCGCCGGCAAGATCAAGCTGCCGGGCAACGCGGCCCACCTGTCGGTCGACCGCGAGCACCGGCGCGTCTTCGTGGCCGGCTTCGCCGGCGGCCTCTACGTGGTCGACCTCGACCGCAAGCCGCGGCTCGACTTCCTGGACGTCAACAAGGACAACATCGACGACCGCGTCCTGGAGACCGTGACCCTCCTGGGCAACACCAACGCGGCGCCGCTCCTGATCCCCGAGCTGGGCATCGCCCTGGCCGGCGGCCTGCAGCATGGCGTGACCAGCCTCAACGTCGGCGAGCCGCTCGTCCAGGCCCTGGCGCGCAAGGCCAACGGCGAGTTCCGGGTGATCGAGCGCCTGGCGCCGTTCGGCGTGCCCACCGCCAAGGAGAGCAGCGATCCGGAAGCCCTCGACCTGCCCGGATCGTTCTTCATCCAGGCCCATCTGCCCGGCGTCACGGGACAGGAGGTCCGGCTGGACCTCGTCAGCCACGGACCCGGCGGCAAGGAGATCGACGGCCTGGGCGATCCCGAGACCCTGGACGGCCTGCCGCGCACCAGCCTGAAGGGCACCGACGACTCCATCGTCCTGAAGCGGCTCTCGGCCAACCCCTTCGACGACGGCTACACCGTCTTCCGCTCCAAGGAGATCGCGGCCATCGCCGACGTGCGGGCCGCCAAGGCCTACACCCGGACGCAGAAGGAGAAGGACGACTGCACCCGCTGCGACCTGCCCGAGGGCGAGCCCCTGGAGATCCTGTCCGGCGACGCCATCGCCGTCCGCTTCCCCGACGCCCTGCGGCTCAAGCTCAAGGACACCTACTCCGCGGACCGGCTGAACCAGGCGGAGATCAAGGTCGCCAGCGTGCGCTGGGAAGTCGTGCCCGCCCTCAAGCAGGAGCCGGCCCTCAGCCCCTCGCTCGGCCATGGCGATGCCATGCCCGGCACGCTCCTCCACTCGGGCGAGATGTCGCTCCAGCAGACCGACCTGCATCTGAAATCGCGCGGCTTCGACCTCGCCTTCACCCGCACCTACCGCAACCAGACGGTCGGCGCGGGCCCCCTCGGACCCGGCTGGGACTTCGCCTACCGCCAGCGGCTGCGCGAGCTGCCCAACGGCGACGTCGAGTACTTCGACGGCCGCGGCCGCCGCGAGCGGTTCACCAAGCAGCAGGACAAGACCCTCAAGGCCCCCAAGGGCGTCTTCGTGACCCTCGAGCGGACGGCCGCCGGCTGGGTGCTCATCGATCCCCGCCACAACCTGTACCGCTTCGACCGCTACGGCCGCCTGGCGCAAGTCAACGACGCCGTCAAGGACTCCGCGGACACCGGCAACGAGATGCTGTTCGGCTACGACCTCTCCTCGCGTCTGGTGCGCATCACCGACTCCCTGGAGCGGCACACGCTGCTCGAATACGACGAGGAAGACGGCCGCCTGAAGCGCATCGAGGACCCCACCGGCCGCGAGGTGAAGCTCGAGTACGACGACGACGGCCGGCTCCAGACGGTGAAGTCGCCCAAGGTCGAGACCGGCGAGTCGAAGTTCCTCGAGGGCCTGACCACCCGCTACGTCTACGAGTCCGCCAGCGGCGCCCTGGCGGCGACCCTCAACCGGCGGGACAACCTCGCGTCGGTCACCGATCCGCGCGAGAAGAAGTGGCTCGAGCTGGTCTACACCGACGCCAACTCCGACGGCCGGCCCGAAGAGGTCACCAGCCAGACCCTGGGCGACGGCACCGTCCACCTCTCCTATTCCGAGAGCCGGGAGACCACCGTCACCGACCGCCGGGGGAACGACACCAAGTACCAGCACGACGAGGCCGGCCACGCGACGCGGATGGAGGATCCCTCCGGAGCGGTGGCCTCCTACCAGTACAACGACGAGGGGCTGGTCACCTTGACGACCACCCCGACGGGCCGGACCGCCAGCTACACCTACGACCAGAGCGACAAGCGGCGCAGCCGCGGCAACGTCACCGAGCTCAAGGTCACACCCGGCTCCGGCGGCCCCAACGGCTCCGCCGGCACCCTTACCACCACGATCACCTACGAGACGCGGAGCAATCAGCCCACGCGGATCGTCGACTCTCGCGGCACCGCCACCGAGATCACCCGCGACTCCCTGGGCCAGCCGACCTCGATCGTCAAGGCATCCGGCACCGACGAGGCGAGCACTACACAGATCTCCTATAACGCCTTCGGCCAGCCCGAGCGGGTCACCAACGCCAACGGCCACGTCACGGCCTACCGGTACTTCATGTCCGAAGAGAAGAAGGGCTACTTGGAGAGCGTCACCACGGACGACGGCGGGCTCGACCTCACCACCCGTTTCGAAGTGGACGACCGCGGCAACCCCACGACCGTAACCGACGCGCGTGGCCTCCAGCACGAGCGCGAGTGGAACGAGGTCGACTGGCTGGTGGAGGCCACCGAGCCGCTCGGCGCCCGGGTCACCTATCTCTACGACGCCGCCGGCAACGTCACCGAGCAGCGCCTACCCGTCCATGACGGCCAACAGACCGCCGTCCGCACCACCTACGGCACCCTCGGCGAGGTGCTGTCCGTCGAGCGGGAAGTCGAGTCCGGAAGCGCCGTCACCGAGCAGCTCACCTACGACGCCGGCCTCAACCTGACGCGGCGCACCGCCCCCGAAGGGCAGGCCACCGAGTGGACCTACGACGAGCGGAACCTGCCCGTCCAGGTCGTCATGGGCTCCAACATCGCCACCGTGACGGCGGAGTACGATGCCGAGGGCCGTCGCACCCAGTACACCGACGGCCGGGGCGCCGTCTGGACCACCGAATACGACGGCTACGGGCGCGTCAAGGAGAGCGCCGATCCCCTCGGCAACAAGAGCCAGATCACCTACGACGACGGCGGCAACCCGGTCGACCGCAAGGGCTTCGACAGTCAGCAGCTCCTCGCCGAGGAGGCGGCCGTCTTCGACCGGCTCAACCGGCCGACGGTCCAGCGCAGCAAGCTGTGGGGCGGCCCGGACGGCGCCCAGGACCTCGAGACCCGCATCGTCTACGACCCCCTCGGCAACGTGATCCAGCAGATGGATCCCCTCGGGCGGGTGAGCCAGATGTCCTACGACGGCGCCGAGCGCCTGGTGAGCTCGGTCGACCCGGCCGGCAACGCCACGGAGCTCGACCTGGACTCCCTGGGCAACGTGCTGACCGCGACCACCCAGGAGCGCAACCCGCAGGGCGGGAGCGTCACGGTACAGACGAGCGCCACCTACGACGACCTGAACCGTCCCGTCACCATGACGGACCCCCAGGGGAACAGCCGGCAGGCGGTCTACGACGTGCGCGGCAACGTGAAGCTCGCGACCGACCCCGAGGGCAACACCACGGAGAACACCTACGACGGTCTCGACCGCCTGATCAAGACCCTGCAGCCGGAAGGAATCTCGATCACCTACGAGTACGACGGCAGCTCGCGCCTGACGTCCTACAAGGACGCCCTGGGGAACACCACGCGCTGGGCCTACGACGCCCTCGACCGGCGGCTCTCGACGACCTACCCGGACAACACGGCCTATACCTACGACTACGACGACGCCGGCAACCTGGTGGGCTGGACCGACCCGCGGGGCACGCACGTCACCCAGACCTTCGACCTCGCGGGCCGCCTCGAGGCGCGCTCCGTCTCGGCCGCAGCCGGCGTCATCGGGCCCCTCGCGGAGAGCTACGAGTTCGACGGCCTCGGCCGTCTCACCCGCGCCCAGTCCGGAGACGTGATCGTCGAGAGGGACTACGACTCGCTGTCGCGCCTCCTCTCGGAGACGACGAACGGCAAGACCATCACCCACGGCTTCGACAAGGCCGACAACCCTACGACGATCGGCTATCCGTCGGGGCACGCCGTCAATCAGACCTTCGATGCCCTCGACCTGCCGAAGACGATCTCGGCTTCCGGGGCAGGCTCCGGCACGCTGGCCACCTACGGCTGGCGGGGCGCGGGCCTGCCGGTCCAGAAGAGCCTGGGCAACGGCGTGTCCGGCTCGGCGGAGTTCGACCTCGCGGGGCGCCTGACCAGCCAGGCATTCTCCAATCCGCAAGGCACGGCCGTCTTCCAGGAGAGCCTCGGCTGGAGCCCGCGCAACCTCAAGGTGTCCCAGTCGCGCGGCGACCAGAACGGCGCCGGTTTTCTGCTCGAATACGACAAGGCCGGCCGCGTGACCGAGGCCGCGCGCTCGACCGCGCCGGTCGCGACGCCCAACAACACGAAACCCGATCCGCTCGCCGTCGCGGGCCTGTCGAACAGCTTCAACTTCAAGTACGACGCGGCGCAGAACCTGGTGGAGCGCAGGACGGAGAACGACAAGATCTTCGCGACGGAGCCCATGCCGCTCGACGGCTCCGGCCGCAACCGCCCGGCCTCGATCAATGGCATTCAGCTCGAGTGGGACGCCAACGGCAACCTGACCCGCAAGGGGAGCTTCAAGTTCCTCTATGACTACCGCAACCGCCTGACCCGGGTCACGGACCTCGCGGACAACACCTTCGCGACCTACGTCTACGACGCCTTCAACCGCCGCATCTCGAAGACGGTGGGCGGCGACGTCCAGGTCGTGGTGTGGGACGGCTGGCAGGCCATCGAGGAGTACAAGGGCGGTCAGCTCGCCTCCCGCCGCACCTTCGGCGCGGGCCTGGATGAAATGGTCCAGGTGGAGAAAGACCTCGACGGCAACGGATCCCTGGAGCAGAAGTACGTCCCGCTCTACGACGACTCCGGCAACCTGGTCACCATGACGGGGGTGGACGGCAAGCCCATCGAGCGCTACGTCTACTCCCCCTACGGCGAGCAGACCATCCTGGTCGACAGCACGGCGCCGGCCGTGGAGCAGGTGCGCGCCAAGGGCGGCGCCATCTGGGTCGAGGTCTCCGAGGAGGTCTTGAACGGCACCCTGGCCAAGGCGGTCGCCGACCACACCCTGATCGTCACGGATCTCGGCACGCAGCAGCCGCTCCCGATCCAGGTCACCCAGCCGGTGATGACCGGCCGTCAGGCGCGCCGCCGGATTGCGATCTCCACTACTACACCCCCGGCCGCCGGCACCCAGGTGAAGCTCACCGTGCCGCCGGAGGCGCTCCAGGACCTCTTCCTGAACAGGCCTCAGCAGGCCTACGAGCTCACCTTCGCCTGGCCGGCGGCGGACGCCGTTCTCTTCGACGACAAGCCGGTCCGCATCGACCGTGTCGCCATCCACCAGGGCGTTCTCGAGATCGGGCTGACGGAAGAGGCCGACCCAGCCACCACGAGCGCAATCCAGATCGACGGCGCCGCCGCGACCTGGACCCTGAGCGAGGACCGCTACACCCTGAAAGCCGGCTCCACGCTCGCCGCCGGCTCCCACACGCTGACCATCGGGACGGGTTTCGCGGACCTCGACGGCAACGCTCTCGCGGAGGCGTACACCAAAACCTTCAGCGCGGGCAACCAGGCCACCCTGGCCCTCTTCGAAGCGCCGGACGCGCGGAAGACGCCAGTCTCGACCATCGGGAATCCGTTCAGCTTCCAGGGGCACCCGAGGGATCTGGAGACCGGGTTGGTGTACATGCGGAACCGTTACTACGACCCGCAACTGGGACGGTTTATCACGCCTGATCCATTGGGGTATGTGGACGGGCCGAACACGTACGGTTTTGCCGGGAATGATCCGGTGAACGGCAGCGATCCTATGGGGCTCCGTGCAGCGACAGAAGAAGATCGGAAGTTCCTTCAGCAACTTGCACGTGCCGAGGGTCAGTTGAGGAAGGAATACGCTGCTTCTGGGTCATATCAAGGAAAGAAGATTACACAGGAGCAGTACGACCATGGACTCTTAGATGTCCAATCCATGCAGCGTTCCTATATTGATGCCGTTGCCGATGTGGAAGAGGGGCAGCCGATACGAGCGTTCGCAAAGCCAGTGGATTTCTTCGATAACCGGCAGGTAACGGTTTTCCGGGCTGTTCCGACCCGCGGGCGCTGGGAGCGCGAGACGCGAGCGAACTCAGAAATCCTTTTTTGGACGATCGAAGGACCCAACCTTGCGCTAAGCCTCTTGGCGCCCGTTGCCGCCATGAGAATGGCGAGGCAGCCTTCGAGGGGCGCTGTTAGGGTTTCAGAAGGCGTTGATAAGGGCCTCGACGGAGCCCGCGCTCAAGGCGTAAGACAATTCTGGAAACAAGAGCGGGGGCGCCTTCGTAGTGGCCAGCCGGGGACGCGAAATTGGACTCCTCAGCAGGAGCGAGATATACTTGCCGGCAGGACGCCAGTTGATCCCAACACTGGCCAGCCGATTCAGGGCCACCATAAGTATTCGGTAAAGGCTTACCCGGAGCAGGCTGCTGATGGCGCTAACATTCACCCTGTAACTTCTCGCGAGCACCTGGAGAAATGGCATGGGGGAAAAACCCAAAATGACACCCACGGTCAGCCGTTGAAACCGCAAGTACCGGATGATTTCTGATGACTTGGTGGAAAAAGAAGAAAGGTGCCTCTACGAGCGTGGAGATCCTTCAATCCTTGGCCGAGGAAGGGGCAGAGGTTTGCGAATTAAGGCCCGGGCTGAGCTATGAGGTGATTGCTGAATCAGGGGCTGAGTTAGATTGTGAGTTGCCTCAGGACTTGCGACAGGTTCTTTCTTTTACAAACGGGGCGGATTTATTCGGCCGGGCATCTGTCATCTTTGGTCGCCATCATGGTAGCCCGCCTTACTCCTTTGGGGATCTCGTAAAGGCAACTCGGGAATTTCGCCGAACTGCCCATCTTGATGTATCTCAGATAGTTTTTGGGCAACGCGATACAGGACAGCTGTTCGTCCTTGACTGTGTGCCAGGCCAACGTGAGGTTCGCTACTATGTATTGGACATAGAGGAAGGGGAGAAGTCGCAAGAGCGATCCTCCCTCGCGAACTGGCTTCTAGAAGAGATTAGCTTCAACCGGAGCGTCTTGTCTGTGTAGTGGGGATCAGACGATCCGCCGCGCAGGTCGATGTACCTGCCCCGCAGGTCAACCCCTTCGCCCCACGGGTCAGCCCGACCGCCCCGCGAATGACGCTCTCGACCTGCGGGGCAGACCATCCACCCCGCAGGTCAGCCTACCTGCCCCGCGGGTCAGCCGAGCTGCCCCGCAGGTCAAGCACCTCCTCCGTGGGGCAAGGGAGCTGACCCGCGGGATGAGTGTTTCGTCCTGAAGGTCGGACCTCGCACGCCGCAGGTCGGACGGCCTGCCCCGCAGGTCAGACCAGAGACGATCCGGGTCGTGCCGGCAGCTTGGCGCGGCGGCGGCTCGACCCGCAGGGCAGCCGGCTCACTCCAGCTCAAACAACGGATGGCCCGGCCCCCTGTCCTCGCATCTTCCTCCAGCTTGAGAAGAAAGTGCGCGACCTTCGATCTGTAGCAAGATTGTTCAATTTGCTTTACCCGTCCGTTTTCCGGGTGCTATACCAGGGTCAGATGTAGCCGACCGTGAAAGCGGGGCCCCGGGCGGACCCTGCCCGGTTCACAGACGTGAACCGGGCCTGTGGCTCGTTTCGTCTTCGGGCGGACGCTGGATGGGAGAGACATGATCGGGAAGCGAGCTTTTCGCCGTCTTCTGTCGTTCGCAGGGGTATCGTTCGCGCTGTTCACGCTATTCGCGCTGGCAATGCCGCGGCTCGCCGCCGGCGGCGACCTGGCGAA
>DATFNZ010000187.1:0-2303 GCA_035266085.1 Thermoanaerobaculia bacterium
GACAGCGCCCACATGCACCGCTCGATGTCGCGCTCGGAGAACGGCGGCAAGAACCGGGTGCTGCTCTGGCAGGGCGGCTCCGCCGGGCCGGAGCCCGGCGTCCGCTTCGCCGACGTCGACGCCTTCGACGGCGCGACGGCCTACTCCTGGACCCTCGCCGCGGGCGCGGTGGACCTCGACGGCGACCTGCTGCCCGAGATCTACTTCGGCAACGACTTCGGCAACGACCGGCTGCTGCACAACGTCTCGACGCCCGGCCATCCGCGCTTCGAGGTCCTCAACGGCCGCCGGGGCTTCGCCACCCCGGCCTCCAAGGTGCTGGGCCACGACTCCTTCAAGGGCATGGGCGTCGACTTCGCGGACATCAACGCCGACGGCATCCTCGACATCTACGTCAGCAACATCGCCCAGAACTACGCCCTGGAGGAGAGCCACTTCGTGTGGGTGAGCACGGGCGACCTGAAGCCCATCCGCGACGGCGTCGCCCCCTGGGAGGACCGCGGCGAGAGCCTGGGCCTGTCGCGCAGCGGCTGGGGCTGGGACTCCCGCTTCGCCGATTTCGACAACGACGGCGTGCCCGAGGCGATGCAGGCGATCGGCTTCCTGCGCGGCGACAAGAACCGCTGGCCCGAGCTGCACGAGCTCGCCATGGGCAACGACAACAACATGAACTACCCCGGCGCCTGGCCCCACTTCCAGCCCGGCGACGACCTCTCGGGGCACCTGCACAACCCGTTCTTCGTGCGCGCCCGCGACGGCCGCTACTACGACCTCGCCCCGGAGGTGGGGATCGACGACAGCCACATCACCCGCGGCATCGCCATCGCCGACGTGGACGGCGACGGCGACCTCGACTTCGCCATCGCCAACCAGTGGGAGGCCTCCTGGTTCCTGCGCAACGACAGCCCGCGGCGCAACGCCTCGCTGACGCTCGACCTGCGGCTGCCGGCGGGCGAGGGGCTGACTCGCCCCGCCGTGGGCGCGGCGGCGGCCGTCACCCTCCCCGGCGGCCGGCGGCTGGTGGGCCAGGCGGACGGCGGCAGCGGCCACTCGGGCAAGAAGTCGCCGGAGATCCACTTCGGGCTGGGCCGCGCGGCCGCCGGCGTGCCGCTCCAGGTGGACGTGCGCTGGCGCGACGGCAGCGGCAAGGCGCGGACGGAGACGCTGAGATTGACTCCCGGGCGGCACCGCGTGGTGCTCGGCAGCTTCACCGGAAAGGCGGTATCGAGCCATGGCTGAGAAGGCTGAGAAGAAGGACCTGCGCCTGGGCGCGCTGCGGCGGTTCGCCACCGCCATCACCGTGCTCAACATCCTGGGCCACACGGTGCTCGGCTTCGAGCAGGCTCTGGCGACGCCCGTCGTGGCCCTGCTGGCGGCCTACTCGACGGAGATCCTGCTCGAGTGGCTGGAGTCGCGGCGGCTCGGCAAGACGCCGCGCTTCCTGGGCCCCGGCACCGCCTTCGTCGACTTCCTGCTCTCGGCCCACATCACCGGCCTCGCCGTCGCCATGCTGCTCTACGCCAACGACCAGCTCCTGCCGGTGGCCTTCGCGGCGGTGGTCGCCATCGCCTCCAAGCACCTGTTCCGGGTGGGCACCAACGGCTCCCGGCGGCACTTCTTCAACCCGTCGAACCTGGGGATCACGGCGACCCTGCTGGCCTTCCCCTGGGTGGGCATCGCCCAGCCCTACATGTTCACCGAGAACCTCTCGGGCGGCTGGGACTGGCTGCTGCCCGCCGTGATCGTCTGCTCGGGCTCCTTCCTGAACGGCAAGTTCACCCGGAAGCTGCCGCTGATCGGCGCCTGGCTCGGCGGCTTCGTGCTGCAGGCCGTGGTCCGCCACTTCCTGTTCGGCAACCTGCTGCCGGCCTCGCTCAACCCGATGACCGGCGTCGCCTTCCTCCTGTTCACCTTCTATATGGTGACCGACCCGGCGACGACGCCCAACACCCTGCGCGGCCAGTTGGCCTTCGGGGCTGCGATGGCGGCGGCCTACGGCACGCTGATGTCGTTCCACGTGGTGTTCGGACTGTTCTTCGGCCTGACCCTCGTCTGCGCCGGCCGCGGCGCGCTCCTCTACCTCAAGGCCCTGGCGGCGCAGCGGGCCGAGGCGCAGTCTCAATCGCGAGTCCCCGGGCTCGCCGCGGAGGCATGAAAATGGGCGAGGGCATCGCCGTCGTCGGGATGGCTTGCCGCTATCCCGACGCCCGCACCCCGGGCGAGCTGTGGGAGAACGTGCTCGCCCGCCGGCGGGCCTTCCGCAGCGTGCCGCCCGAGCGCCTGAACCTCGCCGACTACGTCAC
>DATFNZ010000188.1:0-66960 GCA_035266085.1 Thermoanaerobaculia bacterium
CAGATCTTGTCGCGCCAGCCGACGAGCCGCCCCAGCTCGCGGGCCAGATTGGAATTCAAGAAGCGCATGAAGTTCGAGAGCTGGCGGGCGTCGTCGACGTCGAGGAGCAAGTGAAAGTGGTTGGAGGCGAAAACGAAAAAGCAGCAGCGGATGGGGTACTTCCGTTGGGCCCGGGCCAGGACGCCCACGACGATGTCGTTGAGCGCCCGTCCGGGGCGAAGGAGGAAACGGCTGTGGACGGTGCGGCAGGTGACCTCGACCAGGGCACCGCCGTCGGGGATGAAGCGGAGTCTTCTCATGCCCTCCTAAGACGGAAAAAGTGCCTCCGATCTTGCAAGGCCCCGCCGGGCTTGAGTTTGCGAGGGGGGTTTTAGCTCGTTTCGATCCTTTTAGAAGGGTCACTGCCGCTTGCGTGCAGCAGAACGTCTAGCCCTACAGAGTCGCTCGGAGTAGAGTTGGAGGATTCGCGACCCAGGAAAGAACGGCGGCACTTCTGACCTCATCGTAGAGGTCCTGGACTGACGGCAGGGCACCCCCTTAGGGGATTCACCCCAGCGGAGGAGGTGCCTGTCGAATATGCGTCGTCCGAACGACCGGGCGCCCGCACCCAAGGAGCTACCTATGGCTATCGCACACCGTCGCACTGTCATCACCGCCCTCGCCGTCGCAGGTGCCCTCGCCGTGTGCATCGGCGCAACTGCAAGCGCTGCGAACGGCAGCCCGAATCCTAATCATTTCACTCTCTACAACCACGACACCCACCAGGCCTTTCTCGACCTCGGCGATCCCGGCCCCAGCGTTGGCGACCAGTACGTCTTCGGTGGCGATGTGTCCGAGCAACAGGGCGGCACGCCGATCGGGCGGATGTCCGGGCAGTGCGTGACTATCAGCGACACCGAGATGCTCTGCACGTCGAGCTTCACCTTCAACGGAGGTCAGATCAGCTTCCAGGCCCTCGTGGATGTGACAGTGTTCTTCGCCGGGCAACCCTTCGAATTCGCCTTGACCGGTGGGACGGGGCCCTACCGCAAGGCGCGCGGAACGGTGACCGGCCAGATCCTGCCCGAGCCGCCGAGCGGCAGCGACGCGCGCTTCACCATCGACCTGGAGTGAGGGCGGGGGCTCCCTCTCCCCGCGAAGCGGGAGGCCCGGACACGTGGTATGTCGGCAGCCTGCCGTGCGGCAGAGCGCGCCGCGAGTAGGGGCGGTCCGCAGGATGCCGGGGCCCGTTCGAGGGCCTTGGACCGGACATCGTCGAGGGCATTCGCCGCATCAAGTCGCAGGACGGCCCGGGCCTTATCCTCTCGGGTAGCTCCACGCTGACCTCGACGGTGCTCGAACAGGGGCTTGCGGATGAAGTCCTGCTGGCCGTCTATCCGGTCCTGTTGGGCACGGGGAAGCGCTTCTTTGCGGAGGGAACCCCGGCACGCTCCTTCGAGCTCGTCAGCACGACAGCCATGCCGTCCGGCATCATCCTCAGTGCTTACAAGGTCGCCGGGCCTTTGAAGACCGGATAGTTTGGCGCCGCGATCAGCACGTGTGAGCGTGTCAACCGGACAACGAACGGTAGCTCTATGAAGATGAACCGATTGATACCCATGCTGCCGGTCAAGAGCATGCCGGCAAGCGTGAGCTTTTACTGCGGGATGCTGGGTTTTGAGGTCGAGAAGAGAAACGACGATTGGGGCTGGGCAATGCTTCGCTTCGACGAGTGCCGGCTGATGGTGGATCAATCGATCCATGCGCACCCGACCCTGCCTCGCGAGTCGATCCTCTATTTGTACCCTGATGACGTCGTCGAGTATCACAGACACGTTCGGAAGAACGGCTTGGCTGTGCCGGAGCTGACCGTCACTTTCTACGGCCTCACGGAGTTTCGAATCAACGATCCGGACGGAAATCGATTGTGGATCGGACAAGAGACGTCAACGGAGGCCTGACCAGGCGCCGCTCGGTCGTCCGGACGAGGGGCCCTCACGGGTAACTACCTGGGGGGAAGGGTGCTCTTCAGCTTCCGGCGCGGCGGCGGGCCGGGGTGGTGCACCAGGAGCCTGGCGAGACCTGCTCCCGACTTCCCCAGACGGCCGGCCAGGCTTGCGGGAAGCGGCGGGCGCGGCGGCGGCTTGCGTCCTGCGGGTGGCGGCATGGACACAGTCTAGCGGAATCCGTCCTCAGCTCACCGGCTTCACCCCGAGCGCCTTCCACAGCCCGGCGGTGTCGTAGAGCACGCCGTCCTTCACCGTCAGGATCACGCGGCGGATGTCGCCGATGCGGGTGGTGGGGTCGCCGTCGACCAGGATGAAGTCCGCCAGCTTGCCGGGGGCGATGGTGCCCAGGTCCTTGTCGCGCTTCATGACCTGAGCGGGCACGAGGGTCGCCATCCTCAGGGCCTTGGGGGCGGGGATGCCGGCCGCGACGTAGTTCTCGAGCTCGCGGTGGAGGGTGACGCCGGCCGGGCCATCGGTGCCGGCCACGATGGTGATTCCCGCGTCGTAGAGCGCGCGCACCATGGCGAGGGCGGCTCGGAAGGAGTCGCGGTAGCGCTGCTCCATCCCCGCCGGCACGGGCAGGGTGGTGGCCAGCAGGCTGCGCCGCACGGTGTAGGGCAGACGGTCGGCGATCGGCGCCAGGCTGGGTCCGAGCTCGCTGGGACGGGCGGTGAGCTTGTCCTCCAGGAGCGAGACGGTGGGGTCCACCACGGTCCGCTTCTCCTTGAGCAGGCGCAGAAAGGCGAGCACGGGCTCGGACTTGAGGTCCAGCTCGGCCGCGTGCTGCGCGACGGCGGTGAGCCGGGCCGCCGTGCGGGTGTCGATTCCCGGGAGGAAGTTGAGGAAGAGGAAGTTGACGTGCTGGATTTCGTCGTAGCCCTCCCGCACCGCCTGCTCGGCCATCATGCCGTTGGGAATGTGGCCCGAGACGCGCAGCCCGCGTCCATGGGCCTCGGCCACGATGGCCGGCACGAGCTTGGGGTCCACGGAGTTGTAGATCTTGATCTGCTCGAAGCCGAGGCCGGCGTAGGTCGCCACGGCGGCGCGAGCCTTCTCCTCGGTATCCACCAGGACCTTGGTGGGGCTGGCATAGGGGCCGGGGCCATCGATCACGCCGGCCATGACGATCCGCGGCCCCAGGGCGTCCCCGGAGTCCCAGAGCCGCTTCAGGCCGAGCAGGGCGTCGGTGTCGTTGCCGAGGTCGCGGCCGGTGGTCACGCCGGACGCCAGGTCGATGATGCCATCCGAGGAAACGAGGTGCTGGTGCATGTCCCAGAGGCCGGGCAGCAGCATCTTGCCGCCGGCGTCCATGATCTCCGCCCCGGGCGGCACGGGGACCTCGCCGTCCCGTCCCACTTCCCGGATGCGGTTGCCGGAGACGACGACGGTGATGCCCGTCCGGACCGTGCCGTCCTCCGGGTTGAAGAGGCGGGCCCCCTTCACCACCAGGGGACCCTCCGGACGGCGGGACAGCTTCGCCGCCAGCGCCTTCTCCCGTCCCGCCACGGCCTCGGCCTGGGCCTTGACGAGCGCGGGCGCGGCGTCCTCCCAGCCCTCGCGCACGACGGTGACGAAGCCGTCGTAGCGGCCGAAGAAGGACCGCGGGCTCTCCATCCAGACGTAGTCGGGGGTCAAGTCGAGGCCGGAGATGGCATGGAGGGTGAGCTCCACGGCCTTGCCGCCCGACTCGAGGCGGGTGGCGCCGACCTTCTCGATGCTCGCCTCGCCCCCGGGCAGCAGAGGCAGGCGCCCGCCCGGGCTCTGGAGCAGGGCCATGGCCAGCACGCCGATGTCTTGAAGGGGGCTGCTCAGGGTGGTGAAGAACGCCGGGCTCGCGAGCTCCTTCTCGCCTTTTTCGGCGGCGCTGCTCCAGACGGCCCTGCCCTTGGCTAGGTCGAAGCGCTCGTCGACGGGGTTCTGCCAGTAATCCTTGCCCGTGACGCGGATCCACACGGGGACGCCGGCGCCGTCGAGCTTCATGCGCGAGGTGAGGTCCTGACCGCGTCCGCGGTCGCTCACCTTAAGGGTCAGGACTCTCTCGCCCTCCGGCTCGACGCGGTAGGTCACCAGGCCGGCGGACCGGTTGCCCATGAAGACGGTGTAACGGGATTCTTCCTCTACCGGCAGGGGTGCGCCTTCCGCGAGCGACAGGTCGCCAAGGGGCAGACAAGCCAGGAGAAAGAGCGCGAAGCAGCAGGCTCTCCCCATGAAACTCCCTCCAAATCACCTCGGAAGCCCGCCCGAAGGCGGCCGAGGAAAAGACTCCATGTGACAACGATGTTACAACATGTCCTACCGCGATGGACCGACGCCGACCGCGCCGTAGAGGGCGGCCGGGTCGTAGATCACGCCGTCCTTGACGGTGAGGACCACACGCCGGATGTCCTGGATGCGGGCCGCCGGGTCGCCGTCGACCAGGATCAGGTCGGCGAGCTTGCCTGGAGCGACCGTGCCCAGCTCCTTGTCGCGCTTCATGACCCGCGCGGCGTCGAGGGTGGCGATGCGCAGGACGTCGGGCGCCGGGATGCCGGCGTCGACGTAGAGCTCCAGCTCGCGGTGGTAGGCGAAGCCGGCCAGGGCGTCCGTGCCGGCGACGATCGTCACCCCCGCCTTGTGCAGCTCGCGCACGATGTTCTGCATGGCGCGGTAGGAGTCGCGGTAGCGCTGCACCTGGTCGGCCGGCGGGTTGAGGCCGCCGGAGAAGAGAGTGCGCCGCACCTGGGGCGGGAAGCGGTCGGCGACGGCGGCGAGGCTGGGGTCGATCTCACCCTTCCGGGCCGTGAAGTTCCCCTCGAAGGCCACGAGGGTGGGATCGGACACGGTGCCGCGCTCCTTGAGCAGGGCGATGAAGCTCTTCACCCGGTCGGACTGGAGGTCCAGCCCGGCCGCCTGTTTGGCCACCTCGCTGAAGCGGGCGGGCGTGCGGGTGTCGATCTCCGGGGAAAGGAAGTTGAGGATGAGGAAGTTGGCGTGCTGGATCTCGTCGAACCCCGCGCGCACCGCCTGCTCGGCCGTCATGCCGTTGGGGATGTGGCCGGAGACGCGCAGGCCGTGCTCATGGGCCCGCTTGACGATGGCCGGCACCAGCTTGGGATCGAGCGAGCTGTAGAGCTTGATCTGGACGTAGCCGAGCTTGGCGTAGTTGTCCACCGCCGCCAGGCCCTTCTCCTCGGTGTCCACCAGCACCTTGGTCGGGCCGGCGTAGGGGCCGGGGCCGTCCATGAAGCCGGCCATGAGCACCCGCGGGCCGATGGCCTCGCCGGAATCCCACTGCCGCCGCAGGTCGAGCAGCTTGTCGGTG
This sequence comes from Thermoanaerobaculia bacterium, assembly GCA_035266085.1. GTDB lineage: Bacteria > Acidobacteriota > Thermoanaerobaculia > Multivoradales > UBA5704 > DATARR01. The sequence continues at coordinate 5,290 of DATFNZ010000188.1, forward strand.
TCGTTGGCGAGGTCGCGGACGGTGGTCACGCCGGCCGCCAGGTGGAAGACCCCGTCGTCGTCCCCGAGGTGGGTGTGCATGTCCCAGAGGCCGGGCAGCAGCGTCTTGCCCTTGGCGTCCACCACCTCGAAACCGGCCGGCGCCGCCACCTCGCCATCCTTGCCCACGGCCTGGATCCGGTTGCCGGCGACGACGACGGTGGTGCCCGGCTGGACCGTCCGGGTCTCGGGATCGAAGAGGCGGGCGTGCTGAATGACGAGCCCGCCCGCGGGCCGGCGAGCCAGCTTGCCCGCCAGCTCCTTCTGGCGCGCCGCCACGGCCGCGTTCTGAACCTCGAGCAGCTCGGGCACGGCGCTCTTCCAGCCGTCCAGGTAGAGGTCGGACCAGCCGGACACCGACGCGAAGAGGTTGCGCTGATCGTCGAGCCAGAAGTAGAACGGCGTGAAGCCGAGGCCGGAGATGGCGTAGAGGTCCACGGTCCGGGTCTCACCGTCGCCGCCCTCGGCCTGAACCTTGGCGGAGGCGACCTTCTCGATGCGGCCCTCGCCCGTCGGCAGCACCGGTAGCCGGTGGTTCGGCGCCGCCAGCAGCACCCGGGCGAGCAGCTCCGTCTCCTGCGGCGGACCGTTCAGGCTGAGATAGAAGGCGGCCTCCCCGGCCGGGCGGTCCTCCGTCTCCGACGCGTTCTTCCACACCAGCCGGCCCTGCTTGCGCTCGAACCGCTCCTCGACGGGGCTCTTCCAGTAGTCATGGCCCGTGGTCTCGACCAGGACGGGGAATCCCTTGTCGTCGAGCCGGACCCGGGTCGAAGTCTTCGGACCCCGTCCGCGGTCGTTGAACTCGAAGGTGTAGACCCGCTCGCCGTTGGCCTCGAAGCGCGTCACGGCCTCCCCCGCCGGATTGCCGGAGGACAGGAAGCCGTAGCGGACCTCTTTCGGGGCCGGAGTCGCCGCCGGGGACGCGTGGGCCAGGATCAGGGGAGCGAGAGCGGCGAGGACGAAAACGCGGGACTTCGGCATGGGGACTCCTCCAGGCGCTGAAAGGCCTGGGGAGGTATACGCAGGGAAAGCGGCGGGGTTGCGGGGCGTGGACGACTTACCCTCCGACCCGCCCCAAGGCATCCCGCAGCCTGTCGATCGGGATCTCGCCCCGCCGGGTCACGGGCACCGTCACGAAGCCGAGGACCGGCACGTCGAAGCGGAAATCCGCGTCGAGAGCGTAGTCGGGCTTCTGGCGGCCCTCGAAGCTGCGGATGACCCGGTAGACGTCCGCGAACTTGATGGTCACCGGCAGCTCGACCGTGCTGCGGCCGTTGGCCTCGATCCGCATCCGCTGGTCGCGGACGCCGTCGAGCAGGGGCTCGCCGTTGAGCCGCAGGCGGTAGCCGATGCCGTCCAGCACCAGGGCCACGGCGTTGGGGTTGTCGACCCGGAACTCGAACAGCAGGTCGGCGCCGGTCAGCGTCGTGCCCAGCACCTTGACGTCCGTGACGTCGACCTCGGGCTGATTCATGACGTCGCCCAGGCCGAAGCCGGAGCAGCCGGAGAGGGCGAGGACGAGGGCAAGCGAAGCGGCCAGGGGGCCCGCCGCGCGGATCATTCGGGATGGAAATCGGCTCATGTCCGCTCCTTTTCAAGGCAGCGCCGGCGTTGGACAGCCCGGCGCTCCAGGGATGAAGGGGCAAGATCCGTGCCGCCCTCCCCTCGCTTGGCTGCCAGGCCTTTCGTCCCCCGTGGAGGACGGCGGCTTCCTACCACTCCACCCGGAACCGCAGCCGCAGGTCCCGCTTCTTGTCCCGGTACAGGAGGAAGCCCTCGCGCCGGCCGTGGAGATAGAGGTCGCGCAGGATCTCGACGTCCTTCCGGCAGTAGGACTCCACCAGATCGAGCCGCCCCTGGCGCACCCACTCCAGGGACTGCAGGCCGTCCGCGGATTTGCCGCAGCCGAGCGTCTCCTGGGCGAGGTGTCCCATGCCGACCCGGAAGCCGAGCCGGGAGTGGACGTCCTCCAGGAGGTCCAGAGTGGGCAGCAGGCGGGCGTAGTCCTCCCCTGTATAGCCGGAGAGGACCTTGTAGTCGAAGCGCCGGATGTTGAAGCCGATCACCAGCGTGGCCGCCTTCAGGGCCTCCACCAGGGCCCGTACCTGAGACTCGAAGAAGACCTCGAGGCGCCCCTCCTCCAGGTGGCAGACGACGCCGATCGCGACGCCCATGCGATGGGCGTATCCCCACCCGCCCACGTCGGCCGCCGAGCGCAGGGTCTCGAGGTCGAAGAGGACCGTGCGAGCCTCCTCCGCGCTCACCTTGGGGCGAGGGGGCGGCGGGACCTCGCGAACGAAAATGGAGGGCTGGGCCACGATGGGCACGTGCTCGGTGGGTTGGGGGACGGCGAGGTGGGGATGGCGATGGCCGGGGTCCTCAACTTCCCGGCCGGCGTCCAAAGCATCCTCAGCCGCCAGCGTCACCCGCACCGCCTCCCCCCAGGCCACCGCCGGCTCCTCCAATCCCAAGAGCAGGCGCAACGCGCGGGCGGCGCCGGGCTTGTCGAGCGGCCGGTTGCCGTTGCCGCACTTGGGGGACTGGACGCAGGAGGGGCAGCCCTTCTCGCAGGGGCAGCCCTCGACGAGCGCGCGGATCCGGCCGAGGAGGTCGCGCAGGTTCGCGTAGCCGCTGGCGGCGATCCCCACGCCTCCGGGGTGGCCGTCGTAGATGAAGACGGCGCCGGAGCCGATCTGCGGATGCATGGGGTAGGAGATGCCGCCGATGTCTCCGCGGTCGCAGAGGGCGAGGATGGGGAAGAGCGAGATGCCGGCGTGCTCGGAGGCGTGGAGCGAGCCCAGGAAGTGCTCCCCCTCGCGGCGGAGGGTCTCCTCGATGGCCCGCGGCGCCGCCCACCACAGCCCCACCGTTTCGAACTCCACGGGCGGCAGGTCGAGCGGCGTCTGGTCGATCACCTCCTGGCCGTGGATGCGCTTGCGCTCGAAGCCCACCACCCGCTCGGTGACCTTGAGGCGGCCGAGCCAGCCCTGGAGGGGGCCGTCGCTCATCTCCTCCATCACCTCCAGGATCTCGGTCTCCTTCTCCGTCAGGGGCGTCGTGAAGTAGTCGAGGTCCGCCACCACCGCCTTGACCCGCCGCTCCTCGCGCTCCAGCGCCTCGACCAGGAACTGCCGTCCGGCGTGGAGATAGACGGCGCCGGGGTGGCACTCGTGAAGCACTCGGACGCCGTCGACCGTGCCGATCGTGCGGCCGTCGACGAGGATGGCGAAGGTCTCACCGCCGCCCCGCAGGTTGACGTACCGCTGGGGCCGGCGGCGGAGGCTGAAGATCTCGTCGTTGTCGACGGACGACAGCAGGTGCCCCTGATCGAGGAGCTTCTCCACCCGTTCCCGGTGCCGGTCGAGGTAGACGTGGTCGTCGCCGCAGAGGGGCATCTCGGCGGCGGCGCAGACCAGGTGCGCCCGCGACACCGGGTCGTTGCAGGGATCAACGATCAGCCGCTCGCAGGGGCGCTCCAGGAACTCGCCGGGGTGATCGAGGAAGTACTGGTCGAGGGCGTCGGGCATGGCCACCATGGCCGTGATCGACTCGCGGCCGTCGCGCCCCACCCGCCCGGAGCGCTGCCAGGTCGCCATCATGCTGCCGGGGTAGCCCACCAGGATGCAGGCGTCGAGCCCGCCGACGTCGATCCCCATCTCCAGGGCCGAGGTGGAGATCACGCCGTCCAGCTTGCCCTCGAACAGCGAGCGCTCGATGTGCCGCCGCTCCTCGGCCAGGAAGCCGGCGCGGTAGCTCGCGACCCGCCGCGCGAGCTCCGGCTCCTGGCGACGCAGCCACGAGTAGAGGAGCTCGGTGATGCGCCGGGCCTTGGTGAAGACGATGGTCTTGAGACCCGCCTTGACCAGCCGCACGAAGAGCTGGAGAGCCGTGGTGTAGCAGCTCGCCTCGGGCTTGTAGAGCAGCAGGTGCCGCCCCTCGCGGGGAGCGCCCGACTCGGCGATCCAGTGGAAGCTGCGGCCGGTCAGCGTCTCGGCGAACTCCCCCGCGTTGGCGGCCGTGGCGGAGGAGGCGATCAGCACCGGATTGCTGCCGACGGAGCGGCAGAGCCGGAGGAAGCGCTGCAGGACGTGATGGAAGTGACTGCCGAAGATGCCGCGGTAGGTGTGCAGCTCGTCGAGCACGATCCAGCGCAGGTCCGCCAGGAACGGCCCCCAGCCCGTCCAGTGGCCGAGAATCCCCATGTGGAGCATGTCGGGGTTGGAGATCACCACCCTGGGGAAGTTCTTGCGGATCGCCGTGCGCTTCGAGGCCGGGGTGTCGCCGTCGTAGATCTCGCATCCCGCGATCTCAGGCGGCAGCCCCGACTCCTCGGCCAAGCGGCTGAACTTCCCCCGCTGGTCCTGTCCCAGGGCCTTCAACGGGAACAGGAACAGGCCGTGCCCCGGGCCGCCGCGGATCGCCTCCTCGAGCGCCGGGATCTGGAAAATCAGCGACTTGCCGGAGGCCGTCGGGGTGGTGACGAGCACGTTCTCGCCCCGCCGCACGGCCGCGATCCCCTCCGTCTGATGACGCCAGAGCCGGGGGACGCCTCCCCGTCCCAGAGCCCGGGCGATGGGCTCCGGCAGCGGCGGGTCGAGCTCGCCATAGTCCGCCTCGCTCCCCGGCAGGTGGGCCGAGTACAGGAGCTGGGCCCCAAGCTTGGGATCGGCACGGAGGTCGTCGACCAGGGGGCCCAGCTCGGAGGACGGCGGAAGGACGGCGAAGGCGCTCGCGTTACGGGGCATTACCGCCCGATGGTAACACTACAGCTCGCTCACCAACTGCTGCCGCTTGGCCTCGAACTCCTCCCGCGAGATCAGCCCGTCGTCGAAGAGGGCCTTGAGCTGGCGCAGACGCTCGGCGCCGGAGGGCCCGGCGGGGGCCGCCACGTAGCCGCCGCGGTTGGCGGAGCGGTACTGCTCGGCCGTGGCGGCGATGGCGCGCTTGAAATCCAGGGGGTGGGAGATGTTGCGGAACATGGCCATTCCGGTCTCGCTGGCAGTGTCGATCTCGACGTCGCCGTAGTTGAAGAGGCGGCCCCAGAGGGTCTGGCTGTGCTCGATGTTGTTGACCTTGTCGAGCCGGGAATCCATGGACTGCTTGTTGAGGAGCCCCGTGTTGCGGATCACCCGGTGGCTGGTCAGCACGTACTCGTTTGCGCGCAGGATGAGGAGCTTCACGCCGAGCACGATCCCGACCAACGCGGCGAGGGCGAGCGCCGTCAACGCACCGGGGGCGTTCTGCAAACCGAACCAGAGGTAGGCCGCCCCGGCGAGAATGAGAGCCAGCAGCGCCCACAAGGGGGCCAGGGCAAGGCGGGTGACGTGCGCCCGGTAGAGCACCTCTTCACCGGGTTGCAGATGGTCCTGGAGGCTCATGGCCTTCTCCCCTCTCAGCGTTGGAAAGCGTAGGAAATCTTGAAGAACAGCTCCCGGCCCGAGGGCCTCAGGCGATCCGAGTCGAGAGGCAGGCCGCGGTTGTCTTCATATCCCACGAAGAGTACCGTCTGCCAGTTTAACTTATAGGCGAAGAGGGCCGAGCCGTTGAACGTGTCCTGGTGGGCCCTCACCACTCCGGGAGCATAGAGGGCGGTGCTGCTGTCGGTGCTGGTGCGCTGGCCGATCAGCCGCAGAAAGGCCCGGGAGGTGAAGGTGTAGGTCGCCTTGAGGCGGGCCACGTCGGAGGTCAGCAGGCGCTCGTCCCGCGCCCCGGTGCCCGTGGGCGAGACGTCGAGCGTGCGCCGGCTGCCGATGAACTGCAGCGCCAGGTGATCCGTGGGGCGGACCGTCGTCTCCACGCCGACCGTGGCGCCCCAGCCCGGCCGCGCGTTGACCACGTCCGGCGTCTCGCCGATGGTGACGTTCAGCGCGATGCCGCCGATCACCCCCGAGGGGCTGAGGCTCGAGGTGAGGATGAGGTAGTCGGACTCGATCAGCTTCGTCCCCACGCGCAGCGTCTCCCGGCGCACCTCCGCGTTGGTGCTGCTGCTCCAGATACCGTCGAGGAAGATGCCGGAAGCCCATCGCCGCAGGACCAGGTCGTTGTCCGTGTCGAGGACGTAGCGGTTCCGGAGGTAGGGGCGGATACGGCGGAAGAGCCCCTGCTTCGGAAAGAAGCTGTAGCCCGTCACCAGAACCTCGTCGCGCACGCCCACCTGGGGGACGAAGCCCACGTCCGCCCGGAAGTCGTCGCCGGAGTCCCGGTACTCGAACGTCCAGTCGTAGGTCCGCGTGTTGCGCACCCAGGAGGCGAAGGCGGCGTGGGCGGAGAGCTTCCGGCCGTCCCACTGCGGCGTCAGGTCCGGACGGACGGGCGTCTCGGTGTCGCTCCACATGAGCTGGCCGTTGATCGCGTCCTTGTTGTTCGGCCGCCAGGAGCCGCTCACGCCGGCGGTCCGGTTGTAGCCGCCGCCGTCGTTGCCGTCGATCTCGCGGTCGGTGAACAGGAAAGTGGCGAAGGACTTGCCGAAGTCCTTCCGCACCCGCCCGAGGGCCACCGTGGACGAGTAGTCCTGGAGCGCGAAGCTCGAGGAGATGGGGCCCGGCAGGATGACCAGGCCGCCGCCCCGGTCGTCCGCCACCAGCGCCGTGTACACGGTGTCGTCACCGATCTCGCCCGTGGCCCGCGCTCCCCAGCGCGGCGAGGTCAGGGTGCGCGTATAGATCGTGGCGATCGGCGCGGCCAGGATGTCGGCCCGCTCGAGGAAAAACGGCCTCTTCTCCGGCAGGAACAGCGCGAAGCGCTCGTTGGCTGTGATCTGGGCGACGTCGGACTCGACCTGCGAGAAATCGGGGTTGAGGGTGAGGTCGAGCGCCGTCTCGGCGTTCGGGTTCCACTTGGCGTCGAGCCCGACATCCCAATCCGCCGGCTCTTCGTCCAGGCGGCTGCCGATCCGTCCGTCCTCGGGCAGCGACCGCAGCCGGCCCGCGCCGTAGGGAGCGAGCACGAGGTGGTTGCTGGTCGGCAGGCCGGTGAGCCCGGTGATCTTCTTCTCGAAGCAGATGAAGCAGTTCGAGCCGCGCGGCAGCTTGCTGCTGAACATCTGGTAGCGGAAGTCGCGCGGATAGTTGCGATAGAGCAGGATGCCCCAGGTCTGGACATCCCGGGCGTCATAGCGCAGGGAGGAGAGGGGGACGCGGATCTCCAGCGTCCAACCCTCGGGGCCGATGCGGGTCGCCGAGTCCCAGAAGAAGTCGGGCGCGGAGTCCTCGCCGCTGACGTCGCTGCTGATGGCGTCGTACTGGATGTTGCGGGGGTTCACCAGGAACATGAACCCCGTCTTGCCATCGTTGCGGGTGTCCAGGATGACGCCGCCGTAGTCGGTGTAGCTGGGCACCACGTCGCGGTCCCCGAGGGGAGCGCGGATGCTCTTCGCATCAGGGTCCGAGAATTCGAAGGCGGCGTAGAAGTAGCGCTCGTCGTAGGTGATCCAGGCGACCGTCTTGACCTTCGGCTCGACGTTGTCGCCGGGGTTCGTCTCGTAGAAGGTCTCGACGCGGGTGGCGGTGCTCCAGCCCGGATCGCCGAGGGAGCCGTCCACCTCGATCTCCCCGGCCACCCGGGAGATTTGGATCTCCTCCGCCGGCTCCGAAGCCTGCTGCCCCTGGAGAGGAGAGCACGGCAGGAGGAGAGCCAGCGAGAGCAGTGCAAGAGCAGGACGCGGCATCGGCATGTGCAAGACCCCAAAGGGAAAATCGTTCAACGTTCGAGGGGGGAAAGTACCATGGGAGCTCCGCCTCCCCCACGCGCCACCCTGAAGGGTGCAGATGAATAGTGCACAGCCGGGGCAGGAAGAGGACGCGGCGCCCTGAAACGTCCATCAGGGGCGTGGCTCGCGGCTTGCACTAAACTTCTCTGCTTTGACTACGTCCACGCACCGCCTGCTCGTGGTATCGAACCGCCTTCCCATCGTCCTGGAGCAGAAAAACGGCGGCTGGAGCCTCAAGCCGGGGGCCGGCGGCCTGGTGAGCGCCCTGGCGCCGGTGCTCTCGCACCGCGGCGGCCTCTGGATCGGCTGGCCGGGGCTGCCGCTCGAACGGGGCGGGGCCTGGGAGTCCGTCCTCGCCGAGGGCTATCGGGAGCGCGGCTACGACCTGGTGCCGGTGCTCCTCGCCGAAGAGGAGGTCAAGGGCTTCTACGAGGGGTTCTCCAACGCCGTCCTCTGGCCCCTCTTCCACGACCTCCTGGGCCAGTGCCACTTCGATCCCTCCTTCTGGTACACGTACCTCGAGGTCAACGAGAGGTTCGCGGAGTGCGTCCTGGAGAACAGCCGGAACGACGACTTCATCTGGGTGCAGGACTACCAGCTCATCCACGTGGCGGAGTTCGTCCGCCGAAAGGACGAGAGCGCCCAGGTGGGCTTCTTCCTCCACATCCCGTTCCCGGCCCTGGACATCCTGCTCAAGCTCCCCTGGCGGGGGCAGATCCTGAAAGCGCTCCTCGCCTACGACCTGATCGGCTTCCAGACGCCGCGGGACACCCGCAACTTCCTCTCCTGCGTCGAATACCTGATCCCGGAAGCGGAGATCGACGACAGCGGACCGGTGGCCGATGTGCTCCTGGGCTCGCGCAAGGTGAAAGTCGGCTCCTTTCCCATCGGCATCGACTTCGAGGCTTACGAGAAGTCGGCCCGCTCCGAGGAGGTGGCGCGCCGCGTCCTCGAGCTGCGGGACCGCATCGGCCCCGTCGTGCTGATCGTGGGAGTGGACCGTCTGGACTACACCAAGGGCCTCCCCGAGCGCCTGGAGGCGTTCCGCAACGCCCTCCAGCGCCACCCGGAGCTGCGCGAGAAGGTGATCTTCTTCCAGGTGGTGGTGCCCAGCCGCGAGGCGGTACCCGAGTACCAGGCCTTGAAGGCCCAGATCGAGCGCCTGGTGGGCGAGATCAACGGCGAGTTCTCGTCGGCGGGCTGGGTGCCCGTCCACTACCACTACAAGAGCCTGGTGCGGAGCGATCTGATCTCGCTCTACCGCCTGGCCCGGATCTGCCTCGTCACCTCGATCAAGGACGGCATGAACCTGGTGGCCAAGGAGTTCTGCGCCTGCCAGGTCGAGGGCGCGGGCGTCCTCATCCTCTCCGAGTTCGCGGGCGCCGCGGCGCAGCTCCAGCGCGGGGCGCTGCTGGTCAACCCGCACGACATCGAAGGCATGGCCGACGCCCTCAGGGCCGCCTTCGACATGGACGAGGACGAGCGGCGGCGGCGGATGGACGGGATGCGGGAGATCCTGCGCGAGCAGGACATCTTCTGGTGGGTCGACTACTATCTCCAGGCTGCCCTGGGGCGGGTGCCCGACGACTTCCGCACGCCCAAGGAGTACTTCCCGCCCCTGGGAATCGAAGAGTACCTCTGAGCATGCTGCCCTCCGCCCTCGACCGCTGGGACGAGATCGAGGCTCGCCTGGACGGGCGGCGCCCCGCCCTCTTCCTCGACTACGACGGCACCCTCTCCCCCATCGCCCCGCGCCCCGACCTCGCCCTCCTCCCCGGGGAGACGCGGGAGGTGCTGCGGCGCCTCGCGGAGCGTTTCCCGGTGGTGATCGTGTCGGGCCGGGGGAGGGAGGACGTGGCCGCCCTGGTCGGCCTGGAGAGCCTCGGCTACGCCGGCAGCCACGGCTTCGACATCGCCGGGCCGCCATCCACGGCTGGCGCGCCGCTCCGTCTCGAGGTGGGCGAGGGCATCCCCGAGAAGATCGAGCAGGCGGCCGTGCGGCTCCGGCGGGACCTCGATGGGATCGAGGGCGTCCTCGTCGAGCCCAAGCGCTTCGCCATCTCCGTCCATTTCCGCCTGGCCGGCGAGCGCGACCGCCCCCGCATCGAGCGGGCGGTGGACGACGCCGTCGGCGCCATCCCCGGCCTGCGCAAGGCCCACGGCAAGATGCTCTTCGAGCTGCGTCCCGACCTCGATTGGGACAAGGGCCGGGCCCTCCTCTGGCTGCTCGAAGAGCTCAGCCTGAACCGTCCGGACGTGCTGCCGGTCTATCTCGGGGATGACCTGACGGATGAGGACGCCTTCCGGGCCATCGCGGACCGGGGGATCGGGGTTCTGGTGGCCGAGGAGCCGCGGGAGACGGCGGCGGAGTACGGGTTGCGGGATACGGAGGAGGCGCGGATGTTTCTGGAGAGGATGGCGAGAACCTAACGGTCAAGCGGCATATAGCGTCCGGGCGGTCCCCAGGATCTCTTCGCGACGAATCCAATTGAGGCTCCTCTCGACCGCCGAGCGGCTCACCAGATCCACCGCGCGCCCGAGCAGCTCTTCCAACTCCCGTTCCATCCTCGCGTGGTCGAAAAGGCTCCAGCGCGCGTCGGGAGCAAACCGGACAAGAAAGTCGAGATCGCTGTCCGGGCGGAAATCCTCCCGAAGGACGGAGCCGAAAGCGGCGAGCTCGACGATCTTCCAGCGGCGGCAGAAATCCTGGATGGGCTCCAGGGGCCAGGGAAAGCGCGGGAATGCAGGGTCCCTATCGAACATGGCGTCTATTATAAGGATCATGTCTTCCGATCACCCAGATCCGAGGGAGCGTCGCTTGCTCGAGCAGGACCGGGTGCTCGTCGAGCTCGCCAGGAGCACGGCGGCGGACGAGGATCTCGAAGCGGCCTTCGACCGGATCGCGCGCGCCGCGGCCGAGACCCTGGGCGTCGAGCGCGCGAGCATCTGGCTGTACGACGCCGGCCGGTCGGCGATCCGCTGCGCCACCCTCTACGAGCTCGGCGAGAATCGCCATTCGCGGGGGCTGGAGCTGTCGGCGGCGACCTATCCTTCCTACTTTGAGGCTCTCGAAACGGAGCGGACGCTCGCGGCCCACGACGCCCGGTCCGATCCCCAGACCCGGGAGTTCACGGCCAGCTACCTCGAGCCTCTGGGCATCACCTCCATGCTCGACGCTCCCATCCGCGTCGGCGGCCGGATGATCGGCGTCGTCTGCCACGAGCACGTCGGCCCGCCGCGCCGATGGCTGGAGGACGAGCAGACCTTCGCCGGCTCGGTCGCCGATGCCGTCTCGCTCGCCATCGAGGAGAGCGAACGCCGCAGGGCCGAGGCGGCCCTGCGGGAGAGCGAGGAACGCTACCGCCGGATCGTCGAGACGGCCCTGGAGGGGATCTGGGAGATCGATGCCCAAGGCAACACGACCTATGCCAACCCCCGCATGGCGGAAATGCTCGGCTACAGCGTGGAGGAGCTGATGGGCCGCAACGCTTTCGAGCTCGTTCCTCCGGAAGAGATGCAGGCTGCCCGCCAGCAATGGGACCTCCGGCGGCAGGGTTTTTCCGGCCGGCCGGAGTTCCGGTTCACCCAAAGGGACGGCTCGAGCTTCTGGGGGCAGTGCTCCGCCACGTCCCTGCTCGATGACTCCGGCCGCTTCGCGGGAGCCGTCACCATGGTCGTCGACGTGACCGACCGGAAGCGCGCCGAGGCCGAGCGGGAAGAGTTGCTGATCCGCGAGCAGACGGCGCGGGCCGAAGCCGAGGCCGCCAACCGGCTCAAGACGAGTTCCTGGCGACCGTGTCTCACGAACTGCGCACGCCGCTCAACGCCATGGTCGGCTGGGTCCATCTGCTGCGCACGGGGGAGCTCGACGCCGCGACCACCGAACGGGCCCTGGAAACGGTCGAGAAGAACGTCCGCGCGCAGACCCAGATCATCGACGACATCCTGGACGTCTCGCGCATCATCCGGGGCAGCCTGACGCTGAGCTTCCAGAGGGTCGACCTCTCCGCCGTCCTCCATCACGTGGTCGAGTCGCTGCGACCGGCAGCCCAGACCAAGGGGATCGAGCTGAGCACCGGCCTCGAGCCGGCCGGCGGCGAGATGATTGCCGGCGAGGACATCGGAGGCGAAGTCATCGGCGACCCTGACCGCCTGCAGCAGGTGGCCTGGAACCTGCTCGCCAACGCCGTCAAGTTCACTCCCCGGGGCGGCAGCGTGGAGGTGCGGCTGAAGCGGCGAGGGGATGACTTGTGTCTGGAGGTGACCGACTCGGGCGAGGGCATCGCGCCCGAGTTCCTCCCCCACGTCTTCGAGCGCTTCCGGCAGGCCGACGGCTCGGCCAGCCGGGTCCATGGCGGCCTCGGACTGGGCCTCGCGATCGTGCGCCACCTGGTCGAGCTCCAGGGCGGCACGGTGACTGCGGAGAGCGCGGGCAAGGGGCAGGGCTCCCGCTTCACGGTGACGCTGCCCGCGGCTCCCACGGCTTCCCCGGAGCCCGCCGAGACGGCAGCCGGCGAGAGCCCGGACGCCCTCCCCCTGGCCGGCCTGCGGCTGCTGGTGGTGGACGACGACCTCGATACCTGCGAGGCGATGTCCCTCCTGCTCTCCCGGTCCGGGGCCCGGGTGGCGATCGCCTCCTCCGTGCCGGAGGCCCTGGCCGCCCTCGAGCGCTCGCGCCCGGACGTGCTGGTCGCCGACATCGGCATGCCGGGCGAGGACGGCTACAGCCTCATCCGCCAGGTGAGGACGCGCGAGATTGGCAGGAAAGACAGCCTCCCGGCCGTCGCCCTGACGGCCTACGCCCGGCCGGAAGACCGGGAACGGGCCCTCGCCGCCGGCTTCCAGGAGCACCTGCCCAAGCCGGTGGACGCGGCAGAGCTGACCGCCGTGCTGGCCGGGCTGGCGGGGCGGAGATAGACTCCCGGCCGTGAACGACCCACAGCCCATCCTGACCACCCTGGAGAACGCTCCGGCCCTGCTCGTGCCGCTGATCCTGGAAGTCCCCGAGTCCCTGCGCAAGCGGCGCCCGCGGCCCGAGAAGTGGTCGGCCCACGAGCACTTCTGCCACCTGGCGGCTCAGCACCCGCCCATGCTCGAGCGGCTGGGGCGGATGCTGACGGAGGAGAGCCCTCTCCTCGTGCCGTTGAGCCCCTCTCCAGAGGACGAGGCCGGCGCGCTGCTCACCGTCGACATCCAGGAGGCGGCCGAGCGCTACACCCGCCAGAGGGCGGAGCTGGTCAACCTCCTGCGCTCTCTTTCGCCCGAAGGCTGGGAGCGGCGGGGCCGGCATCCCCAGATCGATAGCTACTCGATCTTCCGGCTGGCCCGGCAGATCGTGCTCCACGAGGCGCTCCACGGCTATCGCATCGAAGAGCTGCTGTTCCGCAAGGATTGGCCGGAAGCCCCCGCCGAGCCGGCGTCGCCGGAGCCGGAGCACCCTGTCGTCGAGCTCGGCATCCCCGGCTCGCTGGCCCGGATGAAGCCCGGGGAGATCAACCTCCTGGGCCCGTTCACCGTCCCCGGGCTCGCGCCGCGCCTGATCCGGGTCTACCTGCCCCGCGCCTACACCCCGGCGGCGCCGCACTTCGGCCTCTACATGTTCGACGGCCAGAACGTCTTCGACGACCTTCCCTCCTTCTCCGGCGGCTGGTACATCCACGAGGCGGTGGAAGGCTTGGCGAAGTCGCGGCGGCCACAGCCCGTCGTGATCGGCATCGACCATGGCGGACCCGGGCGCAACCTCGAGCTGTCGCCCTTTCCCATGGAGGCGGAGCCGGGGCAGATCCACATTCTCCTCGACTGGGTCACGGGCAGCCTGATGCCGGCCCTGACGGCCGAGCTGAACCTGGTCCCCGGTCCCCTGGGCGCCGTGGTCGGCGGCTCTTCGATGGGAGGGCTCGCCGCTTTCTGGTCGCACATCCACTACCCGCGGGCCTTCGGCGGCGCCCTGGTGATGTCGCCCTCCTTCTGGGTCGCCAACCAGGCCATCTTCGCCGATACCGCCGCCCAGCCCACCCCCGAGGTCTCACGCATCTACATCGACGCCGGAGCCCGGGAAGACAAGGGCCGCGTCGTCGAAGCCGTCAAGACCATGGTCGAGCACCTCACCGCCCGCGGCTACGACTCCGACCGCCTGATGTGGCGCGCCGATTCCAAGGGCACCCACAGCGAGGCGAGCTGGCGGCGGCGGCTACCGAAGGCGTTGCGGTTCATGTACCAGAGCTAGCCTGCCGCCGGCCCGGGCCTCCCCCAGACCGGCGCGCAGCCGCTCATGCCCTGGCCGGAGGAAATGCCTGGACCCGCCTGGCGCAGGAAAGGCCTCGGCTCTCCCCGACCCGGCGGGTTCGCCAGGAGGTCCGAGTAGACCTCGAAGTCGGCCTCCACGCGCGGCCCCGAGGCCGGATCCATGCCAATGAAGCGGTCGATCTCCATGTTGGCAATGCCGGCCTCCAGATCGCCGCCGCCGGCGGGAGCGAGCACCAGGCGGCTCCGCGTGTTCCTACCGTTGCGGCTGGCCACCATCTCGATCTCGACCGTCTTCTCGAAGTGCACCTCGAGCTCGAAAGCGGTCGCAATGCGCCGGTTGAGTCCCGCGGCGACCTTGAAGGGGAGGTCGGTCAGCTCGCGGGTCTTGAGCCGGCCCTGGGTGACGCCGATCCTGGCGAGGATCGGCTGATTGGACCCTGGCGCCGTTTCGACCAGCCGCCGGTCGAGGACGGCGCCCGGCCGCGCGTCTTCCAGGCCGGCCATCCAGAACAGCGACTCCAGCTCCCGCGGGCTGGGATGATCCAGGTTTGCCGGCTCGTCCCGCGAGAAGCTGAGGGGGCGCCCCTCCGTCTTCACGCCGTCGGCGAGGATCGTGAGGTCTTCGCCGTTGAGCAGGCACACGCCCCGGGTCATCCTGCCGGCGGCGTCGGGGAAGCAGTGGAAGTCCGCCTTCCGGGTGCTCTCCTGGAGGTCCCGCAGGTTGAACTCGAGCAGCGGGAAGTGCTGGTCCAACACCTCGGGCTGAAGGTTCACCCGGTTGGAGAGCGGCCGGGCCCGGGTGAGCCGCTGCAGGAGGACCGTGAGCTTCCGCGGTGCGGCGCCCGCCTCCTCGAGCGGTGGATCGAAGACGAACGTGCAGAGACCCGAGAGCGACAGACGAAGTGTAGGCATGAGAAGTACTCCCCTAGTGCCGTCCGGCGGCGCTGGCGCCGATGACCTCGAACGCCGCCCACGTCCAAGGAGACCGGTCCTTCTCGTTCCGGCTCCTCAGCATCTCGAGTTGGGCCGCGCGCAAGGCATCGACGGGATCGACGCCGGGCCGCAGGTTGCGATGGAAAGCTTCGAAAAGATGAGCGGTGGCTCCATCGTCCACGCTCCAGAGGCTCGCCACGACGGTGGGCACCCCCGCGGCGAGAAAAGCCCGGGCGAGGCTCGTGACCCCCTCGCCCCCGGGCACGTACTCGGTCCCCGTGTCGCAAGCGGCCAGGACGACGAGCCGGGTGCCGTCGAGCTTCAGGGAGTAGATCTCCCGCGCCGTGAGCGCTCCGGGGTCCTTATCGTCGCTGGACGCCAGCACGAGCTTCGAGAGCAGCGTGTTGGCCGGATCGACCAGGGCATGGCCCGAGAACTGGATCCACTCCGCCTCCGCGGCCGCGGCCAGGAAGGCGGACTTGGTCGCGGCCGTGCCGGCGAGCAGCCGCGCGCCCGTCGCGGCCGCCAACTGCCGGCCCTCCTCCGCCGCCGCCGGCAATGAGACCAGAGTCTCGTAGCCCGGCACGTTGTGATTGACCGTGGGCTCGCCCACCACCAGTCCCCGGGAATGGTCCGGTCGTACGGAATCCTGCCGCTCCAACGCATTGACGTACAGCGTGGCGCTGGGCGCGTAGGCCAGCGGGTGGGTTTCGACCAACCGTCTCCGGCTCGGTGTCGAACTGTCCTGCAGGGCCGAGAAGGGTACCTGGTGGAGGACCTTGTCGGGAACGATGACGATTCTCTCTCCCGCCGCCACCTCCGGCAGCCAGGGTTTGACAAGGAGATGGAAGAGATCTGCCGAAGTCTGGTCCCAGACCTTAGGGTCGAAGGCCCGGAGCCGCGCCACCATCTCTTCCAGGTCCTCCCGGCGGATGGGCTGCTGGAAGAAGTCACGTCCCTTGCCGTCCTGGCGCACGAGCCAGATCAGGACGCGGTCGGGGAGCACGGAGAACTGCACCAGGGTGACTTTCTCGGGCAGCCGGCGGCGGATCTCGCTCAAGGGAACGGGCTGAGGCTCGGTGGCCAGCAGCCGGCTTGTTTCCTCGGGGAATCCGGTCCAGAGCTTGGAAGCGCTGCCTGGGAGCACCCGGGTGCGGGCGCGGTCCGCGTAGGCGAAAGCCCGGTCCGGGTCACGCTCCGCCTGGAGCGCCACCATTTCGTCGAACACCGTGTCCGACTCCTCCAGCAGGGCCAGACGGAGATCCTCGGCCTCGAGGCTCTCCCCCATGCGGCCGTAGAGGATCAGGGCCGCCTCGAAATCTCGCTCGGCCCGGGTGTCGTCCTCCGCCTGCCGGTAGGCCCGTCCGCGCGCCAGAAGCGTCCAGAGGGCGAAGATGAGGTTCTCCTCCTCGTTGTACACGGGCAGGGCCGAAGTCAGGAGATCGGCGGCCCCGGCGGGATCTTCCTTCCAGGTCATCAGACCTTGAGTCATCGCGAGGTCGGCCCGCCGGCGCTTCTGCTGCCTCTCTTCCACTTCTCCGAAGCGGCTCTCGGCCTCGCGCAAGGATGCGAGGGCGCCTTCGCGGTCTCCCAAGTGATGTTGGAAGCGCGCAAGCGAGGTGAGGGCCTCGACCGTGGCCAGGGAGTTGCTCAGACGGGACTGCCGGACCCACTCCAGTTGAAAGGCGAGAGCCGCGTCGTCCATCCCGTCTTGCAGGGCGGCGTTGCCCGCGATCATGTAGATCGTGGCGAGATGACCGGGGTCACGGAGCTTGGGGGTGCTCCGCAGCGCCTGATAGATGGAGAGCCAGGCTTCGCTCTTGCGCCCCCGGGAAGTCAGGACTTCGCCCCGGCGGCCGTCAACGTTGGAGGCGTTCTCGATCTCTCCCAGCCGTTTGAACTCGTCGAACGACTGTTTGAAATCATCGACCGCGGCTCGCGTCCTCCCCAAGGTGGCCTCCGAGGCCGCCTTGATCCAGTACACGTGCCCCCGGAGCGCTCCGTAGGGCAAGCCCTCGACCTGTGGTACCAGCCGTTCGGTCGCGGCGATGGCTTGCGGGTACCGGCGGGCGATGTATTCGTTGCTGGCCAGGAAAAAAGCTGCCCGCCACGCCAGCGGACTGCCCGCCCGGCGGAGCGCATCGCGGCCTGCAATGAGCTTGAGCTCGGCACGCTGCGAGTTCCCCTTCTTGTATTCCTTATAGCCGTCACGCCAGTCGCGCGTTCCTTGGGCGAGCTCGCCCAACTTCCGGGGATCGCCCGCCGCCGCGTCGATGGCCGCCACGGTGTCGTAGACCAGGCGCTCGCGGCTCGTGCTCGCCAGAGCGTCTCCGACGGCTCGCAGGATGCGCAACTTGTCTGCCGCGAGATCCTGCCGGCCCGCCATCACCGCGTCCGCCCAGTCTCCGGAGAGCCGCTGCTCGGCGTACTCCCGCGCCGCCTGCCGGTTGCGGTCCACTATTTCTTCAACCGTCCGGACATCGCCCGCGAGAGCGGCTTGCTCGAGAAGCTTTTCCTGCTCCGCCCAGACGCCTCCGGCCCGCGGCCGCGCCAGAACCTTCAGCCGCTCGCGGGCCTCTTTGGCCCAGCCGGACGAAGAATCCAGAGATAGATATCCCCGCCATGCATCCAAGGCGGCGTCCGGAAGGAACAGCCGCTCCAGGGCCAAGGCCTCGTTGAAGCGCGCCTCCGGGAGGGAGTCGTCCAGCCGCACCGCCTGGTTCGCGGCCTCATAGGCGCGCAGAAGGTCCCGAGGATCGTCCGTCAACTGGGCCTGCACCAGGTAGATGGCCGCGAGTTCGCTCCAAGTCTGGGCATCGTCTGGATAGGCGCTCGTCATCCGCTGGTACCTGAGGACGGCGCGGCGCAGGTCGTCGGGGCCGCCGTACGCCAGGATGGTCCCGATCGGCACCTGCTCGTCCGCTTTCTCCGAAACCGCCGCCGGATTCCCACCGCGCAACGCCTCTCCGAACTCCGCCTTCGGATCCTTATTCTTAAGGCTGGACCGTTTCCCGCAGTCCGCGTCTGGCACCAGGTCCGTGGCCTCCTCGTCGATCCGGCACGGAGGAAGGTACACGGCGTTTTCGATCAGGCGCGGCTCCACGGGCCGGGTTTCATCCTGCGGTGGCGGTGCGTTCTCGCCGCATCCCATCCAGGTGGCGCCGGTCAATCCCAGGGATAGCACCAGGGCCTGCCGCCCCGTCATCGTTTGCTCGCCATTACAAACCCCATACGCACCTCCGTGACAGAAGATCCCGGGATGGTAGCAAACAGGGCCGGCAAGCCAGATTGAGAGGGAGAGCAGGGCGGCGTTCATGGGTCGTCTCCTTTTCGCGTTCGTATCCGATGGACGGACCCGGATTGCTTTTTCCGGGTTGGGAAGACGGCGCCTGGTTCCGTCCAAAGGGATGGAAATGGGACCCAAGGAGGAAAGATGAATCACGTGACGACAGACAAGCTCAAGCTCACGGCGGTCCAGAAGGCGCTGGAGTACGATCCCCGCCTTCAGGCCCCGACGCCCACGATCACCTCGAAGATCGACGGCAGGTGCTACGTGGACGTCCTGGCGAAGCTCAAGAACGCCGGCGATCAGGTGCCCGGACTCGAGGTCACGGGCTTCAGGAACGGCAGGGCTCCGGACGACCGCCAGATCGTCACCGGCCGGGTCGCCGTCGACGACATCGAGGCCGTGCGCGAGAAGGTCGTGAGCCTGAAGGCCGCGACCGAGCTGCACCTCTCCCTCTACAACTCCGTGCCGGCCATCCATTGCGACCCGGAGTCCCTGAACAGGGGAGCCAGGGAAAGCGACGGACCGAGCTTCCTCGGTGGCGCGGGAGTGATCGTCGGAGTAGTGGACGTCGGCTGTGATTTCCGGCACGGCAACTTCCGCCAGGGGAACACGACGCGGATTCGCTACCTCTGGGATCAATCGACGGAGTCGGACAAGGTTTCAGCTCCTCGAGAGCTCGGCTACGGCAGAGAATTCACCGAGGTGGAGATCAACGAGGCGCTACGGGCCGGCGACGAGCGGGCCTACGAGGTCCTCGGCTACACGCCCCCCGTCGCCGCTCACGGGACGCATGTCCTGGACATCGCGGCGGGCAACGGCCGGGAGCCCAGCCTTTTCGGCGGCAAGCCGGATCTCGCCCCGGCCCTGCCTTCCCATCCCGGCATCGCGCCCAATGCCGAGCTGATCTTCGTCCATCTCAAGACTTTCGACGGCAATCTGGCAAACTCCAACTACCTTGTGGAGGCTGTCGAGTACATCTTCAAGAAGGCCCAGGATCTCAAGATGCCGGCCGTGGTCAACGTGAGCCTGTCGACGACGGGCGGCCCCCACGACGGCTCGACGCTGGTGGAACAGAAGTTCGAGAGGCTGCTTCGCGAGCCCGGCCGGGCGATCGTGGTCTCGGCAGGAAACTCTTTCAATCAGAGGAGCCACGTCTCCGGAAAAATCCCCGAGGGAGGAAAAACGGCGATCCTCTGGCATACCGATCCCCGGCATACCGACCCCGCGCTGATGAAAAACGCGATGGAGGTCTGGTACGCCGGCAACCAGGTCCTCGAGGCCACCCTCTATACGCCCGATGGCGGCAACCTGGGCTCCATACCCCTGGGAGAGACGATGAACCTCTCCGACGACGTCACCCGGTGCGGCCGCATCAGCCATCGGAAGGAAGACCCCAACAACCAGGACCATCAGATCGACGTCCGGCTCCCCACTCTCGAGGATCCCGCCAGGCCCTGGAGGATCGAGTTGGCGAACCTTGGAGCTGAAGAGGTTTCGTTCCACGCCTGGATCGAGCAGGACGCCCGCGGCCTTTCCTACTTCGGGGAGCCCACGGACTCCTCGTTCACCCTGGGGTCCATCAGTTGCAGCGAGAAGACGCTGACCGTCGGAGCGTACGACACCTCGGAAATGGCGTGCCTGGCCCCTCCCTTCGAAGCCACGTCGGCAGGTCCCACACGGCCCAACCGGCAGGGGATGTCGAGGAACAAGCCCGACCTGAGCGCTCCCGGCGTGAACATCGTGGCCGCCCGGGCGCACGGGGGAGTGACGGTGATGTCCGGCACGAGCATGGCGGCGGCCCACGTGACCGGCGTGGTGGCTCTCCTGTTCGAATTGGCCCAGCGCGCGGGCCGGGGCCGGCTCTCGATCGATCAGATCCGGAACATCTTGAACCTGGAGCAGGAGGAGCACCCCATCGAAACCCTGCTCGCGGATCCTGAGGAAAGAAAGCGGCGGCTCGGTGCCGGGAGCATCGACGGGGCGGCGGCCATGAAGTCGCTCCTGGAGAAGATCCCGCCCCTGGAATCGACCGTGACCGAGGACACCCTGAAGGCGCTGTCCCTGCAGATTCTGGCGATGCAGGAGACCCTGAGCAAGCTCGTCAACCATGGGTCCGCCAGCGCTCGCGAATAAAAAGAGGGCGCGGTCCTCAACCCAGACCGCGCCCTTGAATAGGGGGGCACTTACCTACGTCCCTGCTTCCTTGAGATTGCAGGCAGCGCGCCAGGCGGCACGAAGCGGCATGCCGGAACTTCTTCGCGTTTCGAAGGATTTTTTGTGTCAGGACGGGAGTGTCAGAAAAACGCTGACACAGCGCGGACAGGCTCTGACGCCGGGCATGATACTGTCCGGCCAATTTAACGATTTGGGGAATCCGATGAGCGCACCGCCGTTGAAGACGGCCGAGGTCCTCGACTCCATTGCCGGGGTCCTGTCGCCCTACCTCGGCAAGATGATGGCCCGCGCCTCCGCCGGGGCTCACTTCAAGGATCTTGCCATCGAGGGAGACCTGGTCGGCCCCGAGAAGGTGGAGGCCCTGGTGGACAGGGTCGGCAAGGGGCTCAACCTCTTCCTCGGGCGCGACAAGTCGAAGCTGGTGGTGGATGAGATCCGGCGGGCCCTCGCGGGCCTGGGAGGAGCAGCCCGATGAAACCTTCGCGCATGACGCTGCCGTTCCTCGGGCTGATCGCCCTGGTCGCCCTGCCGTTCGTGGTGGAGCTCGCGGCGCCCGGGGCAATGCCGGAGCGGACCCGTCTGTGGATCGGCGGTCTCGGCAAGGTTCTCCTCCTCGGACTCGCCGCCGGGCTCGCCTGGCGCAACACCGCCGCCTTCGAGCGGGGAACCACGGTTCACGGAGGCTGGCGCTTCCTGTCCATCGGACTCGCCTCGTTCTTTCTGGGCCAGGCCGGCCTGGTGGTCAACCAGCTCGCGCAAAACAAGGCGATCTTTTTCCCCTCGCCGTCGGACATCCTGTTCCTGCTCTCGTACCCGTTGTTCATCGCGGCCCTGGCGGCTTTCCTGCGGGCCTATGGCGAGAGCGGCTTCCCCATCGGCGCTCCCCGCGGCCGGAAGTCCCTGGCAGGGACTATCACCGTGCTCTGCATCCTGGCCACGTTCACGGTGCTGCGCCCCGTCCTGCTCTCCAGCATTCCGGACGTTGAGAAGCTCCTCAACATGGCCTACACCATCCTCGACTTCGCCCTGCTGGTCCCGACGGTGCTGTTGCTGCGGATCACCCTGCGCTTTCCGGGCGGAGCGGTATGGCGGATCTGGATGGCGATCCTCGGCGGCTTCCTGTTCGTCCTGGCCGGCGACGTCCTGTTCGCCTACTCCACGGCGATGAGCCTGGGACGGCTCGATCCCGTGGTCGACGTGGCCTACATCCTGGGGTACGGTTGCCTGGCTCTGGGCATGGCGTACCAGCGCGAGTTGCTGACTTAAGAATCAGTCGAGCGGCGGGTGATAGGCCAGGCTCGCGCCCACCCAGGTCTTGTCCTTGTTGAAGTCGACCCCCATCATCTTCCCTTTGCCCATGCGGACGAGGTTGTTGACCAGCCGCGGGCGCTCCTGCCGGTCCTTCCAGACGAACATCATGCGGACCTCGGCACGGGCTGGATCCTCGGGGGTCTCGATGGCGGGCGAGTACTCGACCTTCTTCTGGAGGATGTAGTTCTCGGGGTCCTCCAGGTTGCGCAGCCGCTCGGGGGAGGGCCCCATCTCGACGCCCAGGCCGGCAAACGAGAAGAGGGGCTTCAGGACGTAGCTCTCGAGGTCCAGGGGCAGCTCTTCGAGGTTGCTCACGAACCAGGCCGGCGGCGAGTAGCGGCTCTTGATGAAGGGGAGCGAGAACTTGCTGATCTTCAGATACCAGTTCGGATGCCCGACCCAGGTGACGTCCAGGTCGCGGCGGAAGATGTGGGAAAGGTCGATCCCCTTCCGCTCCAGCTCGTCGAAGATCACCCGGTTGTAGATCCGCTCGATGGGGACCTCGCGCCCGTTTTCCGGATAGTAGAGCCGCCCCCTCCGCTCGATCACCTCCCTGGCGTTGACGGTCCTGATACCCGTCAGCCGCTCGGTGACGGCGAAGTCGATCCGCGTCTTCTGATGCTCGGGATCGATCTCCAGGAGTACGACGTTCTCCGGATCGGAGCCGCCCACGATCACCTCCCGCAGGGCGGCCGGGTAGGTCTCCGCGTCGAGCCCGCCGAAATAGGGCGAGAAGTCGTCGGGAATAGCCGGGAAGTTGGCGCGGAAGTCCTTCTCGAGCAGCCACTGGAAACCGTAGAGCGAAGGGAAGCCCTGCAGCTCGATGAGGCGGGGAGTCAGGAGGCCGTCCTCCCCGCGCACCAGGGCGAAGTCGATCTGCAGGAAGACGGGGTGCCCCTCGTCCCCCGGCACCTCGAGCTCCGGCGGCACCGCCCGGCCGGCGAGCTTCAGGTACTCCTCCGAGGTGACGGCGTCGAGCACCTCGTGGGCGGCCTCGATCAGCTCGCGGGTGAGGGCCCCGTCGAGGAACAGCGGCGTCTCACAGATCCGGAAGACGGTGGGAAAGCCGCCGTCCCGCTCCAGATCGCGCAGCATGGCCTCGTAGCGGCCCTCGGTGAACGCGGCGTTGTAGGCACGGCGGATGTCGGGGTTCATGGCGGAGCGGATTCTACCCCGCCCCGTGTCAGCAGAGGAACCGGCCGAGTTTCATTCCAGCTTCACGATTCCAGGCCGTGGTGGGTCTCGCGGACGATGTAGTCGACGACGGCGTTGATGTCGTGACCGCTCTGCTCCCAGACGGCGAGCTGGCGGTCCGCCCCCGTGCCCGTGCGCAGGATCTCGTGGATGTAGTTGATCTCCTCGCGGCTGCCCAGCTCGTCCACCACGTCGTCGATGAAAGCCAGCAGCTCGTGGATGAGCGCCGCGCAGGCCACCTCCTCCTGCTTGCCGAAGTCGATCAGCTTGCCGGTGATGCCGTGGCGCGCCGCCCGCCACTTGTTCTCGCTGAGCAGCAGGCGGCGGTAGAGGCGGAAGCCCAGGTTCTGCTTGATCAGTTTGTGGAGCTTGACGGTGACGGCCTGCATGAGCGCCGCGAGGGCGATCGTCTCGTCCACCCGCATGGGCACGTCGCAGATCCGGAACTCCAGGGTGTTGAAGAACGGGTGCATGCGGATGTCCCACCAGATCTTCTTGGCGTTGTCGATGCACCGCGTCTTGATCAGCAGCTTGATGTAGTTCTCGTACTCCGAGAGGCTCTGGAAGTGGTCGGGGATGCCGGTGCGCGGGAAGCGGTCGAAGACCTTGCTGCGGAACGACTTGAGGCCGGTGTTGCGGCCCTGCCAGAACGGCGAGTTGGTCGACAGGGCGAAGATGTGCGGCAGGAAGTAGCGGAGGGCGTTCATGATGTGGATCGCCACCTCGCGGTCGTCGATCCCCACGTGGACGTGGAGGCCGAAGATCAGGTTCGCCCGCGCGATCTGCTGGAGGTCGTCGACGATCTCCTTGTAGCGCTGGTTCTCCGTGATCAACTGGTCCTTCCAGTGGGCGAACGGGTGGGTGCCCGCCGCCGCGATGGTCAGCCCGCTGCGCCCCGCCAGCTTCGACAGGTTGCTGCGCAGGGAGACGATCTCCCGGCGCGCCTCCTTGATGTCCCCGCAGATGTTGGTGCCCACCTCGATGACCGACTGATGGAGCTCGGGCTTCAACTGATCCGCCAGCGTGTGCTCGTCCTCGATGAGGTACTGAACATGAGAGCGCAGGTCGCGCGTCTCCGGATCGATGAGCTGGAACTCCTCTTCAATCCCCAGCGTGAAAAGCCCGGCGTCGGCCATGTCGTCTTACCTCCGGCTCACCGCTTGGGCGGCCCGGTCCGCTGCCGCGGCCGGCGAAGCCGCGGCGGCGCGGCGGACGTACTCGCCCCAACGCAGGTTGTCGCCGCCCTCGACCTGGGCCTGGGCCCGGCGGATCGCCATCTCGGCCGCCTTCTCGACGATCCAGGAGAAGTTGTCCTCACCGATCGAGTTGACGTCGGCGTCGGGGGCGGGGTTGCAGAAGTCGATGGCATAGGGAACGCCGTCGCGCACCGCCATCTCGACCGTGTTGAAGTCGTAGCCAAGCCAGACGTTGAGGGCCAGCACGTCGTCGTGCACCTTCTGGAGCAGCGCCGGGTCGACCGCCGGGCCGTTGCGCACGTAGCGCTGGTGGAACGGCTGGCGCGGGTCGTACAGCATGATGTGGATGTCCCGGCAGTCGAGCGAGTAGCACCGGAAGTACTCCTCGAAGACGATCTCCTCCTGGAGCATCATCACGAGCTGGCCCGTCTCGTGGTAAGCGCGGAAGAACTGGTCCGGATCCTCCACCCGGTAGACGCTCTTCCAGCCGCCGCCGGCGAACGGCTTGAAGTAGGCGGGGAAGCCGATGTAGTTGAAGATCGCCTCCCAGTCCATGGGGTAGGCCAGGTTGCGGAACGACTTCGAGCCGGTGTCCGGCGGGTGCTCGTGGGAAGGCAGGAGCACCGTCTTGGGCACGGCCACGCCGATCTTGGTGGCCAGGCAGTTGTTGAAGAACTTCTCGTCGGCGCTCCACCAGAAGGGGTTGTTGAGCACCGCCGTGCCGTTGAGGGCCGCGTTCTTGAGGTAGCCCCGGTAGAACGGGACATCCTGGGAGATCCGGTCGATGATCACGGCGTAGCCCGAATCCTCTCCCTGGATCAGCTTGTCGATGCGGACCGGCTCCGCCACCACGCCGTCCGCCTTCTTCGCGTTCACCCGATCGACGAAGGCCTGAGGGAACGTGTCCTCCTGCCCGAATAGAATTCCGACTTTCTTCATCTCGTGAGATCCTCCCGATCTGGACGATTGAGCCCGGCAGGCGGCTGCGATCCCGGTGGGCTTATCGTGGATATCGCGAAACACTACCACAGGGGCCGAGCCGGCTCATGCTACGATTCCAGACGCTTCGGGAGATGCCCCATGAGAACCTACACGGCTGTCATCGAGAAGTGCCCGGATACCGGCCTCTACGTCGGCTACGTGCCCGGCTTTCCAGGCGCCCACACCCAGGCGGAAAGCCTCGACGAGCTCAACGCCAACCTGCGGGAAGTCATCGAGATGCTGCTCGAGGACGGCGAGCCCGCCTTGGACGGTGAGTTCGTCGGTATCCAGACCGTCCTGGTTGCCTGACCGTGGGGAAACACCCGGTCCTGAAGTCCAGGGAGATCATCGAGATCCTGGTAGCCTTCGGGTTCATGGAGGTCCGCCAGCGCGGCTCCCACAAGCAATTCCGCCATCCCGACGGCCGCGGCACCACGGTTCCCGTCCATCCCGGCCACGATGTCTCCCCAATCCTCCTGCGGAAGATCGCCAAAGACATCGGCCTCACGATCGAGCAATTCCTCGCCGGCCGGTAGAGCAACCAGGGAATGAACGGCACGTCCCCGGCGTTCTGAACATGCGTGCTGGGGAAGGCTAAACCCGCTTGACCGTTGACATTCTCGGTCTCGTACCCCAACATATAGTTGTGTCAAGGGTCCACGCCTCCTTCCAGGAGTGACGTGGCGGCTCCAATGAGGCTTGGGCGGCCCACGGAGCTGGACGGGTTGGGACCCGTCATTAGGGACACGCCCAGGAAGGAGGTGGTCCAGTGATAGAAGGCAAACACGGTTCTGTGGAGGTGGCGTCCTCTTAACGGGGGATCCTCCACACCGTGGCACAGGAGGGTAACCTACGGGGAACCCAACGCCACCGAAACGGGCCCTTGAGACCCCGGCTCCCGAAAGGGACCGGGGTCTTTCGTATTCAGGCTCCCTCTTGTAAAATAGCACGACCGTTCGTATACTTACTCCATGGGCAAGGGAGCCGACACCAGGGAACGGATTCTCGACCAGGCCGTGCGCCTGGCGAGCCGTGACGGCCTCGAGGGGCTGACGATCGGCACGCTCTCCTCCGAGCTGGGGCTTTCGAAGAGCGGCCTCTTCGCCCACTTCGGATCCAAGGACGAGCTCCAGCTCCAGGTGCTCCAGGCCGCCGTCGAGCGGTTCGAGGAGACGGTGTTCCGCCCGGCCCTGAAGGTGCCGCGCGGCGAGCCCCGTATCCGGGCCCTGTTCGAGAACTGGCTGGCCTGGGAAGACGACCGGTCCATGCCTGGCGGCTGCCCCCTCATCGCCGCCTCCGTGGAGTTCGACGACCGCCCGGGGGCCCAGCGCGATTTCCTCGCCGTGGCCCAACGCCGCCGCTACGAGTTCATGGCCAAGGCGGCGCGGCTGGCCGTCGACGCCGGCCACTTCCGGGCCGATCTCGATATGGAGCAGTTCGCCTTCGAGGTTAACTGCATCGTCCTCGGCTACCACCACGCCTCCCGCATGATCCGCGACCCCAAAGCCGGCGGCCATGCCCGCGCCGCCTTCGAGCGGCTGCTCGCCAACAGCCGGGCTTGATCTCAGAGTAGACGACACCCGCCATGTCTCACCTTCCAAAAAGAACGATCGTTCGTACCTATAGGAGATTCATGTCATGACCCATGCCTTCATCCTCGAAGCCGTGCGGACGCCGCGTGGGCGCGGCAAAGCGGGCAAGGGAGCCCTGTCCGGGGTCCATCCCCAGGAGCTTCTGGCCCAGACCCTGAACCACCTGGCCGCCAAGAGCGGCGTCGATCCCCGCGAGGTCGACGACGTGATCGCCGGCTGCGTCGCCCAAGTGGGAGAGCAGGGCGCGAACATCAGCCGCAACGCCGTGCTCGCGGCCGGCTGGCCCCTGGAGGTGGCGGGGACCAGCGTCAACCGCTTCTGCGGCTCCGGCCTCCAGGCGATCAACTTCGCCGCCATGGGGGTTTCGTCCGGCTTCCAGCACGTCGTGGTCGCCGGCGGCGTCGAGAGCATGTCGCGGGTGCCCATGGGCGCGGACGGCGCGGGCCAGGACGGCGGCAACGCCCATCTCCGCACCCGCCACCACCAGGTGCCGCAGGGGATCAGCGCGGACCTGATCGCGACGGTGGAGGGCATCTCCCGCGAGGAGCTGGACGCCTTCGCCCTCCGTTCCCAGCAGCGGGCGGCCGCGGCCCAGAGGGAGTGCCGGTTCGGCCGCAGCCTCTTCCCCGTCAAGGACCCCGAGACCGGCGCCGTGCTCCTGGAGAAGGACGAGCACCTGCGGCCGGACACCACCCTGGAGGGCCTGGCGGCGCTCAGCCCCTCCTTTCTGGGCATGGGCGAGAAGTACGACTCCATTGCCCTCCAGCGCTACCCCGAGGTCCAGGCGATCCAGCACGTCCACACGGCCGGCAACGCCAGCGGCATCGTGGACGGCGCGGCGGCCGTGCTGCTCGCCTCGCGGGAGTACGTGGAGGCGCACGGCCTCAAGCCCCGGGCCCGCATCCGCGCCATGGCGGTCGTCGGCTCCGAGCCGGTGATCATGCTGACGGCTCCCACGCCGGCCTCTCGGAAGGCGCTCGATCAGGCGGGCATGGCGCCGGGCGACATCGACCTCTGGGAGATCAACGAGGCCTTCGCCGTGGTGACCCTCCAGACCCTCCGCAACCTCGGCCTCGATCCCGAGCGGGTGAACGTCAACGGCGGCGCCATCGCCCTCGGCCATCCCCTGGGAGCGACCGGCGCCATGCTGCTCGGCACCGCCCTGGACGAGCTGGAACGCCGGGGGCTCGCCACCGCCCTCGTCACCCTGTGCATCGGCGGCGGTCAGGGGATCGCGACCATTATTGAGCGGGTCTGAACAAGGACTGCAGAGACATCAAGGACAGCAAGGACAAACCCCTGTCCTTAATGTCCTTGATGTCCTTGATGTCCTTGTTGTCTTTGCAGTCCTTTTCTCCTCAGGCCGGCACGATGCCGTTCAGGGCGTCGATGATCGCCGGCACGTCCCTGCTCTCCGTCTCGCGGATGAGGTCGACGGCCCTCTCCACGAGCCCGGTGGGCTCGGCGACGATCCGGCCCAGGAAGGCGACCTTGGCGTCGAGGGCCTTCACCGTGAGGGGCCAGACGGACGGCGGCTGAACCGACAGGAGTTCGGCGTGGAGCCAGGCGTCGTCGCGGGCGGCGTCCATGCTGAAGTCGAGCACCTCGATGGCATCCTTGCCGCCGAGCCGGGAGAGGATGCCAAGCAGGGGCGAGAACTCGCCGACCACGGCCTCCACCTTGGGGAGCAGCCCGCTGAGAATGGCGTTGATCTTGTCGAAGTCGTCGTGGAAGCCCGCCAGGGCCGGGCCTGGGAACGTCTCTCCGGTGACGACGCCCAGGTCCAGGTTGATGTGGGCGTTGATCCCCACCAGCAGGTCCTGGAGGATGATGAGCTGCCCCGACTGGGTGCCCTGAAAGGCCACCTGCCAGCTCTTCGCGGGCTGTACCCCCGAGCGAAAGGCGCTGTAGGCCGCGAAGTAGCGGTTGGCGAACAGCGCGTCGAACCGGTCCATCCGGGGGCCGTTGTCGAAGGATCCCTGGGCGATCCCCTGCTGCACGGTGAGGGTCACCTGCCGGTACAGAGCCGGGAAGTATCCCAGCGGATCGCTCTTCGCCTTGCAGTCGGCGATGATGCCGTCGAGGATGCGAAGTACGTCGTGGGTGCCTGTAGCCTGCATGAGTCCTCCTGGGAAGTCTGAAGCTCGAGCTTATCGCCGCTCGAAGGATCGGAGAAGGTCTCTGGTGGCTGTTGCCCTTTTCAGGAACTGGGATATCCTCCGGTCGTCATGCCGACGCGACAGGAGCTCAAGGATTTGGCACGGCTCCGCCTGAAGATGGTGCCCTGGAAGCCTGATCTCCGACCACAAGCTGGATCAGCAGTATGGGCCGGTTCACCTCCTGATGTTCCTCGCGCTGGATCCTGATCTAGAGGATTATTGGAATCTCGTCGTCAGCGCCAAGGGCTTCGATTCAGCCAGCCGCGCGAGCGCAATCGGGATGGTTACCGACCTGCTGACCGAGAGCATGCCGAAAGAAATCTGGCCAAGCATTGGCCGTGTCACCGTCCTCCGCTCGGACGATCCTTTCGTCCAGGAGATGAACCACTCTTTCCAGGCGAAAGATTCAGCCCTTCATCTGCAGACGGTCAAAGTTTCCGGAGTCGAGATCCCCAAAGCTATTGTTCTGCAATCGAAGGCCGCCTGAATTCCTGATCCCGCCTTTACCGCGCAAATAACCGCCGCAGAGAGAGCCCGAGCCACTGGTTCCGATCCGAGAAGCTTTCCTTTCGGACTTCGAATCCACTGGTGTCCATCTTCAAATCTCCCGATTCCAAGCCTGTAACGCTCGATTCCACTTTGCAATCCAGTGGATTGGAATTTCAAATGGCGAGATTCCGGCCCGGAAGCGAGCGATTTGACAGCGGAAACCACTGGATGCGGCTGCGGAATCTCAAGGTTCCTGTTCGGAACGACTGGATTGGAAAACTGAATCGCTGGATTCCGGAGCCGCATCGAGTACGCTGTCAGCCTAGAAATGGTGGACGTTTGTAGGGGCGGCCCTATGTGGCCGCCCTGGGCGGGGGAAGTTGGCGATCCCTCCACCCAGGGCGGCCACATAGGGCCGCTCCTACGGGGAAACGCGTCATTTCTAGCCTGACTACTGACTCGCAGCCACGGCCGCCAACTTCGCCGCCACTCCCCGCAGATCCGCCACGAACAACGCCCGGGCTTCGCGGCGCTGGATTTCGTCCGGCATCCTGAGGAGGGCCGAGGGGTGGTACGTGGCGGTGAGCCAGGGGGCCCAAGGGGTCTCGAAGAACTTGCCCCGGTCGGCGGTGATCCGGAACTTGGGACCCAGCAGCGACTGGGCCGCGGTGGCTCCCAGGCAGACGATGACCTGGGGCTTGACGATCGCGAGCTCGGTTTCGAGCCAGGGGCGGCAGGCCTTCACCTCCCCCATCGTGGGCTTGTCGTGGATGCGCCGCTTGCCGCGCGGCTCCCACTTGAAGTGCTTGACGGCATTGGTGACGAAGACCTCCTCGCGAGGAATTCCGGCCTCGGTCAGCGCCTCGTCGAGCACGCGGCCGGCCGGTCCCACGAACGGCTTTCCCGCCAGGTCTTCCTGATCCCCCGGCTGCTCGCCGATGAAGCACGCGGCGGCTTCCCTGGGTCCCAACCCCAGGACCGCCTGGGTGGCGTTCTTGTAGAGGTCGCAGGCACGGCAGCCCTGGGCCGCTTCCCAGAGTTTCGGGATGGTTGGTTTTTCGGGGATGAATTCGAACGCGGAGGGGTGGGTCGGGGTCTTTGGCATCGGTTCACCTCACCGATGTCGTGATTACAAGACGCGTGCCACTTCGTTGCGTCTTGGCGCGACCCCGACCCGCGCTTCAGCTACCGGCCCTGGCGCAACGGTCCCGCCGCGGCCTTGAGAAGGATGTCCACCCGGCGGTTCTGCTGCCGGCCGGACTCGCTGTCGTTGCTCGCCACGGGGTAGCCTTCGCCCATGCCGACCGCGGCCACGCGGTCCGCGTCGACGCCGCGGCTCACCAGGTACGCGCGGACGGAGCTCGCCCGCCGGTCCGAGAGGTTCTGGTTGAGCTCCTCGCTGCCGGTAGAATCCGTATGCCCCTGAACGACGACGGCCGTCTTCTTGTACTCGTCGACGACGCCGGCCACGTCCTCCAGGGTCGCCCGGCCGTCCGAGTCGAGGCTGGCGGAGTTGACGCTGAAGAGGACGTCGGAATCGAAGTGGACGAGGAGGGTGTCCTCTCCCACCCGCTCGACGGTGGTGCCCGGGATCCGGGCCAGCTTCTCCTGTTGGGCGTCCATGTAGGCGCCGATGCCGCCGCCGATCACCGCTCCGATGGCGGCGCCGGCCAGGATCTCGTCGGCCTCCCGCTCGCCTTTCAGGATCGCGGCGGCGGCGCCGGCCGCGGCGCCGATCCCCGCCCCCTTGTAGGTGCGGTCGCGCTGGGTGGTCCGCTCCTGCCGGGGCGCCGTGCTGGCGCAGCCGGCGAACAGCGACAGGATCAACACGGAAGCCGTCAGGCCCCCGAGCGGTCTCATTGTGCGTAGATCGAGCATATCGGTCTCCTTTTTCATTCTCACCTTTGTTGTACTGCGGGGGTTAGGAGCTTCAAGGCTCGTGCCAGGTAGGGATACCAGGTACAGGTAGAGATAAAGGGGGCGAGGATCTCTCCCCGCCCCGAAGGTCTTCTATTCAGTGCCGGCAGCGCTGGTTGTGCCGATGACCCCGGCCCCGGTTGGCGGCCCGAGGACGGTAGTCGTCACGCGCGTAGCGGCGGTTGTAGCTGCGGTTGTTGTCGCCCCGGTAGTATCCGCGGTCATATCCACGGTCGTAGCCGCGGTCGCGTCCACGGTCGTAGTACCGGTCGTCGTTATTGGCCTTCCGCTCTTCCTTGTAGTCGACGTACGAGCCGACGCCGGCGCCGATCAGGCCGCCGACGGCGGCCCCGGTCAGAAGCTCGCCGGGAGCGCGGTTGCCGCGAACGGCCTGGGTTCCGAGGCCCACCACGGCGCCGATGACGGCTCCCTTCTTGATCTTGTCCGAGCCGTGGGTATTGCGCGCCTGGGCCGCCGAGCCCAGCAGCAGGAAGGTCATGAGAAAGACCGCGACTACCATGAGGGACTGCTTCGAGTGCTTGAACATTGTCGTCTCCTTTCAGACGGACTTGGAAACGGATCCTCAGTAACCCTGCCGCAGCGGGCCGGCCTTTGCCTTGAGGAGCACGTCAACGCGGCGGTTCTTTTGCCGGCCATAGGCACTGGCGTTGTTCGCGACCGGGGCGCTCTCGCCGAAACCGATCGCGCTGATGCGGTCCGGAGCGACGCCCTGGCTGGTCAGAAAGCTCTCCACCGACCGGGCACGCCGCTCGGAGAGGTAGTGGTTGGTTTCCTCGCTCCCCTTCGAATCGGTGTGCCCCTGGACGACCACGGCCGTCTTCCGGTAATCGTTGATCACGTCCGCCACCTCGTTCAGGGTGGATCGGCCGTCCGAGTCGAGGGAGGACGAACCCGTATTGAAAAGGACATCCGAATCGAAGTGCACCATGAGGGTGTCTTCCCCCATGCGCTCGACGGTGGTGCCTGGAATATGAGCCAACCGCTCCTGCTGGCGGTCCATGTAGGCGCCGATCGCGCCGCCGACCACACCGCCGATGGCGGCGCCGGCCAGGATCTCGTCGGCCTCCCGCTTGCCCTTGACGTACGCGCCCGCCGCGCCGATCGCGGCGCCGATCCCCGCGCCCTTCCACGTCCGGTCGCGCCTGGTGTAACGCTGGGCCTCGGCCGCGCTGCCCAGTAGCAGTGACGCCATCAGGAGGAGGGCGATGAAAGCAGGTTGTCTTCTCAGGTTGAGCATCTCCATCTCCTTCACGCCATCCCTCTAGTACAAGGGGTATGCCATACCGCCGGATCAGAGGCTCATACGTCTATAACTCTTTTCTTTTGAAGGGCTCAGGGAAGCTCGGAAGACTTGGGGGCGGGAGAGAGGACGGCAGGAAAATGTCCTCAGGAGAGGACGACCTGAACGCCAGAGGGGGCAGCCCTTCCCTTCAGCGGGCGTTGACTGCCCCACCTGTTTCGGATAAGCATCGGGCCGGGACGAAGTCCCCGAGGGGAGGTACGGATGGGTTTCCTGGATGCGCTGTCGCGGTGGCCGGTCCTCCAACAGATTCGCAAGGGCGACCTCCTCGCCCTGGGCGACACCGCCCGCTCCCGCCGCAGCGAGACGCTGGTTCCCCGTACCCAGACGGCCGACCGGACCGTGAAATCGATCTGTCCCTACTGCGCCGTGGGGTGTGGACAGCTCGTCTTCGTCAAGGAAGAGAAGATCACCGATATCGAGGGGGACCCCGACTCCCCCATCTCCGGCGGCTGCCTGTGCCCCAAGGGAGCGGCCACGTTCCAGCTCGTCACGGGCTCGCACCGGGTCCAGAGCGTCCTCTATAGAAGGCCCTACGGCAAGGAGTGGGAGACCGTTCCCCTCGACTGGGCCATGGAACGCGTGGCTCAGCTCGTCAAGAAGACGCGGGAGGAGACCTGGGAGGAGAAGACCCGGGAGGGCCACGCCGTCAACCGCACGATGGGGATCGCCCACCTCGGCGGCGCGACGCTGGACAACGAGGAGAACTACCTCATCAAGAAGCTGTTCTCGGCCCTGGGGATCATCCAGATCGAGAACCAGGCCCGAATATGACACAGCTCGACGGTCCCCAGTCTGGGGACCACGTTCGGACGTGGCGGCGCCACGACCTTCCAGCAGGACCTCCAGAACGCTGACTGCATCGTCATTCAGGGGTCCAACATGGCGGAGTGCCATCCGGTCGGCTTCCGCTGGGTGATGGAGGCGAAGGCGCGGGGAGCGACGATCGTCCACGTCGACCCGCGCTTCACCCGCACGAGCGCGGTGTCCGACCTCCACGTGCCCATCCGGGCGGGCAGCGACATCGCCTTCCTGGGTGGCATCGTGCGCTACGTGATCGAAAACGAGCGCTGGTTCAAGGAGTACGTCCTCCACTACACGAACGCGGCGGCCCTCATCAACGAGGACTTCAAGGACACCGAGGACCTGGACGGCCTGTTCTCCGGCTGGGATGAGGAGAAAGGCCAGTACGATCCCGCCTCCTGGGCCTACGAGGGCTCGGACGTGGGGCCGGCCTCCGGCCAGCGGGATCACTTCACGGGCGAGCCGCGGTCCGAGCGCGCCACCCAGCGCGGCGCCGAGCACTTCGACCTCACCCTCCAGCACCCGCGCTGCGTGTTCCAGATCCTCAAGCGCCACTTCCAGCGCTACACGCCGGAGATCGTGGAGGAGGTCTGCGGCGTGCCCCGGCACCTGTTCCTCAAGGTGGCGGAGGCGGTGTGCGCCAACTCCGGGCCTGCCCGCACCACGGCCTTCTGCTACGCGGTGGGCTGGACCCAGCATTCGGTGGGGGTGCAGTACATCCGCACGGCGGCCATCCTCCAGCTCCTCCTGGGGAACATCGGCCGGCCCGGAGGCGGCATCATGGCCCTGCGCGGCCACGCCTCGATCCAGGGCTCGACGGACATCCCGACGCTCTACAACCTCCTGCCGGGCTACCTCCCGATGCCCAAGGACAAGAGCGACAAGAGCTTCGAGGACTACCTGAATCTCAACGGCTCGCCCGCGGGATGGTGGAGCGAGTTCCCGAAGTACGCCGTCTCCCTCCTGAAGGCCTGGTTCGGCGACGCGGCCCGGCAGGACAACGGCTGGCTCTTCGACGCCCTCCCCCGCATCTCGGGCGACCACTCGCACATGACGACCGTCGCCGCCATGGCGGACGGCGAGGTGAAGGGCTACTTCCACATGGGCGAGAACCCCACGGTGGGCTCGATGCACGGCGCCCTTCACCGGGCGGGCATGCGCAAGCTCGAGTGGCTGGTGGTGCGCGACTTCGCCGTGACGGAATCGGCGGACTTCTGGCGCGACGCGCCGGAGATCGAGCGCGGCGAGGTGCGGACGGAGTCGATCCCCACCGAGGTGTTCTTCTTCCCCTGCGCCGCCCACACGGAGAAGGACGGCACCTTCACCAACACCCAGCGCCTCCTCCAGTGGCACCACAAGGCCGTCGAGCCGCCGGGTGACTGCCGGAGCGAGCTGCACTTCATCTATCACTTGGGCCAGCGCCTGAGGCAGCTCTACGCGGGCTCGACGGACCCCAGGGACCGCGGCCTGCTGGCCCTGACCTGGGACTACCCGGTCGAGGGCGCCATCCAGGAGCCCTCGGCCGAGGCCGTGCTGCGCGAGATCAGCGGCTTCCGGCTAGCCGACGGCAAGCCCGTCGCCGGCTTCGGCGAGTTGAAGGACGACGGCTCGACGGCCTGCGGCTGCTGGATCTACTCGGGGAGCTTCAAGGACGGCGTCAACCAGCCGGCCCGGCGCAAGCCCGGCAGCGAGCAGTCGTGGGTGGCCCCCGAGTGGGGATGGGCGTGGCCGGCCAACCGGCGCAAGCTCTACAACCGCGCCTCGGCGGACCCCGAGGGGAAGCCCTGGTCGGAGCGCAAGCGCTACGTCTGGTGGGACGAGGAGAAGAAGGTCTGGACGGGGTATGACGTGCCGGACTTCATCGTCGACCGGCCGCCCTCCTACCGGCCGGGGCCGGACGCCAAGGGGATCGACACCATCGCCGGCGACGCCCCATTCATCATGCAGGCGGACGGCCTGGGCTGGCTCTTCGCCTCGAACGGCCTCGCGGACGGCCCTCTTCCCACCCACTACGAGCCCCACGAGGGGGTGATCGAGAACCCGCTCTACGGCCAGCAGTGCACGCCGACGCGGCTGGAGTGGCGGCGCCGGGACAACCCCTACCACCGGGCATGGAACGACCCGCGCTTCCCCTTCGTGCTCACCACCTACCGGTTGACCGAGCACCACACGGCGGGAGCCATGTCGCGCTGGCTGTCCTGGCTCTCGGAGCTGCAGCCGGAGATGTTCTGCGAGGTCTCGCCGGAGCTGGCGCGCGAGAAGGGGCTCACCAACGGCGGCTGGGCCACCATCACCACCGCCCGCGCCGAGATCGACGCGCGGGTGCTGGTGACGGAACGCATCCCTCCCATCCGGATCAAGGGCCGGGTCATCCACCAGATCGGCCTGCCCTATCACTGGGGATCGAAGGGGCGCGCGCGCGGCGACGCCGCCAACGAGCTGATCGGCTTCGTGGCGGACCCCAACGTGTCGATCCAGGAGTCGAAGGCCCTGACGGGCAACATCGAGGCCGGCCGACGCGGCCGCGGCCGGCGGGTGGTGACCAGCGGACCTCTGGTGCCCTCGCTGACCGGAGACATCAGCGGCAATGGGGGAGACGGCAGGGACCTGCCCGTCGTGGGACAGAAGCCCACGGGCCGGCATGGCCTCTCCGGCGCCCGCATGCGACAGGACGAGGAGACCTGAGATGGCCGTCGGCTTCTTCACGGACAGCACGATCTGCATCGGCTGCAAGGCCTGCGAGGTCGCCTGCAAGGAGTGGAACCAGCTCCCGGACGACGGCCTGCTCTTCACCGGCATGTCGTACGACAACACGGCCGCCCTCGGGGCCTCGACCTGGCGGCACGTCTCGTTCATCGAACGGCCGGTGCCGCTCACCGGCCAGGAGACGGGACTGGGGGATTTCTCCTGGCTGCTGATGTCGGATGTCTGCAAGCACTGCCACCGGGCCGGCTGCCTGGAGGCCTGCCCCACGGGGGCCATCATCCGGACCGAGTTCGACTCCGTCTACGTGCAGCCCGACATCTGCAACGGCTGCGGCTACTGCGTCGTCTCCTGCCCCTTCGGCGTCATCGACCGCCGGGAAGACGACGGCCGGGCCTGGAAGTGCACGCTCTGCTACGACCGCCTGAAGGGCGGCATGGAGCCCGCGTGCGCCAAGGCCTGCCCCACGGACTCGATCGTCTTCGGCGACCTCGACGAGCTCAAGGAGCGGGCGCGGGACCGCGTCGAGCGCCTGCACCGGCACGGCATGACCGAGGCCTACCTATACGGCGCCGACGCCGCTGGCCAGCCGGGCACGGAAGGGCTGAACGCCTTCTTCCTGCTGGTCGACAAGCCGGAGATGTACAACCTGCCGCCGGACCCGACAGCCCCCGCCAAGCAGGCGCCGGCGGCCTGGGGCGCCATGGCCTTCGCCGTCCTGGGAATGGCGGCGGCGGCCGTGGGGGCCGTGCTCTCGGCGCGGAGCCGGCCGTGAGCGATTGGAAGATGACCGATTGGAAGGATGGCAACGACCGGGACGGCGGCTCCGACGGCCGCAACATCGCCCCCGAGCTCGGCCTGCTGACGGGCGAGGGCTCGCACCAGCGGATTGGCACCCCGGACGAGGCGTTCCCCTCGCGGACCTCGGTCTGGCGCGACCTGCCGTCCCATTCCTTCGAGGGCGACCAGCCCACCTACTACGACCGGCCCGTGCTCAAGGAGGCGGTGTGGATCTGGTCCATCCCCGTCTACTTCTACGTCGGCGGCACGGCGGGGGCGGCGGCGGTGCTGGCGGCGGCGGCGCAAGGCCTGGGCGACGGCGAGCTGCGCGGCCTGGTCAAGACCTGCCGCTGGGTGGCCGCCGTGGGCGGAGCGGCCAGCACGGCGCTGCTGATCCACGATCTCGGCCGGCCGGAGCGCTTCCTCAACATGCTGCGGGTCTTCCGGCCCACCTCGGCGATGAGCGTCGGCTCCTGGGTGCTGGCCGGGGCTGCCTCGGCGACCATGGGCTCGGCCATGCTGGCGGAGCGCCGCGGCGCGCTGGGCCGGCTGGGCGACCTCGCCGGCTACGCGGCGGCCCTCCTCGGCATGCCGCTCTCGGGCTACACGGCGGTGCTCCTCGGCACCACGGCGGTGCCGGTGTGGCAGGCGACGCGGCGCAGCCTCCCCCATCTCTTCATCGGCACCTCGTGCTCGGGCTTGGCCTCGCTGTTCGGCCTGCTGCCGGTCGATCTCGCGCCGCGGGAGGAGAAGATCGTCGAGCGCTTCGGCGTCGTGGGCAAGGTCGTGGACCTCGCGGCCATGGCCGTCGTGGAGCTCGAGGCGGGGCGGGTGGAGGCCGTGGGCCGGCCTCTGAAAGAGGGGCTCTCCGGCGCGTTGTGGAACGCCGCCAAGATCCTCACCGGGGCGAGCCTCGTCCTGTCCCTGGCTCCTGGCCGCGGGCGGGCCAAGCGGTTCGCGCACGGCGTGCTCGGCACGGCAGGGGCGCTCGCCGTGCGCTTCGCCGTGTTCCACGCCGGCAAGGCCTCGGCCCGCGATCCCCGCGCCACCTTCCGCCAGCAGCGGGAGAGGCGCGGCGACGGCGTCCCGTCTGCCGTGGACCGCTGATGTCACGGCTTCACGTCACGCTCTTTCACCCCGCTGTCCCGCTTTGGATTTAGAGGTACACTTAGACAGAGAACCGGTTCAAGGAAGTTGAAGTTGATGGCGGACGGAAGGCGCGGCAACGTGCCAGGCGTCGAGCCGTCCGGAACACTTGAAGTATCTATTGCTGTATATCTGAGAGGAGAGATGTCATGAACCGTATTTCCCGTACCTTCGTCTCCGTCGCCCTGATCGCCGTGTTGTTTGTCGCCCTTGCGCCCGCCGCCCAGGCGTTTCCCCTGGGCCGGTCGCAGCGCTCCGTGCAGGTCTCCGGAGGGGACTGGCTCGACGCCGCGCTGACCTGGTTCGGCCAACTGTTCAACGGTGAGCCTGCCGCCAGGCAGAAGCCGACCCCGGCGCGGACGAAGGCGTCCAAGCCGAGTGATCCCACCACCCAAGGCGTGGGCGGCGGACCTTTCACCGGCTCGTGCATTGACCCACTGGGCTGTGGCGGTACGGCTGGCAGTGGTGGAGTCTAAATATTAGTTGAGGCCGGGGCAGCGCAAGCTGCCCCGGCCTCATATACCTTCGTTTCGAAGAATTTGATTCTTCCTCTGGGATTGAGAGGTGGCAGCGATGGCAAGCGAGCATCCAAGCATTGTAGACTTCAGGAGCTTCTTGAAAGGCGTGTCGCAAACAGCGAGCAACTCGCTGATCGTGCAGCATCTCCTGGCGGACTGCTCGTCCTGCCGGGCGCGCCTCCACGAGATGGGCTGGGATGGGAGCCGTCTGGAAAGGCTCATCCACGTCTCTGAGACCGAGTTGAATGAGCGCATAACTGGCGCCTACAGCTACGACGCAGCCTTCGCCAGAGCGGACCGCGCGCTCGCGTCGTTCTTCGCTCCAGTCCGCCCAATGGAAGTGGCCCCGGAAGAACTGCTCACCGAGTTGCTGTCACTGCCGGAGAAAGAGCAGGCGCGCCGGATCGCCAGCGACCAACGGTTTGCAGCCCCGCAGCTCGTGCATCACCTGCTCGATCGTAGCCATGCCGTACGGTATCAGGACCATGAGTGCATGCTCAACCTAGCCCATCTGGCCCGGCTTGTCGCCGATGCTGTCCAAGCCGATGCCGCAGGCGGCGAGTTGCGACTTGCCGACCTGAGGACGCGAGCCTGGGGACACTATGGAAACTCCTTGAGAGTTTGTGGCCGCCTGCGGGAGGCGGAAGAGGCTCTGGCCCGTGCCGCGAGCGAGCGTGAGGCCGGTACGGGCGATCCGCCGCTGAAGGCACGGTTGCTCGAGCAGCTCGCCTCACTGCAGATCTTCCAGCGCCGTTTCGAAAGCGCCATCGAGTTTGCCGACGAGGCAGGCAAGATCTATCGCGAGCTTGGCGAATCCCACCTGCTGGCGAGCTCGCTCGTCCACAAGGCGATCGCGACCCTGTACTCGGGCGAAACGGAGGCCGCGGTGGAGGTCCTCAACCACGCCATCCCACTGATCGACTACGAGCTCGACCCGCATCTCC
Organism: Thermoanaerobaculia bacterium; assembly: GCA_035266085.1. Classification (GTDB taxonomy): domain Bacteria; phylum Acidobacteriota; class Thermoanaerobaculia; order Multivoradales; family UBA5704; genus DATARR01. Next base: position 44,734 of record DATFNZ010000188.1, read on the forward strand.
TGCTCGCCGCCTGCCATAACTTGGTTCGCTGCTACATCGATCTCGATCGGCCCGAGCAGGCGTTGTCGCTCTATTCGGAGACGCGGGACCTCTACCGGGAGTTCGCCGATCCCCTGATCCTACTGCGGGCCGGCTGGCAGGAAGGTCAGCTCCTTCGCGACCTGGGGCATCTGCGCAATGCCGAGACGTCATTGCTGAATGCCCAGAAAGGCTTCGTGGAACGCGGCCTCAGCTACGAAGCAGCCGTCGTGTCCCTCGATGTGGCGGCCCTGTACGTCAAGATGGGTTCGATCGAGGATCTGAAGCAGACGGCGGTGGCCGCGGTGCCGATCTTCCGCGCGCTCGGGGTGGACCGCGAGGCTCTGGCCTCTCTGCTCCAACTCCAGCATGTCGCCGGCAAGGAGCAGCAGGCCATGGAGCTCATCCGCTTCCTCAATGCGCGAATCGAGCCGCTGGCAAAGCGCAACGTTATCCTGAAGTAGGCTTTTGAGGCGGCGCTGGCTGCACGGACCTCGCCAGCGCCGCCATCTTTCCTTCCCCCTCGCGTCCATCTCCAGAGTGCCGGATAACCGATCCCCTTCGGTGCCATACTTCTGTTCTGGGTAGCGGATGAGGCTCCTAAGGTTGGATTTCCGCTCCTTTGGCTGTCCCGCTTTCTCAGAACCGCACACCTTAGGTGTGTAGAGATGCTTCACTTGTAGGTCTAATTTCGCGACTGGCCGGCCTTGGTCTGGCCGTCGCAAGGAGAGAGGAGAGATCGCCATGAACCGTATCCCTTGTGCACGCCTGGTCCTCACCGCCGCCGTCCTCGCCCTGCTCGTGGTTCCGATGGCCGGTGCCCGTCCCGTCGAAGCCCCTCGGCAAACTGAACGGATGGTGACCGGCTGGTTCGATGCCGCCATGAGGTGGTTTGAAGGGGTCTCCGGCTTCCGGCGGCCAAGCTCCGATCGGACCGGCACGTCCGGTTCTCAGGACAACAAGATTTCGAGCGCCACCACATCGGGCGGCTCCTGCATCGATCCTGTTGGACATTGTAATAAGTAGGCCTTACCACTCTCGTTTGACTCGTTGAAAGTTGGTCCTGTCGCCAGGGAGGTGATTGATGTTCTCGAACCATCCGACCGTGAAAGATCTCGAGAGTTTCCTGCGGGGCTCCTCTCGACAGATCTCTCCAGAGCGCAACGCGCAAGTGATGCGCCACCTCCTTGCCGACTGCTCCGTCTGCCGTGACCAGCTAACCGGAATGGGGTGGGATCCGCGGCGCCTTGCGAACCTCGTTGAGCCGGTCGCGGAGAGCACGCTGGAGTTGGAAAGCTCGATCCCAAAAGCGGCGAGCCACTACGACTACAGCAACGCCTTTGCCGCGGCCGAGCGGGCAGTCTCCGCCTTTCTGGCACCTGAGAGCCCGGGGGCGGAGCGACCGGAAGAGGTTCTGGCCGAGCTCTACGCCCTCCAGGCGCACGAGCAAGTGGGGCGGGTACGCACCGATGGCCGGTTCGCCAGTCCCGCCGTGATCCAGGCCCTGATCGATCGCAGCCATGAGGCTCGTTACCAGGATGCGGAGGCCATGCTCCACTTCGCCAACCTGGCACAGCTCGCCGTGGAAGCCTCACCCGCTGGCGCAAGCAATGAGTTGCGGCTCGCCGATCTGCGAGCGCGAGCCTGGGGTCAGTACGGCAATGCTCTGCGCGTCTCGGGAAGGCCTCGGGAGGCAGAGGAAGCCCTGGCGATGGCGCAGCACCACCGAAAGGCGGGCACGGGCGACCCCATGCTCCATGCTTGGCTGCTCGAGAGAATCGCCCCGCTTGCCATCTTCCATGGCCAGTTCGGCAATGCCATCGAAATGTCCGGGGAGGCCGGGCAGATCTATCAGGAGCTCGGAGAAGGTCATCTCCTGGCCAGCACGCTGGTTCGGAAGGCCATCGCCGCGCTGTACTCAGGGGAGGCCGAAAACGCGGTCGGCATCCTGAATCAGGCGATCCCCCTCATCGACCACGAGGAGGATCCCCATCTTCTGCTCGCCGCCTGCCACAACCTGATTCGCTGCTACATTGACCTTGACCGGCCCGATCAGGCCCTCCTGCTGTACTCCGAGACCCGCGAGCTCTACCAGGAGTTCGACGACCCGCTGATCCTCCTGCGGGCTGCCTGGCAGGAAGGCCAACTTCTGCGGGACCTGGGTCACCTCCATGCCGCCGAGGCTGCCTTGCTCCGTGCCCGCAAGGGCTACCTGAAGAGAAAGCTGGCATACGAGGCGGCACTCGTCTCCCTGGAGCTCGCGACCGTGTACGTGAAGCTAGGGCTTGTGGAGGAGCTGAAACGCACGGTAACGGCCACCATTCCGATCTTCCACGCCCTCCGCGTGAAGCTCGAAATTCTCGCCTCCCTGCTCCAACTCCAGCAGATCGCCGATCAGGAGCAGCAGGCGCTCGAGCTAATCCGGGTCCTCAGTGCCAAGCTCGAGCCTCTGCCCAAGGGCCGAGTTCTCGAGTAGGTGCCGTTTTCTGCAACAAATTCGAGCAGGGCGCAACCCGCCCTGCTCGATACTCTTCTTGCACTCACTGATATGATGGTGGTGGTCCGGGTTTCGGCCCGGACGCAGCTTCCCAAAGCGGTGCACCGCCGTGGAAGACCATCCCACCATCCAGGACTTCGAACGCTTTCTCCAGCGGAGTCCCCAGCCCAGCCGTGGCGAGCGCAATGCTCAGGTGGTGCTCCATCTTCTCAAAAACTGTACGATCTGCCGCCAAGCTCTCGGCGACTTGAGGGGAGGACGAGCCCTCCTGTCCCGGCTGCTCGAATTCCCCTTGGCGGGCGCAGATTCCGAGTGCGCCAAGCCTGCCAAATCCTACAACTACGATTGGGCTTTCGCGAGAGCGGAGCGCACCTTTGCGTCTTCCCTCACGAAGGGCGGATCAGCCAGAGGGTTGCCTGAGCGACTGGCGGAGTTGGCAGGCCTGCCAGAAGGCGAGCAGATCCGACGGGTAGGCTTGGGCGGGCGCTTCGCCAATCCCGAATTCATCCTCCTTCTTCTGGACCGAATTCACTCGGCTCGCTATCAGAGCCCTAAAAAAATGCTGCATTGGGCGCAACTGGTGCGCCTGGCCTCGGAGGCATGCACCGCGGAGGCCGCCGGCGGGGACGTGAAACTGGCGGATCTTCAGGCCCAGGCTTGGAGGTCCCTCGCCAATGCCCTGAGGATCTGCGGCTATCTTCCCGAAGCGGATAAGACTTTCGTTACAGCTTTTCAAAAAGCGGAGCATGGCAGCCACTCGCCACAGCTCCAGTTCTATTTGCTCTCTCAACTCACCTCTCTCCGCATATCCCAGCGTCGCTTCCAGGATGCTCTAGCTCTTGCCGAGAAAGCTGAGCAAATCTCTCGCGACTTGGGGGAAAAGCATCTCCTCGCTAGTGTGCGAGTCCAGAAAGCGACTGTCCTGATCTACTCCGGAGAAGCTGAGGCCGCCGCCAAGGTCTTTGCGCAAGCCATCCCGCTGATCGACCACGACGAGGATCCCCACCTTTTCCTCGCCGCCCACCACAATCTGGAGCGCTGCTACATCGACCTCGACCGGCCGGCCGAGGCCCTGGCTCTCCACTACGAGGCGAAACCTCTCTATCAAGAGTGCAAAGACCCTCTCATCCTGCTGAGGGCGGATTGGCAGGAAGGTCTTCTACTGCGCGAGATCGGCCATCTGCGCAGTGCCGAATCCGCCTTGCTCCGCGCCAGCCAAGGCTTCACCGAGCAGGGACTCGCGTACGAGACCGCGATGGTCTGCCTGGATCTCGCGGACGTTTACAGCAAGATGGGGAAGACGGACGAGTTGCGCCGGACCATCGCGGAAGCCATGCCGATCTTCCGGTCCATGCGCCTGGGCCGGGAGGTTCTCGCCTCTCTGCTCCACCTCCAGCAGGCGGCCGGGATGGACCTCAGCGAGGAGGAATGACGTTCAGGTCTGGGACCGCTCTTCCTTCCAGACACGCCGGCGGGTGATGGCGTCCCTGACCACCCGCACGCTCTGCTCGAACCGGCGTTCCAGCGCCTGCCGCGAGGGCGAGCCGCTGACGGAGGGCTCCGGCCAGAGCCCCTCGGCGGCCGTGGCGCCCGAGTCCCGGGGATCGAAGCCGTACAGCCAGGCGAAGAAGTCCGTGGGCGTGGTGCCCAGCAGGGGGAGGATCTCCAGGACGTCGTCGAAGGTGAGCTTCTGACGCCCCTCGAGCAGGGAGCTCAGCCGTCCCGAATCCCACTCCAGACCCGTCTCCAGCATCTCCAGAGGCATGCCGCTCTGGACGATCAGCTCTCGCAACAAACCGGCAATCCGGCGCTCTTCAGGGTGTAAAGCCATTGTCAGACTCAGGTGTCTTCGTAGTTTAGTTGAAATGTCCAAGGATGTCTCGTCTCCGTTGACCCCCTCACCCGCGCAACCCGTTCAGTGGACCTAGAGTATCATCGCGCCAGTCTTCCGTCATGGCGCGCCACCCATTGCTTCAGTTTTTTCTTGCTCCCTTCAGGGATGTCTTCCACGGCCTCGACCGCTGCCTGGACCGCGGCGTTCCGGGTCTCCTCCTGGCGACTCTCGGCCTCTTGGCGGGCTGGTGGGTCTACGTGCCCCTGCATGAGTTGCTGCACGCCGCCGCCTGCCTGGCCGCCGGCGGCGAGGTGACGCGGCTGGAGATCGACCGTCTCTACGGCGGCGCCGCCCTGGCCCGGATCTTCCCGTTCGTGGTGCCGGCGAGCGACTATGCCGGGCGCCTCTCGGGCTTCGACACCCGCGGCAGCGACTGGATCTATCTGGCGACCGATCTCGGGCCCTTCCTGCTGACCCTGTTCCCGGGGGTCTGGGCACTGCGCCGCGCCGCCGCGGCGAGGAACGGCTTCCTGTTCGGGGCCGCCCTCCCCTACGCCATGGCGCCTTTCCTGTCGCTGACGGGAGATGCCTACGAGATCGGCTCGATCGTGACGACCCGCCTGCCGGTCTGGGCCGGGACCGCAACGCGGGAGCTGCTGCGCGGCGACGACGTGATCAAGAAGCTGGAGGAGCTGGCGAACGTGCCGGGCGCCCCCTGGGGGGGCGCCCTGATAGCCATGGGGATCGGGGTGGCGTGGGCGTTCCTGACCTACGGAGCGGGCAGCGCGGTGGCGCGGGGACTGGGAGCGGGGCCCTTGGATCCCGCTCCCAGACAGGCCGCCTACGCCGACAGCTTCTCCCAGTCCGAATCCGGAGCGTCGAGCGAGATCGCCAGGCCGCCGTCCGAGCCGACGTAGACGGGGTCCTTGACCACCCTCACCTTGCCGCCGCCCACGGCCTGGAGCTCAGCCTCCAGGCGTGGTCCGAGGCCCCGGATCAGGCCCGTGCCGCCGGAGAGGACGATGTTGTTGCGGACCTTCTCCTGATATTCGGGCTGCACCCGGGAGAGCAGGTCGAGCATCGACTCGATCATCGGCGGCAGGATGCTCTCGCAGGCCTGGCGCATCTCCTGGGTGATGTCGATCTGCGTCGGCTTGCCGTTGACGGGGGCGGTGACGGTCACCGGGGTGCGCTGCTGGCCGATGAAGCTCGACTCCTCCTTCCAGGTGCGGACCATGTGGATGGAGATCTGCGCCTGGGGATGGCGGTCGCGCATGAGCCGCATGAGCTGCTCGTCGACGAAGTCGCCGGCCTGGGGCAGGGTGCGCTGGTCGTCCTCGGTGGGCAGGCGGCCGTTCATGACGCAGAAGTCGGCCGTGCCGGCGCCGATGTCGATGATCATGGTGTGGAGCAGAGCTTCCAGGCCGTAGGCCACGGCGAACGGCTCGGAGACGATCATCAGGCTGTCCGCGGCGTTCTGCATCGCCTTGCGCACCTGCTGCTTGTTGACCCGCAGGGCCTCGGCGGGGACGCCGACGACGGCGCGCACCTTGAGGCCGTTGCGGTCCTCGCGGTCGATCCCCACCAGGGAGAGGAGATGCCAGAGCAGCTCGCGCACGGCCGCCTCGTCCTTCTCGGAGCCGTCCTTGATCAGCCCCTCCTCCAGCGGCCGGTGGAGGTCCAGCATGGAGCGGTTCTCCAGGGCCTCGCGGCCGACCAGGACGGGCTTCTTGAGCACTTTACGGGCCACCATGTCGAGGGGCCAGCCGACGTAGCTCTCCACCACGTGGCGCTGACCGTTGGAAGCCGAGATGGAGCTCCTCGACGTTCCCAGGTCGATCCCCACGTTGAGGACCTCTTTCTTCTCACTCATCGATCGGATCCTTTCTCTCCGGCCGCGGGCATCTCCGGGCCCTCCGGTGCGCCCTCGACGGACCGTGCGTAGGCACGGACGCCTTGGGCGAGGGCCTCGGCGATGTACTGCCGGTACAAGGGTTTCATCAGCAGCCGTGCCTCCTCCTCGTTGGACAGGGAGGAGACCTCGGCCAGTATGGCGGGCATCTCGGTGGTGAGCAACACGATGAAGGGGGCGGCCTTGACGCCCCGGTCCTCGAGTCCCGGGTTCACCTGGCCCAGCGATTGGAACAGCGCGTCCTGCACCGTCTCGGCCAGCTTACGGCTCTTGTCCTGCCGCACGCCGGCGTAGATGCGGTCCAGCAGGTGGCGCATGTCGGTCATGGAGTAGCCGGACTCGCGGTTCTCGGAGGCCGCGAGCCGGGTCAGATAGGGGTCGTCCGTGGGGCCGAGATAGTAGGTCTCGACCCCCCGCGACCGCTGGCTCTCGATCCAGTTGAGGTGGATGGAGACGAAGATGTCAGCCCCCGCCTGGTTGGCGAGGGCGCCGCGCCGCTCGAGCGAGACGTTCTGGTCGCCCTCGCGGGTCATGACGACCTCGAAGGCGTCCCTCTCCAGCAGCCGCCGCAGGCGCTCGGCGATATCGAGCGTCAGGGTCTTCTCGATCAACCCCTGGGGCGCCCGGGTGCCGAGGCTGCCGCCGCCGTGCCCAGGGTCGAGCACGACCTTGTGGACGGCGAGCGGGAAAACGGCGGCGTCGATGGGCTGCGGCGGTGAGGTGGCCGCCACGGCCGTCTCGGCGGCCGTGGACTGGGGATTGGAAGCGGGGACGACCGCGGCGGCGCTCGCGGACCGGACGGCCTCGGCCGGCGCGGGCCCGCCGAGGGTCGAGATCAAGCGAGAGGAGCCGAACAGGGCGATCGAGAGGAACGCCAGAGAGGCCACCCGGGCCGCCAGCCGCCAGCCGTCGCGCCGGCGCACCTTCGGCGAGGGGCGGCCGTGGATCAGGTCCACGTTCTGCTGCACCAGATCACGCAGGAGATCCCGCTTGATACGGTCCACGTTCGCCATCAGCGTTTCCCGAAAGACAGCACGGCCGACACCTTTCCATCGAGATTCAGGGGTGGGGATTCTACTACAGCCGGTCCGGCGGCGCCTCTTTACTTGCGCTGCAGGTGGATACGCAGCCGGTTCGGCCCCGGCTCGACGCCGCTCACCACCACCTTGGGATGGGCGAGGTCGAGGACCACGTGGAGCTCGCCGCCGCCGGTTTCCGGGTGGTAGCCGGCACGGACCTGCAGCACCTCCGAGGTGCCGACGACCACGCGAGACTGCGGGAAGGAGCGCCGGATGCCCGAGAGGCGGATCAGCTCGCGGGGCGGGTTGCCGTCGAGCCGCGTACGGGTGAAGGACTCCGGGCGGATGGCGCCGTTCCCCCACAGGATGACGTCCGTCCCGCCGAAAGCCTCCTCCCAGGTGATGCGGTCGAGCCCGGTGAGCGCGGGGCCGGTGTCTGAGGGCGGCGCCGGGACCGGGGGCGGCGCCGGGACCGGAGCTGCCGCCGGCGCCGGAGCGGACTCCGGGGTCGGCTCCGGAGCGGCCTCGGAAACAGCCGGGGTGGGCTCCGGCACGGCGACCGGTTCGACCGGCGCGGCAGGCCGGGCCCGCCTCGGCCGCGCCGGGGGCGAGGCCTGGGCGATCTGCTCGCCGCCGCCGCCGCCGCCGACACCGGTCCACTCCATCAGGCGGTCGCGCAGCAGGAAGAGGCCGAGGGCCAGGACCAGCCCGGCGGCCAGCAGGATCCACGGCAGGGTCCGGCGCGGCTGGCGCACGGCGGCGCTGCCGAAGGTCGTGGTGAACATCGGCGGGGCCGGATGCGCGGCGGGCTCCGGCAGGTCGAGAAGCTCGGGAAAGGGCTCCGCCGGCAGCCGCGGCGCCGGGGCCGAATCGTCGAGGGGCGGCAGCCACGACGAGACGTCCGGCAGCGGCTCCAGCTCCCGGCGGGGAGCGGGGGCGGGCGGCGGCAGGTCGAAGACGTCCGCGAAGGGGTCCGGCGGAGCGTCCACCGACGGCGCCGGCGGCGCGAACGCGGGCCGGGGCCCGCCCAGGACCGGGGGACTGGTCACCGGCGGCGCCGCGGGCGTAAGGTCGGGCGGCCTCTGCGTCACGTCGAAGGGCGTGCCGCCCTGCAGGACGTGCTGGTCGACGATGCGGTAGATGAGCTCCTTGCTGCCCTCGGCCAGTTGGCGGAAGTGGAGGCCCATGCCGGCCGGCCGCGCCGGCCCTTCGTCCTCGGCGCGCACCCAGACGACCTCGCCCGTGCCCTTGATCAGCTCGAAGCCGTCGCCCAGCCGGAACTCGAAATCCATCACGGTGCCCGGCGGCTGCGGCGTCCGCGTACTGATGAACAGGCCGCCCGGCGAGATGTTCGCCGAATATTCGCTCAGGAAGCCGCTGAAACGATCGAACTTGAACTGGACGCGCGTTTCGAGCGGCACACGCCGCGAATCACGGGGGATGTTGGAATAATCGACCATTGAGATAGGCTGCTGCCGCCGCATGATATCAGCATCGAACCAAAGCCCAAACGAGCTTGGCTTTCACCGGAGGAACCCATGAGCACGACCGTGCTTCAAGAGAAGAAGAACGTCCTGCGGACCGCCGACTACATCGCGCTCGAGGAGCGCTACGGCGCCCACAACTATCATCCGCTGGACGTCGTCGTCAGCCGCGCCGAGGGCGTCTGGGTCTGGGACGTCGAGGGCAAGAAGTACCTCGATTTCCTGGCCGCCTACTCGGCGGTCAACCAGGGCCACTGCCATCCCGAGATCCTCAACGCCGCCATCGGGCAGGCGCGCCAGGTGACCCTCACCTCCCGCGCCTTCCGCAACGACCAGCTCGGCCCGTTCTACCAGGAGCTCTGCGAGCTCTCCGGCTTCGAGCGCTTCCTGCCCATGAACACCGGCGCCGAGGCGGTCGAGACGGCCCTCAAGACCGCCCGCAAGTGGGCCTACAAGGTCAAGGGCGTGCCCGAGGGGAAGGCCGAGATCATTGCCTTCGCCAACAACTTCCACGGCCGGACGATCACCATCGTCAGCTTCTCGACCGAGGAGCTCTACCGCGACGGCTTCGGCCCCTTCACCCCCGGCTTCACGGTCCTCCCCTACGGCGACGCCGACGCCGTCGAGCAGGCAATGAACCCGAACGTCGCCGCCATTCTGGTCGAGCCGATCCAGGGCGAGGCCGGCATCGTGATGCCGCCCGCCGGCTACCTCAAGCGGCTGCGCGAGATCACCCAGCGGCACAACAGCCTGCTGATCGTGGACGAGATCCAGTCCGGACTCGGCCGCACCGGCAAGCTCTTCGCCTACGAGCACGAGGACATCCGGCCGGACGTCGTGATCGTCGGCAAGGCCCTCTCGGGCGGCTTCTATCCCGTTTCCGGCATCCTCGCCGACGAGGCCGTGATGGGCGTCTTCCAGCCCGGCGAGCACGGCTCGACCTACGGCGGCAACCCGATGGCCGCCGCCGTCGGCCGCGCCGCCCTGCGCGTGCTGGTCGAGGAAAAGATGGTGGAGAACTCGGCCGAGCTCGGCCCCTACTTCATGGACGAGCTGCGGAAGATCCCCTCGAAGCACGTCAAGGAGGTCCGCGGCCTGGGCCTGTGGATCGGCATCGAGCTGCACCGCGAGGCCGGCGGCGCCCGCCGCTTCTGCGAGGCGCTCCAGCACGAGGGCCTCCTGTGCAAGGAGACCCACGACCACGTCATCCGCATCGCGCCGCCCCTGACCATCAAGAAGGAAGAGATCGACTGGGCGGTCGAGCGGCTGGCGAAGGTCTTGACCGAGCTGTAGGGCCTTACCTCACCCCGGGCGGCAGCCACGCCTCGTCGCCCGGGCCGTGCATCTCCCAGTACGGGAGCCGCTCGCACTTCGCCATCTGGTACACCGTGCCGTCCTCGCGCTCGAAGCGGACGAGCCGGTGGGGAGGCGCCTTCTCGAAGGTGTAGGCGAGGACCGAGGGGCCGCTGGTCAGCCGGATCTCGACTCCCGCCGCCACCTCCTTCTTCTCGACCTCGTACCTCGCGGCCTTCAACTCCGGAAAGCGGCCGGCCAGCAGCGAGGGGAAGACCTCCAGGGCCGCCGGCGCCTTGCCGGCCACGTAGTCGCGCAGGGCGGCGGGCAGGCCGTCCTCCGGCAGGGCGCGGGCCGGCCAGGGCACCGAGCGGTCCCCCTGGCCGTCGAAGTAGGAGCGGGTCTCGAGCCGGCCGCCGGTCATCTCGGCGCTCGAGACGCCGCAGGCCTCGGTGCTGGCGGCGGCGACCTTCTGCAGGGCTCCCGAATCGCGGCGGGTGAAGACGCTCGCCATCTGGTGGTAGGTGTAGATGCCCGTGGCCACGTCGCGCACGTGGTTGAGCTTCAGCACCTCGAAGCCGTCCTCGCGGGCCGTGTCGGCCTTGACGTCGAGGTCCGGCGCCCAGGGCTCCTTGACCAGGATGAGCAGGGAGCGCCCCGCGAAGCGGTGGCCGTAGCGGGCCCAGGTCACATCGTAGGCGCAGAGCTCGGCCTTGCCGTCGTCCCACAGGGGAGAAAGCCGCCACGACGGGTCGCCGCCGGCCGCGGCCGGCAGGGGCGCGGCGTTGACGTTGCCCGCCTCCCGCTCGGCGTCGGAGCCGATCGCCCACAGCGTGAGCGTCAACAGGATCAGCGCGGCAACGGCTTTCAGGAAAATCTTCATGCAGGGCCTCCGGCGAGAGTATATGGGAGCGGCGGATTGCCCCCTCCCCACCGCATTCGCAAAACGCCTGTGATATAAGCGCCGGAGCCCCCGGGCTGCACACCCATGCCCAAGCTCCATCCGGTCTCAAGGCTTTTGCGTGGAGCCGTCCTGCTCGCGGCGGCCCTGTCCTGGATGGCCTGCGAGAGGCGGGCTCCCTCCTTCCTGGAGACCAAGGGCGGGGGCGGCGACTTCCGGATCCTCCTCCCCAGCGAGCCACAGGACCTCGATCCCAACTCGACCCGGGACGAGCTCTCCCTCGTGCTCGCCCCGAACCTCTACGGCCGACTGGTGATGCTCGACGCGGACGCCCGCCTCCGCCCCGACCTCGCCGCGAGCTGGGACGTGGGCCAGGGGGGGCTCGAGTACACCTTTCATCTGCGCGGCGGCGTCCGCTGGCACGATGGACGCCCCTTCACGTCCGCCGACGTCCGCTGGACCCTGGAGCACCTCGCCGGCAAGCCCTCGTTCGCGGCCGAGACCATCCGCCGGATCGCCGCCATCGATACCCCGGACGAGCGCACGGTGGTCCTCCGCTTGCGCGAGCGCTGGGCGCCCCTCCTCGCCACGCTGGCCGGGGACGGCACTTTCATCCTTCCCCGTCCCGGGCCGCGGCGGCTGGCCGGCGGACACGAGGTCCCGGTCGGCACCGGGCCGTTCCAATTCGCGGAATGGGTGCCCGGCCAACGGATCGTCCTCACCGCCAACCGCTCCTTCTATCGGCCCGGGCCGTTCCTCGACCGGCTGGTTTATCTCTACGAGCCCGACTCCAACCGCAGCCCCGAGAGGCTGGCTGCCGGCCAGGCGGACTACGCGGTCCTGCGCCCCTCGCCGGCGCAGCTCCCCCGGCTGGCCCGCGATCCCCGCCTGCGGGTGGTCACGTCACCCGTCGACGGCCGGTACTACCTGGCGTTCAACCTCAGGCGCCCCCCCTTCGGCGACCTGCGCGTGCGGCAGGCCATCAACCATGCCCTCGACCGCCCGGCCCTGCTGGAGCGCGCTCTCTACGGCTACGGCGCCGCCGCCTACGGCTTCTACACGCCGGCGGTGGCCTGGGCCTACAGTCCGGACGCCCGGGCGCCGGAGCTCGAGCCCGACCGGGCCCGCTCGCTGCTCGACGCGGCGGGGCTCGCGCCGGACGCGCGCGGCGTGCGTTTCTCCCCGGGGCTGCTGGTCGCGGACATCACACCGTTTCAGGACATCGCCCGCGTGGCGGCGGACCAGCTTCGGGCCGTGGGCATCGCCGTGCGCCTGGAGAGCGTGACCGGCCCGGAGTGGATGGTGAAGGGGCTCAAGCGGCACGACTTCGACATGACGCTGATCGGCGGCAGACAGGGCCCGGACCCGGAGAGCCTCAATATGCGCTTCGGCTCGCGCAGCCTGGCCCAGCCCATGGGCTACGCCAACCCGGCGTTCGACGCTGCCCTGGCCGAGGGGGCCCGGGCGCTGGACCTCGGCCGGCGGGCCCGAGCCTACTTCCGGGCCCAGGAGATCCTGGCCCGCGACCTGCCCATCGCGCCGCTGGCGGAAGCGGTCCAGGTCACCATTTGCCGGCGCGAAGTCACCGGCCTGCCCACTGTCGAGGGGCAGGGCCTGGTGCCCACGCACGAGTACAGCCTGGTGCGCGTGGCCAGGGCCGCCGCGAGCTCCGGGGGGCCGCCGTGAGCCGCTGGCGCGACTGGCCCTGGGCCGCCAAGCTCGCCTTCCTCCTCGGCGCTCTCGCCATCGTGCCGCTCGCCGTCGTCACCCTCTACAACGCCGCCGTCGGCCGCTCGGAGCTGATCGCGGCGGCGAGCGAGCAGAATCTGCGGCAGGCCCGCAACACCGCCGGCTCGATCGACGACTACCTGGCGGGAGTGCGCTCCGATCTGCAGATCATCTCCCTGGCGCCCGGCACGGCCCGGTTCCTGGCCGGGACGCCCGGTCCGGCCCTGGCGGCGGACGTCCGCCTGGCGCTGATCCAGATGCGCGATACGCACGGCTTCGACGCCCTCTACCTGACCGGCCACGGCGGCCGCGTGCGGCTCGCCACCGAGGACCGGTTCCTCGGCCGCAACTACGTCTCCGCGCCCTACGTCCGCAATGCCATGGCGGGCAACGCCTCGCTCGACCCGCCGCGCTGGGACCCCACGGACCGGCGCGTCTTCATCCATGCCTCCGCCCCCGTGCGCGACAGCCGCGGGCGGATCGTGGGGGCCGCCGTGGGGCGCATCCCCTTCGACGGCATCGACCACCTGGTGGCGGCCGACACCGGCTTCGCCGGCCGCGGCGAGTTCGGCGTGGTCTGGAGCTCCGACGGCATCCGCCTGAGCCATCCGACCCGTCCCGCCCTCCGCTTCCGGGCCTTCGAGAAGCTCGCCCCGGAGACCGCCGCACGCCTGGCCGCCGAGAACCGTTTCGGTCCCGACACCCCGGCGAAGATCGCCGGCGGCCCCCTCCTGCCGGGCCTCGTCGAGCGCTCGCGCTGGCTCCTCTTCGACCAGGCCGCCGGCCCGTTCCTGCGTATCGAGACCGGCGGCCAGGTGATCCACGCCGCCATCGTGCCGCTGCGCGGCGCCCGCTGGCTCTACGGCATCTTCAGCCCCGAGGAGGCCATCCTCGCTTCCGTCCAGCAGCAGACGCGGCGCAACCTCCTGCTGGCCGTCCTCACCGCCCTGATGGCCGCCGGCGCCTCCTTCCTGGCCGCGCATTGGGTCACGGGGCCCCTGCGGCAGGTCGGCACGGCGGCCCAGGCCCTGGCGGCGGGCGACATGTCCCGCCGCGTCGGGCTGCGGCAGCACGACGAGGTGGGCCGGCTCGCCATCGCCTTCGACGGCATGGCCGAAGCCCTGGCGGCCAAGGAGGCCGAGCTGCGCGGCTACGCCGACCGCCTCGAGCAGCGGGTCGAGGAGCAGACGGCCGCCCTCCGCGCCTCCGAGGAGGAATTGCGCTCGCTCTACGCCGTCGAGCAGGAGCTGCGCCACCGGGCCGAGGAAGCCAACCGGATCAAAGACGAGTTCCTGAGCACCGTCTCCCACGAGCTGCGCACGCCGCTCAACGCCATCCTCGGCTGGACCTGGCTGCTCGTCAACGGCAAGCTCGACGGCGAGGGCGTCCAGCGCGCCATCGCCACCATCGAGCGGAACGCCCGCGCCCAGGGCCAGATCATCGACGACCTGCTGGACGTCTCCCGCATCATCACCGGCAAGCTCCGGCTGAGCGCCGAGCCGGTGGACCTGCTGCAGGTCGTCGAGGCCGTCCTCGACTCCGTCAGCCCCGCCGCCGAGGCCAAGGACATCCGTATCGAGCGCCGGCTCGACCCCGCGGCGGCCCGCGCCAAGGGCGATCCCCAACGGCTGCAGCAGATCGTCTGGAACCTGCTCTCGAACGCCGTCAAGTTCACGCCCCGCGGCGGGCGCGTCGAGGTGGCCTTGGCGCGGCGGCACTCGCAGATCGAGATCCGGGTGACCGACAGCGGGATCGGCATCCACCCCGACTTCCTCGCCCACGTCTTCGACCGCTTCCGGCAGGCCGACAGCAGCTCCACCCGGACCCATGGCGGCCTCGGCCTCGGGCTCGCCATCGTGCGGCACCTGGTCGAGCTCCACGGCGGCACGGTGGAGGCGCGGAGCGGCGGCGAGGGGCAGGGGGCCACGTTCGCGGTGCGCCTGCCGGTGCCGGTCCTGGCGCCCTCCCTCCCCACTCCCGAGCCGTTCCTGCCCGCCACCCCCGGCCGGCCCCTGGCCGAGGAAGACGCCGCCCGGGTCCGCGGCCTGAAGGTGCTGCTGGTCGACGACGAGCCCGGAACCCGGGAGATGCTGCTCCTGCTGCTCAGCCAGTTCGGCGTCCAGGCCACCGCCGCGGCCTCCGCCGCCGAGGCCCTCGAGGCGCTCGACCGCGCGCCGGTCGATCTCCTGCTCGCCGACATCGGCATGCCCGGCGAGGACGGCTACTCGCTGATCCGCAAAGTCCGCTCCCTGAACGGCAGCAACGGCCGCCTGCCGGCGATCGCCCTCACCGCCTACGCCTCCGAGACCGACCGCCAGCGCGCCCTCGCCGCGGGCTTCCAGCGCCACCTGGCCAAGCCCGTCGAGGCCTACGAGCTCATCTCCGCCCTGGCGGCGCTCGCCGGGAGCGGGGTCCGGGAGGCGTGAGCTCGTGGTAACTTGCTGCGGGGGGACGCGATGAGACGGAACGCCACGGGAAAGCCGATCGACGTCGAGCCATACCTGGATGATCTCCGGAGATATCTGGAGAGCCAGGACGGACTGGTCGCCGCCTGGATCTTCGGCTCCTACGGCACGCCGTACCAGACGCCTCTGAGCGATCTCGACCTCGCCCTCCTCTATCGTCAGGACAAGCTTCCCGATTCCGACGAATTGGGACGCCTCTATCTGGAAATCCCCGAGATCCTCAACGAGGAGGATGTCTCGATCACGATCTTGAACCGCGCGCCGATCCTCTTCCAGTTCCGAGCGGTCAAGACCGGCCAACGTCTCGTCTGCCGAGATCCGATCGCGCTGGCCGATTTCGTCGAATTCGTCATCTCCCGCCACTCCGACTTCGAGGTTTACGGCCAGAAGCTTGCAGAGGAGTTCGGCGAAGCCATTCTCGAACAATTCTGTTATGAGATGTAAGAGTGGATCTCCATCCGGTTCTCCAATCAGCACCGTATGAGCCCCGAAGGGGTGAAGGGCATAAAGCCTGGCGCTTCAGCGCCAGGAAAGCCATTCTTCCCACCCTAAAAGCCCCGAAGGGGCGCAGGCACTTGACCCCAGCCGCTGCCTGCGCCCCTTCGGGGCTTGGAATCATGAGGGCGCTCCAACCTGGCGCTGAAGCGCCAGGCTTTATGCCCTTCACCCCTTCGGGGCTCATACAGGTTCGCCCAAGCCCTCACCCAACGCTACCTCCAGTCTGACAACGAGGAGACACCATGAATCCAAAAACTCTTCTCTGCTCCCTCACCCTCCTCCTCCTCCCCGCCGCCGCCCTTGCCGACGAGGCGTCGGACATGAGCCGCATGGCCCAGGAGCACAAGCACGACAAGCCAGCGCCCACCCCGGCCGCCATGCAGGAGCCGGCGCGGCCCGTCGACGCCCAGGAAGTGACCTACGGGGAGGTCGGCGGCAAGCCGGTGCGCGGCTATCTGGCCAAGCCCAAGGGCGCCACGGGGAACCTGCCCGGTCTCATCGTGATCCACGAGTGGTGGGGCCTCAACGACAACATCCGCGCCATGACCCGGCGGCTCGCCGGCGAGGGCTATCAGGCCCTGGCGGTCGACCTCTACGGCGGCGCCGTGGCCGACAACCCCGACGCGGCCATGAAGCTGATGAACGCCTCCCTGCAGAACCGCGCCGCGGGCGAAGAGAACGTCAAGCGCGCCGCCTCCTACCTGGAGCGCAACGGCGCCTCGAAGCTCGGCGTCGTCGGCTGGTGCTTCGGCGGCGGCTGGTCGCTCGCCACCGCCCTGCTCCTGCCCGACAGGATCAAGGCCACGGCGATCTATTACGGCCACCTGGAGACCGATCCCGCCAAGCTCGGGAAGCTTAAGTCCCCCGTCATCGGCTTCTTCGGCGCCGAGGACGGCAGCATCCCCGTCGCCACCGTGCGGGAGTTCGAAGGCGCCCTGAAGAAGCTCGGCAAGCCCGTCGAGATCAAGATCTACGAGGGCGCCGGCCATGCCTTCGCCAACGCTTCCGGCGGCAATTTCCGGCCCGAGGCCGCCAAGGACGCCTGGCAGCGGACGACGGCCTTCTTCGCCAAGAACCTCAAGTAAGCAGCGAGGCGGCGTGCCGGGCGGCGCCCAGAAGGGCCGCCCGGTCGTTCAGGATGACGCGCACCGGCACCCTTTCCAGGAACGGCACGAAGCGGCCCTTGGCGATGAAGGTCTGCAGGAAGAGCCCGTCGGAGAGCCGCGGCAGGATCTTCGGCGTGATGCCGCCGCCCAGCCATACGCCGCCGGTGGCCGTGCCCACCAGCGCCAGGTTGCCGGCCGTGGCGGCGTAGACGGCGACGAACATCTCCAGCGCCCGGGAGCACAGCCCGCAGGCCTGGGAGGCGGTCGCCGCCTCGCCGATGACCCGCGCCGGATCTTCCCCCCGGGCCAGCGCCTCCCGCGCCCCCGGGCTCTCCGGCATGCGGAGCACGTCCCTCAGATACTGGTAGATGTTGAACAGGCCCGGCCCCGAGACCACCCGCTCGACGCTCACCCGGCCGAAGCGCTCCCGCAAATGATGCATCAGCCCGACCTCGTCCTCCGTGCGGGGAGCGAAATCCATGTGCCCCCCCTCCGACGGCACCGGCACCCAGCGGCCGCCGACGCGGGGGATCAGGGCCATCCCCAGCCCCGTGCCCGCGGCGAGGAGGACCCGGTTTCCTTCCTGCCGGGGAACGGCGCCGGCCTGCAACACGGCGATCTCGTCCTCCGCCAGCAGGGGGATCCCCTCCGCCGTGGCCACCAGATCGTTGATCAGCTCCACCTTCGGCACCTTGGCCTCGGCCGACACCACGGCAGCGTCCACCACCCAGGCGAGATTGGGAGTGCTCGCCCGGTTGTCGATGACCGGACCGGGAATGCCGAAGCACGCGGCCGCGATGCCCCCCGCCGTCCCGGCCGGGGCGGGCGGACCCGCCGCCAGAAAGGCCTCGACCACCGCCGGCAGCCCCGGGTACTCCGAGCTGCGGTACTTGGCCGACCGCACCAGCCGGAGCTCGCCCTCCCCCGCCTCGAACAGGCCGAGGTTGGTCTTGGTGCCGCCGACGTCGCCGGCCAGGATCATGGGACCCTCACCCTACCCTCTCCCGACCCCTCCCTCCCGCCCTCACCGGGAGAGGGAAAAGAAACCAGGCCTTCCTGGTCTTGCTCCCTCCTCTCCCGGTGTGGGCGGGAGGGAGGGGTCGGGAGAGGAGGGCCGGGGTGGTGAGGGCTCACACCGCCGCCTCCAGATCCTGAAGCACATGCCGCAGCCCCTGGTCCTCGTCGGCGCCGAGCTGGACGCGCAGCACGGTGCGGCCCCGCTGCTCCAGCGCCCCGCGGTCGCCTTCCGCCTGGGCGTGGATCAGAGTGCCGAAGGTGTAGGCGGTCTCCGGCACGGCGAGGTCCTCCGCCGGCTCGTCCACCAGTTGCAGGAACCGGCAGCCGTCCGGCCCGCCCTTGTGGAGCTGCCCCGTCGAATGGAGGAACCGGGGGCCGTAGCCGAGCGTGACGGCGAGGCGGGTCTTGCCGTGCAGGGCCGCCTGGATGGCCCGCAGCACCTCGCTCGTGCGGGGACCGGGGGCCAGATAGGCTTGGAGACCCAGGTAATCCCCCGGCCGGGCGCCGCTCAGCCAATCGAGGAGCGCCGCCCCGAGGGCCTGGGGATCCGCCGCTTTCACTTCTCTCCCATCCGCCTGCAGGCCGCCGCTCTCCGCCGCCTTCATCGCCTTGCCGGCCAGCTCCTTGGCGAGCTGCACGTCCGGCTGATCGAAGGGATTGACCTCCAGCACGGCGCAGGCGGCGGCCGTCGCCATCTCCCAGCGGAACATCTCGGCTCCCAGATCGTAGCGGTCGGACAGCCGGAAGCGGGCCACGGGATGCCCCGCCGCCTCCAGCACATGGAGCCGCTCCTCGATCGCGGAGACGTCATCATCCCCCTTCATCAGCAGGGCGGCGAAGACGCGGTCGTCGCCGTAGGCCTCCGGCAGCCCCAGCGGCTCGCCGGTCACCGGCACGATCCCCCGCCGCGCCTCGCCCCTAAGGAGGGTCTTGCCCGTGCTCTCCGCGATGAGCTGCTCGATCCACTCGGGGAACGACTCCAGGGAGTGCGACGTGATGAAAGTCACCTTGTCGCGCCCGGCCAGGGCCAGCTCGCCGAGGGCCGCGCCCAGGCGCAGGCCGGGGTTGGCCGCCGCGACCTCCGTGGGGCCGCAAGCCTCCGCCATGCCCCGGGCACGAGCCAGGAGCTGGCCGGTGTTGACGCCGAGGAGCGCCGCCGGCACGAGGCCGAAGGGGGTGAGGGCGCTGTAGCGTCCGCCGACGTCCGGCGGGGCGTTGAACACCCCGCGGAAGCCCCGCTCGCGGGCCATCTTCTCGAGCGGCGTGCCGGGATCGGTCACCGCCACGAAATGCCGGCCCCGCTCCGGCACCTTCTCCAGCAGCTCCCAGAAAACGTAGAAGAAGGACAGCATCTCGGTGGTCGTGCCCGACTTGCTGGACACCACGAAAAGAGTCTTCCCGGGATCGATCCGCGCCGCCAGGGCCCGCACGGCGTCGGGATGGGTGCTGTCCAGCACGCTCACCGCCGGCTGGCGGAAGGCGGGTCCGAAAGTCCGCGAGAACACCTGGGGCGCCAGGCTCGAGCCGCCCATCCCGAGCACCACCACCTCGCGGACCTCCTCGTCCGCCATCTCGCGGGCGAGCCGCGACAGCCGGTCCAGCTCCGCCGTCATGGTGACGGGCAGAGCCAGCCATCCCAGCCGGTCCGTCAGCTCCGGAATCGGCTCCGGCGACCACAGCGTGTGATCCTTCTCCCAAAGACGTCTGCCGAAGGCCTCGTCCTGCCACCTCGCGAGCCGCGCGTCGACGGCGGCGGCGAAGCCACCCAGCCGGAGATCTCCTTGATCGCTCATTCCCTCCTCCTTCCCTCAGCGGAAATACCTTATCGCAGTCCGGCCCGGGCCCCGTGCTACGATCCGGCCCGACGGAGGGGAGCGATGCGGAAAGAGCTGAAGCCAAACCTCGCCCAGGCCTGCGCCGTCGCCCTGATGGTCTTCCTCATTGGGACAGCGGCCGGCGGGTGCGGTCCGAAGCAGGCGGAGCCGGAAGGGCGCGATTACACCCTCCGCGCCCAGGTGGTGAAGCCGCCGGACGCCGGCGGGCTCTACATCTACCACGAGGCCATCGACGACTGGGTGGGACGGGACGGCAAGGTCTCGGGGATGGACACCATGGCGATGCCGTTTCCGGTCGCCCAGGGGGTCCCGCTCGACGGGATCCAGGCCAACGACAAGGTCGAGGTGAAGCTGCACGTCGACTGGAGCTCGGACCGGCCCGCCGAGATCACCGCGATCCGCGAGCTGCCGCCGGAGACCCAGCTCGTCTTCCGCGCCGCCAAGCCGCCGAAAAATCCTTAAGCATTCTGATCGAAGGGAGACATCATGCCGGTACGCAAAGCCAGTGCTGTTTGGGAAGGAAGCCTCAAAGAAGGACAGGGGACGGTCAAGCTGGGAAGCGGCGCCTTCGAAGGCCGCTACTCCTTCGGCTCGCGCTTCGAGGAGGCGGGGGGCACCAACCCCGAGGAGCTGATCGGCGCCGCCCACGCCGGCTGCTTCTCGATGGCCCTCTCCGCCGGCCTCGGCCGCGCCGGCCTCGCGCCCACCCGCGTCGCCACCACGGCCAAGGTCCACCTGGAGAAAGTGGGCGAGGGCTTCAAGATCACCCGCATCGAGCTCGACAACGAGTCCACCGTGCCGGGCGTCGACGAAGCCGCCTTCCAGGAGCACGCCCGCAAGGCCAAGGAAGGCTGCCCCGTCTCCCAGGCCCTGGGAGGCGTCGAGATCACCCTCAACGCCCGCCTGGTCGGCTGACCCCACATCTTAAAGCCCCTCTCCTTCAGGAGAGGGGTTGGGGTGAGGTCATCGAAGGGCATGCCGCTTCAGAAGACCATGCCCCCTGGACCTCGTACCCTCCGGCGACCTCACCCCCGGCCCCTCTCCTAGAGGAGAGGGGAGGAATACCTGCCTTTCCCCTCAGATCTCCGCTAAATTATAGTCAAAACGCTATTTACTCCTTGACATCCTCTCTTCCGGCCAATACCCTCCATCTGATCATTCCATTTGTAAAGAAGGAGAAGTTTGCATGGCCTGGAACAAGCGTGACGATCCGCCCACGAACCAACCCGAGCCCACCACCCCCATGAGCCCGCCCCGTCCCTCCGCCGCACCCGCTCCCACGCCGGCCGCCGCAGCCGCTGCTCCCGAGCCGCCGCGCCGCACGGACCGGGCCACGATCGGACCGTCCATCTTCATCAAGGGCGACCTCTCCGGTGAAGAGGACCTGGTGATCGAGGGACGCGTCGAGGGCAAGGTGGATCTCAAGCAGAACAACGTGACGATCGGCAAGAACGGCAAAGTGCGCGCCGACGTCTTCGGGAAGGTGGTCATCATCGAGGGTGAGGTGGACGGCAACGTCTTCGCACGGGAGCAGGCGATCCTGCGCCAGTCCGGAGGGATCAAGGGCAACATCACGGCGCCCCGCGTGATCCTCGAGGACGGCTCGCGCTTCAAGGGCTCCATCGACATGGAGCCGCCGAAAGACAACGCCAGCTCCCAGCCCTCCAGGCAGGACCAGCATCGTGAGCGTGAGCAGCAGAATCGTGAAAACCGGTCGGAGGCCGCAGGAGTGAAGGCCAACGCCGGATGAGCTGGTTCTCTTCTCGCAGTGCCGGCTCCCGCAAGGAGCAGCAGGGCCGGGTTCAGACTCTCCCCGAGCCTGACGTCCATCGCTCCCTGGCGCTCTCGGCCCTCTTCGAGGGCATTCGAGGCCGCAAGGTCAACGTGCTGGACCTCGGCTCCGCCGTGGGCTCGAACGTCGAGTTCCTGTCCCAGTACGGCTGCAAGCTGTTCATCGAGGATCTCTACGCCGCCCTCTCCTCCCGCACCACGGTGGAAGAGGGCGACCTCGCCGGGCCCGAGTTCTTCTCCGAGTTCCTGCCGTTGCCGGAGGACACCCGCTTCGACGTGATCCTGGCCTGGGACCTCTTCAACTACCTGCACCGCAAGGAGCTCGTGACCTTCTCCGAGCAGCTCCGCCGCTTCAGCCACAAGGGCACGCTGCTCCTGGCGCTGATCTCCTACCACAAGACGATCCCGGCCCAGCCCTACCGTTTCAAGATCAAGGACGAGCAGAACCTGGTCTACGAGAGGCGCACCGCCACCGAGCGCCCCTCCCCGCGTCTCGCCCCGGCGGAGGTCACCGGCCTCCTCAAGGGCTTCCGCGTCGACCGCTCGTTCCTGCTGAAGCACGGGATTCAAGAGTACCTGCTGGTCAGAGACTAGGGCGGGGACGACTCCCCGCCCTGCCTCCCCTCCTATTCTTAAGAGGGTGTCTCGAAAGTCCCTTCCCTGCCAGAGCTATCTGCCCTCCGAAAACCCCCCTGTGTCAGAGTAAGTGTCGCCTCGATAGAACTACGTACCCTGGGGCAGAGACGAGGTCGCGTTGGCACGATACGGACAGAGCTTCAAGAACAGAGCGTTGGCGCGGTTGCTGCCGCCTGAGAGTGCTCCTCTGGAA
>DATFNZ010000189.1:0-12875 GCA_035266085.1 Thermoanaerobaculia bacterium
ACCTGCCGCCAGTCCGAATCGTCGAAACCCGGGCTCGCCCAGCGCGGATCGTCGCCGGACCGCGACCGCCAGAGCTCCTCCCCCGGGCTGGCTGCCGCCGTCCCGCCCAGGGACAGGAGCAAAACAAGCGCGAGGACCGCGACGATGACGCCCGAAGGCAGCCACCCGGCATTGCCTCGCGGGAGACGGGACCATGACTCGTTCGGCATGAGAAGCGGCAAGTATACCGCCCTGCCGCTCCTTGTCCCCTTTAACCCCCGGCGAGCACTCAATTTCTTGAAGGCTCCATCACGCCAGCGTACGGTTTTCAGCATTTGGGAGCCGTTCAACCCGTCCTCACGGCTCGCGGCAAGCTAGCTGCCAGCTATCCATTGGAGATGAACCATGAATTGCAACGGTGTTTCTCATCGCTGGCGCGCCATCCTCTCAGCCGGCCTGGTCGCCGCCGCCGCGTTGTCCGCGGCAGGCGCGGCAGCCACGGCACAACCGATCGACCGCAGCCGAGGCGTCGATGCCCGGGTCGACTACCCCTCGTTCGTCAAGCTCGGTCCCTGGGACGACCGCAACTATGCCGTGACCAAGGAGGACCTCACCGTCCTCGCCGCCAACGAGCAGGAGCTCAGGGACCCCATCCCCGTCTTCTTCCGCATCGAGATGCGCAAGGCCAACCCGGGCATGAAGCGCACCGGCGCGGCCCAGTATCCGCGCAGCGCCCTGCAGATCTTCCAGATGAAATACGGCGGCTACCTGGTCAGCGGCAAGCTGTACAAGGGCGCCGTCGTCCGCGACGGCCGCTTCGAGGTCGTGCAGCGCAACGGCTTCACCGAGAAGGAGTTCCAAGAGATCCAGGCCAAGGCCCTGGCGGGCGACGTGCGCGTCACCTCGCCGACCGGCGGCGCCGAGTCGGCGGTGAAGATCCACCCGACGGACACCAACAAAGTGGTCGCCGGATCGAACGGTCCCGGCGCGGGCCAGATCATGTGGTTCTCGAGCAACGGCGGCACCTCCTGGACCCAGGCCGCCGCCCTGCCGCAGGGCAACACCTGCTGCGACCCCACGGTCGACTGGTCCTCGAACGGCGCCTTCGTCTACACCTCCACCCTCGGCGGCTGCGGCGCGGTGTGCAACGTCTGGGTGTACCGCTCCGCCGACGGCGGCGCCACCTGGAACGACCTGGCGACGATCACCCCCGGCGACGGCCGGCGCGAGGTCACCTCGGCGAGCACCAGCGACAAGCAGTACATCCACGTCGACAAGTTCGCGACCTCGCCGTTCCGCGACAACATCTACCAGTGCTGGCACGACAACAACACCCTGAAGTTCTCCCGCTCGACGGACTTCGCCAACACCTGGAGCGCTCCGCTGACGATGTCGAGCGGCGCCGCCCAGTCGGGCATCGGCTGCGACCTGACCACGGACAAGAGCGGCAATGTCCACTACTTCTGGCCGGCGACCGACGGCAAGACCATCCTGACGCGCAAGTCGACCAACGGCGGCACGAGCTTCAACGCGGCCGTGACCGTGGCCAACACGCAGGACGGCTACGACTTCAACATCCCGGCGATGGAGACCCGCCGCGCCTTCATCTACGCCTCCGCCGACGCCGACGTCTCGAACGGCGCCTTCGGGAATTCGATCTACGCCGCCTGGACGGACACCACCGCCGCCGAGTCCGGGACGGCCGCCAACAACCACGGGCGCATCCAGGTCGCCTTCTCCCGCGACGGCGGCGCCTCCTGGTCGGTGCGCACCCCGCATGAGACGGCCGACGCCAGCACGGTCGACCGCTTCCACCCCTGGGTGGGCGTCGGACCGGACGGCAAGGTCTACGTGATGTTCTACGACACCCGCCGCAGCCCGACCCGCGTGGGCGTCGACATCTTCTACGCCGTCTCCTCCGACGGCGGCAACACCTGGGCGACGCCCACCCGCCTGACCAGCGTGCTCTCGCCGCAGGTCGACGACTCGTTCGAGTGGGGCGACTACAACGGCCTGGACGTCGTCGGCAACCAGCTCATCACCATCTTCACCGACAACCGCAACGAGGGCGGCGGCGGCGCCGACTCGATCGACGTCTACGCCGCCGGCGTGCAGATCGGCGGCGGCCCGGGCAACACGCCGCCGGTGGTGACCATCACCGCGCCGGCCAACGGCACGTCGGTGACGCAGGGCACCTCGGTGACCTTCAGCGGCACGGCGACGGACGCCGAGGACGGCACGATCTCCGGCAGCCTCACCTGGACCTCGAGCCTCAACGGCATCATCGGCGGCGGCGCCTCGTTCAGCACCACGACGCTCTCGGTGGGGACCCACACGATCACCGCCTCGGTGACCGATAGCGGCGGCGGCACTGGATCGGCAACGCGGACCCTGACGGTGACCGGCACCTCGACGACGGTGACCTTCAACTCCGTGGCGGCTCAGGACGGCCGCATCTGGGAATCGGGCGAGACCGGTAACGTCGGCGGCGGCGGCAACGCGACCGACAACACCACGATCGCCCTGCGGGTCGGCGACACCGACGCGGACGAGCAGTACAAGAGCATCGTCTCCTTCGACACCTCGTCGATCCCGGACGGCGCGACGATCCTCTCGGCGACCCTGCGCCTGGTGCGCGGCAGCATCTCCGGCACCAGCCCCTTCACCACCCACGGCTCCTGCATCGCCGACATCGTGACCGGCGGCTTCGGCGGCTCCACGGTCTTCGCCTTCGCCGACTGGCAGGCGGCGGCCACGGCCACCAACGTGGCCACCTTGTCGAGCCCGGCCACCGACGGCTCGGCCTCGACAGGCACCCTGAGCGCAGCCGGCCGGAGCGCCGTCAACAAGACGGGCACGACGCAGCTCCGCGTCTACTGCACGCTCGACGACAACGACGACCTCGGCTTCGACTACATCGGTTTCTTCGCGGGTGAGAACGCCACGGTGGCCAACCGCCCGCAGTTGACCGTGACCTACCAGTAGACCCTGCTGCCCTACACGCCGGCCGGGAGCTCCTCCCGGCCGGCGCGGTTATCCCCGGTTATTTCCCGGTTATCCCCGGTTATTTCCGGTTATCCCTACTTCTACTTTGTCAGATCGCCCTACATACCACGGCTCCTTCGGAGCCGGCCCTCATAACCCCCTACCCCCTTCTCTCCCCGCCTCCCTCCCAACCGCCGGGAGAGAAGGGGAATGAAGAAGCAAGGAGCGCGATCCCAAGACTCTTCAGACAAACTTCTCCCTCTTCTCCCGGCGGATGGGAGGGAGGCGGGGAGAAGAGGGCCGGGGTGATGAGGGCGCCCACGGGACGACTGCCTCTATCTGACAAAGTAGAACTACGGCACCCGGCCTTCCAGAATGGCGCAGAGCTTGGCGGCGTCGAGGTTGCCGCCGGAGACGATGCAGACCACCTTGCGCGCTTCAGGGACGCCCGCCAGGGCGGCGGCGAGCGGCGTGGCGCCGGCTCCTTCGGCGATGACCCGGTGGCGCTCGGCGAGAAGGCGGACGGCGGCGGCCACTTCTTCGAGGGAAACTACGAGGGCGCCGGCGAGCAGCGAGCTGACGAGGGGCCACATCTCCGGCAGGATGTTCTTGCCGCCGATGCCGTCGACGAAGCTCGGCCGGTACTCCACCGTCTCGCGGGAGCCGGCGGCGAGCGAGGCGGAGAGCGGCGCGGCGGTCGCCACCTCGCAGCCGAAAACGCGCGCTTCCGGACGAAGAGCGGCGAGCGCCGCGGCGATGCCGCAGGAGAGCCCGCCACCGCCGAAGGGCACCAGGACGGTGTCGACATCGGGGAGGTCCTCCAGGATCTCAAGGGCGACGGTGCCGTTGCCCGCGATCACCGCCCGGTCCGCCACGGGATGGACGAAGAGGCCGGCGAGCCCCGGGAAGGAGTGCTCCTCCATCACCTGCCACCAGCGTTCGAAAGGGACTTTCAGCACCCGGCCGCCCATGCGCTCGATGGCGGCGATCTTGGTGGCGGGCGCCTGGTCGGGAACGATCACCGTGGCCGGCACTCCGAGCTCGCGGGCGCTCCACGCCACGCCCTGGGCCATGTTGCCGGCGCTCGCGGTGTAGACGCCATCCCGCAGCCTCTCGGGACCGGCCAGGCGCATGGCATTGGCGGCGCCCCGCAGCTTGAAGGAGCCGATCGGCTGGAGGTTCTCCAGCTTGAGCCAGACCTCCGCCGCCACGCCCTCGGCATTCAGGCGCACCAGCGGCGTGCGCACCGTGACGCCCGCCAGGCGCTCCCGGGCGGCGCGGATCTCGTCGAGGGAAGGAGCGGTCAGCGGCTGCATGTCATGAAGCAGGGCCTCACGCGACACGGATCGCATCCCGCTCTACGAAAGGCCGGACCCTCTCCCGGAGACCGGATTCGGTGATGAGGTCGACGCGGGCACCGAGGAGGTCTTCAAGGAAGATCCGCAGCTTCATGTAGCCGGAGAAGGAGGGGGTCTCGCGAAATTTGACCAGGAGGTCCACGTCGCTTTCAGCGGAGGCCTCTTCGCGAGCCACCGAGCCGAAAAGGCGGAGAGACTCCACCCCAAAGCCTTCGATTTCCTCGTGATGCGCTTTCAGCCGAGCCAGAACTTCGTCGCGTCCCATGGACCACCTCTCCTAGACTCGAAGACTTTACCACCACCCCCGAGTCTGCCGCGCCGCTCGGCGGGACTCAGATCGCCTTGCGGGTGGGCTCAGGCGTACCGTCGGAGTGACGGATGTCGCGGCCTTCGACGTAGTAGATGACGTCCTCCGCGATGTTCGTGGCATGGTCCGCGATGCGCTCCAGGTTGCGGGAGATCAGGAGCAGGTGGAGGGCGCGGCTCACCGTCTTGGGGTCCTCGATCATGTAGGTGAGCAGCTCGCGGAAGAGCTGTTTGTAGAGGCCGTCGATCGCGTCGTCCGACCGGCAGACTTCCGTCGCCAGCGCCGTGTCCCGCCGTACGAAGGCGTCGAGGCTCCTGCGCACCATCTCCTGGACGAGCTCCGAGAGGTGCGGCAGGTCGATGTACGGCTTGAGCGGCGGCTGGTCGTTCAACTGCACCACCGACTGGGCGATGTTCACCGCCGAGTCGCCGATCCGCTCGAGGTCGCTGTTGATCTTCATCACCGCCACGAGGAAGCGAAGGTCGACGGCCGTCGGCTGCTTCGTCCCCAGGATGAGATGGCAGGCCTCGTCGATCTCGATCTCGAGATGGTCCACCTCGTTGTCGCTCTCGATCACCTTGATGCAAAGTTGATGGTCCCGTTCGAGCAGGGCCTGCGTCGCCTTGGCGACCATCCCCTCCACCATGCCGCCCATCCTCAGCAGGGCCTGGCGTACCCGATCGAGATCCTGGTCCAGCCTTCGTTCCATTTGATATTCCTTTCGAATCGCTCGCGGGGACTACCCGAACCGCCCCGTGATGTAATCCTCGGTCTGCTTCTTCATCGGGTTGATGAAGATCTTCTCCGTCAGCCCGTATTCGATCAGCTCGCCCAGGTAGAGGAAGGCGGTGAGGTCCGACACGCGCGAGGCCTGCTGCATGTTGTGAGTGACGATCACCAGAGTGTACTGGTGCTTCAGGTCCTGCATCAGCTCCTCGATGCGGGCGGTGGCGATGGGGTCGAGGGCCGAGCAGGGCTCGTCGAGCAGGATGACCTCGGGCTCGACGGCGATCGCGCGAGCGATGCAGAGGCGCTGCTGCTGGCCGCCGGACATGCCGAGGGCGCTCTCGTCGAGACGGTCCTTGACCTCTTCCCAGAGCGCCGCCCCCTTCAGGCTGCGCTCGACGATCTCGTCTAAATCGCGCTTCTTGTTGATGCCCTGGATGCGGCAGCCGTAGGCCACGTTCTCATAGATCGATTTGGGGAAGGGGTTCGACTTCTGGAACACCATGCCGATCCGCTTGCGCAGGGCGTTGATGTCGAGCTTCGGGTCGAAGATGCTGCCGTCCTCGAAGCGGATGTCGCCCGCGATCCGCACGCCGTCGATCAGGTCGTTCAGCCGGTTGATGCAGCGCAGCAGGGTGGACTTGCCGCAGCCGGAGGGGCCGATGAAGGCGGTGATCTTCTTCTCCGGGATCTTGAGCGAGATCTCTTTCAGGGCCTTCTTCTCGCCGTACCAGAGGGAGAGGTCCTCGATGCTGAGGATCGGGTTGTCGATCCGCGGATCGAGGGCCGGGTCCTTGACCGGCAGTGCCATGGCCGGCGGGGCTTGAGTCTCTGGCTTTTGCGTCTCTGGAAAGGTCATTCGATCTTCTCTCCCGGGCTAGACGGCACTGCCGGCATACTTGCGGCGCAGGTGGTTGCGCAACAGGATCGCCACCAGGTTCATCACCGTCACGACAACGATCAGCAGCAGGGCGGTGGCGAACACCAGAGGCGTGGTGGCTTCCACGTTGGGGCTCTGGAAACCGACGTCGAAAATGTGGAAGCCCAGGTGCATGAACTTCCGCTCCAAGTGGAAAAAGGGTGGCTTGCCGTCCACCGGCAGGGCGGGGGCCAGCTTCACCATGCCTACGATCATCAAGGGCGCCACCTCGCCGGCGGCGCGCGCCATGGCGAGGATCATGCCGGTGAGGATGCCGGGGGCCGCCGCCGGCACCACCACCCGGCGGATGGTCTCGAACTTGGTGGCGCCGAGCGCCAGCGAGCCCTCGCGCACGATGCGAGGCACCGCCGCCAGGCCCTCCTCGGCGGCCACGATGACCACCGGCACCGTCAGCAGCGCCAGAGTCAGAGCCCCCCAGAGGATGCCGCCGGTGCCGAAAGTGGGCGCCGGCAGGGATTCCGGAAAGAAGAGCTGATCGATCGAGCCGCCGACCAGGTAGACGAAGAAGCCGAGGCCGAAGACGCCGAAGACGATCGACGGCACGCCCGCCAGGTTGTTGACGGCGATCCGCACCATGCGCACCAGCGGCCCCTGCTTGGCGTACTCGCGCAGGTAGAGCGCGGCGAGCACGCCCAGGGGCGCCACGGCGAAGGACATCAGGAAAACCATCATGACCGTGCCGAAGATGGCCGGGAAGATGCCCCCCTCGGTGTTCGACTCGCGGGGATCGGCGCTGATGAGCTCCCAGCCTCGCGACAGGTAGAGCCCCAGCTTGTCGAGCGTCCCCATGGCGTTGGGCCGCAGGGCCCGGACCACCGTGCCGACGGGCATCTCCTTGGTCTCGCCATCGGCCGTGCGCATCACCAGCGTCTCGGCCTGAAAGCGGTCGCGCATCTCGCTCAAACGGGCGGCCAGCCGTTCGTACTCCGCCTCCTGAGCGGCGAGCTCCTGGTCGATGGCGGCCTTGCGACGCCGGCGCTCGGCCTCGGGCAGCCGCTCCAAATCGAGCTTCTTCTGCCGGAGTCGAAGTTGCTCGATCTCGTAGTTGATGTCGCCGATCGCCCCCTTCTCCAGGTCCTCAATGGCTTCCAGCTCCCGGGCCTTACGCTCGTGGAGCGGCTCGAAGACCTTCCAGACGGCAGCCTGGCCCGTGGCCAGCACCTGCCCACCCTTGCGGAGCTCCGCCATGGAGCCGTAGAAGTTGCCCCACTCGAGGCGCTCCAGCATCACGACATCCCGCGGGCGCGAGCGGCCGGCGATGTCTTTGGCGTCAAACCAGGCGAAGTCGAGCCCACCGACGTCCCGGTTGCCGATCTTCATCCGCAGGCGGTCGATGGCGGCCGCGGCCCGGGAGCCGGTGGCTTCCGCGGCCTGCTCCACCTCCCAGACTTCGCCGAGGACCTTCCGGCCGTCCTTCAGCGTCAGCTCCACCAGGTCCCTCTGCCAGAAGTAGCTCAGGCCGTTCCAGGCCAGCAGGAGCAGGATGGAGATGACCAGCAGGAGGTTGAAGGCCAGAGCGCCGCCGCAGAGCCAGGTCAGGGCCTGGCCGATGGCGCCGGAGCGCCGCCGATAGTCGTTGAAGAACGTCGCCGTCCGGATGGGCTCCCGGGCGGCCGCGCGCGCCCCCGGCCGCCTGTCGGTCAAAATCGCGCTTTTCACAGTTGTGAATACCTTTCACGCAGCCTTTGGCGCACGAGCTCCGCCACGGTATTGACGATGAAGGTCATGACGAACAGCAGCAGCGCCGCCAGGAACAGGGTGCGGTAGAGGGTGCCCGCGTGAGGGGCCTCGGGGATCTCGACGGCGATGTTGGCCGACAGCGTGCGGAAGCCGTTGAAGGGGTTCCACGACATGATCGGCGTGTTGCCGGTCGCCATCAGGACGATCATGGTCTCCCCCACCGCGCGGCCGAAACCGATCATGACGGCCGAGAAGATTCCCGGCGAAGCCGTCGGCAGCACCACCCGGGTCACCGTCTGCCAGCGGTCGGCCCCCAGGGCCAGCGAGCCGGCCACGAGGTTTCTCGGCACGTTCGAGAAGGCGTCCTCGGCGATGGCGAAGATGATCGGAATGACGGCGAAACCCATGGCGAGCCCCACCACCACGGCGTTGCGCTGGTCGTAGGCGAGCCCCGTCGCGCGCAGCAGCCAGGCCTGGAAGTCGCCGCCGAAGGCCAAGCGCTCGAAGGGCGTCGAAAGCTGAAAGCAGAGGCCGATCCCCGCGGCCAGCACAAAGACGAAGAGGATGGCTTCCGCGCCCACCTGGAACCGGCCGCGGAACGACCGCGGCAGCCGGCTCCAGAGCCAGCCGGCGAGCAGGATCAGGAGCGGCAGCACGATCAGCATCAGGGCCAGCGCCGGCACCGCCCGCTCGATCCGCGGCGCCAGCCAGAGGCCGGCCAGAAAACCGAGGACGACGCTGGGCAGCGAGGCCATGATCTCGATCATGGGCTTCAGATACAGCTTGTACGTCGGGTGCATGAACTGCGACGTGTACATGGCGCCGAGGATGCCCAGGGGAATGGCCAGCAGCATCGAGTAGAACGTGCCCTTCAGCGTCCCCACGAGCAGCGGCGTCAGCGACAGCTTGGGCTCGAAGTCGTCGGTGCCGCTGCTCGACTGCCAGACGTATTCGGGCTTGCCGGCCCCCTCGTACCAGGTCTTGCCGAACAGGGCCTTCGGCGTCACCTCGGGGTGGGGGTTGCGGATGTCGAACGCCGCCACCTGCCCGCCGCCGCCGAGGTAGGCGCCGTCGGCCTTGGGCGTGTAGAACAGGGCCGAGGCGTTCCGGACAGGCGCCGGGCCCGTCCACAGGGTGCGCTCGGAGGTGGAGAAGAAGAGGCCGAGCTGATCGCCGCCCACCGCCAGGAAGCCCTTGTCGCGCTGCGACGGCGCGATCAGCCGCACCGCCCCCGGCTGGCGCGGAAATTCGTGAGCCCTTTCGAATCGCGAGCTGTCATCCGGCTGGCGCACGGCGAACCATACGGAAAGGTCGCCGTTCTGCTGCCCCATGACCAGGGAGCGGCCGCCGATCAGCAGCGCCAGGCTGGTAATGGGAGAGCCCGCGCTGGCCGTGCGGACCTCGCCCGGCTGGCCGTCCTCGAGCGGCCACCAGAGCAGCTCGCCGCTGGCCGTGCCGGCGAAGAGGTTGCGCTGAACGGGATCGATCACCATCGCCGTGATCTTGCCCGGAACGGCCACCTCAGCCCGGCCGAGGGTGGCGGTGGCCTCGCCCGTCATCTCGTTCTTCTCGACCGACTGCCGCACGACGGCCAGCCGGCCGCCGGCGAGCACCGCCGCCGCCGTGGCGTTGCCGTCGGCGTCGAGCTGGGCGGCGAAGGCGCCGAGGGGCCCCTTTCCGGGATCGAGATCGAGCACGACGGGTGGCGTGGAATCCGGCGTGACCACCCGGTTCTGCCCTTCGAAAGTGACGCCGAAGGTCATGCTCTTCAGCAGCACGCGGCCGTCGTTCGTGGCGGCCGCGAACGCCCGGCTCTCCGGCGGCACGGCGGCGCCCGTCAGCGCCGCCGCAGCCGGCTCGAGGATATGGGCGGAGTAGACCTCTTTGCCGTCGGCGAGCCGGAGGATCCGAACCGTCCCGTGGTCGTCCAGCGTCGCGACATGGGTGCGGTGCTCGTCCGAAAGCAGCGCGCCGATGCGGCCCGCTCCCGGCACCGTAACCCGGGCCGACGCGGCCACCCGGGCCGGATAGAGGAGCGGCACGACCTCGGCGAGAAGGAAGATCAAAATGCCCAGGATGCTGACGATGATGGCGATGCCGCCCGCTGAAACCACCCAGCGGGCCGCCCGGTCCACGATCAGCCGCCTCCTGGGCGTCTGGCGATTGCGATTCACTGGAGCTTGGCCAATTCTTCCTGGATGACCTTGTTGGGCAGCGGGATGAAGCCATCCTTGACGACCACCTGCTGGCCCTGCTGGGAAAGCACGTACTTGACGAACTCGCGGACCATCGGATCGAAAGGTTTATTCGGCGCCTTGTTGACGTAGACGTAGAGGAAACGGGCCAACGGGTACTTGCCCGACAGGATGTTCTCCGGGCTGTCGTCGACGCAGCCCCCCGCCTTGGCGGAGATCGGCACCGCGCGTACGCCGGAAGTCTTGTAGCCCACGCCGCTGTAGCCGATGGCAAACTTGTCCTCGCTCACGCCCTGGACCACGGAGGCCGAGCCCGGCTGCTCCTTCACCGTGTCCTTGTAGTCGCCCTTGCAGAGCGCGTGCTCCTTGAAGTAGCCGTAGGTGCCGGAGGCCGAGTTGCGGCCGTAGAGGCTGAACGGCTGGCTGGCCCAACCGGCCTCTGCGACGCCGGCCTGGCCCCAGTTGGCGACACCCTTGCCGCCGCAGGAGCGGCCCTTGGAGAAGATGGCGTCCACCTGCTGCATCGACAGGCACTTGACCGGGTTGTCCTTGTTGACGAACACCGCCAGACCGTCCACCGCGACGCGGATCGCCGTGGGCTTGTAGCCGTACTTCTTCTCGAACGCGTCGATCTCCTCCGCCTTCATCTGGCGGCTCATGGGGCCGAGCTGAGAGGTGCCCTGAATGAGCGCCGGCGGCGCCGTCGTGGAGCCCTTGCCCTCGATCTGGATGCGGACGTTGGGGTACTCCCGCTTGTAACCCTCGGCCCACAGGGTCATGAGGTTGTTGAGAGTGTCGGAGCCGACGGAGCTCAGGTTCCCGGAGACGCCGCTGGTCTTGCTGTAGGAAGGGATGCCCGCGTCCACCTTGACCACCTGCGCCGAAAGGGCAGCGCTCCCGCACAGGGTCAGAGCCAGTGCCAGCGGAGCTGCCATGAGATTGCGCTTCATTCTCTCTCCTTATCCGTAAGGTTGCTTCGAATGCGTTTGTCGTTGGGCGGACCGGTTCCTGCGACCGCGAGGCAACTTTGGCAGAAGGGTTTGGCAGCCAGCCAACCACGCTGTGACAGCCAAGTGACAACCACCATGTCGCACGCCTGTCACAAGCCTGTCGCGGCATCGCTGGCGGAGGTTTCTATCCTCGCCTCGTCTCGCATGGAAACCCTGTACTGAAGGATGGAACCTCAAAAGGAGAGCAGGATGCTCAGATCATTTACCTTCAAGGCCGGCCTTTTCGCGCTGGTCCTGGCGCTGGCCGCGGCCTCCGTCTCCACGGCACAGGTGACGGGTTTGTATTACCAGGAAGTCGAGAAGGACGGCCGGATCTACGTATTCAACACCCCGGAGAAGTACCAGTCGTGGCAGCAGACGGGCGACATGGGTGTCGCCATCACGCTCATCGGCCGCGGCCCCAACGAGGAGACGGTGGTGGCCGAGAACGAGACGGCCGCCGACCTCTACTTCTTCAAGCACAACCTGCCCGCCTACGACCGCCCGACGCCGAAGCCGGCCAAGCCCGCCGACTTCCCCGCCAGCAAATTCGGCATCCGGGTCTTCGCCGACGTCAGCACCAAGAGCAACGAGGACGAGGCCACGGGCCTCGAGAGCAACGACAGCGGCGTCGGCGTGGACGTCAAGCGCACCTACTTCACCTTCACTCATCAGTTCGACCCGAGATGGTCCGCCGTGTTCCAGTCCGACATCGGCGATCAGGGCGCCCGCCGCTACGACGTGTTCGTGAAGAAGGCCTACGTCGAGGCCAAGCTCAACCCGATGGCCACCTTCCGCCTCGGCTCTGCCGACACGCCCTGGATCCCCTACGCCGAGGGCCTCTACGGCATGCGCTACGTCGAGCAGACCCTCACCGACCACCTGAGCTTCGGCAGCTCGGCCGAGTGGGGCCTCCACGTTTCCGGTACCAATCCGCTGTGGGGCTATGCCTTCACCGCCGGCAACGGCCGCGGCTTCAGCAACCCTACCCGCAGCAAGAGTGTGGACTATGAGGGCCGGCTCTCCTTCACTCCGGTCAAGGGGCTGAACCTCGGCATCGGCGGCTACAGCGGCAAGCGCGGGCTGGAAACCGACGCCGCTCCGGCCAGGCACACGGCCACGCGCGGCAACGCCCTCGTCGCCTTCAACACCGACCGCTTCAGGATCGGCGGCGAGTACTTCCAGGCCAAGAACTGGAGCAACGTCATCACCACCGCCACCGACAAGTCCGACGGCTTCTCGGGATGGGCGCAGCTCGTCCTCAATCCCAAGTACACCCTCTTCGGCCGCTACGACCAGGCCGATCCCAGCAAGGACCTCAAGCCGAACCTCCAATTCACCTACTACAATGCCGGCTTGCAGTGGACGCTCAACAAAGCGTTCGCCGCATCCCTGGCTTACAAATACGCCGACGTCGAGGGTGGCACCGTGAGCACCGGCAACGGCACCATCGGGTCGGTCAACGCGAGGGAAAAGGGCAAGTACAACGAGATCGGCATCTTCACGGTCTATAATTTCTGATAGCCTGAAGCCCGAGAAACGAAAGGGCCGCCCTACTCCGGCTTAAAGTTCATCCGCCGGACCTTAAACCGAAGTTCTTCCAAGGAAGAGCCAAGAATTGGCGCAACCGATTGACTTGGCTGAGTTTGTGGCTAAATCGCCGGAATCATCTGTAGCCATGTAAATGGCGTGGATGGGTGCTACTTACGGCCACCG
>DATFNZ010000190.1:0-7552 GCA_035266085.1 Thermoanaerobaculia bacterium
GTGACGGTGCCCAAGGTCCAGGAGCTCGCCGAGGTGCCCCTGGGGGAGGGGCGGGTGGTGGAGATCGGAGGCGAGAAGGCGGCGGTCTACCGGGATCCGTCCGGCGCCGTGCACGCCGTCTCGCCGGTCTGCACCCATGCCGGCTGCCTGGTCCATTGGAACTCGGCCGAGACGAGCTGGGACTGCCCCTGCCACGGCAGCCGCTTCGGGATCGACGGCGGCATTCTGGAGGGCCCGGCCGTGAAGGAGCTGGCGCCGGTGGCGGTCAAGGCGGCCTCACCGGCGCGGTAGCGCCTCAATCCTTCCAGATCGTCTTCCACCAGGGCTCGTCCTGCGCCGGACCGGACGAGCCCGCCTTGAGGTTCATCCGGCCGCGGATCTTGTTGACGTCCCAGCCAGTGAGGGAGGCGAGGGTCTGGGCCTGCTGGTCGAAGCGCTTGGGCAGCTCCCGGCGGTAGGCCTGGGCCGCCTCGCAGCGGTCGCCTCCCGTCCAGGGATGGCGCAGGATGTAGCGCCCCTGGAAATTCTGCCGGTCGCCGGTCTCCTGGAAGACCAGGTCCTCGGGGAAGTGCTCCGAGTCGTAGCGGAGATGGAGGCGGGAGAGGAAGACGTCCTGCGCTCCCCCCTGCATGGTGTCTGTCCGTCCGCCGCTGCCGGCCCAGAAGACGCCGAGCTGCCGCAGCTCGTCCGCCGAGAGCGGATCGGCCGCGCACGGGTCGCACCAGGCCATGTCCCAGGCGTACTCGAGGAACACCGTCCGCATGTCCTGCTTCTTGACCTGCTGGCCGAACATCGCCTTGTAGAAGTTGCCGAAGTCGTTCTTGACGAAGAGGGGGACCTCGGCGTCCGAAGGCAGGCGGACGGTACGGTAGTTGGTGGTCTCCACCCGCCCCTTGCGGGTGAGGGCGAAGACGAACAGCTCCTGGGGGCCGTTGGCGTTGACCATGCCCAGACGGATGGGGAGCATGAACTTGGGGCTCTCGTAGGCCACCTGGATGGGGCGCAGGTAGGTGAAGCCGAGCTTCGACTGCTCCTTCAGGTTGACCTTGGCGACGAAGAACTTCATCCCCTGCCTGAGGTAGGTGCCGAGCACCCGGCCGGCCCCCTGGGGGATGCGGTAGCCGCTCTCCACCAGCCAGGTCTCGAGGCCCTGGCTCTCCCTGGCCGAGAGGATCAGGATGTCGTACTCGCCCACCGTGTACTGCGCCTCGATGGTCACCCCCAGGCTCTTGGCACGGTCCGCCCTCCCGCCCTCCGCGGCGCCGGCGGCCATGGGAGCCTGGGCCCGGGTCTCGTATGCCACCGTCATACAGGGGTTCTCGTCGAAATACTCCACCAGGCGCGGCGCCGAGTAGGCGTCCAGGTGATCGAGCAGGGCCTTCTCCGCCACGTGGATCTGCTCCCGCTGGAGGACGGTGGGAACGGGGATGACGACGGCGAACTCCTTGGGATCCCCCTTGAAGTCGTTGGCCATGGTCAGCACGGTGCGGTCGCCGTCGCGGACCAGAACGACCTGCGAGGCCTGGTTGAAAAGCTTGGTGTCGGCCTTGGCCACGTAGAAGCCGCAGAAGGCCGCGGCGGTGCCGGCGGCCAGGGTCAGGGAGGCCGTCGCGAAGAGCGCGGTGAGGAGCCGTTTCATGCGAATCTCCTTTCTTCGAGGAGAGAGGGGACGGTGATCGGGGCCGGCGCCCCGGCCCCGCGCCAGGCGTACCGCTGGCCGGGCAGCAGCAGGTCGATCAGCGGCACGGCCGGCGAGAGGAAGGCCAGGGAGAGGAGGAGCCCGTTGGGCCGGTAGAGCACGAAGTGGACGAAGCCGGCGCCGAGGGCGACCAGGAGCGCGAACAGGACGCGGCCGGCCCGCGAATCGGGCGTCGTCCTGGGGTCCGAGATCATGAAGAAGGTGAAGATCAGGAACGCGCCGCTGCCGAGCTGATGGAGCGGGATGGTCATCGGCTGGCCGAGCCAGAGGGCGCGCCCGAAGAGGATGGCCAGGTAGAAGGCGAGGAAGGCGTAGGTGACGTCGCTGCGCGCCGCCCGGTTCACCACCAAGCCGCCCAGGCAGGCGAGCAGGAAGGCGAAGAAGGCCGCGTTTCCCCACTGGCCCGGCGACACCCAGACGGCGCCCGTCGCGAGCATCATCGCCACGATGCCGAAGTTCGTGGGGTTGAAGACGTGCTTGCCGCGGACGCGGAGCACGAACTTGCTGGCGATCGTCACTCCCGCGGCGAGCACGGCCAGCCAGGCCGAGTTGGTGCGCAGCAGCAGGCAGAGCGACAGGCCCGAGATCAGGGCGCTCCGCGAATCGAACGCCGGCAGCCGCCAGATCCGGGTACAGGCGTACTGGGTGAGGAGGGCGGCCGCGAGCAGGGCGACGGCCCGGCCTGGGCGGATCTCGAGGTCGAGACGGGTCACGCCGTAGACCAGCAGGGAGGCGAGGACCAGGATCTGGTACAGGCGCGGGTCGTGGAATGGCGATCGCATGGGGCTCATGATCCTTGGACACCTCGAGCTTCGAAAGGGAAACCGGGCTCCCGGCGGGCGAGAGGATCGAGCGGCGTCCGCCCCGCGACCAGCGCCGTGACGGCCGCCGCGCCGGCGCTCTTGAGGGCGGCGGCCGCGGCGTCGAGGGTGGCGCCGGTGGTGGCGACGTCGTCGATGAGGAGGATGCGAAGCCCGCGGACTTTTTCGGGGCTGGGAACCCGGAAGGCTTTCCGGAGGTTGGCGAGGCGGTCCGTCTTGCCCAGCAGGCTCTGCGGCGGCGTGGCCCGGCGGCGCGAGAGGAGGGCCGCGCAGGGGAGTCCGAGCCGGCCGGCCAGCGGGCGCGCGATCCGTTCCGCCTGGTTATAGCCCCGCGAGAGGTGCCGGCGCCAGTGGAGGGGCACGGGGACGACCCGGTCGAAGCCGGCGAGCCGCTCTCCCAGCCCTGCCGCGAGGGCGGCGGCCAGATGGCTCCCGAGGTAGTCCAGGCGTCCGAACTTGAGCCCGCGCACCACGGAATCGAGGGGCGGCCGGTAGCTCCACAGGGCGAGCAGGCGGTCGAAGGCGGGCGGCCTCTCGCGGCAGGCGCCGCAGCGGTAGTCCTCCGGCAGGGCATGAGCGGCCAGGGGCCGGGCGCAGATCGCGCAGGCCTGCCGCGGCAGGGGCGCCAGGGTGGCCCGGCAGCGTGCGCAGAGCCCGAGCGACGTGCCGGCGGCGGGGAGCGGCTGGCCGCAGCCGAGGCACGGAGCGGGCAGCAGCGCGTGGAGGAGCCGGTCGAGCAGACGGCTGCCGGCCGGCGGCGTGACGCGGCGGGCGTCCGGAGCGTATAACGGGTCAGCCATTGGGGGGCGGCGCGGCGCGCCGGCTTGTTTCCTCCGGGTTCGGAACCAACGTGACGCTATACTCTCAGGAATTCTGGCGGTCCCAAGCAAACGGCAGCCGCCACTATCCGCCACGAAGGAGGAGACTTTGATCCGGAACCATCGCCTGCTTGGCAGGCTCCTGCTGATCTGCGGTCTGCTCCTGCTGCCCGGCGCCGCCGGCGCTCAGGAGCTCTATAACTATACCGTCGGCGTCTTCGGCGCCATCGGCGGCTCCCTCGACGCCGAGCCAGGGGACAGCCTCACCAACACCGGTTACCAGCTCAACCTGGGGCTCGTCACCGAGTCGCACACCCATCTGGTCCTGCGCACCGGGATGCTGACGCTCGACGAGGACGAGCGCTTCGGCCCGCTCCTGGACGCCGAGCTCAAATACGCCACGATCGGCGGCGAGTACCGGGCCCCCGAGGGGTATTTCGATTCGGGGATCTACATCGCCCTGGGCGGCTACCGGCTGGAGGGGACGGAATTCTCGGGCGACGACTCGCGGGAGAGCTCGTGGGGGCTGGCCGTGGGGGTGACGGGCGAGCTGCCGGTCAACCGCTGGCTGGGCATTCAGGCCGAGCTCTCGGGCCACTACGTCGACTTCGACGAGCAGCAGTTCTTCGCCATCGGCAACCTCGGCGTGGCTTTCCACTTCTAGCTTGGCGGCGAGGGGGGCCGCCTCAGGGAAACGGCCCCCGGCGCGCCTCCCCTTCGTCTTCCTCGTCGCTGGCCGCGAGATCCTCCCTGCCCGCCAGGCGGACCAGCCGCTGGGCATCGCCGGGATTTCCCTTGAAGCTGACCTGGAGGGACACGCCCTCCGTGGACCGGAATACCGAGATCTTCCGGGTCTCGAGCCCCGCTTCCTCCACCAGGTCCAGCACCCGTGAGAGCTTCTGGCCGGGCCCCAGCCGCAGCACCACGGTGTGCAGGCCGCCGTTCAGCAGCCGCTCGACGGGCCGCAGGAAGGTGAGGATCACCAGCAGGGCCAGGGAGGTGAGGACCGCTTCGGTATAGAAGCCGCCGCCCACGGCCATGCCGATCGCGGAGGCTACCCACAGGCCGGCGGCGGTGGTCAGGCCGTGCACCGCGCCCCGTGACTGGATGATGGTGCCGGCGCCGATGAAACCGACGCCGGAAACGATCTGCGCCGCGATCCGCCCGGGGTCCCAGGCGTTGCTCCCCTGGGCATAGCGGATACCGACGAGGATCGAGAGGTCGGTGAGGAGGGCCGAGCCGACGGCGATCAGCATATGGGTTCGCAGGCCCGCCCACTTGCCGGTCCACTCCCGCTCGGCGCCGACCACTCCGCCGAGGAGGGCGGCGAGGCCGATCTTGCCGGCGATCTCCCAGACGTCCGTCATGTCCCGGGCAGGTGGAGCGCGGCGGTCGAGCCCGAGGTCTGCAGGCGCGCCTCGATCTCCTTGCGCAGGGAGGGATCGTCCCAGTTGGTCATGCCGACGAACTTCCTCACCACCTGGCCGTTGACCACGAGGTAGGTCTCGGGCAGCTTGTCGGTGCCGTAGCGGTTCGCCACCTCCCACTGGGGATCGAACAGCACCCCCTCCGACCCCGAGCCGAGGAAAGAGCGGACCTTGTCCTTGGAATCGGAGACCGCCACCATCAGGACCTTGAAGCCGTGGTGCCGGGCGAAGTCGCCGGACAGGCGCTGCAGGGCGGGGATCTCCTGGATGCAGGGCGGGCACCAGGTGGCCCAGAAGTGGACCAGGGTGACGGGCGCCAGGCGCGGCCCGAGAGTGGCGGCCTTGCCGGTGTCGTCGTAGAGGAAGCCGCCGGGCTCCTGGAAGGTCTTGTCGCCGCGGGGCCAGAAGGAAGCCGTCAGGGCGCAGACGACGAGGGCGATCAGTCCCAGCCGCCCGGGCCAGCCCAGGCTGACGGCGGGCCGCGTGCCGGGAGCCGCCGCTTCCGGCGTGGCGCTCGAATCTGTGGCGCTTGAATCCAAGGAGGAATGCATGGAATCACTCCAGTGTTGAAGAAATCGGGCCGAATTTTGACCCGCAACTCCCAACTCTCCTAGAATACAGCACGGACCCAAACATTGCAGAGCCCTGAAGAAAGCCGCATTGCACGCCTCCGGCGGGCATTCCTGGTCGGTCTCATCCTGCCGGGCCAGCCGGGCTACGTCGTCGAGGAGCACCTGGACGAGCTGGCGCAGCTCGCCGATACGGCGGGCGCCCGGGTCGTCGGCCGCGCCATGCAGGCGCGCAAGGCTCCGGACCCGGCAACGTTCATCGGCAAGGGCAAGGCGGAGGAGATCGGCGCAGCCGCCCATGAGCTGGGCGCCGAGCTGCTGCTGTTCGACGACGACCTCTCGGCGAGCCAGGTCAAGAACCTGGAGGCGGCGACCAAGCTCTCGGTGATGGACCGCAGCGCCCTGATTTTGGACATCTTCGACCAGCGGGCGCGCAGCCGCGAGGCCCGCACGCAGGTGGAGCTCGCCCGGCTCCGGTACATGCTGCCGCGCCTGACCCGGCAGTGGAGCCATCTCTCCCGCCAGGGCGGCGGCGCCGGCCAGCGCGGCGGCGAGGGCGAGAAGCAGCTCGAGCAGGACCGCCGCGCCCTGCGGGTGCGCATTCGCCGGCTCGAGGCGGACCTGGAGAAGATCGAGCGCACCCGCGGCGTGCAGCGCCACGGCCGCGACGGCGCGCCCACGGTGGCGCTGACCGGCTATACCAACGCCGGCAAGTCGACGCTCTTCAACCGCCTGACGGCCGCCGGCACGCTCGCCGAGGATCGCCTGTTCGCGACGCTCGACGCCAAGCTCCGCAAGGGCTCGGTGGACGGCGCCAGGACGGCGGTCTTCGCCGACACGGTCGGCTTCATCCGCAAGCTGCCCCA
This sequence comes from Thermoanaerobaculia bacterium, assembly GCA_035266085.1. Taxonomy (GTDB): domain Bacteria; phylum Acidobacteriota; class Thermoanaerobaculia; order Multivoradales; family UBA5704; genus DATARR01. The sequence continues at coordinate 6,201 of DATFNZ010000190.1, forward strand.
CCACCTGGTCTCCTCGTTCCGCAGCACCCTGGGCGAGATCACGGCGGCCGACCTCGTGCTCCACGTCATCGACCGCAGCCATCCCCGCTGGCGGGAGCAGGCGGAGGTGGCGGAGCAGGTGATGGACGAGCTGGGGGTCGATCGCGAGCGGGTGATCGAGGTCTACAACAAGAGCGACCTCGTCTCCGCGGACGAGCCCAGAAACGGCGGGCTGTGGGTCTCGGCCGAGACGGGGGAGGGCATCCCGGCGCTCAAGGCCGAGCTGGCCCGGCGGTTCGGCTTCGGCGCGCTCCAGGTGCCGGAGCAAGATCCGGCGGAACCGCCTCTTCGTCCCCCCGTTTGACACCCTCGCCCGCACCTCTATACAATCCGCGTCCCTGTGGGGCCGTAGCTCAGTTGGGAGAGCGCTTGAATGGCATTCAAGAGGTCGTCGGTTCGATCCCGATCGGCTCCACCAATCTCCCCCCTGGTTTTACTTCACCATCCCTGACGATCCCTGCGTCCGGCGGGACGATCCTTGAAACGCCCATGCTCATTTGGCTACACTCCGGGCTGGGACAAGAGAGCCAGGGTCGTGGGATTGCGCCGGGACACCCTCGGCACGTCCCCAGTGCGCTAAAATGCGTCGATTCCTTCCGGGAGAGCGCTGTGCAGCCAAGGAAAGTGCTGGTCGTCGACGACTCGAAGTTGATGCACAAGATGTATGAGGTGATGTTGCGGCAGTACGCGCTGGTCTACGCTTCCGACGGCCGCCAGGCCCTCGACCGTCTGCAGGAGCATGCGGACATCGACCTCGTGCTGCTCGACATCAACATGCCGAACATGAACGGGCTGGAGTTCCTGGCCCAGCTCCGCGCGGACGGCTCGCGGTCCGATCTCCCGGTCATCATCATCAGCACCGAGGGGCGCGAGGAGGACACGGCACGCGGGCTGGAGGCGGGGGCCACCGCCTACATCAAGAAGCCGTTCCACAGCGAGGAGATCCTGGACGTCATCGCACGCCTGGACGTGAAGGGTTCCGCCGCTTGAGCGAGAGGAGCGCCACGGACTCGCCCAAGGCGCGCCTCGATGCCGCCGGCAGCGCGGGCATCGCCGGGCAGGAGCTCATCGCCGAGCTGCGCTCGACCCTCGAGCGCGCGGGCGAGCTGATCCGGGTCGTCGAGGCGAACCTGCAGGAGAAGACGGAGGTCCGGGACGACACCAACTCCGACGAGCGCATCGCCGAGTTGGAGCGCCGCCTCGCCACGGCGGAGTCGGACGTCAAGGAGCTCGCCTCCCGCCTGGTCGACTCGGAGCACCAGGGCGGGCGGCTGATGAACCTCTACGTCGCCACCTACCAGCTCCACGCCACC
>DATFNZ010000191.1:0-12612 GCA_035266085.1 Thermoanaerobaculia bacterium
GATGGCCGCGTGGTGGGCCAGCAGGTTCAGGAGATCGATCTCCTCGGCCGGATAGGACCGGCTCCCCTCCTTACGGCCCAGGACCAGCGCGCCGATGGGCCGCTCGCGGCTGAGCAACGGTACGCTCAGGCCGTCCGGCTCGCTCCCGCCGAGGATATCCGGAGCACCGGGCGTCGCCGCGAGGACGCTCATCAGGCCGGTCTCAGGATGGGCGATCAGCAGCGCGACCCATCGGGCCGTGAAGATCGACGCCGTCCGCTCGACCAGGTGGCCGCCCATCCGCGGCAGCTTGCCCAGGGCGGGCAGTTCTGCCGCGAGATCGATCAGCCGGCGGCGGAGGGCCTCGCGTTCCGGAAAGAACCGCCGGTCGATCACTCGATGGAGCGAGCTGCGCAGAGGGGAGAACACCAGGCCGAGCAGCAGCGTGGCGCTGGCGGCGGACCACACCGTCTCGCTCCCCGCCACGAGGCGGGAGAAGATCGCGCCGCCGGCCCCCAGGGCGGCGTAGAACACCAGCATCAGGGCCCCCGTCAGCGTGGTGTAGAGGAGGCCGCGGCGCACCACGAGCTCGAGGTCGAACAGGTGATAGCGGAAGATGGCGGCGAAGAACGCCACCGGATGGCCGAGCAGGATCAGCGTCTCCAGCGGCCAGACCCAGTCGGGCAGCGGCACGCCGGACCGCTCGAGCACCGTGCTGGAGACGATGAAGAGCAGCCAGGGAATCGCCGCCGCCAGCACCAGGCCGGCCTGCTGCCGTCCCCGAGGCTCGGGGTGGCGCAGAGCCTGGGACGCCAGGAGCAGGGTGACGGCGAGGGCCCAGACCGGCAGCCCCACCTCGTCCAGCAGCCGCCCGATCTCGTCCATGGTCCAAGGGAAGATCCGCCGGCCGATCACCTCCTGGCTCAGGTAGGTGGCGCAGCTCGCTAGCCCCAGCCCCAGGCCGGCGCCGTAGTAGAGCGGCACGATCCAGGGGCGGGCGCGCAGCCACCTCGGGCGCTCGGGGGTGAGCGAAGCCAGGTGCAGCTCGAGGCCGATCTGCAGGCCGGTCAGCAGGTAGTAGGCCGACACCGCGGCGGGCAGAACGCGGCCGACGACGTTGATCGGCAGTGCAATCTCCAGGGCCCCAGCAGCAGCGAACCCGAAGAGCAGACGCACCCGCATGTCACCGATGCCCCGGGTCAGGGCGAGGAGCGCCACGCCCAGGAACCCCAAGGCCGTCAGGCAGCTCATGGCGAGGAGGCCCCAGCGGGGCGTGCCCCCGGGGACCACCTTCAGGTCGAGGATCTCGCCGCCGCGCTCGATCCGCAGCGGCACCGGCCGGCCGCGCCGGAAACCCGTGCCTACCCTCTCGTACTCGCTGAGATCGGCCACGGACCGGCCGGCGGCGGCAAGGATCCGGTCGCCAGGGCGCAGGCCGGCGCGGTCCGCTGGCTGGCCAGGCATGACGGACTCCACCAGGACCCCCTGCGCTTCCTCGTCCGCCACGAAGCCGAGACGCCTCCTCGAGCCGCGCCAGGCTTCCTCTCCCTGGACGAAGAGGAGTCCCAGCACACTCAGGAGAAGCGCCCAGGCGAGCGCGGCGCGGGTGAAGCGGTCGGCATGCAATGTGGGGAAAGATTACCGCAAGCGGCGCCTGATTTTCCTGCCGTACCGTAAACTGGCGTCGCCCCCATGGACGGATTCCGTTGCCATCGGGCATTGGAGACTTTGCGGTACGATTCCAACCCCATGCCCCGCCACTTCTCCCCTTCCGTCCACGACATCGCCGGCTCCGTCTATTCGGCCCTGGCCCACAAGCTCGCCACCTACAAAGGTGAGGTCTACCCCCTGCACGTCGGGGATACCTGGATGGAGCCCGCCGAGGGCTGCCGCATGGAGGATCTACGGGTGACGGAGCACCCCGGCATGCATCGCTACGCGGCGCCCCAGGGCATGCCCGCCCTGCTCGACGCGATTGCCGAGCGGGTGCGGGAGCGGACCGGCGTTCCGACCGGGCGCGAGAACATCCTGGTGGCGACCGGCGCCACGGGCGCCCTGGGCGCGGTGGCCGGGGCGATCCTGGCTCCCGGAGACGAGGTGCTGCAGCTCGCGCCTCACTGGCCGCTGATCACCGGCATCGTCCAGTCCTTCGGCGGCGTGCCCGTCGACGTCCCCTTCTTCGGCGAGGCCGACTCGCCCGAGACCGCCGTCGAAGCCGTGCGCCGGCGGCGGACCGGTCGCACCGTCGCCCTCTACCTCAACACCCCGAGCAACCCTACCGGCCGCCTGATCCCGCGCTCCTGGGTCGAGGCGCTGGTCGAGTGGGCGGCGGCCGAGGACCTCTGGATCATCGCGGACGAGGTCTACGAGGACTACGTCTACGAGGGCGAGCACACCTACTCCCGTCCCCTGGCGCCCGAGCGCACCTTCGCCACCCACTCCTTCTCCAAGGCCTATGGCATGGCGGGCAACCGCTGCGGCTACGTGGTGGCCCCTCCCGAGGCCGTCAACGAGCTGCGCAAGATCGGCATGCACAGCTTCTACAGCACGCCCACGGCCGCCCAGATCGCCGCCCTGCGGGTGCTCGGCGGGCCGGGGGAAGCCTGGATCGCCCGGGCGCGCGAGCAGTACCGGCAGACCGGCCGGCGGGTGGCGGAGCGGCTGGGGCTGGAAGCTCCGCTGGGGAGCACGTTCCTGTTCTTCGACGTCGCCGATCACCTGGACGAGAAGGGCCTCTCCGGCTTCCTCGAGCGCTGCGTCGAGCGCGGCCTCTTCCTCGCTCCGGGGTCGAGCTTCGGCCCCTATCCCACCCACGTCCGCCTCTGCTTCACGGCGGCACCGCCCGACGTGATCGAGCGCGGAGTCGAGGCGCTGGCACCGCTGATCGGAAGGTAGGCCTCATGGCCGCCGTCGAGGATCCGCGGGCGCTGGGCGAGCTGGAGCTGTTCCAGGGACTCGCGCCGGAGCGCCTCGCGGAGCTCAACGGCCTGCTGCGCTCCCAGACAGTGCAAGCCGGCACCCACTTCATCACCGCCGAGCAGCCGGGCGAGGTCGTCTACGTGCTGCTCCAGGGCACCGTCAAGATCTACGTCACCCGCGCCGACGGCCGGGAGGTCATCCTCGCCTTCCTGGGCCCCGGGGACACCGTGGGCGAGATGAGCCTGGTGGACAGCGCCGGGCGCTCCGCGAACGTGGTCACCACCGAGCCCTCGCGCCTCCTCTGGATGGACCGGCTGACGTTCCAGTCCTGCCTGCGCACCATGGCGCCGCTGGCCAACAACCTGGTCCGCCTGCTGGCCAACCGGCTGCGCTTCGCCAACGAGCAGATCCAGGCGCTCTGCACCCTGGACGTCTCCGGCCGGGTGGCCCGCCAGATCCTGGCTCTGGCCGACCGCTACGGCAGCCAGCAGGCGGGGGGAGAGGTGAGGATTCCCATCCGGCTCACCCAGAGCGACCTCGCCGAGATCGTCGGGGCCTCGCGCGAGCGGGTCAACCAGGTCATCGTCGAGCTCAAGCAGCGCGGCCTCATCTCCGTCGATCCCGACCACCGGATCCGGGTGCACGGCCGAGGAGAGCTGGCAAAGTATTGCCGATAAAAAGGAAGACCAGGGCGAGCGCCGAAATGGCGAAGGCCGCGATGCCGGGCGTGAAGCCGGGCGGCAGGAACCGGAGCTCGATCCGCGACACCCCGCCGGGAACCCGGACGCCCAGGAAGGCGCCGTTGACCACCAGAGTCCTGAGGGCCCGGCCGTCCGAGTAGGCCGACCAGCCCCGCGACCAGGCGACGGAGCTCGCCAGGACCTTCGGGCTTCCGGTGGGTACCTCCAGGAGGACTCGGCCCGGCGAGGAGGCGAGGACGGCCGGCGGAGGCACCGGGCCCGGGGCCGGCCGCCAGGAACCCACCTCGTCCCGGAACACGGCCACCCGGCGCGGGTTCTCGAGGCCCACGATCCAGCCCGCCACGCCGTTGCGGCCGATCGCGTCCACCGCCTCGGGGAAGAACCAGCGGGGCAGAGGGTCTGGGTTGCGGTACAGGGTGAACGGGGGGAAGCGGTCGCCGTCGATCCGCTCCAGCGTGCGGCTGGGAGGCACGGCGGGGCTGCCGAGCACCACCCGCACGCCGAGGAAATCGAGCAGCGGATGGTCGACGTTGCGGACCGGCGCGAAGTAGTGATTCATCGTTGGATGGAAGCCGAAGGCGGCGCCCAGCACGTCGAGCTGGCGCACGGGAGCCAGCGGATTGTGGGGCCGGAAATCGGCGATCCCATAGGCCGGGAGCAGGTTCGGATAGAGGAGGAGGTCGCCGCCGGCGCCCCGTCCCTCCGCAGGGTCCCCGGCCTCCTTGGCCAGGATGTCCATGATCTCCGTCCGCGGATAGAAATGGGACGGATGCCCCTCCGGAAGCAGACTGCGCGACCAGGGGACGAGGTCGATCAGGAGGACCGTACCGAGCGCCAGGGCTCCCCACCGCGGGCGCAGCCGTGCCACCACGAAGGCCGCGTACAGTCCGGCCCAGAGGCCGATCGTCCACTCGTCCGCCGCGGCCCAGAGGCTCGCCACGGCCGCGGCCCCGATCCCCACCCAGGCGAGCGCCTCGCGCCGGCCGCGGGTCCGCCTCCTGGAGAGCAGGAGATCGACGCCGAAGGCCCCGGCGATGCAGAGCGCCAGCGAGCCGGGAAGCAGGCAGCGCGAATAGGCCGGCACCTTGAGCGGCGGGATGAGCTCGAGCAGCATCGAGAGCGGCAGGAAGCGTGACGCCAGGAGCAGGCTCGCGATGGCGAAGCCCAGGAAGGGCCAGGCGCGGCGGTCGCGCACAGCGAACAGGGCGATCAGGGCTCCCGCGAAAGCCACCAGGCCGGTGTAGCCGGCCTCGGAGTCGGCCCAGTTGAAGGGGCCTCGGAAGGGATCCTGGTACGGCCTGCCATAGACGTGCGGGTTGACGGGGGCGACCACGAATCCGCCATAGCCCGGCGCGAACCAGGTCAGCGGCGCGAGGAGCGATACGGGACCGGAGGGCAACTCATGGGCCAGCATGTCCCGGGAGCGCTGGGAGTCCGGCACGATCGCCACGAACGGCAGGATGTGGGGCGCCGCCAGTCCGAAGCCCAGGAGCGCCGCCAGTGCCGCCGCCGTGAAGCCCCGGCGGAACCCGATCGCCCGCCGGCGCAGGCCGATGCCGCAGACGGCGGCCAGGAGCCCGCCGAACGCGGCCGTCTCGGGATGTCCGGAGAGCAGGAGGATGCCGGTGATCACCGCCGTGGTGGCGATCGCCCGTCGTCCCGGCCGCCGGAACAGGCGGATGGTGCCGGCCGCGAGCCAGGGCACCCAGGCCGCCGTCGCCGTGACCGGATAGAGGCCCCAGGAAAAGATCCCGCCGCCCAGCGCGAATCCCGCCGCCGCCAGCAGCGAAGCGGCGCGGCTGCGGCCGGCCAGGCGCGCCAGGACCCAGGTGCCCTGGAACGCCACGAGCAGCTTGAGCGCCAGGGTGCCCAGCAAGTGGTGCTGAATGGGCAGGCCGCGGGAGGCCATCTGGAGCGGTGAAAGAGCGCCCGCCTGCGGGTTCGCCCAAGGCGAGCTGCCCCCCTCGAGCGCGTCCGACCAGAGAGGCAGGCGCCGCTCGGCCAGCGCATGCCGGACCTCGAGCTCCCAGGGCAGGATCTGATAGACCACGTCGTTCAGGAGGTCGTGCGAGTTGGCCCTGGAGCGCTCGATCACGGGAGCTCCGGGCACCACCTGCCCCAGGACGTCGCCGGGCACGAGGAGAGGGTTGCCGGCGAGCCAGGGCGCGAGGACCACCAGAGGCGCGATCACCCCGCCGAGCATGGCGCTCTTCCCCAGCCGCACCCGCAGGCCCTGGGCCAGCAGCCAGCAGACGGCCTGAAGGGCTACCATCATGGCCACCAGCGTGGCTACGAGCTTGGGATCGATGCCTGTCATTGGCGAATCACCGGACGCACATCCTATGTACGAACGGGGGGTGGGCGCCATACCGGGCGAGTGGCTCGGATTGAACGCGGGGCCTGAGCGCGACCTCGGGCTACTGGCCTCTACAGCTCATCACCAGGCTCGGGCGGGACATCGGGCACCTTGGAGAGCACGGCCAGGAACTTCTCTCGGCTGCCACGCTTTGCCCTCTCCTCCAGATACTCCTCCGTCAACAGGGCCGAGAGCTTTTCAGCCACGGCTGTGCTGATGAACTGGTTGATGGAGATCCCATCCTGCTGAGCGAGCTCGCGAACGCGCTTGTGCAGAGAGTCTGGCAATCTGAGGCTCAAGGTACTCATGAGGGCTCCACGAGAATACGGAGAAAGTCTCTTGGCGCGTCAACTCGCACGCCAAGGCGATCCGTTCCTACGAAATCCCGCTGGTTGTGGGTAACAATGGCTTCGCATCCTGCGGCGACTGCCAACTCCAAGACCAGGTCATCCTTCGGATCCGGAAGACATGGGCGCCACAAGAAGAATATGTTCTGCCGATGGGCGACCTGGCAGACATAGTCGAGAAAACCATCGATATCCTGTTGCTCATATAGGCCTGCCGTCAGGCTGCGGGCCAGGGCATCCTCGTATTCGAATAGCAAGGGTACGGAGATGGCGATCTCAAAGCGATCTTCCCAAACAAGGGAGAGCAACTTGTACGATGCTCCCTGTCTCGAGCGGAGAGCTGCCACTACGACACTGGTATCGAGGACAACCCGCCTCTTCTTCACCGTGGTATCGTAGGCGATACCCGGCGACTTGGTCAACTGGACCCATGAAAGTCCTCGTCGTCGGCGCAACAGGCACTGTCGGCGGGAGTGTCCTCCGCGTTTGCCTCTCCTCGCCCGGCGTGTAGTCTCCAAGCGACTCGACAGCCAATCCGGGCTAACCCCTTTCGCTGCGGAGAGCGTCTCCCATTTCGCAGGACATGGAAAGGGGGAGACAATGACGGATCTCAGCCGAGTCCTGAGAGCGGTGCTCGGATGAGCCTGAGCGCCGAAGAGTTGCCCAGCAAAATCGCTATCTTGAAGCATCAGCGGACCGTCCATGCCCTCTGGGCAGTCGGAGGCGCGGTTCTCGGCGCTTTCGTTCACGCCGCTGTAGCCTCAAACGTAACCGTCACTCTGGCCGTCGCCGGGAGCGTCGTCGTCGTATCAGGCCTCGTCCTGGTTCTGCTCGAGCTCAATATCGCACAGCAGGTCGATGTTCAGGCCGACAAGGTCGACAGCTTCTTCAGCAAGATGTCCATGCTACGTGATGACATCGTTCAAGTCGTACGCCAGGAGAGGATGACCGTCCACTATTACAAGGCAGCGGATGAGGGCGGCTACAGAAAGATCTATGAAGAAGCCTTGAAGGCGGTGCGGGGCGCGAAACATTCAGTCCATGCTCTAACCTCTTACCTCCTTGATACGGATCCGGCCGAACAGGATGATCGAGACGGAAAGCAAGCCTACTTCGAAGGCTTGATCGACTACATCAAAAGGCACCCGGAAATCGCTTACCACCGCTTGCTGCAATATCAGGGCGGGAAAGAGCTCGACCAGATCGCCGACCAGCAGTATGCCGAGCACTATCTTCAGATGGACAAGCTCAGGCGCTCCAACGTCGTCCTGAGAAAAATGAGAGGAACAAGGCCGACGACCTTTGTCATCGTGGACGAGACGACGCTGCTTTGGCAGATCAATGCCGTCCAGGGCCAGAGCGGAATGAAAGTATTGGGGATGTTCATCATCACCGATCCCGCGAAGGTCATCACCAACTACTTTGTGCGCGAGTTTGATGACTACTGGAACAACGACTCCGATAGGATCAATGTTCAGCAGGAGTTCGCACGCTTCCTCCGAGGGTTGGTGTCGGTGTCATGAGCGGAGACGGTGGTTGCGATATACTCCACCCTGGATCTTTCAATGGAGGAAATTGCCACCATGCCCAAGATCGCAGAGCTGTTGCTGGCCGAGTTGGAACGTGAAGCGGCGGGGACTCGCCGCGCGCTGGAGCGCGTACCGGAGGGACGTGACGATTGGAAGCCCCACGAGAAATCCATGCCCCTCGGGTATCTGGCGACGCTCGTCGCCACGATCCCGTCCTGGGCCGCGGCCATAGTCACGCAGGATCAACTGGATCTCGCCGCGCAGGGCGCGTTTCAGTCACCCGAAGTCCATACGAACCGCGAGTTGCTGGAGGTGTTTGACAAGTCCCTGGCCAAGGCGCGGGAGGCTCTCGCCACTGCCACCGACGAGCACCTGATGACGCCCTGGAAGCTGCTCGTTCAGGGCCAAGTGGTGATGGAGGTGTCGCGGTACGTCGCGATCCGCGACAGCGCCTTCAATCACTTGGCCCATCACAGGGGGCAGTTGACCGTGTATCTGCGGCTCAACGACGTTCCCGTGCCGTCGCTCTACGGGCCGACGGCGGACGAGAAAGGGTTCTAGAGGGAGGGAGGGTGGAGGAAGGGGCCCCGAAGGGCCCCTTGTGACAGGCAGGCCCGGGATCAATCCTCGACGTGGCCCGTGGTCCGGCTGGTGCCGGCGGCGAAGGCGGGCTGCCCCTTCTGGAAGAAGAACGGCTCGCGCTTGTGCTTGTCGGGCGCGAGCTGGTCCAGCGTCATGGAGTCGTAGACCCGCCCGTTCTGCACCACGATCGAGATGTTGTCCGAGTTCTGGATGTCCTCGAGCGGGTTGGCGTCGAGCACCACCAGGTCGGCGAGCTTGCCGGGCTCGAGGGAGCCGATGTCCTTATCCATGCCGAGATAGCGGGCGCCGTTCAGCGTCGCTGCCCGCAGGGCTTCCATCGGCGTCATGCCGCCCTGAGCGAACATCCAGATTTCCCAGTGAGCCGCGAGACCCTCGCGCTGGCCGTGGGCGCCGAGCTGCACGCTGACGCCCTGCTTGGAGAGCTCGTTGGCGATGCGAGCGTTGTTGAAATGGTTGTACTCCTCGTCCGGCGCCGTGACGCGGCGGCGCGAGCGCTCGTCGATGACCTCCTGGGGCACGAAGCTGAGCAGGCGCTTGTCTTCCCAGACGCGGGTCTTGTCGTACCAGTAGTTCTCGCCCCAGATGCCGCCGTAGCCAACGACGAGCGTCGGCGTATAGCCCACCTGGGTGCCTTTCCAGAGCTGGCGGACGTCGGCGTAGATCTTGGCCACGGGAATCGAGTGCTCGATGCCGGTGTGGCCGTCGACCACCTGGGTCATGTTGTGCTCGAAGAGGGAGCCGCCCTCGGGCACCACCATCATGCCGAGCTCGCGGGCGGCGGCGATCACCTGCTGGCGCTGGTCGCGGCGCGGCTGGTTGTAGCTCTTGACGCTGAAGGCGCCCGCGGCCTTCAGGCGCCGGAGGTGCGAGCGGGCGTCCTCGAGGCTGTCGATGGTGGCCGTGAAGGGTGCGTTGGCGCCGTAGAGGATGGTGCCGGTGGAGTAGATGCGCGGCGCCGTGATCATGCCGGCGCGGGCGAGCTCCGAGGCGGCGAACACCGTGTCGGTGTCGTTCGAGGGATCGTGCAGGGTGGTCACGCCGTAGGTGAGGCTGGCGTAGGTCACCCAGTTGCGCTGCGGCACGATGCCGTCCGAGCCGAACGAGCCGTGCCAGTGGACGTCGACCAGGCCGGGGATGACCGTCTTGCCCTTGCCGTCCACGACGTAGGCGCCGGCCGGGACCCTGGTGCTCGCCCGGGGGCCGACGGCCTGGATCCGGTTGCCCTGGATCACCACCGTGCCGTCCTCGATCACCTCGTCGCCCTTCATCGTGACGATGCGCGCGCCGACCACGGCCACCGTGCCCTTGGGGACGTCGCTCTCGGCCTGGAAGCCGATGTTCATGCCGGACGCCGGGGGATCGGGGAGCGTCTCGGGGGCGCCCTCCATGAAGGTGAAGGCGTTCTTGAGCTCGAGGGTGTACAGCTCGGGGCCGAGCGACCAGTGGAGCTGCTTCGAGTCGCCCGACCAGTGGAGGTACTCGCCGGCGTCCCGGGTGACCCGGCGCAGGGGCAGAGCGTTGGCCTTGGGGCCGACGTCCACCGCCTTGCCGGTGGAGGCGAGGGGCGTCACGTAAGCCTGGAACCGCTCGCTGAAGGCGATCCAGCGGCCGTCGGGCGAGATCTGGAACTGGGTGACGTTGTCGCTGTTCAGGTGCTCCCGCTCGTCCTTGCCGCCGAGGCTGATGGACACGAGCTTGCGCTTGCCATCGGCGGGTACGCGCGGAGGATAGCGAAGGAAATAGACGCGATCGTTCTCGGCGCCGAAGTGCGGCTGCTCGCCATCGTCGGTGATCAGCTCCGCCTCGCCGCCGCCGGCGGGCACCCGGTAGATGCCGGGCTCCATCGACCAGGAGGCGGTGCGGACGAACCCGCCCTCGGCCTTGCGGTAGACGATCTGCTTGCCGTCCGGCGAGAACACGGGCTCGAGGTAGTGGCCGGGCGCCGAGACCACCGTCCGCCCTTCGCCGCCCTCGACGGAGACCACGCGCACGGTGCCCAGCTTGTCGTCATCCCAGGTGGTGTAGACGATCTGCCGGCCGTCGCGGGAGAAGGAGGGGTAGAGCTCCCAGTAATCCTCTTTGGGGGACAATTGGCGGGTCAGCCGCCGCGGCTTGCCGTCGGGGAGGTTGCGGATCCAGAGGTGGCCGAGGGCCTGGTAGACCACCCGGTCGCCCTTGGGCGAGACGCCGACCCAGCGCAGCATCCGGGTCTCGAAGCTCCTGGGCGCCACCTCCACGGGAGAGCGCAGGGCCTGAGCGACCTTGCGGGTGGTGCGCACGTGGAAGGGGATGTTCGAGACCTTCCTGCTCTTGGTGTCGATGCGGTGGATCTTGCCGCCGGCCCAGAACACCAGGGACTTGGAGTCGGGCGTCCACGCCATCGTCGGGTAGAGGCCGTGGATCGACCAGGTCTCCTGCATGTCGTGGTCGAGGCCGTCGTAGAGCGGCGAGGTCTCGCCCGAGCGGAGGTCCATCAGGTGGATCACGCTCTTGCCGCGCACCCGGCGGATGAAGGCCAGGGTCTTGCCGTCCGGCGAGGGGGTGGGCCGGACGGAGCCGCCCGCGCCCGTGACGTAGCGCTGGGTCGTGCCCTTCTGGCGGTCGAGCCGCTGGATGACGAAGATCTCGCCGTTGGCGTCCTTGTTGTACTCGAAGATCGGCCCCGGGGTGATGTCCTGGCTGTAGTAGAGGTAGCGGCCGTCGGGCGAGAAGACGGGCTCGCCGGCGTCCTTCTGATCGTTGGGCTTCTTGGTGAGCTGCAGGCCGTCGCCGCCGGCGCGGTGATAGAGCCACATCTCGCCGGCGCCTAGGGAGCGCTGGGCGGTGAAGTGCTTGCGGGCGACGACGTACTCGCCGTCCGGGGTCCAGGACGGGCTGTTGAGCAGGCGGAACGACTCCTTGCTGACGGCCCGGGCGTTCGAGCCGTCGCGGTTCATGAGCCAGATGTTGTCGCCGCCGCCCTGGTCGCTGGTGAAGGCCAGGGTCTTGCCGTCCGGGCTGTAGCGGGGCTGCATCTGCCAGGCGACGTCATGGGTGAGGGCCTTGGCCTCGCCGCCGCCGATCGGCATCACATAGATGTCGCCCAGCAGATCGAAGGCGACCTCCTTGCCGTCGGGGCTGACGTCCAGGCTGAGCCAGGTCCCCTCGGTGACGTCGATGGAGACTTCGGCCGAGGGTCCAGGGGGATTGTTGACGTCCCACTTGGCTTCCTTCTTGTCGGAGATCTCCTTGGGGGCGCCCTTGCCGCCCTCCGCCGCCTCCTTCTGAAGCTCGGTGGCATTCTCCTCCGGCTCCTGCTCGCGCTTCTGCTTGTCCTTGAGCTGCTCGTCCGGCGGCTTCTGCTCCGGCGCGGGGGCGGGAGCAGGAGGTTGAGGGATGGCTACCGTCGGCACCAGGCACGTGGCGGCGAGCAGCAGGCTGAGGAAGATCGTTCGCATTGATTTCATAACGAAATTTCCTGTCGGAATCAGAAGATTGAAGCGGCTCGGCGGAGCCGGTCGCAGACTACGAAGAGGAGGGTAGGGTGTCAAGGAGGCTCCCTTCCCTCGGACCTCCTACGGGAGACAGACCCTGTGAGACGCGGACGGTCCACGATGGCCCGGGGGGCTGCCCAGGGCCACAACGGCCATCTCGACCTGCGAATTCCGGTACCTGCCCCGCGGGGCGGCCCTTTCGACCTGCGGCGGCTTCGGGCGGCCCCGCGGGGCAAACCGACCGCTCCCCGGCGTGAACCACCACGCCGCAGGTCGAACTGTCCGCCCCGTGGGGCAGGACAGACGCTTCGCGGGGCCGACTTCCCGACCTGGCAAATCAACCGTCGGCCCTCCAGAGACTCCTCCCGCTTCGCAGGGCAGCTCCGTGCCGGACCAGGGCAGACCGTCCGCCCTGGTTGGGTGGACGGGCACGGCAAGACCTTATCCGAGGACTTGTCCCATTGCCGCCAAGGTGTAGATCCCCACTCTGAAAATGCAAAAGACCGCGACCGCGGCAATCCTGCGTGGTTTGCCTGGGTTGCCGATCAGCAGCAAGAAGATAGGCCCGGTCGCACCCCAGGCGGCAACCGTCTCGAACAAAGCCTCCAGCGTGGGAAGACGCGAGAAGTACAAGAGAGGAGCCACCACGGACGCCAAAGCCGCCAAGGCCAGGGTGGCCGTCTCGATACCTGGGCGAAGCTTGTA
>DATFNZ010000192.1:0-5865 GCA_035266085.1 Thermoanaerobaculia bacterium
AAGAAGCGCCGCAGGGGGAGCTCCACCCCCAGGGTTTCCCGGACCCGCGACACGAGCTGGGTGGCGAGCAGCGAATGCCCGCCGAGGGTGAAGAAGTTGTCGTGGATGCCCACGCGCTCGAGGCCCAGCAGGCCGGCCCAGATGCCGGCCAGCGCCGCCTCGGCGGCAGTGCGCGGGGCCACGAAGTCGCCGGCGAGATCGAGGCGCGCCTCGTCGGGCTCCGGCAGGGCCGGCCGGTCGAGCTTGCCGTTGACGGTCAGCGGGAACCGCTCCAGGCGCACGAACGCCGCCGGCACCATGTAGGCGGGCAGCTTGGCGGCCAGGAACTGGTGCAGGGCGAGGGCCGTGGCCCCTTCTCCCGCCACCACGTAGGCCACCAGACGCGTGTCGGCGGACGGGCCGAAGGCACGGGCCAGCACCACCGCCTCGCCGACCTCCGGGTGGGCGGCCAGCGCCGCCTCGATCTCCCCCAGCTCGATGCGGAAGCCGCGGATCTTCACCTGCTGGTCGATGCGGCCCAGGTACTCCAGGTCGCCTCCCGGCAGGCGCCGCGCAATGTCCCCCGAGCGGTACAGCCGGGCGCCCGGCGGGCCGAACGGATCGGGCACGAAGCGGACGGCCGTCAGCTCCGGCCGGTCCAGATAGCCCCGCGCCAGGCCCGCGCCGCCGACGTGGATCTCGCCGGCCGCCAGCAGCGGCGCCGGCTCCAGGTGGCCGTCGAGCACGTAGACCTGCAGGTCCGGGATCGGCTCGCCGATGACGCTCCCCCGCCCGGCCTCGACGTCCGCCCGCGTGATCGGCCGGCAGGTGACGTGCACCGTCGTCTCGGTGATGCCGTACATGTTGATCAGCCGCGGCCGCTCGTCCCCACGGCGCGCGATCCACGGCGCCAGGCTCGCCAGCTCCAGCGCCTCGCCGCCGAAGATCACCTGCCGCAGCGGCAGCTCGGAGGAGCGCCCCCGGGCCGCGGCCGCCGCATCCGCCTGCACGAGCTGGCGGAAGGCCGAGGGGGTCTGGCTGAGCACCGTCACCCGCTCTTGCGCCAGCAGGTCCAGGAACGCCTCCGGCGAGCGGCTGACCCAGTAGGGCACCACCACCAGGCAGCCGCCGTGGGCCAGCGCGCCCCAGATCTCCCACACCGAGAAATCGAAGGCCACCGAGTGGAACAGCGTCCAGACGTCGTTGGCATCGAAGCCAAACCAGTGGCGCGTGGCGTCGAACAGCCGCGCCGCCTGGGCATGGCCGATCACCACCCCCTTGGGACGGCCGGTGGAGCCCGAGGTGTAGATGACGTAGGCCGCCGACTCCTCCGGAATCTCCAGGCCGAGGGGGCCGGAGGCCTCGTCCATGACCTCTTCCAGCAGGAGGATCGAGAGGTCCGCCAAGCCGCCGAGACGGTCGGCGAGTGCGGCCTCGGTGACCAGGACCCGCGCCTGGGAATCGGCGAGCACGTAGGCGGCCCGCTCGGCCGGGGCGTCCGGATCGATCGGGACGTAGGCGCCGCCCGCCTTGAGGATACCCAGCAGGCCGGTCATCATGGCCGCCGAGCGCTGCACGAACAGCCCCACCCGGCTCTCCGGCCCCACGCCCAGCCGGCGGAGGCGGTGCGCGACCTGGTTGGCCCGCGCCTCGAGCTCGCCGTAGGAGACGGTCTCGCCCTCGCAGCGGACGGCCGGCGCCTCGGGCGAGCGCGCCGCCATCGCCTCGAACCGGCGGTGCAGCCGCGCCGGCTCCGGGAAGCCGGCGTCGTACCGGTTCCACTCCCGCACGAGCTGCTCGCGCTCGGCGGCGTCGAGCAGCGGCAGCTCCGAGATCCGTATGCGCGGACCGAGCACGGCGGCGCGGAGCAGGGTCGTCAGGTGCCCGGCCCAGCGCTCCACCGTCGCCGCCTCGAACAGGTCGGCGCTGTACTCCAGGGTTCCCGCGAGCGCGCCGCTGGCCGTCTCGTCGATCAGCAGGGAGAGGTCGAACTTGGCAATGCCCGTCTCCACCGGCAGCAGCTCGAGGGCCACTCCGGGCAGCTCCAGCGCTCCCGCCGGGGCGTTCTGCAGGGCGAACAGCACCTGGAAGATGGGTGTCCGGCTGGCATCCCGGGTGGGCACCAGCTCTTCGACCAGCCGCTCGAACGGCAGGTCCTGGTGGGCGTAGGCGCCCAGGGTGACCTCGCGCGCCTGGCCGGCCAGCTCGCCGAAGGAAGGGTCCGCGGAGAGGTCGAGCCGCAGGGCCAGCGTGTTGACGAAGCAGCCGATCAGCGGCTCGATCTCCAGCCGGGTGCGGTTGGCGATGGGCGAGCCGACGACCAGGTCGCGCTGGCCGGAGAGCCGTGAGAGCAGGACCTGGAAACCGGCCATCAGCACCATGAAGGGCGTCGCCCCCAAGCTGCGCGCGAGATCCGCGAGGTCCGCCGCCAGGCCGGCGGGCAGCGTCACGCCGAGATGGGCGCCCAGGTAGCTCTGCTCGTGGGGACGGTGGCGGTCGGACGGCAGGTCGAGGGTCTCGGGCGCGCCGGCCAGCGCCTGGCGCCAGTAGGCGAGCTGACTATCCAGCACCTCGCCGCGCAGCCAGTCCCGCTGCCGGACGGCGAAGCCGGAGTACTGGAGGGGCAGCTCCGGGAGCGGCGACGGCCGGCCTTCGAGAAAGGCGGTGTAGAGCGCCGTCAGCTCGCGCAGCAGGACGCCGATCGACCAGCCGTCCGCCACGATGTGGTGCAGGACCACCACCAGCACGTGCTCCCGCGGGGCGAGCCGGAGCAGCGCGGTGCGCAGGAGAGGCGGGCGGGTCAGGTCGAACCGGCGGACCGCTTCGCCGCGGATCCAGCGCGACGCGGCGGGCTGGCGCTCCGCCGCCGGCAGGCTGGTGAAGTCCACCACCGGCAGCTTCCAGGGCTGCCAGGGCAGGACCTTCTGGACGGGCTTGCCGCCAGACTCCTGGAACCCGGTGCGCAGCACGTCGTGGCGGCGCACGACCTCGCCCAGCGCGGCGGCGAGGGCCTCGGCGTCCAGCTTGCCCGTGATCCGCATGGCGGCCGGCATGTTGTAGGCCGCGCTCTCGGGCTCGAAGCGGTCGAGGAACCACAGCCGCTCCTGGGCGAAGGAGAGCGGCGTGTCCCCCCCGGGCTCGAGCGGCCGGTGGGCGGCCGGCGCCTCGGCGCCGCCGAGGCCGGGCAGAAGGCGGGCGAGGCCGGCCACGGTGGGCGTCTCGAAGATCTGGCGCAGCGGCAGCTCCACGCCCAGCGCCTCGCGCAGCCGCGAGACGAGCTGGGTGGCGAGCAGCGAGTGGCCGCCGAGGGAGAAGAAGTTGTCGTGCACGCCGACGCGCGGCAGCCCGAGCACCTCGCACCACATTCCGGCCAGCAGCTCCTCGGCCGGCGTGCCCGGCGCGGCCGAGGCATCGCCCGCCGCCGCCAGCTCCGCCGCCAGGTCCATGCGCGCCAGCGCCCGGCGGTCCACCTTGCCGTTGGGCGTCAGCGGCAGGGCCGCCAGCGGCACGATGACCCAGGGCACCATGTGCTCCGGCAGGCGCTCGCGCAGGAACGGCCGCAGCGCCGGCGCTTCGTCTCCCGGCTTGGCGACCACGAACGCCGCCAGCCGCAGGTCTCCCGGCGCCTGCTCGCGCGCCACCACCACCGCCTCGCTCACCTCCGGATGGGTGAGCAGCAGGGCTTCGATCTCGCCGGGCTCGACGCGGAACCCGCGCACCTTCACCTGGTGGTCGATACGGCCGAGGAACTCGAGCTGCCCGTCCGCCCGCCACCGCGCCAGGTCCCCCGTGCAGTACATGCGCGCTCCCGGATCCCCGAAGGGATCGGGCAGGAACCGCTCCGCCGTCAGCTCCGGCCGGCCCAGGTACCCCCGCGCGAGCCCTTCCCCGGCGAGGCACAGCTCGCCCGGCACGCCCAGCGGCGCGAGGTGGAGATGGCGGTCCAGCAGGTAGACCCGCGTGTTGCTGAGCGGACCGCCGATCGTCGGCTCGCCCTCGGTTCCCACCGCCGTCCAGGTGGAGTAGGTCGTGTCCTCCGAGGGGCCGTAGAGGTTGAGCAGCCGCACCCCCGGCAGCTCGAGGACGCGGCGCGCCAGGGCGCCCCGCAGCGGCTCGCCCGCCAGGTTGACCGTCCGCACGGCGGCGGGGACGGCCTTCAGGCGCACCAGCTCCGCCATGGCGGAAGGCACCGTGTTGATCAGCGTCACCTCGTCCTTCGCGGGCAGCTCCGGCAGCTCCAGGGCGTTGACCGCCAGGATCACCGCGCCGCCCCATGACAGCGGCACGAACAGCTCGAACACCGAGAGGTCGAAGCAGATCGAGGTCGAGGCCAGAACGCCCGCCAGGTCTTCCGCCGGGAAGACCTCGCCCGCCCAGCACACCATCTCGACGGCGCTGCGGTGGGTGATCGCCACTCCCTTGGGACGGCCCGTCGAGCCCGAGGTGTAGATCAGGTAGGCCAGGCGCGAAGACCCCGCCTCCCCACCCCCTTCCGCGCCGGATCCGCCGCTTTCATCGTCCTTGTCCACCTGCACGATGCGGGCGCCCGAATCCGGCAGTGCTCCCAGGCAGCTCTCCTCGGTCACCACCACCGGCGCGCCCGAATCCTCCAGGATGCCCGCCAGGCGATCCCGGGGATAGGCCGGGTCGAGCGGCGCGTAGACGCCGCCCGCCTGCAGCGTCCCCAGCAGAGCCGCCACCAGGGTGGGAGTGCGCTCCAGGCAGATGCCCACGGGCATCTCCGCAACCACGCCCGCGGCGCGCAGCCGCGCCGCCAGCCCGGCCGCCCGCGCCGCCAGCTCGCGGTAGCTCCAGCGGCTGGCGCCGTGCACGATCGCCACCGCCTCGGGGGTCCGGGCCGCCTGGGCCAGGAAGAGCTCGTGCAGCAGCGGCTCGCGCGAGCGCTGCCGGTCCGTCCGGTTGAACGCCGCCAGGAGCTGCTCGCGCTCCGCCTCGCCGAGCAGCGGCAGCTCCGACAGGCGCCGCTCCGGCCCGGCCGCGATCCCGTCCAGCAGCCGTCGGAAATGATCCAGCAGCCGCGCGGCCGTGGCGGCGTCGAAGAGCTCGGCGCTGTAGCGCAGGGACAGGGCCAGGCTGCCGTCGAGCTCGGCCGCCATCAGCGACAGGTCGAAGTCGGTCGCCGGCGGCTCCAGGGCGAGCGACTCGAGCTCCAGCCCGCCGAGCGACAGCGCCGCTCCGCCCTCCCCGAGGGCGAAGCCGGCGAGGCCCGAGGAGCCGGCCGAGCGCTCCTTCTCGAACGCGAACAGGACGTCGAACAGGGGCGACCGGCTGGGATCGCGCTCGGGCACCAGGCGCTCCGCGAGCCGGGGGAAGGGGAAGCCCTGGTGCTCGAGGGCGCCGAGCACGGCGCCCCGCGTACGCTCCACCAGCTCGCCGAACGCCGGATCGCCCGCGAGGTCGGCGCGCAGCACCACCGGGTTGACGAAGTAGCCGACCAGGCCGGCCATGGCCTCGGCGCTCCGGCCCGCCGTCGGCGAGCCGATCAGCAGATCCTCCTGGCGGGTGTAGCGGCCGAGCAGCGTCTGCAGGGCGGCCGTGAGGACCACGTAGAGGGTCGCCCCGCGCTCGCGGGCGATGGCCCGCAGCCGCTCCAGGGTCTCCGCGCCGACGCGGGCGTTGCGCGCGCCGCCGGCCCAGGTGCGGACGAGCGGCCGCGGCCGGTCGGTGGCCAGCTCGAGGCGCGGCAGCTCGCCCCCCAGCCGCTGGCTCCAGTAGCTCCACAGCCGATCGCCTTCGGGGCCCTCGAGCCGCTCCTCCTGCCAGCGCGCGCAGTCGGTGTAGCGCAGCGCCAGCGGCGGGAGCGTCTCGCCGTCGCGGGAGAGCAGGGCGCCCAGGTCGCGCGCCATCACCTCGGCCGACCAGAAG
>DATFNZ010000193.1:0-10059 GCA_035266085.1 Thermoanaerobaculia bacterium
GGTTCTCCGTCACCTGCACGTTCGACAGCGGCACGTTGCCGAGGTTGTCGACACGCACGGCGAAGACGACCTCGAAGACCTGGGCCGCTTCGCGCTCGAGGGAGACCAGGCGCTTGGCGATGCCGATTCCGGGCACGGCCAGGCCGGTGATGGCGGGATGGTCCTCGACCTCGCCGTCGGGCGCCCCGCCCGTCACGCCCAGCCCAGACTGCGAGCTGATGCGGCAGCGGGAGGGAGCCGTGCCCTGGGACGCGCCCACGGGCACCGGGAAGGTCTGGGAGCTGACGGTGCTGGCGCCGATGGCGACGTCGGTCACGATCGCCTCGCCGGGGTCGGACCAGTCGCCGTCCTGGTTGAAGTCGATCCAGCAGGAGACGGTGCCGCCCGTGGCGCCGGTCGAGAGCTGGACGGTGCGGTCGGTGCCGGGGATGAGGACAGCCGGGAAGGTCACGCCATCCTCGTCGTCCGTGCCGCCGGTGTCGTCGCCCGTGAGGGTGGCGTTAGGCTGGCCGTTGGCTTCCGTGTCCACGGCCGTGCCGAGGGTCGGGTTGCCGGCCGGCAGCACGGCGTGGCGGGCGCCGTTCGACGCCAGCAGGGTGGGATAGGTGGGATCCGGGGCGTCGCCGAAGTCGAGTCCCTTGGAGGTGAAGGCGTAGTCCTCGATCTCGCCGTCGGAGGCGGGGCCGCCCGGCGTCGTGACGCCGGCCGAGCTCAGCCGGAAGCGGGCATAGGACGGAGCCGATTGGGCGTCGCAGGGCACGTTGATGGGCACCGTGTTGGCCCCGGCGACGAGAGCGAGGCTGGTGGCGACGCGGTCGCGCGGGTCGTTGAAGATGCCGTCGCCGTCGAAGTCGATCCAGGCGTCGAGGCGCGGCGTCGCGATGCCGGCCGTGTTGGTGAGAAAGACGGAGACGTCCACCGTCGAGCAGGCGATCAGCATGGCGGCGTTGGGCAGGACGACGCCGTCTTCGTCGGCGCCGTCGCCGTCCGCTCCGGGCGAGGGCTGGCCCGCGGCCTCGGTGTCCTCGGTGGCGCCGAGGGAGAAGCCGGGGACCATCCGGTGGTTGGGACCGCCGGCGCCGAGCGTGGTGCCGTAGGTGTCGGGCGCGTCGCCGAAGTCGACGTTGCCGATGTTGACGGCGTAGTCCTCGACCTCGCCGTCGTTGGCCGCGCCCGTGGAGGCGAGGCCGCCGGCCGAGGAGAGGCGGAAGCGGGAGTAGGTGGCGCCCAGAACGGCCGTGCAGGGCGCGGCGTAGGTCAGAGCGTTGGGGCCGGCGGCCACCGTCTGGTTGACGAGGATCTGCTCGCCGGCGTCGCCGAAGTCGCCGTCGGCGTTGAAGTCGATCCAGGCGTCGATACGGCCGGCGTCCGAGGTGGTGACGGTGACCGTCGCCATCTGGCAAGCGGTGATCACGGAGGTGAAGGCGACGCCCTCTTCGTCGTCGAAGCAGGAGCCGACGCGGCTGGTGCCGGCGTTGGCGTCGTCACCCAGGGCCATGGCGTCGGGCTGGCCGTCGCCCTCGGTGTCCACGCAGGCGCCGAGGAGGAGCGGGGTCAGGGGGTCGATGGTGTGGCTGGCGGCGCCGGCGCCCTGGGTGCCGTAGCTCGCCGGGGCGTCGCCGAAGTCGGTGCCGACGACGCCCACGAGGTAGTCCTCCACCTCGCCGTCGGCCGCCGGACCGGTGGGCGCGAGGCCGCCCGCCGAGGAGCAGCGGAAGCGGGCGTAGGTCAGGCCCGGGATGGCGCCCGCCGGCACGCCGGGGCTGAGCACGGTGGGCGCGCCCGTGGGCACGGTCAGGCTCGTGGCGATCTGCTCGCCCGCCGAGTCGCCGAAGACGCCGTCGCGGTTCCAGTCCACCCAGGCGTCGAGCACGCAGGCGGCGGGGCCGCCGGCCGTGACGGAAAACGACGCCGTCGAGCCGGGCTGGAAGGGGCCGGTGAAGGCGACGCCGTCCTCATCGTCCCCGGTATTGCCGCCGGCGCAGGTGCCGACGACGGTGCCGAAGCTGCCGGTGTCGTCCTGGCTGGCGGCGACGTCCTGGTTGAAGCCGCCGTCGGCGTCCACGCAGGCGCCGAGGAAGGGAGCGCCCGCGACGCCCACCTGGTGGAAGGCGCCGGAGTCGAGAGCCGTGGTGTTGTAGTCGCCCGGGGCGGTGCCCGCCACGACGTCCGGCGCATCGCCGTAGTCGAACTCGGGCACGGCTCCGGCGACGCCGGGGATGAACCCGAAGTCCACCGTCAGGTTGGTGTCGTTGTTGCCGTCCTCGGAGGTGGGCTCGCCGTTGTCGGTGAGCGTCACCGGCTGGCTGGCCGTCAGCGCTCCCACGTCCGTGCCGTTGTCGTCGCCGTTGGCGTCGTCATCCGGGTCCGGGGCGGGGTCGTTGCCGGTGCTGGTCACCTTGCCCGCCAGGGCGCCGCCGCCGGCGAAGCTCTGGGGAGCCACGACGACGATGTAGTTGCCGGGCGCCAGGTTGTTGAACTGGTAGCGGCCGGCGAAGCCGCCGGAGGTGAAGGACGTCGTGGCGCCGATGTACTCGTCGAGGGTCGGCACGCCGTCCGCGTTGGCGTCGAGGTAGAGGTTCAGGCGCACGCCGTCCACCCCCATCTCGCCGTTCTGGGGCTCGAAGACGCCGTCGTTGTCCATCTCCATCCAGACCTGGTCGCCGAGGGCGAGGGTGCCCGTGGCCGTCACCAGGCCGGCGTCGAGGGTGGGGTTGAGCTCGTCGGGAGCCAGGATCACGGTCGCCGTCGCGCCATTGGCGGGCGCGGCGTCGGAGTCGACCGTGTCGTCGCCGCCGGTGTTCTGGCTGGTGAAACCGGTGGCCGAGGCGGGCTGGACGAACTGCACGAAGTAGCGGATGCCGGGGATCAGCCCGTCGAACAGGTAGTAGCCGGGCTGGCCGTAGACGTCGTCCGCCGTGACCGTCGAGGCCACCAGGACGTCGCCGCCGCCGGGCTCGGGGTTGCCGTCGCCGTCGTCGACGAACAGCCGGACGGTGACGCCGTTGGCGCCGTCGAAGGGCGACTCGTTCTGGATGCCGTCGCTGTTGCGGTCGAACCAGACGTAGTTGCCGAGGGCGGCCAGGTGGGTCGCGATGAGGCCGAAGTCGATCGTGGGATCGTCCTCGTTCGCCGTCAGGTTGGTCACCGGCGAGCAGGAGGTCGCCGGGTTGGCGTCGGAGTCGGCCGTATCGCCGCCCTGGTTGGGGGTCGTGAGCTCGAACGTCGCCGGCTTCGCGATGCAGACCAGGTAGTTGCCGGGGGCGAGGCCGGGGAACCGGTACCAGCCCGGAGCGGAGTCCGGACCGTTGCTGGTGAGGGTCGAGGAGATGGGCACGTCGTCCACCGTCCCGGGCAGGCCGTCGGGGCCGGGCTGGAAGAGCTGGACGTAGACGCCGTTGAGGCCCGTGGGGCCGTCGTCCTGGGTGCCGTTGGCGTTCACGTCCACCCAGACGAAGTCGCCGAGGGCCGCCGCCTCGCAGGCCCCGATCGTGATGCCGACCTTCTGGGGCTCGGCCGCGAGCGAGCCCAGGCCGTCCGCCCGGTCCGCCTGGTACGCGAAGGAGTTGAAGGCCGGCTGGCCCGCGGGCACGGTGCCCGGGGTCACCATGGAGAAGGTGAACTCCAGGAAGTCGAACGGCTGCACCACGCGGCTGCCGAACTCGACCTTGAACGAGCGCACGCTGGTGATGGGATCCGGCGGCACCGTGGTCCAGTTGGGCGGATCGCAGGAGGTCGTGGGTCCGCCCACCTCGGGCCGGCACGGGTTGCCGGATGTGGAGTAGTAGATGACAGTGCCGGCCGGCGGCGTGATGGGCGCGGCCAGGAGCGGCGTCCACATCGAGCCGCGGGGGCTGGTGTCCCGGACGCCGGTGTCGCCCACGAACGGCAGGATGTCGATCAGCACGAAGTTCTGCATGGCCACCGTGCCGTCGTTCAACACGCGCAGCCGGTACTCGATGGCGCCGCCCGTGAGCGTGCCCGCCGAGCTGGAGACGGAGCCGCCGTCGCAGGTGCCCTGGATGGTCTTGAAGGAGTCGAGATGGGCGATGCCGGACACCGAGACGGTGTCAGTGCCACGGCAGAGAATCTCGGCGGTGTCCCCGTCCTCATCGTAGTCGAGAGTATCGGCCTGCGAGCTGCCGGCGCAGCGCTGGGAGAGGCCCGGTGCGTCGCTCTCCAGGGTGAAGTCGTTGGTCAGGTTGCCGAACGGAGCACCGTTGCGGATGGTGGTGCTGATGATGATCCGGACTTCCTGACCGGCGCCGAGGTTGCCGCTGCCGGCGTTCCACCGCCAGCGCAGCAGGGTGCGGCCGGTGCCGGCGAAGTTCGGGATCTGGTCGAAGACCTGAGGCGCCGGCAGGCTGGTCCCCTGGTCGTCGAACGTCCAGGAGGAGAAGACGAGATTGACGGGCAGCAGGTCCGTGGCCACGAGATTCCCGAGGGGCACCGGATTGCTCGACAGCGTGTTGCTGCGAACCCTCAGGCGCCAGGAGACCGCTTGGCCGGTGTTGAACGGTCCGCCGCCCGTGTCCTCCTTGATGGGCTCGAGCCGCACGAACGGGCCGCTCAGGTTGAAAGTCTCGCAGTCGTTGCCGGTGACGTTTGTGGGGCCGGCCGTATACACGGCCGTGAGGGCCGCGCAGTTCTGGATGGAATCGCCGAAGGCCACCGGGCCGCCCGCGTTGTCCGGGTTGATGATCCGCCCCGTGATCACGGGGCGCACCGTGGGCGCCATGCCGGGCTGGGCCTGGCCGTACTCCCAGCGGATGCGGGTGATGTACTCGCCGGCGCCCAGGCCCGGAGGCGGCGCGGTCAGCACCGTGCTGCTGCCGGTGTTCGGGGAGCTTCCCCAGAGGGTGAAGACGCCTAGAGCCGTGTTCTTCTCATAGCTCACCCGCACGCCTTCACCCGCGGCGAAGTTGGCAAGGCCGCCGTTGTAGGCACCGGTCGTCACGCTCAGGACGTTGAGCTCGACCGGCAGCGTGTCGATGACCACCAGGCTGTCGAGCGGCACGTTGCCGCTGTTCGTGACGTTCAGGTCGTAGCTGAACGTCTGGTTGAGCGTCGGCGGGTTGCCGGGCGAGAAGCCGCCGGTCATGTTCTTGGCGAAGCCCGCCCCGGGAGCCGGCACGAAGGTGGTCACCACGTGGGTGTCCTGACCGATGCCGAAGTTGGTCGGCGGCTCGCCCAGCGGCGTGCCGTCCGCGGTGAAGCTGTTGATGACGCTGGTGCCGCTGGGGAACGTGGCGCTGGGGAACGTGACGTTGACGAGGAGGGTGCAGGTCTGGTTCGGCTGCAGCGGCACCGTGCAGGGACTGGTCCAGGTTACGGTGGCGGGGGTGGTGCCGACGCAGCCGGGCTGGCAATCCGCGGCAGGAGTGGCGCCGTTGAAGACCGCCCCCGGCGGCAGCGTGTCGGTGACCGGCCCGATGGCGGTGATGTTGAGCACCCCGTTGGCGTTGGCGTTGGCGATGCGCAACCGGTAGGTCTCCGGCATGTCGAGGTTGAGCGGCAGCGTCGTCACGTCCTTCAACAGGGTGACCTGCTCCGTCGCCACGGCGGTGACCTTCACCGGCGGCGTCGTGAAGGTCCCCGGTGTGACGCCGAGATTGATGCCGTCGGCGGTGTTGGTCGCCACCGTCCCGTCGGGCGTCGAGCCGTTGGGGAAGCGGACGTTGATCAGCAGGTCGCCGCTGCGGCCAGCCGGCAGGGGGGTGATCATCACGAACTGCACCCGCGTGCGGCCGCTGCCCATGAAGTTGTTGGTGACGTTGATCGCGGCCACGTCGCCCGTGGGGCTGGACGGCACGGTCGAGAGAAGCTGGACCTCGGGCGGCAGCAGGTCGGTCACCTCCGCGTTGAGGCAGGGCCCCGAGGTGCTGCTGCAGTTGTAGGTCAGGCGATAGCCGAAGGTCTGCCCCGTCAGCTTGGTGTTGCCGGGATCGACCTGGATGGCGGACTTGGCCAGAGGCTGGGCTGCTGCCGGGATGGCGGCGAGCGCACAGAGGACTGCAAAGACGACTAGACGAATTCCCCTCGACATGGGTGCTCCTCCGAAATGTTGACTGCAAGCTATGAAACGGCAGGAGTGTAGGGGAAAGGGCGTGCCGGGGGTGTTACATCCAGGGGGCGGGGTGTTGTCTATAGGGGGATAACCTCATGGAGACAAGAGCCCTCATCACCCCGGCCCTCTTCTCCCGACCCCTCCCTCCTCCCGCACCGGGAGAGGCGGGAGAGGGGACCGTAAATGCCTGAAAATATAAGGTTTGTACTCCTGAGGCTCGAAGATAGGTAGTGATTAGGTAGGAAGTCGAGGGAGCGGCGCTTTAGCCGCCCGGCAGGGCATGTGGTAGTACCAAGTCCTAGTCCGCGAGCCCGAGCAACTGGCGCAACGCCTCTCTCACGATCTCCGATTCCGCCCGGCGCTCCTCGAACGCCCGGTGGCGAAGTGCTTCCGCTTCGTCCCCGTGAAGCCATAGAGTCTTCCGAACCATCCCAGATTTCGAGATAGTGGTCTCTCCTCCGCGTGGACCAGTCTTCGGGATCGTCTTCTTGGGCATAGCAATAGGGTACATAGGTACGCTTGACGTAGGTACGTAACTATGGGTATTGTGGTCCGAGAGAAGTGAGGGAGGCGGCGGGCTTTATGGAACGCTGTTCCTCTCTCAGAGTTGACCAAGCGGCCCGGCGGGGTGCGGGAACACGTCCGCCGGACCTAACCCGAGCACGGAGACTGCCATGCCCGAGCTGCCCGAAGTCTACCCTAAGCCCCTGGACCTCACCCGCTACACCGAAGCCACCCGCCGCGAGCTGTACGACCGCCTCGTGTCGATCCAGTTCACCCCACAAGACCCGCCCCTGGACCCGGAGGATGCCGCCCCCGTCCAGGACCCAGACGCCGCCGGACTGACCGTCTTCTACCTGTTCGGTCGATGGTTCGCCTACTGGCAAGGCGAGCCCGAGCCCGGCCTCCCCTCCTGGCGACTGACAGAGATGGTCCGTATTCAGGCCGCAGACACCCCGGACGGCATCATGCTCTACGAGGTATAGCTATGGGGAACTTCCTGACGCTACGCCCCACTGAAGAGCAACAGATCCGATGGGCCGATGCTGCCCGCCGATGTGGCAAGCCGGTGCTTGCCTTTGTCGCTTGGGCGACAGACTGGACCGCCGGGTATCTCCGCGAGCAAGAGAACCGGTCCGAACTCGATCCCGTTGTCCACCGTCTTCAGGAGAAGCGCTGTATGGGGGAGCTACTGAAGGCATCAAAGCGAGCCCTACAGTACATGCCAGAGCCGTTCCGGTCTCCGATGTACGGCACCCCCCAAGACCCTGCGGGTGATCTACGGCGGGCGATTGATGAGGTCCAGGAGTTTCTCGCGGCAACGGGAGAGGAATACCGGGTGTGAACTGAGCGGGCCGCTCGGGGGCGGCCCGGTGGCCCGCTCATGGCTACTAAACCTTCCGGCTGAGCCAATGCGGCTATCTCCTTGCCGGGTTTCGCAACCCGTCAGGATACTGAACCACACTTAACGGACCGGAATCCTGCTAGAATTACTGTCCAGAGATGCCCAGCCGACGCGAGCGCCCACTGCCGAAGCTTCCGATCAGCCTTGAGGCGCTGCCACCGCCCGAGTCCAAGCGGACCGAGCGGATGATGCTGTCGTTTTCCCCAATCGAGATGGCCATGATTGAGAAGGCCGCCCGCGAACGCGGAGAGCAGCCAGCCGTCCTCTGCCGCACAATCATCCTTACGGCCTTCCAGAACTCGGCATTGAGAGCCCTGGCCCAGAGGCCCGACCTTCTCGACTTGAGCCCCACCGAGCAGCAGCGGGCTCTTCTTGATGCCTTTTCCATCGAGTAAACGCACCCCGGCCCACCTGCTCCAAGCCAGCGATGGCCTCTCTTCCGCCGCCCCCCCGCGGGACTGGGGTCAGCAGTTTCCGGGTAAGGATAAAACCAATAGGGGCGCCTCGGACTCGCCGCGATGGGCGGCTCGCTTCCCTTCCGCTCGCGCCTGCCCCAAGAACGCCCGAGCCTCGGCGGGACCGGCCCAATCCGGCGTTGCAGCCCTGAGGGGGGCCCGCTTGGAGAGGCTGAGGCTAGCGTGGTGCCTGCGAAATGCTGGCTCGAACATCGCGTGGAACCCCCAGGTGCACGAATCCCCCCAACCCGCGCCCACCGCGACCGGCCCCCCGCTGGCAGGCTCCACATGTCTGGGGAGTTGCTCAGCCATCCCATCTGACATAAAGTAACTCTAATAGTTACTTAACGGATGGCCCAGGAGAACAGCTCTCCTGGAGAGAGGACCCCATGTCACGAGAGAGCGAACGAAGAAACAAGAGCTTGCGGCGTTTCTATACGATGGGCGAGGTGGAGGCGATTACGAGCTTGTCCCGCGCTACGATCTACCGGAAGATGGCGCAGGGAACGTTCCCGGCTTCGGTTCTGATCTCCGAGGGGCGGGTCGGTTGGGAGAGAGGTGCCGTTGAAGAGTGGTGTCAGCAGAGGCTGGCACCACGACGGGAGCAAGACCAATGAGCGACGGGCGCAAGGACCCTTATTCTCGGCTGGTTCGCAAGTTGATCCTTGAGGTTCTCAGCGGAGTGTCAGTGGGACCCGAGTGGGAGGAGCGGCTCGCTTCGCTGAACGCACAGCTTGAGCATTGTATTCAGGTCCGTAAGGCTGGGTGCATCCCGATCCATTTGGAGTCCCTAATGCTTGAGGTGTGGGAATCGCTGGAAAGCCTCGATGACGAGTTGAGTTGATCGGCTAAGGTCGCACCCGCCGCGACCTGGGGCCGCAGGGCGGTAGATGACAAATGGGGCGGCGCCGGGATAGGGCCGCGCTCCCCTACGTGCCATAGCGGAGGTGCTGATGTGCGGCGGTGCCCGCCCCGACGGTGCCAATGAGTTGCTCCGCGTGTCGTAGAAGCCTCTATGCCCGCCCAGGAGGCAGTGTGAGGGCAACAACTTCCTCATGAGCCATGGTGAATAGGTCTGATTTGCGGTCGCACGAAAAAAGTCGTCCTCGGATGTCACGAAAACAGCGCTTGCGGCAACCTAGTTATTTAGGTGGTTCAGCCGGAGCCATCTTCAAAAGGGCGAGGTATGGCGAAAAGGGGTAGACCTGTGGCGAAACGAGGCGATCCAATGGTCCTAAGGCATGTTGTCGGCTTTCTCCGTTCCCACGCCGGCATGACGCAGGCCCAATTCGGGAAAGCTGCGAGGATAGATCAAGCAGAGATATCCCGTTATGAATTGGGCTACCTCGCCCCCTCCGAAGAGGCTCTAAGGCGCATGGCGAAGGCGGCTCAGATCGACTGGGGACTGGTAGTGCATCTCCGCCAGTTCTACAACTCGTTTCTTGCCACTGTGGCTAACCATCCTGTAGGGCGCGAGGGGGGCGGTGTTCGGAAAGGCTCGGACAAGCGCCGCAGCCCCTTAGGACTTGCACTGACATATCTGCGCTCCGCCGCCGGTTGGACTAAGTCTCAGCTTGGCAGCTCTGTGGGGGTCTCTCGAGATCTAGTCTCTCACTATGAACGGAACGCTAAGCATCTCACCCGAGAGAGGCTGGACTTCCTTGTGGAAGGCCTAGTTCCTGCGGAGGCCGTAGACGTGCTCCTTACTGCCCACGACCTGATTTACCCAGAGCCCCAGGAAGGGGTTTCCTCCCCAGTCGCGCTCTCTTCCCAAGAGCAGGAGGGGATAAATCGTGCCGCCATGGCCGCCGGCTGGAACGCGGGACGGATCGCGGCTGAAAGCGTCCGTTCCGAGCTGATCCGGCGGAACAAGCAGCAGAAGGCGGTAGCCTCGAAGCAGGAGGCCGAGAACCTCTTCCAACGGCTGATGCCCCTAACCCGCGAGGAGCGGACGGGCTTGGTCGAGGCTTTTCCTGACTACTGGAGTTGGGCTTTGGCTGTGCGGGTGTGTGAGGCAAGCGTAAAGAGCGCGGCTCACAAGGCAGGAGAGGCTTTGGAACTGGCGGAACTGGCGGTGTCTATTGCGGACCGGGTCTCAGGGGAGGAGAGCTGGCGCTCGCGACTCAAGAGCT
>DATFNZ010000194.1:0-112754 GCA_035266085.1 Thermoanaerobaculia bacterium
CGTCGAGCCGTGGACGTGGGGGTGATACCAGTACGTGCCGGCGGGGTGGCTCTTGGGGATCTTGAACTCGAAGGAGAAGCCGCAGCCCGGCTGGACATCGACGAAGACGTTGTCGCTGTTGCACTTCGGCGAGACGTGGAGGCCGTGGGTATGGAGGTTGGTGGTGTTGAAGACGCTCTTGGGCGGCACGCCGGAGACCACGGCGTGCGCGTGGGCCGCCGGGCTCTCCTGGCCGCCGGCGCAGGGGTCCGGCTTGCAGGTGCAGGTCTGGCCCTCCGGGCAGGGGAGCGTGTTCTCGAGGCGGATGCGCAGCGTGTCGCCCGGTCTCGCCACCAGGGTGGGCCCGATCAGGTCGCCGTTGTAGGTGCGGAGGTGGACTTTGTCGCCGTCGATCGTGCTGTCGGTGAAGCCCAGCTTCAGGTCGAAGACGAGCTCGCCGCTCTTCGAGCGCAGTCCCGGAGCCTGCGGAACGGCGGCGGGTTCACGGGGATCGCCTGCGGGCCTCCTCGGGGGGGCCGCACGGCGATGGTTTGCGGATTATCTTGGGGCTTGTTCTGCGGGGCATCCTGGGCCAGGGATGCGCCTGCCGTGACGATCGCCAGTAGCGCGAAAATGGCAAACGCCGCCGGCACTGTCCAGCGACAGAGTCCTCTCATGGTGCTCCTCCTTTTGGCAGTGGTGCTTCACACCGGAGCTGCCATGGCGGAGCGATCTATCCCAGGGTCTTCAATCTCTCCGGCAGTGAAGCGAGGAAGGGGCTCAGGTCGTCCGTGTCCGGCAGGGTGATCTCGAGCTTGCCCTTCTTCGTCCGCGCGACCTTGCCTTCGCCTTCCATCAGGAGGGGGACCTCGAACGATTCGCGGTCGATGCCGATCTCGTCGGTGACCTCGAAGAGGCGGTTCATGACGTTCTGATCGATCACTCTCATGAATGGATCTCCGGGCTGAGCTGGCGGTAGGGGACGGTGCGCAGGATCTCCTCCAGCGAGGTGATGCCGGCGCGGGCCTTGGCGAGGGCGTTTTCGAGGAGAGGCTGCATGCCCTTTTCGATCGCCGCGGCGCGGATGCGGTGAAGGGGCGTGCCGGCGGCGATGAGGTCGGCCGTCTCGTGGTCGAGGACGAACAGCTCGTAGATTCCCTGCCGGCCCTTGTAGCCGGTGCCGGCGCAGATCTCGCAGCCGGGCGCCGGCTCGGCCCGGAAGAACGGCCCGTCGCCGGGAGCGAGGCCGAGCCGCCGGGGCTCCTGGCCGTCCGGCGGCGCTTCCACCCGGCATTGCGGGCAGAGCCGGCGGACGAGCCGCTGCGAGACGGCGCCCAGGAGGCAGGCGGCGATCAGGCCGGGGTCGATCCCCAGGGTCCGCAGCCGGGAGAGGGTGGCGACGGCGTCGTTGGTGTGGAGGGTGGAGAAGACGAGGTGGCCGGTCTGCGCGGCGCGGACGGCGGCGCTGGCGGTGTCCTCGTCGCGGATCTCGCCGATCATGATGATGTCGGGGTTCTGCCGCATGAAGGCGCGGGCATAGTCGGCGAAGCCCATGGTGGTGGAGACCTGCTTCTGGTTGGTCTTCTCGAAGTTGTACTCGATGGGATCCTCGACGGTGAGGATCTTGTTGGCCGGGGTGTTGACGCGGTGGATGGCGGCGTAGAGGGTGGTCGTCTTGCCGCTGCCGGTGGGGCCGGTCACCAGGATCATCCCCTCGGGGTTGGCGATCAGGCGCTCGAAGAGGGCAAGGTCCTCGTCGCCCAACCCGAGCTTCCCGAGCGGCAGGGGGGCCGAGCTGTCGAGGATGCGCAGCACGGCGTCCTCCCCGAAAGGGCCCGGGACGACGGAGAGGCGGAAGTCCACCCCGCGCCCCTTCGGGTCGGCCGCGTCGCGGAAGACGGCCTGGATGCGGCCGTCCTGGGCGCGCCGGCGCTCGGCGATGTCGAGGCCGGAGAGCACCTTGAGGCGGGCGATGAGGGCCTGGACGTTGGCGACGGAGAGGGGGGTCGCGACCTGCCGCAGGACGCCGTCGACGCGGAAGCGCACGTCGACGTCCCGCTCGTAGGTCTCGATGTGCACGTCGCTCGCTCCGAGCTCGACGGCGCGGCCGAGGACCTCGTCGAGGAGCCGGGGGGTGTCCTCGTCGCGCTCGAAGGAGAAGTCCCGCACGGGCTCGAGGAGGAGCGTCGAACGGTCGCGTTGCGGGCCGCCGGCCCCATAGCCCTGGTCCAGGGCTTGCCGGATCTCCCAGCCGTTGAGGCGCACGGGCCGGACCGGCCGGCCGAGCGCCGCCTCGACCTCCGCCACCAGGGAGCGGCGGGAGGGGTTCAGCATGCCGACCGCCACCGGCTCCCGCGATCTGGGATCGGCGCGGCCGAGGACGACGACCTCGTTCTGGACGCAGTAGTCGTGCTCGAGCAGCCGCACGGACCGCCCGTCGATCTCGAAGTGGGCGAGCTCGGTGAACTGCTCTTTCAGCGGATCGGTAAAATCGGCGCTCATGCCTTGCTCTGCCACCTGCCCTCCCGTCTTTCGTTGAGGACCCTATTTTCTCATCTTCCTGACCCCCGCTGCCGTTTTTGCTACATTGGACCCATGCAGCACCCAACCACGAACGAAACCGACCTCTTCCTCAACCTCACGCCCGAGAGAGTGCTGGCGGCCGTCGAGGCCGGCGGCCTGGAGTGCAACCCCGTCTGCTACCCGCTGAACTCCTTCGAGAACCGGGTCTACGAGGTGGAGCTGGCGGACCGCACCCGGGTGGTGGCCAAGTTTTACCGGCCGGGCCGGTGGACGGAGCAGCAGATCCTCGAAGAGCACCTGTTCCTGAACGACCTCGCCGCCCAGGAGATCCCCGTCTGCACCATGCGCGAGTTCCCGGGCGGCGGCACCTTGCGGAGCATCGACAACATCTTCTACTGCCTCTCGGACCGCAGCGGCGGCCGGGCGCCGGACGAGCTCGACGAGGCGGCGGCCCGGCGCCTGGGCATGCTGGTGGGGCGGATGCACAACGTCGGCGCCCAGCGCGAGTCCGAGAACCGGGTGCGGCTCACCGCCGGCACCTACGTCCGCGACAACCTCGACTGGCTGGAGGCCCACGACGTCGTGCCGCGCCACCTCCACGACCGCTACTTCGACACCGCCCTGTCGATCGCGGCCATCGCCGACCGGCGGATGGAAGGCGTGCCCGTGCACCGCATCCACGGCGACCTCCACCTGGGCAACATCCTCTTCCGGGACGGGCTCCTGCGCGTGCTGGACTTCGACGACATGGTGGTCGGCCCGGCCGTCCAGGACCTCTGGCTGGCCCTGCCGGGCCGCGATTCCTACACCGAGGGTCTGCGCGAGCGGTTCCTGGAGGGGTACATCCAGTTCCGGGACTTCGACCGCTCGACGCTGTCGCTGGTCGAGCCCCTGCGGGCCCTGAGGATCATCCACTACGCGGCCTGGATCGCCCGCCGCTGGCATGATCCCGCGTTTCCCGCCGGCTGGCCGCACTTCGGCACTCCCGAGTACTGGGAGCGCGAGACGCAGGACCTCGAGGAGCAGCTCGCCGTGATCCGGGGCGAGATGACTCCCGAAGAGGCCCAGATCCACCTCACGGAGGAGGCCGCCGCCGAGGAGGAGCCCGCGCTCACCAACAAGGATTATTTCTGGGACTGGGAGGGGTAGCCCTCACCCTGCCCTCTCCCCGAGGGAGAGGGTAAAACAGCCTCCCTCCTCTCCCTCGGGGAGAGGAGGGCCGGGGTGGTGAGGGTTTTCGGAGGTAGGGCCTAGCGGCCGTCGCGGTCGGCGTCGCCGGGGATGGCGCGCTCGACGCGGTGCCAGGCGTCACGGGTGGCGTGCTTGGCCTCGTTCCAGGTCTGGCTCGAAGTGCCCTTGGCATTGTCCCAGCCACGCTCCAGGTCGTTCTCGGCATCTTCCCAGCGCTTGTTGCCGGCCTGGGCGCGCGACTCCCAACCGTACTGATAGGCCGGGCGGTAGTCGTCGTAGCTGCGGTTGGCGTCCGCATAGGGGCGCGTCTTGTAGTTCTCACGCCAATAGTTGTCTTCCGCGGTCGGGTTGACGCCCTCGGCGATGCCGTGGCCCACCAGGCCGCCGGCAAGAGCGCCGACCGCCGCGCCAACCAACGTGCCGACCGGGCCGCCCACGGCCGTGCCGACCGCCGCGCCCGTAGCCGCACCCGCCGCGGCGCCGACGCCGCTGCCGACGGGATGAACCTTGTCGTGAGTCGTATCGGCGGCATTGCCGGTGCTCATGGTGTCGTGATCCGTAACCCCCGTCCCGGTGCCGTATTTATTCTTGTCTTCCATGATGTCTCCTCTCAGTCGAAGTGCAACCGGTCGGTCCGGCGCATGCCCAGTGAACACTGCAAGGTCGGGGCCAACGTCGGACCCAACAGGGGACTGTGTTAGCATCCGCCGCATTCCAGGGCCAGCCCCCCGATCCGACCATGAAGCTCCGCAATATCCTCCGGAAGCTCCCGCCGATACTGTCCGGCGTGCTCCTTCTCGCGGCCGCCGCCGCGGCCCAGGCTCCGGCCGTGCCGCGGACCGAGCAGGCACGGCGGATGATGGAGGAGCTGCGGACGCGGGTGGGGAGTCCGGGCCTCTCGGCAGCCGTGGCGGTCGACGGCAAGATCGTCTGGGCGGAAGGCTTCGGGGAAGCCGACGTCGAGGGGCACGTTGCCGTTTCTCCGGCCTCGAGGTTCCGGCTGGGAAGCATCTCGAAGCTCCTGACCGCCGCCTCTGCCGCCCGCCTGGTGGAGCAGGGCCGCCTGGATCTCGACGCTCCCGTCCAGCGCTATGTGCCCTCCTACCCGGACAAGGGGCAGCCCATCACGCCCCGGCAGCTCGGCGGCCATCTCGCCGGCATCCGGCATTACGGGCCGCAAGACTTCCTGCGCCCCGTGAAACGCTACGAGAAATTGGCGGACGGCCTCGAGATCTTCCAGGGCGACCCGCTCGTCCATGCGCCCGGCGCGTCCTATCTCTACTCGAGCTACGGCTACAACCTGCTCGGCGTAGTGGTGGAGGGCGCGGCGGGCAAGGACTTCCTGACGACGGTGGACGAGCTGGTCCTGCGCCCTCTTGGCCTCACGGCCACGGGGCCCGACGTCCCCGAGAGGGTCGTCGACCACAGGGTCCGTCCGTACCGCCGCACCTCCGACGGCGCGCTCGAGAACGAGACCCCCATCGACAGCAGCTACAAGTGGCCTTCCGGCGGGTTCCTCTCGACCGCTTCGGATGTCGCCCGCTTCGGCGCGGCGCAACTGGCCGGCGACTTCCTGAAGCCCGAGACCCGCGCCCTCCTCTTCACCTCCCAGCGGACCGCCGCGGGCGAGGAGACGGGCGTCGGCCTGGGCTGGCGGATCGGAAAGAGCGAGGCGGGCCGGCGTTTCTACCACCACGGCGGGGCCATCGAGGGCGGGCGGGCCTTCATCCTCCTGCTGCCCGAGGGACAAGTGACCGTGGTGATCCTTACCAACCTCAGCGGGGCGCGTTTTGCCGAGCAGGATGCACTGAAGCTGGCGGAGCTTTTCTTATCGGAGACATGATGGAAATCTACGAGAACATCCTGGAAACCCTGGGGAACACCCCCTTGATCAAGCTGGGCCGGTTCCATACCGGGCCCGCGATGCTGACGGCCAAGGTCGAGTCCTTCAACCCCGGCTCCAGCGTCAAGGACCGGATCGGCATCGCCATGATCGAGGCCGGAGAGAAGGCGGGGCTCCTGAAGCCGGGCGGCACCATCGTCGAGCCCACCTCGGGCAACACCGGCGTCGGGCTCGCCCTGGTGGCCAACCTGCGCGGCTACAAGCTGATCTGCACCTGCGCCGACAAGATCCCCAAGGAGAAGATCGCGCTGCTGGAGGCCATGGGAGCGACCGTCCTCACCTGCCCGACCAACGTCGAGGCGGACGACCCGCGCTCTTATTACAAGGTGGCGGAGCGCATCCGCGACGAGGAGGGGGCCTTTCTGCCGTACCAGTACCACAACCAGGCCAACCCCGAGGCGCACTACCGCACCACCGGCCCGGAGATCTGGCGCCAGACGGACGGCAAGGTGACCCACTGGGTGACCGGCGTCGGCACGGGCGGCACGATCAGCGGCACGGCCAAGTTCCTCAAGGAGCAGAACCCGGAGGTCCGCGTCGTCGGCGTGGACACGGTGGGCAGCGTCTACGCCTACTACATCAAGCACCGCGAGCTGCCGCCCGCGGAGCAGATCCACCAGTACCTGATCGACGGCATCGGCGAGGACTTCCTGCCCTCGGCGGTCTGGTGGGACTACATCGACGAGATCGTCACCATCGACGACAAGACGGCCTACAAGGCCACGATGGAGCTGGCGAAGAAGGAGTCCATCTTCACCGGCTCCTCGGGCGGCGCCGCCGTTGCGGGCGCCCGCCAGGTCGCCCAGTCGCTGGGAGAAGGAGCCCTGGTGGTGACCCTCCTCCCGGACTCCGGCGAGCGTTACCTCTCCAAGCTCAACAAGACCTGGATGGCGGAGAAGGGCCTGCTGGACGACTGACCAAGACCTGGATGGCGGAGAAGGGCCTGCTGGACGACTGACGAGACCGAGAAGACCGAGGAGGAGAATACCGATGTACATCGCGATGAACCGCTTCAGCATCAACGAGGGGCACGAGCAGGTATTCGAGGAGATCTGGCGCAACCGGAACACCTACCTGCACGAGGTGCCCGGCTTCAAGACGTTCAACCTCCTGCGCGGCGACACCCGCGACGGCATCACCCTCTTCGTCTCCCACTCCACCTGGGCCTCGCGCGACGCCTTCACGGCCTGGACGGAGTCCGAGGCCTTCCGCAAGGCCCACTCGGACGCGCGTTCGCCCCAGGGCACCCTGGCGGGTCACCCGGTGTTCGAGGGGTTCGAGGTGGTGGAGATGTAAAGGGCTTCGATAGGATGGACGGCATGCGCGTGCTTGCCGTCCCCTGCCTGGCCCTCTTTGCCCTCTTCCTCGGCGCCGCGAGCTGTCCCGGCTCCGATTCCCCTAAGACGGCGGCGCCGGCCGCCAAGGCCTCCCAAAGCGACGGCGAGATCGAAGCCGACCTGCGGCGTCTCCTCCGCTTCGACACCGAGACGACCCGCTCGGTCCTGCGCCAGGCGTCCGCCACGAAGGACCGGCGCTACCTCGCCCCCTTCTTCGAGCTGCTGCGCTTCCCCTCCTCGGCGCCCAGGGCGGAGGTCGGCGCCGCCATGGACGCCATCGCCGGCGAGCAACGGGGGGGAGACTGGGCCGGTTGGTACGAGTGGCTGGCGGCTCATCCGGACGTGCCGGCGGCCCCCGGATTCGCGTCGTGGAAGGGCGAGCTGTATGCCCGCTTCGTCGATCCGGCGATGAAGCGATTCCTCGACAGCGGGCGGCCGTCGACCATCCGGCCGGAGCTGATCCAGTGGGGCGGGGTCAAGGTGGACGGCATCCCGGCCCTCGACAAAGCGCCTCTCGTGCGGGCGAAGGAAGCGACCTACCTGACGGCCGAGGAGCCGGTCTTCGGCGTCCAGATCGAGGGCGACGCCCGCGCCTATCCGCTCCGCATGCTCGACTGGCACGAGATGGCGAATGACGTCGTGGGCCGCGTGCCCGTGTCGCTCGCCTACTGCACGTTGTGCGGCGCGGGCGTCCTCTATCGGACGGATACCCCCCGGGGCACCCTCACCTTCGGCTCCTCCGGTCTTCTCTACGAGAGCAACAAGCTCATGTACGACCGGCAGACGGGCACGCTCTGGAACCAGCTCACCGGCGAGCCGGTCAACGGCCCGCTCGTCGGCTCCGGGATCAAGCTCGAGCGCCTGCCCGTGGTGGTCGCCTCCTGGGGGAACTGGCAGCGGTCCCATCCGGAGACGCGGGTGCTTTCGCTCGCGACGGGCTTCGAGCGGGACTACACGCCGGGCAAGCCCTACGGCTCCTACTTCGCGAGCCCGGAGACGATGTTCCCCGTCCATCAGCGGAGCAAGGCGCTGCCGGAGAAGGCCTGGATCTACGCCCTGGTCGTGGGCGGCGTGCCGAAAGCGTATCCGCTCGACCGCTTGGTGAAGGAGGGCATCGTCAACGACGAGTTGGGAGGCCGGAAGGTCCTGGTCGTGCTCGAGCCGGGGGCCGAAGCCCAGAACCGCACCGTCCGCGCCTATGACCGGGGGGACCGCGTTTTTTCCCGCAACGAGCGCTCCTTCCTGGGCGTGGTCTTCCTCACCGACCAGGACGGCCAGGGCTGGCGAGTGGGCGAGGAGGCCCTGACCACCCCGGACGGCAAGTCGCTTCCCCGGCTCCCCGGCCACCTCGCCTACTGGTTCGGATGGTTCTCGTTCTATCCGCGGACGCTGATCTACGGGGAGGCGGGGACCTCATGACTTGGACACCAGGCGCTGCTATTATGGACACGAAGGATGTCCAGGAGGTGTTCTCGTGAACTGGAATGTCGCAGAAGCCAAGCAGCGGTTCTCAGAAGTTGTCCGAGCGGCCGAGGACAAGCCACAGATGATCTACAACCGGGGCAAGCTGGTTGCCGCGGTCGTCCCCGCTGGTGATTTGAAGGAGTATCTTGCCTGGCGTGAAAAGAAGGAGGAGGTCACCCTGGCCGACGCATTCGCGGAGCTGCGCAGGATCTGCGCCGAAGAAGCCTATGCCTTCGAGGCTCCCACCCGTGAGGATCGGCCGAATCCCTTTGCCGATGATCTGCCATGAGCTTCCTCTGCGATACCAATATCCTCAGTGAGTTGGCGAAGCTTCAGCCGAACGAGGGGGTCTCGGACTGGTCGCGAAGTCTTTCGAGGATGGCACTGAGCGCGGTTACGGTCGAGGAAGTCACCTTTGGTCTCATCTGGAACTCGAAACCAAGGATCCAAATCTGGTTTGAAGACTTCGTCGACTCTCGTTGCGAGATCCTGCCCGTCACGGCCGAGATTGCTCGGCGCGCGGGAGAATTGAGGGGCGGGCTGAAAGCAAGAGGGCAGACCCGTACTCAGGCTGACATGCTGATCGCGGCAACGGCGCAGGTCCACGCCCTAACCCTGGTGACTCGGAACTCCCGGGATTTCGAAGGCTGCGGAATCCCCGTGCTCAATCCGTTCACCTGACGCGGGACTGGCGAACCCCCCAGGCAAGCCTTTTGCAGATGTGCTCGTGTCCGCTGGCCTCCCCTTGGAGGGCGGCGGCAACGATGCACCGCCCGAAGCCTCAGAAGATCTGGCACGTCGTCCAGGAGACGATCGCAAACTGGAACAAGCACAGCGCTACCACTCATAGCGCGGCTTTGGCCTACCTTTCCCTTTTTTCCCTGGCGCCGGTGGTGATCCTGACGGTGGCGATCTCCGGCTGGGCGTTCGGGGCGGAGGCGGCCCAGGGGCGGATCGCCCTGGAGCTCGGCCGGTTCATTGGCGCCGAGGGGGCCACGGCGGTCCAGGACCTCGTGGCCGCCAGCTCCAGGCCCCGGACCAACCGGATCACCGCCCTCATCGGCACGGTGACGCTGCTGGTCAGCGCCACCGCGGCGCTGATACAGCTCCAGGACAGCCTCAACACGATCTGGGAGGTCTCGCCCAAGCCGGGCTTCTTCCTGAAGCAGCTCCTCAAGAAACGCCTGCTCTGCTTCCTGCTGATCCTTGGCGTCGGTGCCCTGGTGCTGGCCTCCCTGGCCGCGAGCGCCGGTCTCGCCTTTCTCCAGAGGATCCTGGAATCGCGGCTGGAGGTCGGCCTCGCCACCCTGGTGGGCTGGGCGGACGTGGTGCTCTCTTGGATCGTGATCACGACGCTCATCGGCTTGGTGTACCGCGTCCTGCCCGACGTGAAGATCGGCTGGCGCGACGTGGCCTGGGGCGCGGGAGTCACGGCGGTGCTCTTCCTGATCGGCAAGTACGCCATCGGCTTCTACCTGGGGCGGGTGCCGATCGCCTCTTCCTACGGAGCCGCCGGATCGCTGGTGCTGATCCTGGTCTGGATCTACTACTCGTCGCTCATCTTCCTACTGGGCGCGGAGTTCACCCGGGTCCACTCGCGCCGTTACCGCGAGGGCCGGGCCGTTCCCGAGGACGGAGCGGTCCGGACCGTCACCGTGACGGTGCCTGTCGAAACACCCAAAGCGCCCGCCGAGCCACCCAAGGTGCCCGCCGGAACGTCCCACTGAGATGCCAACGATGCTGACAACCCAACGCTGGATCGCCCTCGGGCTGTGCTTCGCCTTCCTGCCCGCTCCCGTGCACGCCCTGCGCCTCAAGGTCGAGGTCGAGGGGGTGCGGCGGGAGCTGGAACGCAACATCCGCTCCGTCCTGAGCCTCGAGAAGCTCGAGCAGAAGGAGCTCAGCGAGGAGAGCATCCGCAGGCTGCACGCCGACGCTCCCGGCGAGATCGAGGAGGCCCTGCAGCCCTTCGGCTACTACCGCCCCCAGGTGCGCTCGGAGCTGCGGCAGGAAGGCGAGCAGTGGATCGCCCGCTACGAGGTGGACGCCGGGCCGGCCATCAAGGTCGCGAGCGTCGATCTGCGGATCGCGGGCGCGGGGGGCGACGACGACCGCTTCCGGCAGATCGCGGCCGATTTCCCCGTCAAGCAGGGGGACGTCCTCTTCCACCCCGACTACGAGGAGGGCAAGCAGGCGCTGATCGAGCTCGCGGCCGAGGAGGGCTACCTCGACGCCGCCTTCCAGGAGAACCAGGTGCGGGTGGACCTCCAGCGCTATCAGGCCGACGTCATCGTCCACTACGACACGGGCCCGCGCTACCTGTTCGGCGACGTGCGCTTCAACCAGAACGTGCTCGATCCCGACCTGCTGACCGGCTACGTGACGTTCAAGAAGGGCGATCCCCTCGACGTCAACAAGGTGCTGGAGCTCCAGAGCGCCATCTCCGACAGCCCCTACTGGAGCCGGGTCGAGGTGGTGACCCGGCAGGAGCAGGCCCAGGGGCTGGAGGTGCCGATCGACGTCGACCTGGTGCCGGCCAAGACCATGCGCTTCACCGGCGGCCTGGGCTACGGCACGGACACCGGCCCGCGCGGCACGGGCGCCTGGGAGCTGCGGCGGATCAACCGGCGAGGCCACCGGGGCGAGGCCGAGCTGCGGGCTTCGCAGATCGAGCAGAGCCTCCAGTTGAGCTACCAGATCCCCGGACCGTACCCGCGTACGGACGTCCTCTCCTTCAACACCGCGTACCAGCGGCAGGACACGGACACCAGCCTCAGCGAGACGGGCCTGATCGGCGCCCAGCGCACCCAGTCGCGGGGCGGCTGGCGCGAGGCCCTCTCGCTCACCTACCAGCGCGAGGACTTCGAGGTGGGGCTGGACAACGGGATCTCGAACCTCCTGGTGCCCGGGGCGAGCTGGGAGCGGGTGCAGGCCGACGACCGCATCTACACCACCAACGGCTACCGCCTCCGCCTCTCCATCCAGGGCGCGGAGGGCAGCGTGCTCTCCGACTCCTCGTTCGTGCAGGGCAACGTGCAGGCCAAGGCCATCCGCACGCTCGGCGAGCGCAACCGGCTCATCGGCCGGGCCGAGGTGGGCTACACCGCCACCGACGAGTTCCGCGAGCTGCCGCCCCGCTTCCGTTTCTTCGCCGGCGGCGACCAGAGCGTGCGCGGCTTCGCCTACCAGGCCCTGGGACGCGAGGACGAGGCGGGCAACATCATCGGCGGCGAGAGCCTGATGGTGGCGAGCCTCGAGTACGAGCTGAGGTTTCTGGAGAAGTGGGGCGCCGCCGTCTTCTACGACACCGGCAGCGCCTCGGAGTCTTTCGGCGGCGTTCTCGCCCGCGGCGCCGGAGTCGGCGTCCGCTGGCGCTCTCCCATCGGACCCATCCGCGCCGACGTCGCCTGGGGGCTCTCCGAGGAGGGCCGGCCGATCCGCTTCCACCTCAACATTGGACCCGACCTATGAGCCCGGATTCACCCACTTCCGCCCCCGCCACACCGCCGTCTCCGCCCGAGGCGCCCCGCAAGCGGCGGCGCCTGCTGCGCTGGACGCTCGGCATCCTCCTGACGCTCGTCGTCCTGGTCCTGCTGCTGGCGGGCCTGGCCTGGTACGGCGTCTCCTCCGAGAGCGGCACCCGCGTCCTCCTGACCCGTCTGGGCGGCCTGGTGCCCGGCGAGCTCACCGTGGGCTCGCAGCGCGGCCCCCTCACCGGCCCCCTCGAGCTGCGGGACGTCCACTACCGCACGGCGGACGGCATGGACGTGCGGCTGAAGAGGGTCGAGCTCGACTGGGACGAGGGCAAGCTGCGCCGCCGCCAATTGGACGTTCAGCG
The DNA here is from genome assembly GCA_035266085.1 of Thermoanaerobaculia bacterium. Taxonomy (GTDB): domain Bacteria; phylum Acidobacteriota; class Thermoanaerobaculia; order Multivoradales; family UBA5704; genus DATARR01. Next base: position 12,236 of record DATFNZ010000194.1, read on the forward strand.
CCTGCGCGCCGAGGGCATCCGCATCACCCTGCCGCCGGCGAAGGAGGAGGACGAGACCGAGGACGGCAAGCTGGTGGACATCCATCTGCCGGTCAACATCATCGTGCGCGACGCCCTGATCCGCGACGTCGAGGTCGTCCGCGCCGGCCAGCCCCCCTTCCGGCTGGACGAGATCGCCCTCGACGCCCGCAGCGAGCGCCAGACGGACGTCCTCCACGTGCGCAGCCTGCGGGTCGACGGCCCGACGTTCAAGCTGCGGGCGCATGGAGACCTGAACCCGGTCGGCGACTACCCCGTGAACCTCCAGGCCCAGGCCACCTACGACGATGCCCAGTATCCGCCCTTCGTGGTCGCCGGCACCTTCACCGGCACGCTCGAGAAGCTGGGGGTGAACGCGCGGCTCACGCAGCCCTTCGACGCCCGGGTCACCGGGAACGTCCTCACGCCGATGCGCGAGCTGGGGATGGACCTCTCGGCCCAGGTGCGGGGGTTCGAGGCCAAGGAGATCAATGCCGAATGGCCCGTGGCGCGGATCACCCAGGGCAACGTGAAGATCAAGGGCAAGCTCGACGACTTCGTCTCCGAGGGCAAGGTCGCCGGCGCCTACGAGGACTACGGCTCGGGCGAGGCCACCTACCGGCTGGCCCGCCGCGGCGAGGACTTCATCTTCGAATACCTGAACCTGCGCACGGAGGACGGCGCCGCCCTGAACGCCCGCGGGACTATTGGGATGGGAGAGACAGGCGGCACGGGCGACAAGGACCTCGCCCTCGACGTGATCGCCGACTGGCGCGGGCTCGCCTGGCCTCCCACGGGCGGCCCGCTGCTGGTGGCGAGCCGCTCCGGCGAGGCGAAGATCCGGGGGACGCTGGCCGATTACCAACTGGACCTCGACGCTCATCTCGCCGGCCCGGACATTCCTCCGGGGCGGTGGGTGCTGGCCGGGCGGGGGAGCAAGGAGAAGATGGACATCCGCTCCCTCCGGGGCGACGTGCTGAGGGGGCGGCTCGCCGCCGCCGGCACCGTCTCCTGGAAACCCCAGGTGACCTGGCGGGTGCGGCTCTCGGGTGACGGCCTCGACCCCGGGGTGCAGTATCCCCAGTGGCCGGGAAGGATCTCCTTCGCAGCCACCAGCGACGGCGTGCTCCGCGACGCCGGTCCCTACGGCCGGGTGGACGTCGGGCAGCTCTCCGGCAACCTGCAGGGCAACCCCGTCGCCGGTGTGGTCCATCTGGAGATGATGGGCGACCGCTACCGCCTGCCCCGGCTCGACCTCCGCTCGGGCACGGCCCGGGTCACCGCCGCCGGCACCTTCGGCACCAAGCCGGAGCTCTCCTGGCAGGGGCGGCTCGCCGGCGAGGGCATCGACCCCAGCGTCCTGCAGCCCGAGTGGCCGGGGAACCTCGCGTTCAACGTCGCGAGCAACGGCGCTCTCCGCGGCGGCAACCCCTACGGCCGGGTGGACCTCACGGACCTGCGCGGCAACCTGCGGGGCAACCCGGTCGCCGGGGTGGTCCATCTGGAGATGATGGGGGAGCGCTACCGCCTGCCCCAGCTCGACCTGCGCTCGGGCACGACCCGGGCCACCGCCTCCGGCACGTTTTCCAAGACGGCTGGCGACCTCGACTGGCGGCTCCAGGCACCCAACCTGGCCGAAGCGCTGCCGGACGCCACCGGCTCGCTGATGGCGGCCGGCCACGTCTCCGGGCCGTGGAAGACCCCCCGGGTACAGGCGAAGGCGGACGGCCAGTCGATCGCCTACCAGACCTACAGCGTCGAGACCGTGGCGTTGACGGCCAACGTGGACCTGGCCAGCAACGGGCCGATGGTGATCGACCTCGACGCCGCCAAGGTCGGGCTCGACGAGCGCCGGTTCGACACCGTGACCCTGGACGGCCGGGGGACGCGGCGCGCCCACGAGGTCGCCCTCGCCGTGCGGGCCACGGAGGGGAGCTTCGACCTCGCCCTGGCCGGTGGGCTCGCCGGCACCACCCCCGCGAACATGGACTGGAGCGGCGAGATCCGCCGGCTCGACCTCGCCAACGAGCAGACCGGCACCTGGCGGCTCGCCGGTCCCGCCGGCCTCGCCGCCGGTGCCACCGCGGCCGCCCTGCGCGACTTCTGCTGGGTCTCAGCCGATAACAACGCTCGTGTTTGCGCCCAGGGCCAGTGGGCCAAGACGGGCCCCTGGAACGCCTCGGGCACCATCGCGGACCTGCCCTTCGCCATGTTCAAGCCGTTCCTGCCGTCCGACCTGGAGATCACGGGCGGCGTCAACGGCTCGTTCCAGGGCCAGAGCGCGCCGAACGGGTTCGTCACCGCCAACGTCGACCTGCGCCCCGGGCCCGGCGAGGTGCGCTACCCGACCGAGAGCGGCCAGACCGCCCGGGTGCGCTTCGACCAGGGCACGGTGACCCTGACGGCGGGCCAGAACGGCCTCGCCAGCCGGCTCGCCATGGCGTTCCCGGAGACCGGCAGGGTCGAGGCCGATCTGCGGCTGCCGCAATACAACAAGTTCGGCACTCCCCTCCAGCAGCAGAGCGTGGGCGGGCGCATCGTCGCCAGCTTCACCAACCTCGGCCTCCTCGAAGCCTTCTCACCCGACCTCAAGAACCCCAAGGGCGTCCTGGACGCCGACCTCGCCTTGTCGGGCACCGTGGCCGCGCCCCGGGCCACCGGCTCCGCCGAGCTGCGGGGCGCCCAGGTGGACGTGCCGAAATTCGGCCTCGAGGTGCGGCAGATCGGGCTGACGGCCCGGAGCGACGGCCAAGGGGTCCTCCAGCTCCAGGGATCGGCCCGCTCCGGCGGCGGCAACTTGACGATCGGCGGCAACGTCCCCTTGGACAAGCGGCCGTCCCGCATCACGGTCGACGGCCGGCGCTTCGTCGTCTCCGACACGCCGGAGGCCAAGGTCTTCGTCTCGCCCAACCTCCAGATCGCCATGGAGTATCCGCGCGTCGACGTCACCGGCGACGTCGAGATCCCCGAGGCCTCGATCGGCCAGCCGAAGAAAGGCCGGCGGGCCGCCATCCCCGTCTCTCAGGACGTCTACATCGTGCCGCCTTCCGAGGAAGGCGCGGAGACTCCCAAGGAGCAGCTCGCGCTTCACGCCCGCATCCGGGTGATCCTGGGCGACAAGGTCGTCATCAAGGAAGCCAACGGTTTCAGCGGCAAGCCCACGGGCAGCGTGCTGGTCATCGAGGAGCCCGGCAAGATCACCACGGCCGTCGGCGAGCTGGAGGTCAAGGACGGCATCTACAAGTCTTACGGCCAGGACCTCACCCTCGACCGCGGCCGGGTGATCTTCGCCGGCGGTCCCGTGGACAACCCGGGGCTCGACCTGCGCGCCTACCGCAAGGCCGATGACGGCGTGGTGGCGGGGCTCAACATCAAGGGCACGCTGCGGGCGCCCGAGACCACGATCTACTCCGATCCGCCCATGGGCCAGAGCGAGGCGCTCGCCTACATCCTCCTCGGCCACCCCCTCGGCCAGGCCTCGCCGCAGGAGGGCAACCTCCTCGCCAACGCCGCCAACTCGCTGGGGCTCAAGGGCGGGAACATGGTCGCCAAGAGGCTCGCCGCCCGCTATGGTCTCGAAGAAGCGCGGATCGAGTCCACGGGCGGCCTCAAGGAGGCTTCGCTGGTGGTCGGCAAGTACCTCTCGCCCCGCCTCTACGTCACCTACGGCCTGGGATTGTTCGAGCCGATCAGCACCTTCCGCATCCGCTACATCCTCGGCCGCGAATGGACCCTCCAGGCCGAGCAGGGATCGGAGACCGGCGCCGACATCCTCTACACGGTGGAGAGGGGGAAAGGCGGAGCGACCCCGGCGCCCGTCAAGGACAAGGGAGAGGACGTGCAGGGGCCCACGGGGACGACGACAGAGGGCGGGGGATCGGGTGGACGTCCGTGAACCGAAAAACAGGGCGGCCACGCAGGGCCGCCCCTACAGCCACCCCCTGTACAGCTCCGGCCGCCGGTCGCGCCAGAACAGGCGCCGGGCCGTGGACGCCGCGCAGAGCGACAGGTCGATGTCCGTGACCACGAGGTCCTCTTCCAGGCTCTTGCCGCGGGCGATCACCCGTCCCTCTGGATCGGCGGCGAACGACTCGCCCGCGAAGTGGAGCTTGCCTTCGACTCCGACCCGGTTTGCCAGGGCCGTGAAGTAGCCGTTCTGGAAGGCGGCCGTACGCAGCTCGGCCTCGTAGAGCCCCTCCGGCCACTCGCCGACCGTGCCCGCCTGGGGAATTACCACCAGCTCGGCGCCGGCCACCCCGAGCGCGCGCATCACCTCCGGGTAGTGGCGGTCGTAGCAGATGGCGACCCCCACCTTCCCGACCCGCGTCTCGTAGACCGGCACGCCTTTGTCTCCGGGGTGGTAGTAGTCCTGCTCGTGGAAGCCCTCGTAGTCCGTGATGTGGATCATGCGGGTGACGCCCAGCAGGCTGCCGTCGGCGTCGAACACGGGCGAGCTGTCGAAGCGCCGGCCCCGCTCGTCCAGCTCGTAGAGGTTGAAGACGGTCACGAGGCCCAGCTCCCGCGCCCGGGCGGCGACCCGCTCCGTGGTGGGGCCGGGGATCGGCTCGGCCAGGGTCAGCGCCTTCTCGTCTCCGGGATGCTGCGGGAAGAAGCGGTCGAGGATCACCTCCGGAAAGGCGATCAGCTCCGCCCCTGACGCCCGGGCGGCCGTCATCGTCTCCAGGACGCGGACGAGGTTGGCTTCGCGGTCGGGAGAGGCGGCGAGCTGGGCGAGGGCGATCCGCACGGTTGTCTACCTCTTCGACTGCTATGATCTCTGCGACCGCTTCTTGAACGACCAGGTGAAGGCGAAGCGGGCGACCTCGGTGCCGTCCGGCATGCGGCCCACCGTCTCCAGGCGCGCCGTGGCCGGCTCGCCCGTGCGGACCGTCTCCGCGACGGCGGCGAACGCCTTCGCGCCGTCCTCGCAGGTGAACGCCGTGAGCGAGGTCGCCTTCTTCCCGAAGCTCGCCTCCAGGTTGACGATCAGCAGCGCCACCGGCTGGGGAGCCAGCTCGACGGCCATCATGGCCGGCGCGCCGGTGGACATCTCGGCGGCCATGCTGAGGGCGGCGAAGTAGGTAGAACGGAAGGGGTTCGTGGTCCGCCAGCCGTAGGGCACCGTGACCACGCAGCGGTCGCGGTCGAGCGCGCGCACTCGCAATCCCGCCACCAGGGCGAGCGGCAGCTTCGCCAGCATGAAGCCGCGCATCAGGAGCGGGCTCAGCATGCGCGAGCGGAGCTTCTCGGCGGCGGGGGCCGTCAGGGATTCGGACATAAGGGCGATCTCCTCGGTAGGAACTATAACGCGAGGCAGGCCTGCCACCGTCTCGCGGGGATGTCTCGACAGGATCATTTGCCGTCTCGCCTGGGCCGGCGGACATCTCGCCAGACTCAACGGCTGCTCCGCCAGGCCGATGGACGGTCTCGCCAGCCCTGGCGGATGTCCCGCCAGGGTTGGCGGAAGGTTTGCCAGGATCTCCGGACGTCTTGCCAGAGTGATTGGACGGTTCGCCAGAGTGATTGGACGGTTCGCCAGAGTCATCGGACGTCTCGCCAGGGCTGGCGGATGTCCCGCCAGGGTTGGCGGATCGTTCGCCAGGGTCGGCGGATCGTTCGCCAGGGTTGGCGGATCGTTCGCCTGGGCTGGCGGAACAGCCGGAGATCCTGGCGGAACGTCCGCCGGGGCTCCACGGACGCCGCGAACTGAGGATACGATTCCCCGATGACCTCCCGTCCCTTCCGCGTCCCCACCCGCGTCCTCATGGCACCCGGTTGCATCGGGCGGCTGCCGGAGATCGTCGCCGAATACGCTCCCGAGCGCGTCCTGATGGTCACCGATCCCGGCGTCGAGGAGACCGGCTGGCCCGAGCGGATCTGGCGGGCGCTCGCGGAGCGGGAGATCGAGGCCATCACCTTCGACGACGTCGAGCCCAACCCGCGGGCCTCGACGGTCGACCGCCTGGCCGATTGGGCGCGGGAAGAGGGCGCTTCCCTGGTGCTCGGCATCGGCGGCGGCAGCGTGCTCGACGCCGCCAAGGCCGCCGCCATGGTGATCCCCAACGGCGGCTCGGCCGCGGACTACGAGGGGCGGAACCGCTATGAGAAGGATCCTCTCCCCTTCATCGCCGTCCCCACCACCTGCGGCACCGGCTCGGAGGTGACCTGGGTCTCCGTGCTCACCGTCGAGGAGCGGCAGGCCAAGATCAGCGTCAAGGGCGAGACGATGTTCCCGGACTGGGCCGTCGTGGACCCGGAGCTCCTCCGTACCCTGCCCGCCCGGCTCGTCGCCTGGACGGGCGCCGACGCCCTCACCCACGCCATCGAGGCCACCACCTGCCGGGTCGCCAACCCGGTCTCCGACGCCCTGGCGGCCACCGCCATCTCCCTCCTCTTCCGCTACCTCCGCCGGGCCGCCGCCGACATCGGGGGCGACGCCGAGGCTCGCGAGGCCGTGATGCGGGCCTCCACCCTGGCCGGCCTCGCCTTCGGCAACGCCGACGTGGCCGCCGTCCACTGCCTCTCCGAGACGCTGGGCGGGCGCTACGACATTCCCCACGGGCTCGCCAACGCCGTGCTCCTGGCGCCCGTCACCCGCTACAACCTCCCTGCCTGCCGGGCCAAGCTGGCGACCCTCGCCAGTGGTGGCGCTGACGAAGTTCTCCAGGAGATCGAGGATCTCGTACGGGATCTGGGCATCCCGCCGTTCCGGGATTTCGGACTTCCGGCGGAGGACTATCCCTGGATCGCGGAGCGCGCCGCTCAGAACGGATCGAACGGCTCCAATCCGCGGGAGATGGGACCGGCGGAGTACCTGGAGCTGTTGGCTGCCTTGGAATGAGCGAAGACCCCCCGCCCGAAGACCCTCACCCTACCCTCTCCCGACCCCTCCCTCCCACCCCCACCGGGAGAGGGAAAAGAGGCCAGGAGTAGTCAGGATCCATGTCTTGCTCCCTTCTCTCCCGGTGGGGGTGGGAGGGAGGGGTCGGGAGAGGAGGGCCGGGGAGGTGAGGGCTCGGCGGAGGCTCGGCTGACCCGAGCTGACAAAGCGGTTCTGGACCTCACCCCAACACCTTGCCGGCCTCTCCCTCCATCATCGCCTTCCGCACCAGGGGGACCGGCGGGCCGCCGTAGGAGAGGAAACAGTCATGGAACTCCCGCCAAGCAGCTCGTCCTCCACGTGACGCCGTCCAGTCCTCCCGCAGCTTGCGCACCATCAGCTTGCCCAAGGTGTAGTTGAGGTAGGCCGGATCGAACGTTCCCCGCGAGGCCTGCTGGCGGGCGTTGGCCGGGTCCTGGAACGCCTGCTCGCGGAACATCCGCTCGGCTTCTTCCAGCGACAGGCTGCCGGCGTGAAGGCCGAGGGCCACCACGTAGCGCACGTTGCGCAAAAGAGCGTTCTGGAGCTGCCCTATGTGCAGGCAGGGATCGCCGTCGCCAAATCCGGCCTCCCACATCAGCTCCTCCGAGTAGTGGGCCCACCCCTCGGCGAAGCCGTAGCCCACGAACAGCCGGCCCAACTCCGACTCTACCTGGTGTGCGTGCAAAAATTGCAAGAAATGTCCGGGCCAGACCTCGTGGGCGGTGATGAACAGGAGATCCGCCTCGCCCGGGATGTACTCCGCCTGCTCCTTCGGCGACCAGGCGGGGTCCGGGGGCGAGATGTAATAAATGGACGGCAGGTGCTGGTCGTAGGGACCCGGGATGTCGATGAAGGCCGAGTTCCAGCGCTGATAGGGGGGCGACTCCTCGACCCGGGCCTCCTCGGAACCTGGGATCGAGACCAGCCCCTTCTCCTCGACGAACCGGCGCAGCCCCGCGATCTGCCGGCGGGCGCCCTCGACCGGTCCGCCCACGGGCTTCCGGGCCTCCACCCGCGCCAGGCACTCCTCGACGGAGAGCCCCGGCGCGTAGGCGGCGCACGCCTCGCGCATGGCCGCGAGGTTGCGCTCGAGGTCGCGGCGGCCGGCATCCTCCAGCTCCGCGAGCGAGACGTCGACCCGCTCCGTTTCCCGCAGCATGCGGGAGAAGAGATCGGCCCCGAGCCGGAACTCGCCTGCGTCCGTGCCCGCGGGCGGGATCTGGTCGTGGAACCAGGCGCCCAGCTCGCGCATCGCCTGCGCGGCGGCGGCGTTGGCTTCCCGCAGCTCCGCCTGGAGATCGGCATCGTCCACGGCGGCGAACAGGGCCGGCACGTCCGACTCGTAGTAGCGCGCGAGGCCGCCGAAGGACATCTCTCCCAGCTCGGCGTGGCTGCGCGGCATCGGCGTGCGCAGATTGGCGCGCACCTGTCCGGCCGCCTTGGGGACGGCCCGGGCATAGTCGACGTAGGCCCGCATCCTCTGCGGCAGAGGCGCGTACTCGCGGGTGAGATAGAGGCTGGGATCGAGGGGGCCGGAGTAGAAGAGGGGGTTGCGGTGGGGCCACTCGGCCGCCTCCAGCCAGAAGAGATCGGAGTCCACGATCACCATCAGGACCTCGCGCTCGAAGGCCCGGCGCTCGTCGAGCGTGCAGGGATCGAACTCCACCGCCCGCGCCCGTTCGCTCCGTAGCCGGGCGATCTCCGCCGCGGTCGCCTCCGGGCTCCAGTCGGGCAGCCGGCCGTCGAATTCGTGCCGCCCCGCGCCCGCGGCGAAGGTGGGATTGGACTCGAAATAGGCTTCCAGGAAGGACCGCACCAGCCGGTCCCACGAGCCCGCGACGGCGGCGACGTCGATGCACTGCAGATCCTTGGCTTCGGGGTCCATGGCGGGGAAGTCTACAAGGCTCCCGCCGGTCCGTGTACCATGAGCTTCTACGAAGTTTGGAGGGAGCCATGCCAGAGCAGAATTTCGCGAACCACCGGAAGTTCGTTCCGGGATACCACTACGTCCTCGCCGGCCTCCTGGTCGTCAATCTCGTCTGGTCTTTGTACCGGCTGTTCCGCGGCCTGCCGGGCGTGCCGGTCTTCGACCGGCTCCTCGCCGTGGCGGTAGCGGTCGCCCTCGTGCTGGCTGCCGCCTACCTCCGCACCTTCCCTCTGCGTGCCCAGGACCGCTTGATCCGCCTCGAGGAGACTCTGCGGATGGAGAGGCTCCTGCCGCCGGACCTCAAGGCCCGCATCGGCGAGCTCCGCCCCGGACAGGTCGTCGCCCTCCGTTTCGCGAGCGACGGGGAGCTCCCCGACCTGACCCGGGCGGTGCTGGACGAGAAGATCGGGAAGCAGAACGACATCAAGAAGCGGATCCGCTCCTGGCGGGCGGATCATTTCCGGCTGTAGGAGACGGGCTGGAAAGAAACGAGGTTGGAATGAGTACTTCGGCGCTTGAGATTGGCAACATCAAGATCCAGGACGTGGCGGTCAGTGAAGATGCCCTGACCGTAGACTTGAACGACGGCCGCACGATCGCGGCGCCGCTCGCGTGGTATCCGCGTCTCCTGAACGGGACTCCCCAGGAAAGGCGCCATTGGCGTCTGATCGGAAGCGGTGAAGGAATCCACTGGCCCGATCTCGATGAGGACATCAGCGTGGAGAACCTGGTGTTTGGAAAGGCCTCTGGAGAAAGCCAGCGGTCGTTTCAGCGATGGCTGGAAGATCGCGGCCCGCGAAGCATCGCGATCGAGCACTGAAACTTTCTGACGTGCTCCTCCCTTGAGGGGTGGGGGCCCGCCCCACCCCTCAGAAATCCTTTACATTCCGGTCTCGCGGAGGGCGATCTTCTTCGAGACCTTGCCTCCCTTCAGGCTGTCGTAGTTGACGGTGACCTCGCCGTCGCCCTGGACCAGGAAGAACAGCGTGCGGGTGGAGACGCCCTCGACGCCGGGCACCATGAGGCGCTCGGGGCGGTGGGCCTGGATCGCGATCTTGTCGAGGAACGGGTCGTCGACGATGCCGCTCGAGATCACCTTGCCGCCGGTGAGGGTGGCGACGTCCCGGCGGTGGAGCTTGCCGTTGACCGCCACGGTGGTCATCGAGGGGATGGCCCGGTCGTTGAGGACGGGCACCTCCACCTTCCACAGGCGGTCCCCCGCTTTCTTCACCATCGCCTCGCCGATCGACAGCCGCGGCAGGTGATAAGCGTTCAGGAGGACGAAGGCGTTGTTGCGGTGCGTCTCGTCCTCGAGCGTCCAGCCCTCGGGCACGCGGCCGACGTCGCGCTTGAAGCCGCCGACCTCGATCATGCCGTACTGCGGATGCTTGTACGGCTTCCAGTCCACCCACTGCCGGCCCAGGGAGAGCAGGTCGTTGAACTTCATCAGCTCTTCCTGGGTGATCTCGCCGTTCTTGTCGAAGTCGGCCGGCGGATCGTACATCTCGTTGGTGAAGGCCAGGGCGCCCATGATGTTGTAGAAGTGGTCGGTCGTGCCGCCATGGACGGTGTAGAGGTCCTTCCACGAGATGAAGTAGCGGTAGCCGGGCAGGAGCTTCTCGCCCTCCTTGCCGAGCAGGTCGTAGGCCTTGAGGTCCTGCGGCGGATAGGGCGGATCGGCCTTGGCGCCCGGGCCGCGCAGGATCATCCTGCCGTTGTTGTGGTAGCTCTGCACGGCGGCGACGTTGGGGTGCGCCAGAGCCCACATGGCGATGGCTCGCGTCTCCGGGATGGCGAGGGGGTAGTTGCCGGCCCCGCGCTGGACGTACTCGGGCTCCCAGGAGAAGCCCCAGGTGCGGTTGGGGTCGACATAGCCGATGGTGTCCTCGTTGACCCGGCCGTCGCCGTCGTTGTCGAAGCCTTCCTTGCCGAGCTGGATCCAGTCGCCGAGCTCGCCGGGCTCGACCTGCACCAGCAGGCGCGGGTCCTTCGGGTCGAGCCTGTGGGTGCCCTGGCCCATGGGGACCTTCTTGCGCATCTCGGTGATGTAGCCGTCGCCGTCCACGTCGTCGAAGCCGTCCTCGTCGAGCTTGCCGTCGCGGTCGTCGTCCACGGGCTGCATGACGGTGCGGGGGAAGTCGGCGTCGGAGGGGCCCTTGAACCACAGGGTGCGGCCGTCGGCGTTGACCACGGGCAGGATGTAGAAGACCGAGCGGTCCATTATTTCCGTGACGCGGGGCAGCCGGCCGTAGTTTTTGAGCAGGTAGTCCACGGTGTAGAGCGCGGCCTCGGCGCCCTGCACCTCGTTGGCGTGGGTGTTGCCGTCGACGTACATGGCGGGCTTCGAGAGCTCGGGGCCGGTCGCGGGATTGTTGATGGTGATCATCCAGAGGTCGCGCCCCTGGGCGGTCTTGCCGATGCTCTCGAGCTTCGTCCACTTCGGATAGGCGGCGGCGTAGCCCTTGAGGAGGTCGACGACCTCCTCGTAGGGGTGCAGGCGGTTGAAGGCCGCGGCCGGCGGGTTGCCCTGGGGCTGGATGGGATCCGCTGCCGCCGGCAGGACGGACGGGGAGGCCGCCGCCAGGAGAGCCAGGGCTCCGAAAACGAATCTTGGGGTGCGCGGTCTCATGGTCAGGCTCCCTTTCCAACGGTGGTGGTCTTCTGGTCGCGGCCGGCGTTGTCGGTCGCCGCGTCGACGACGATCCGGGCGCCGGCGTCCGCCCGCACGAGCCACTCGCCCGTGAGGGTACCGGTGGTGCCTTCCAGGCGCTCGGCGGTGACGAAGGGATAGCCGGTCACCAGCTCGACGCCCTGGCCGGTCCGGAGGGACAGGCGGACCGGGATATGGACCTGGGCGCGGGCGGCCTGCTTGGTGTGGGTGGCGAGATAGCCGCGGTTGCCGGCCACCGCCTTGACGCGGTAGACGCCGCCGCCGAGGGGAGTGACGTCGAGGGAGAGGATCTCCACCTTGGGCAGCTTGCCGGCGAGGTCGAGCACCGTCTCGGTGTGGGCCGCGAGGGCCGGCTTCAAGACGGCCATGGGGGGATCGAGCTCGACCAGCGGATCGAGCCCGCCGACCTCGGCCTTGGTGCCGTCGGGCAGGGTGACCGCCTTCCAGGGGGTGAAGGCGCCGGGAGCGTTGGCCTCCGCCCAGGCGAGCACCTCGCGGTCGCGGGCGCTCGCCTCGTTGGGCTTGCCGCCGCCGCCCGCCGGTGCGCCGCCGCCCATCTGCTTGATGCGGGCCACCATCCCCTTGGGATCGATCTGGCCGCCCTTCATGAAGCTGAGCACCGTCTTGGCGTTGAACTGGGCCGGGACCTTGTTGTCCTTGAGGAAGGCCTCGATCTTCTCCTCGCCCAGGGCCATGAACTGCTCGCTGGTCATCGCCGCCGCCTTGTCCAGGGTCAGCGCGTCGTCCTTGCCGTCGCTCTTCTTCTCGGCCTTGGGGACGCCCCAGACGTCGAGCTCCAGGGCCATGGCCCCGTACTGGTAGTAGAGCCAGGGGGTGAGGCCGCCCTTGCCGTACTGGGCGCCCGGCCGGTCGTCGGCGAGGCCGGCCTTCTTCAGGCGTTCCTTGTAGCCCTCGGCGAACTTGTCGAGGTAGGCCTGGTCGTCGGGGTCCACCTTGGTGGCGGCGCCGGCGCCGAGGAACTGCTGGAGCTGCTCCTTGGTGATGTTGTTCTGGCGCACGAACGGGAGGCTCTGGGCGACCGTCCAGATCTCGTCGATGGTGTACTCCTGCTCGGGATCGAAGCCCAGGAACGTGGCCGCCTGGGGCGGCACCTTGAACTTCTGCGTGCCCAGATCGCCGCCGCCGCCCAGGCTCTGGGGCGCGGCGAGGAGGTTGTTGGCCGGGCCGTAGACCACGGCCAGGGCGACGTTGCGGCGGGCGATCAGGAAGTCCAGCAGCGCCTTGGTCTCCGGGGCGTAGCTCGACCAGGGGCCGCTCTCGGCGCTGTAGGGGAAGGCGTGGGGGAAGTTGCGGTCGGGCCAGACGCCGTCGGCGCCGTCCTCGTTGTACTCGCCGTCGCCGTCGTCGTCCCTGCCCTCGGCCACCACCCGGTAGGCGCCGGGCCGCTGCTCCATCGAGCTGGCCTTCACCAGCACGCGGGGGTCGGTGGCGTCGGCCAGCCAGCCGCCGGCGGCGTCGGCGATCCGCATGCGGGTGATGGCGCCGTCGCCGTCCAGATCGTCCGGCCCGTCTTCGCCCAGCAGCCCGTCCATGTCATGGTCGAGCTTCTGGCCGTTGCCGCCGCGGCGGAAGCGGGAAGCCCCGAAGAGGGTGTCCTGGGCGTCCGGGTTGAGGGCCGGCGCCACGTAGAAGGTGGACGAGGCCAGGAGCTTCGCCGTCGAGCTGGCGGGGGGATCCGAGACCAGCGTCCGGAGGAGGTCGAGGGCCGCCTCGGTGCCGGCGTTGTGATAGCCGGCGATGTTGGCGCCCACGAAGACCGCCGGCCGGTCGTCCGGATTTTCTCCGCGCGAGACGCGGACGACATAGATGGGCCGTCCGCCGGCCGACTTGCCGATGGTGAGCAGCTTCACCTCCCGCGGGTGATCCTTGCTCCAGGCCTCGAGCTGCCGCTCGACCTCGGCGAACGGGTGATAGTCCTGGGAGCTCACGGCGGCGACGGCGGGGCCTGCCAGGGCCGTCAGGCCCAGGGCTGCGGCGGCCGCGGCGGTCCGCAAGCCGGAGAGCGTTCCTTTCACGAGCACCTCCTCTGATCGGGAAGAAGCCCCGCCGAACGGCGGAGCGGTATTCAAGGGACACACAAGGGGCACACTGGCCCTGATTCTATACGCTCGACGGCAGAGGGAGTTTCAGCCGCCTCCCGGTGGGGCTCAACATGGTATAGCCCTTGCAACTACAAATCTGCGCGAGCCAATCTCAGGGTCGGCTCTGAAATCTGTACCAGACAAAACAAGGGAGACTGAAATGAAAGCATCAAAGCTTCTGGCATTGCTGTTTGTTGCGGTGTTGCCGTTGACGGTCGCGTGCAAGGGAACGAACGATCAGGCGACCACGGACGACGCGGACGATACCGCGACCCAGACGACGGAGCAGGAAATCGCGGGCGTCAACCAGCCGAACGACCTCAATCCGGTCGAGGCCCAGACGATGATCGACGACGTGACCATCGGCCACAAGGTCGGCGCCGACGGCATGATCGCCGCCGCGGACCAGGGTGACGACTTCGCTCCTGGCGATCCGATCTACATCACCATGAAGGTCGGGGACGCTCCGGCCGGCTCGGCGGTGAAGATCGCCTGGTACGCTCCTGGCGAGACGAAGATCGCCGACGATGAGAAGACCGTCAGCGAGGGCCAGTCATACATGACGTTCGAGGCGACCAACACGAGCTCCTGGCAGAAGGGCGACTACCGCGCCGAGGTCTGGATCGGCGACGAGAAGGTCAACCAACAGCAGTTCAATATCGTCGATAAAAGCGAAGCCGGCAGGTAGCCGATCGCTTTAACATTGTCTTCGGCAACGCTCTTCAACAACAACCGTTTTCTCCCCCGAAACGGCGGCGCGGGATGGTCCCGCGCCGCCGTTTTCGTTTGGGATTGAAACGTTTTTGGCCATAGAAAAGGGGCGGGGATCTCTCCCCGCCCCTCTTTCCCTTTCAGTATCCCAGGTTACTGCTGCGGCGGCTTCGGGTTGTCCGCGGGCGGCTTGACGTCGACCGTCGGCACCTCGACCGTACGCTTCTCGGTCTTGACGTCCACGTCGGTCGGGACCGTGACCTCGCGCGACTCCGTCTTGACATCGACCTCCGGAGCGTCCACGTCGTACTTCGGAACCTGTCCGCCCTTGACCTCGACGTCCGGCATTTCGCCTTCCTGGGTCTTGGTGACCCTGCAGCCGGTCGTCGAGACCGTCAACAGGGCGGCGCTCAACAGTAAGGGCAGTGCCACTTTCTTTTTTGAGATCTGAATCATGGGTTTCTCCTTTGAGGTGCCATATTGCTTGACTGGTTCGTCGTTCGTGACTCCTGATGCCAGCTTGAAGATGCAAGGCACGTTCCACACCCCGTTCGAAGGGTTTGCCCGGAGATGGCCCAGAGATGCGCTTATCTGGAGATACGACTTACGCCCGCGCCCGGCGGCGTGGCGCGTCGAGGGTGACGTACTCCAGCTCCGCGTTCTCGCGCACGGCCCTCAGCAGCATGCCGCCGCGCTTCATGTCGCCGGCGCCCGCGAACTCGCGCGGGAAGAGCAGCCGGTCGCCGAAGACGGGGAGGAGCAGGTCGACGTACTTGCCGGTGGCGACGCTCCCCAGGAGCACGACCTGGGACTCGGGAGCGAGCTCGCGGAGCTGCTCGGCGTGGGTCCGCATCGGCTGGCAGTAGGACGGGTTCTTGAGGTCCACCGGGGTGCGGCGGAGCTTCTTCATCCTCTCGGGAGTGATCCGCCAGCTCGGGGGCACCAGCCCGAACCCGGGCGCGATCACCAGGGCGCCGTCGTCTCCGCTCCCCAGCGCGAGCTCCGGGGGCGGCGCCGCGAAATGGCGCGCGTAGGTGATCTTGCCGCGGAAATAGAGGGAGCTCATGAAGGTGAAGGCATCCTCGATCGTCACCCCTTCCGGGCTCCGGTAGCGCTGGGCCGCCTCGAACCGCGCCCGCGGCGACGTGAGCTGCGCCGACCGCACGCCGTCCGGGCTGGCCGGGGAGAGAAGGAAGACGCGGGGAGGGCGATTCCCGATTTCCATACCAGAAGGTATAACCGGGCGCGGATTGTTCCGCATTCCCGCAACGGGAAAAGATCTTTGCCCGGTTGCTAGACCCGGACCCGGCGCAGCAGCAGGTTCTCCGCCCCGTCGGGGGAGACCGGCTCGGAGAAGAAGAAGCCCTGGCCGTACTCGCAGCCGAGGCTCTGGAGCTTGGCCTTCTGCTCCTCCGTCTGGATGCCCTCGGCGACCACTTCCATGCCGAGCTGGTGGGCGAGCGTGACGATGGCCCTGACGATGGCGAGGTTCCCCTCCGACTCCTCGATGCGGGAGGTGAAGGAGCGGTCGATCTTCAGGGTGTCCATCGGGAAGCGGTGGAGGTAGTTGAGAGAGGAGTAGCCCTTGCCGAAGTCGTCCAGGTAGAGCTGCACTCCCATGCTCTTCAGGCGGGAGAAGCGGCTGGCGGCCGAGTCGGCGTTGCGGATGATCACGCCCTCCGTGATCTCCAGCCCCAGGCAGGCGGGATCGAGGCCCGACGTGGTGAGGGCCTCCTTGATCTGATCGAAGAGGTCGGCCTGGAAGAACTGCTTGTTCGAGAGGTTGACGGTCAGCTTGAGCTGGCCCATCTCCGGGTGCTTGCGCTGGAGCTCGCGGACCTGCCGGCAGCTCTCGACGAGCACGTAGCGGCCCATGGGCACGATCAGGCCCGTGTCCTCGGCCACGGAGAGGAACTCTTCGGGCTGCAGCAGGCCGCGCCGGGGGTGGTGCCAGCGCAGGAGGGCCTCGAAGCCCACCACCTCGTCGCGCGCGAGGTCCACGAAAGGCTGGTAGTGGATGCGGAGCTGGCCGCGCTCCACGGCCCGCCGGAGATCCGTCTCGAGCTGCAGGCGCTCCATGACGAGGCGGTGCATGCCGGGGTCGAACACGACGTGGCAGGCCCGCCCATTGGACTTGGCCCGGTACATGGCCGTGTCCGCGTCGCGCAGCAGATCCTCCGGGCGTTCGTATTCGGGGGTGTGGACGGCGATGCCGATGCTGGAGGTGACGAAGACCTCGTGCCCGCCGAGGTTGATGGGTGCCGAGAGGCGGTCGTGGATCCGGTCGGCCACGCGCACCGCGTCGCCCACGTCGCGCCCGCCTTCGATCAGGATGGAGAACTCGTCGCCGCCCACGCGGGCGATGGTGTCCGAGGGGCGGAGGGCGGAGGCGAGGGAGCCCGCGATCTGGATCAGCAGCTCGTCGCCCACGAGGTGGCCGAGGCTGTCGTTGACCAGCTTGAAGCGGTCGAGGTCGAGGAAGAGCACGGCCGTCAGCCGCTCCGGCTCGCGGCGCGAGCGGTCCATCGACTGGCGCAGGCGGTCCATGAACAGCGCCCGGTTGGGCAGGCCCGTCAGCTCGTCGTGCAGGGCGTCGTGAAGGAGCTTCTCCTCGGCCCGCTTGCGGTCCGTGATGTCGTGGGAGTTGAGCACGATGCCGGCCACGGCGGGCTGGCCGAGGAGGTTGGAGGCGGTCGATTCGAGGGTCCGCCAGGAGCCGTCCCTGTGGAGGAGGCGGTACTCGAGGGTCGGGATCGCGTCCGGGTTCTCGACCAGGTGGAGCAGGGACTCCTCGACCGCCGGCCGGTCGCTCGGATGCACGAGCTCGAGCATGCCGCGGCCGGTATGCTCCTCCGGCGCCAAGCCGAGGACCCGCTGGTGCGAGGGGCTCTCGTAGCGCACGGTGCCTCCGGCGTCGAGGATGGAGATCAGGTCCGAGGCGTTCTGCACCAGGGAGCGGAAACGCTCCTCACTGGCGCGCAGGGCCTCCTCGGCCACCCGGCGGTCCGTCACGTCCTCGAGGGCCCCCTCGTAGCGCAGGATCCGTCCGTTCTCACCCAGGGAGGCGCGGACGGTGAAGCGCACCCAGATGACGATACCGTCGAAACGGCGCACCCGCGCCTCGAAGCTCTGCACCAGGCCCGCGCCCTCCATGGCGGCCTGCCAACGGCTGCGGTCCTCCCGGTCGACGTAGATCCCGCCGACGTTGGTCTCCAGCAGGGATTCCAGGCTGGGGAAGCCGAGGATGCGCACCAGGGCGGAGTTGGCGTCCAGCATCCGCCCCTCCGGCGTGGTGCGGTAGAGGCCCACGGGCACGCCCTCGAACAGGCCGTGATAGCGCTCCTCCGACTCCCGCAGGGCGGCCTCGGCCCGCTTGCGCTCGGTGATGTCGCGGGTAAAGGCGCAGTAGTATTCGCGCCCCTGGTGCTCCAGATAGCTGAGGGTGACCTCCGCGGAGAAGAGCTCGCCCCCCTTCTTGACGTGGGCCGCCTCGAAGGTGAAGGGGCCGCCCTCGCGGACCTTGGCGGACATGTCCCGGAACAGGTCTCCCAGCTCCGGCGGGAGGAGGTCGGCCACCGAGAGCGCGAGCAGCTCCTCGCGGGAGTACCCCATCAGTTGGCCGGCCGCCTCGTTGACGTAGAAGAAGCGGCCGGTGGGGTCGGCCCAGAAGGCGCCTTCGCCGCTGCGGTCGAGAAGGAACCGCGTCAGCCGCAGAACATCCTCGGGCTCCGAGGAGGTCTCCGGCCGCACGGCATCATCCTCCGGCAAAAACGATCGCATCGAGGCGACTCCCCTCCGACGAATTGGACATGATGTGGAACCCGTTCATTATAGCCCCTTTCCGCGTCGAAACGGCGTCGAGAGGCTGTGGAGAGGGTCTCTTCCGGTCTGTGGAGCGCTTCACAGCAATCCCCCGCAACCCCGCGTACCCTGGGTGGGTGGAAAGCCCTGTGCGGCGATGCCGGACAGGGCCCGGGCCCCGGTCCGGCCGCGCTTGCCCCCTCCTCGCGCGGTTGGACCGGCGGTCCTTTTTGCCCCCCCAGACGGCCTCCCGAACGGTGATACCCTTTGCCTCTTTGGAGGCTGCACGGTGAACGACTCCCCCGCGTCCCTCTACCTCGCCGACGTCGTCGACCAGTTCCGCAAGCTGAAGGAGCTCGGAGACCGGGCCCTCGCCCAGGTGCGCGACGAGGGCCTCTTCGCCACCCTCGATCCGGAGTCCAACAGCCTGGCGATGCTGATCCAGCACATGGCCGGCAACCTGCTCTCCCGGTGGACCGACTTCCTGGACTCCGACGGCGAGAAGCCGGACCGCGACCGCGATTCGGAGTTCGAGGTGGCGGCGGGGACGACCCGGGAGAAGCTCCTGGAGCGCTGGGAGGAGGGCTGGCGGTGCCTGTTCCTGGCCCTCGCCGCCCTCCACGAGGAGGACCTGGCGCTGACCGTGCTCATCCGGGCCGAGCCGCACAGCGTCGTCAAGGCGATCAACCGCCAGCTCACCCACCACGCCTACCACATCGGCCAGGTCGTCTTCCTGTCGAAGCACTTCGCGTCGGAGAGCTGGCGGACCCTCTCGGTGCCCCGCGGCGGCACCCGGCGGTTCAACGCGGAGAAGCTCGGCCGCGGCTTAATGCCATGATGATGGGATCAGGACCACGGGCATGACGGAGCCGGTCCGCCTGCCCGAAGCCCGGCGGCCGATGCTCCGCCTGTTCGGCTATCTCCACTCCTACCGCGCCCGCATGGCGCTGGCGACGGGCGCCAGCGTCGCCAACAAGGTCCTGGACCTCATGCCGCCGCTGCTGGTCGGCTGGGTGATCGACTCCCTGCGCGGCAAGCCGCCGGGGTGGATCGCCTCGCTCGCGGGCACCCGCGACCCCTGGAGCATGGCGGTGGTGCTCGCCGGCCTCTCCGTCGTCATCTTCTTCTTCGAGAGCCTCTTCCAGTGGATGTACCAGGCGGGCTTCATGGGCCTCGCCCAGCGGGTGCAGCACGACCTGCGGATGGATGTCTACAACCGCATCCAGGAGCGGGAGATCGCCTTCTTCGAGGAGCACCGGCTGGGCGAGATCCTGGCCATGCTCAACGACGACGTCAACCAGCTCGAGCGCTTCCTGAACACCGGCTTCAACGAGCTGGTGCAGCTCGCCGTTCTGTTCATGTTCGCCTTCGCGGTGATGTTCCCCATCTCCTGGCAGCTCTCGCTGGTGGCGGTCGCCCCCATGCCGTTCATCCTCTGGGGGAGCCTGCTCTACCAGCGCCGCATCCAGCCCCGCTACCGGCGGGTGCGGGAGAGCGTCGGCGGCCTCGCCAGCCGTCTGGAGAACAACCTCGCCGGCATCCACGTCATCAAGAGCTTCACGGCCGAGGCGTTCGAGACCGAGCGGGTGCGCCAGGTCTCCGCCGAGTACCAGCGGACCAACCTCGACGCCATCCGCATCTCCGCGGTCTACGTGCCGCTCATCCGCATGGCCATCGTGGCCGGCTTCGCGGGCGTCCTCCTGGTGGGGAGCTATTGGATCCTGAACGGCTCCGGCATCATCACCGTCGGCGAGCTGGTGCTCTTCTCCATGATGACGGAGCGGCTCCTCTGGCCCCTGACCCGTCTGGGCACGACGGTGGACGACTTCGAGCGCGCCCGGGCCAGCGCCCGCCGCTCCTTCGGCCTGCTGGACACCGAGCCGGCCATCAAGGACCCGGAGCGCCCCGAGCCCCTCGGCCGGGCGCGGGGCGAGGTGGTCTTCGACCGGGTGGAGTTCCGCTACGCCCGCGGCCGGGTGGACGAGCCGGTCCTGCGGCGCCTGAGCTTCCGCATCGCCCCCGGAGAGACCCTGGGGATCGCCGGTCCCACGGGAGCGGGCAAGTCGACGCTGATCAAGCTCATCCTCCGCCTCTACGACGTCGCCGGCGGCGCCGTGCGGCTCGACGGCCACGACGTGCGGGCCGTCGCCCTGGCCGACCTGCGGCGCAACATCGCCCTGGTGAGCCAGGACGTCTACCTCTTCCACGGCACCATCCGGGAGAACATCGCCTACTCGAGCGACGCCTCGCTGGAGGAGGTCGAGCGCGCGGCCCGGCTCGCCCAGCTCCACGACTTCGTGGCCGGCCTTCCCGACGGCTACGACACCCTGGTGGGCGAGCGGGGCGTCAAGCTCTCCGGCGGCCAGCGCCAGCGCCTCTCGATCGCCCGCGCCATCGTCAAGAACGCGCCCATCCTGATCCTCGACGAGGCCACCAGCTCGGTGGACACCGAGACCGAGCGGGCTATCCAGGAGAACCTGCGCACCCTGACCGCCGGCCGTACCGCCCTGATCATCGCCCACCGCCTGTCGACGATCCGCCACGCCGACCGCATCCTCGTCCTGAGAGGCGGCGAGGTCGCCGAGGAGGGCAACCACGACGACCTGATCGCCCGGGGCGGCACGTACGCGGACCTGTGGCGCGTGCAGGCGGGGGAGATCGAGGAGGTGCTGGCGTGAAGATCCTCCTTGCCCTGCTGGCTTCCATCTCGCTGGCCTCGCCCCCGCCGGACTACGATCTTCTGATCAGGAACGGCACCGTCGTCGACGGCTCCGGCGCTCCGGGGTTCCGGGCGGACGTGGCGGTGAAGGCCGGCCGGATCGTCCGGGTCGGGCATCTGGGGGACGCCAAAGCGAAGCGCACGATCGACGCCTCGGGCCTGGTCGTGGCTCCGGGGTTCATCGACGTCCACACCCATGCGGACGACCTGGCGAAGAAGCCGCGGGCGGAGAATTTCCTGCGCATGGGGGTGACGACGATCGTGGCGGGCAACTGCGGCAGCTCGCCGGTCGAGATCGGCCAGGAGCTGGCGGAGATCCGCAAGGCCGCCCCGTCCATCAACTTCGCCACGCTGGTCGGCCATGGCTCGGTGCGCGAGGCGGTGATGGGCACCGAGCGGCGCGCCCCGACGCCGGCCGAGATGGCGAAGATGAGGGCGCTGGTGGCCAAGGCCATGGCCGACGGCGCCGTGGGGCTCTCGACCGGCCTCCAGTACGTGCCGGGGAGCTACGCCGACGAGGGCGAGATCGTCGAGCTGGCCCGGGTGGCCTGCCGGGCGGGCGGCCTCTACGCCTCCCACATGCGCAACGAGGGGACGGAGATCGAGAAGTCGCTCGTCGAGACCATCGCGGTGGGCGAGCGGGCCGGCTGTCCGGTCGAGATCTCCCATCTCAAGATCGACAGCCCCAGCCGCTGGGGCGGCAGCGCCAAGGCCCTCGAAGCCATCGACGCGGCCCGCGCCCGGGGGATCGACGTCGAGGCGGACCAGTACGCCTACACGGCGGCCGCCTCCAGCCTGTCGATCCGCTTCCCGGACTGGGCGCTCGCGGGCGGCGGCGAGGAGGTCCGCAAGCGGCTGGACGACGAGGCCACCTGGGCGCGCATCAAGGCGGACATGCAGACGATCCTCGCCGGGCGGGGCTTTTCGGACCTCTCCTTCGCCGTCGTCTCCTCCTTCCCGCCCGATCCGTCCCTGAACGGCCTGACGATGAAGCAGGTGGCCGAGAAGCTCCTGGGCGGCGGCTCCGCGGACGCTCAGCTCGAGGCGGCCCGGCGGATGCTGCGGCAGGCGGACGCGGCCATGATCTACAACCTGATGTCCGAGGACGACGTCACCCGCATCCTCAGGCACCCGCGGGTCGCCTTCGCCTCCGACGGCGCCATCGTCACCCCGGAAGACGGCCGCACGCACCCCCGCTCCTTCGGCAACAACGCCCGGGTGCTCGGCCTCTACGTCCGCGAGAAGAAGGCGATCGGCCTCGAGGAGGCCGTGCGCAAGATGACCTCGCTGCCCGCCGCCCACTTCAAGCTCGGCAGCCGCGGCCTGGTGAAGGAGGGCTACGCGGCGGACCTGACGCTCTTCGCGCCGGCGGCGGTCCGCGACGAGGCCACCTTCGACCGGCCGCAAAACTTCGCGAGCGGAATCTCGTATGTGCTGGTGAACGGCGTGGCGGTCGTCGACGGCGGCCTTCATACCGGCGCGGGGGCGGGTCAGGTGCTTCAACCCTTCTCGCGATGAGGTGTCCCGGTTCAGCGGACCTGCTACACCTATTGGACAGCAACAAATTTTCTCTTGAAGTCCTTGAAACGTTCAAAGGCGCTGTAGTACACGCCCTGCCGCCGGCTGCTCGCGAGAGCGGCCGGCGGCAGGGCGGCTTCGCGTTTGCCTGCCAAATCTTCGCCTCCCCAACAGGTCGCGACTTGACGTAAGATCGGGTGCGACTTCTAGGAACCTGTGAGCACCGCCGTCCTTGCCGAAAAGCCTGCCGTAGCCCGGGACATCGCCCGGGTGCTCGGCGCCGACCAGAAGGGGAATGGTTTCCTCCATGGCAACGGCTACGTCGTGACCTGGGCCATCGGCCACCTGGTCACCCTGCCGCAGCCCCACGAGATCAACCCGGAGTGGCGAAAGTGGCGGCGGGACCACCTGCCGCTCCTGCCCCAGGACTGGCCGCTGGTGGTCTCCGAGGCGACGAAGGCCCAGTTCGAGGCCGTCTCCAGGATCCTCAACTCCCCTGAGGTCGAGCGCGTCGTCTGCGCCACGGACGCCGGCCGGGAGGGGGAGCTGATCTTCCGCTACATCTACGAGGCCGCCGGCTGCCGGAAGCCCTTCCAGCGCCTGTGGATCTCCTCCCTCACGGCGGACGCCATCCGCAAGGGCTTCGGCAAGCTGCGCGACGGCCGCGACCTCGATCCCCTGGCCGACGCCGCGCGGGGCCGCAGCCGGGCCGACTGGCTGGTGGGGATGAACCTTTCCCGGGCCTACACGCTGGACTTCGACGAGGAGCTCTCCGTGGGGCGGGTGCAGACCCCCACGCTCGCCCTCGTCGTCGAGCGCGAGCTGGCGATCCGCGCCTTCGTGCCCGAGGACTACCTGGAGGTCCTGGCGACCTTCTCGCCGGAGGGGGGCGCGGGCACCTACAGGGGCACCTGGTTCCGGGGTACGGCCCCCAATGCCGAAGCGAAACGGCTGAAGGCGGAGCCCGGCAAGGAAGGCGCGGAGTTCGAGGAGGCGGCGCGCATCGTCCAGCGCGCCCGGGTGGGGCAGGCGGCCATCGAGTCCATCCGCGCCGAGACCAAGCGGATGCCGCCGCCGCTCCTCTACGACCTCACGGAGCTGCAGCGCCACGCCAACCGCCTCTACGGCTTCAGCGCCAAGAAGACCCTCGGTCTGGCCCAGACGCTCTACGAGCAGAAGAAGCTCATCAGCTACCCCCGCACGGACAGCCGCCACCTCTCGGCGGACGTCGCGGCCACCCTGGGCGAGATCGTCCGCGCCGTCTCCGGTCCCTACCAGGACCGGCTGGCCCCCGGCACGGGCGAGCGCGCCCTGGGGAAGCGGTTCGTGGACGATTCCAAGGTCACGGACCATCATGCGATCATCCCTACTCCCGTGTCTCCGGCGGGCGCCGCCCTGCCGGACGACGAGTCGAAGATCTACGACCTCATCTGCCGCCGCCTCCTCTCCGCCTGGCACGACGACCACGTCTGGTCCGTCACCACGGTCATCACGGCGGTGACCACGCCTCCCCGGTCCGGGGTGGGCGAGCCGCTGGTGGACCGCTTCCACAGCACCGGCACGATGGTGGACCAGGTCGGCTGGAAGGTGCTGGATATCGACCGGAAGGCTGACCGGAAGAAGGAAAAGGACAAGGAGAAAGAGGAAGACTCGGCCGAAGCCCCCTCTCCCGAAGAGAACCAGGCGCTGCCGCCGGGCCTCGCCCAGGGGCAGCGGCAGGAGGTCGTGGAGGTCAAGGCCGTGGCCAAGCAGACGCGGCCGCCCAAGCGCCTGACCGAGGCGACTCTCCTGACCGCCATGGAGACGGCCGGCAAGACCCTGGACGACAAGGAGCTCTCCGAGGCCATGAAGGACTCGGGCCTCGGCACTCCCGCCACCCGGGCCGAGATCATCGAGACCCTGCTCCGCCGCGAGTACGTCGTGCGCCAGGGCAAGACTCTGGAGGCGACCGACAAGGGGATCCGGCTGATCGAGATCGTCCATCCCCACGTCAAGAGCCCGGCCATGACCGGCCAGTGGGAGGCCCATCTCCAGCGCATCCAGCGCGGCCAGGCGGATCTCGGCACGTTCCTGAAGGAGATCGAGGAGTATGTGCGGGGGGTGGTGGGGAATGGGAATGGAGCCCGGAAGAGCGCTCTCCCTTCCGATCCCTCACCCCCCGGCCCCCTCTCCCGACCCCTCCCTCCCTCCCACACCGGGAGAGGGGGAGAAAGGGCGGAGATTTTTGATCGTGCTCCCGCCCCTACGCTGCCGCTCCATTCGTCTCCCCTCTCCCGGGGAGGTGGGGAGGGAGGGGTCGGGAGAGGGGCCGGGGGTGAGCCTCCGAAGCGCACCGGCTCCCTCGACGACCTCCTCCGCGCCACCTTCCGCCTCCCCTCCTTCCGCCCCTACCAGGAGGCGGTCTGCCGGGCGGTGGTGGAAGGGAAGGACGTCCTCCTGGTTATGCCGACGGGCGCCGGCAAGTCGCTCTGCTATCAGCTCCCCGGCCTTGCCCGGGGCGGCACGACGCTGGTCGTCTCGCCCTTGATCGCCCTCATGGAGGACCAGGTGGCGAAGCTTCGCGAGCTGGGCCTGCGGGCCGAGCGCATCCATTCGGGCCGCGACCGGTCGGCGTCGCGGCAGGTGTGCGTCGACTATCTGGCGGGGCGGCTCGACTACCTGTTCATCGCTCCCGAGCGCCTGTCCGTCCCCGGCTTCCCCGAGATGCTCGCCAAGCGCAAGCCGGTGCTCATCGCGGTCGACGAGGCCCATTGCATCTCCCAGTGGGGGCACGATTTCCGGCCCGACTACCGGCTGCTCGGCCAGCGCCTCCCCCTGCTGCGGCCGGCGCCCGTCATCGGCCTCACGGCCACGGCCACCCCGCAAGTCCAGGACGACATCGCGCAGCAGCTCGGCCTCGCCGCCGAGGGGCGGTTCATCCATGGCTTCCGGCGCACCAACATCGCCGTCGAGATCGTCGAGATGCTCCCCTCCGAGCGCGCCGGCACCGTGCGCCGCATCCTCGCCGATCCGGCGCGCCGGCCGGCCATCGTCTACGCCAGCAAGCGCAAGGAGGCCGACGCCCTGGGCGAGGCCCTGCAGGCCGACTTCCCGGCCGCCGCCTACCACGCCGGGATGACGACCTCGGAGCGCGACCGCGTCCAGTCGGCGTTCCTCGCCGGCCGGCTGGAGGTGATCGTCGCCACCATCGCCTTCGGCATGGGGGTGGACAAGCCGGACGTCCGCACCGTCATCCACACCGGCCTGCCCGGCAGCGTCGAGGGCTACTACCAGGAGATCGGCCGCGCCGGCCGCGACGGCAAGCCCTCGCGGGCCATCCTCCTCTACTCGTACGTGGACCGCCGGAACCACGAGTGGTTCCATGGCCGGGACTATCCGGAGGTCAACGAGCTGGAGCGCATTTTCCGGGCGCTCACCGCCGCCGCCCAGATCGACGGCCAGGTCCGCAAGCGCCTGGGGATGGACGAGGAGCTCTTCGAACGGGCCCTCGAGAAGCTGTGGATCCACGGCGGCGCCCTGGTCGACGCGGACGGCAACGTCGCCGCGGGCTCGGCTGCCTGGCAGCGGCCCTACCTCGCTCAGCGGGACCATAAGCTCGAGCAGCTCGATCACATGGTCCGTTACGCCGAGGCCCACGGCTGCCGCATGCTCCACCTGGTCCGTCACTTCGGCGACCAGGAGGACTCGGGCGAGACCTGCGGCGTCTGCGACGTCTGCGCGCCCGAGGACTGCGGAGTGCGGAGCTTCCGGCAGCTCAACGCCCTGGAGCGGGACCTCCTTGACCGCATCGTCACCTCCCTGCGCAACCGCGACGGCCAGTCCACGGGCCAGCTCTACCGCGACACCTGCCCCCAGGAGCTTTCCGACCGCAAGTCCTTCGAGCGTCTCCTCGGCGCCATGGCCCGTGCCGGCCTGATCAAGATCACCGAGGACGAGTTCGAGAAGGAAGGCCGCACCATCCACTTCCAGCGCGCGACCCTGACGCCGGACGGCTACCGGGGCGATGCCGGCACCCTGGCCCGCGTCGAGATGGCCGAGGAGGTGCCGCGCACCAGGAAGAAGCGCGACCGGAAGGTACGGCCCGACAAGGGCGAGCCGCCCGCCATCCGGAAGAAGATCGCTCAAGGGGAGCTGGTGCCGGGAGCCGCGCCGGAGTTGGTCTCGCCGCAGACTGTGGAGGCCCTCAAGGTCTGGCGCCGCGCCGAGGCCGCGCGCCGCAAGGTGCCCGCCTTCCGCATCCTCACCGACCGCGCCGTCCACGCTCTCGCCGCCGCCCGGCCGCGGACCGAGACCGACCTCCTGAACGTCTCCGGGATCGGGCCGACGATCATCCAGAAGTACGGGCGGGAGATCTTGGGGATCCTGGGGGAGGGATAGGAAGCTCGTGTCCAAGAGATTGATCATCGTTGCGGGACCCAACGGGGCCGGCAAGACTACGTTTGCGCGAGACTACCTCCTAAATCATCCGGATCCCTTTCTGAGCGCCGACGACTTGGCCCTCAAGATTTCTCCAGAGCAACCCGAGCTGGCAAAGATCGAAGCTGGGCGGCAGTTCTCGAAAGAGCTGCACGAGTCGATTCAGTCCGGAAGAAGCATGGTCATCGAGTCCACGCTCTCAGGCCGAAGCATTCGGAGAGTTCTTCGCCAAGCGAGGGCGGCGGGCTATACTACGACGATCATTTTCGTGTTCCTTGAATCTGCCCAAGCTTGCATCGAACGCGTAAAGGAGCGCGTCCGAAAGGGTGGGCACGATGTGCCTGACAGCGATGTACTGCGAAGGTTCTTCCGCAGCAAGGAAAACTTCTGGGAGGTCTACAGGAATGAAGCGGACAACTGGTTTTTGTTCTACAATTCAGAGGCCGTGCTTCAACAGGCGGCCTTTGGAGACGCGGATAGTTACGTGGTGACAAATGAAGAGTTCTTCAACGTGTTCATGAGAGATGTCAAATCCCATGAGTAAGAAAAAGCTACCGCGACTTGAGACTTATCAATTCGCCGCCGAGTTGCAGCGGATCGGTAATCGTGCGGTTCGTGCCGCTCAGGAAGAGAGCCGTAGGCTCGGGGTTCCGAATGTGTACTCCAAGGGTGGCGTAGTGTATTTCGAGCTCCCTTCAGGTGAGCTCACGCAGAATGATCCGTTTAAGGATTGATCCACCGCCGAGTCAGAGCGTACGCCCCCTCTCCGCCCATGCCACCAATCCGAACGTCATCCGCGCGTTGATCTCGCCCAGGGGATTCAAGGCGATCGTCCCGTCCTCCTTCCTGTAGCTCCAGGCGTCGATCCCGAACGGACCCACGTAGCCCGCCCTCCGGAGAGCTGCGGCGACGGCCTCGACGGTCTCCAGCAGACGGGCCCGGTCCTCCTCGGAGAGGTCAGGCTGGAGATCGATCCCCGCGAACTGGCCTTTCAGGTCCACCCGCTGGCCATGGATGCCGACGATCCGCAGGTCCGTCTCGGTGAGGAGCGCGGAGACGCCGTAATCCGCGACCCGGTCCATCCAGGGCTCAAAGAGGAGGGGGCCGTGGCGAGCAAAGAGGCGCTCGACGGTACGCCTCGCCTTGGGATCGGACAGCTCCGGTCCGTTCCTTTCGATGTACCGGGATCGTCCGGAGGCGGAAAGCGGCGCCTTGAGCACCCAGCTTCGGGGCAGGGGGAGGCGCTCCAACTTCGCCAGCGACTCCACCATTCGCGCTCCGGGCAGGTCGCAGCCGATTTCCTTCGCGACCTGGAGATGGAAGGCCCGGTGATGAACGGCCGCGACGACGGACGGCGACGGCACCGGCAGCGTCCAGAGCAGCTCGTGGAGGGGGGCATCCCAGGAGACGGCAGAGCTTCGAGGGCCGCGCCGGTGCGCCGCGGCCTCGGGCGTCTCGCACCAGGCGAGCACCTCTTCGGCGGGCGGGAGATCGCGGAGCGGACCCGATTCCAGGATCGGCCGTTGCCCATCCGGGATGGATTCCATGGGCGCGGGGCTCCACAGGCGATCGCCTTCACGGGCGAAGACGCGCAGGAGCGGGGCCATCCGGGAGACCGTCTCCAGGACGGCCCGGGATGGCGGGGTCCGCCGGCGGGCGAGATCGTCTTCGCAGAGGGGGTTGGCGAGGATGCGCCTCACGGCTCGCCCTGCTCGAGGCGGCGGATGAACTCCGCGTCGAGCCCGGCCGCTTCGCGCCCCTCGCGGTCGAAGCTCCGCCCGCGCGCCCGCTTCGGGCGGAGCGGCCAGGTGAGGTTCGAGCGGTAGGCGTCCCAGGCGGACTCGTCCTCGGGCTTGAAGACCTGGAGCCAGGTCCAGCCGAAGCGGACGTGCTCGATCTCGTCCAGGTGGACGCGCTCGATCACGGCCGCCGTCTTGAGGTCCCCGGCCCGTCGGGCCGCCTCGGCGTAGTCCAGGGTGTGGTCGAGGTTGGCGTTCTCGAAGGTCAGCGACATGGCGCAGAGGAAGCGCAGCGGCGTGGTGATCGTCTCGACTTTTCCCCAGAAGTAGCCGTTGACGGGGAAGTCGCCGAACCGCGCCCCGGCGTCCTCCACCCGGGCGATGTACATGCGGGTGTGCCGCTGCTCGTCCTCGAGGATGCGCAGCAGCCCGCGGCGGAAATCGGCCGGCGCGCCGGGAAACGCCAGCAGGGCCCAGGCGAACAGCTCGGCCGCCTGGAGCTCGTGATTGGCGAGGGCATGGAGGATACGCGGCCTCTGCGCCGAGTCCGGCATGCCTTCGATCGACGGCACCTCCACCCCCGACGCGAACCGGAGGTCCGGCGGCCGGCCCGGCTCCAGGACGCGCAGGGGCGGGCCGGGGTCCAGGTCCGTCAGCCCGCCCGGCGGCGGCGCGAGCTTGAGGTCGACGTCTTCTGTGAAGAGGACCGTCCGGGCGAAGTCGCGGAGCTCCATGGCCCGAACGTTACCGCAAGGAGGGAGATGAGGGGCGGCCACATAGGGCCGCCCCGAGGGAAGAGCCTGCTCTACCGGAACCGCAGGATCGCCGACAGCACGATCGCCCGCGGGTCCGAGAGCTGGGTCGGCTTGCCGAAGTTCGCGTTGTTGGACGGGCTGAGGAGCGGGTTGGGTCCCGGGTTGCTGGGGTTGAGCGGCTGGTTGAGGAGATACCGGTCGTCCACCTGGAGCGCCACCTGCTCGTCGAACAGGTTGGTGACGCGCCCCTCCACCTCCAGGCCGAAGTCGCCGAACCGGAACTCATAGGAGGTGAGCAGGTCGACGTTGAGCCAGTCCTCCATCCGCCGGGAGCCCGCCGCCTCCAGATAGCGATGGTAGCTGGAGGAAACGTTGGTGGACGGTTGGGCCCGCGCTTCCCAGGCGGCGCCGCTCTGGTAGCGGATGTAGGTGCCGGCCCGCAGATGCTCGATCGGCTCGATCGTCGCGAACAGCTTGGCGAGGTGCGTGCGGTTGCCGCGCAGCAGGCCGTCGCGGTTGTCCGTGATCAGCACGCCGGGGCCGTCCTGAAGGATCGACGAGTTGAAGAACAACTGGTCGGCATAGTCGATATCCCAGTTTCCCTCCAGGCGGCTCCAGGTGTAGCTGGCGTTGATCCAGAGACGCTTGAAGCGGTCGTCGGCCGGCCGGCGGTTGAGCTCGAGGGTGGCGGCCGTGTACTTCCGGAAGGCGTCCGGGAGCTGGGAGACGCGGAAGGGGCCGTTGCCGAGGCCGTCGGCGCTGACGTCCTCGAAGATGTCGCCGACCTCGCGGTACATACCCCAGACCTCGGCCGACCAGGCGGAGCCGAGGGGCCGCGCGTACCCGGCGAGGTACTCGTCGGTGAACATCGGGTCGAGCCCGGCGTCGATCTTCTTGTTCTGGGTGTTGGCGGCCGGCACCTCCGAGATGAGAGTGCCGTTGGCGTCGAACGTCGCCCGGGTGGTGAAGATGCGGGTGGGCGAGGCGGCGCGGGTGAGCGACTTGTTCTCGGTATTGGAATAGCGGCCGAAGTTGGCGTACACCTTGTCGCCCAACTGCGGGCTCGGGACGAACGTGATGCCGAGCCGCGGCTGGATCTGCTGATCCCAGTCGAAGGTCAGGATCTTTACCTTGGTCTTGGTGCCCGGCGTGGCGCCCAGGCCCTCGCCGAAGTACTCATCCCGGTTGACCAGCAGCCCGGCGGTCACCGTCATCCGCTCGCCGACGGAGATCTGGTCCTGGAGAAAGGCGCCCCAGACATCGGCGCGGCCGGTGTGCGGCGGCTGGATCGATACGTAGTTCGCCGTGAACGTCCGCGTCGTGGTGCTGAAAGAGATGTTCCCCCAGCCGTTCGCCTGCCGGCTGAGCTGCTCCTCGTTGTGGTCATAAGTGACGCCGCCGCGGATGTCGTGCCGCGTGTCACCCCAGGAACCGAAGCGCTGGTAGGTGAGCCGCGCCTCGTCCCGCTCGAAATCCTGGAAGTTGAAGAGGTCCGATCCGCCGACGATCTGGCCGGCGGCGTTGGCTCCGCCGACGATGATGCCGGTGGCCGTGGAGAACCGGCCGACGAGGTCCGGGCGGAGGGCGTTGAAGGCCGGCCGGTAGCCCAGGTCGTTCACCGGGATGGCCGAGTTCTTCTCTTCGTTGTGGTTCAGCTTGAGCTCGGTCAGGCTGTCCGACGTGACGTTCCAGACCCAGGAGAAGGTGCCGAGCAGGTAATCGGTGGAGTCGTCGGTCGCGACGCTCGGGCTGGAAACCGAGAAGGTGCTGGCGCCGATGCTGTTCTCGGTCGTGGTGTCCCGCTTGCGGCCCGAGAGGGACAGGAAATGGCTCGCTCCGGGGTTGGAAGTGAGCTTCCCGAAGTACTCGTCGGTGCTCCTGTCTTCGTCGGGCACTCCGCCGAGGTTGTTCACGCGGTCGGTGGAGGTCACGGTAGGCAGGTTCACCGAGCCGTAGAACCAGAGGTGGTCGCGCAGGATGGGCCCGCCGAGCGCACCGGCGAACAGCGAGCGGTCCCGCGTGCTCTGGATGGTCGAGAGCTTGCTGTCGGAGACGAAGCTCGCCGGCTGATACTCCGTGCGGAGCTGACCCGCGAAGTCGTTCGTTCCCGACTTCGTGATGGCGTTGACCACCATGCCGGCCGCGCGGCCATACTCGGCGGAGATGCCGCCGCGCTTGAGGCTGACCTCAGCGATGTCGAGCTCCGTGATGTCGGGCAGGATGTCGCCATAATGGGGGTTGGTCACGTTGATGCCGTCGACCATATAGGTGTTCTCCATCCGCGACGCACCGGCGTTGGGCGTGTTCCGCCCGTTCTCCGAGACTCCCGGCGCGAGTTGGAAGAGACCCCTGTAGGTGCGGCCCACCGGCAGGTTCTCGATCTGTTCCGTGGTGTAGTTGGTCTGCACGTCACTCGACTTGACGTCGATCGTCGGCAGCACCGTGGTGACCGTGAGCTCTCCCGTGACCGACGGATTGAGCACGAGGTTCACTTGCGTGTCCCGTTCCAGTGCGACGACGGCCCCCCGCTTCACGTTGCCCAGCCCTTGCAGATCGGCCACCACCTCGTAGTCGCCGGGCGGCAGGCGCAGGATGGTGAAGGCGCCGTTGTCGTCCGTCACGGCCGTCCGGCCGGCCGGCAGGAGGGGACCGCTGACGGTCACCGTGACGCCGGGCAGCGCGGCGTCGTCCGAGCCGCGGACCGTGCCGGAGATGGACCCCGTCACCTGGGCGAAAGCGGCGCCGCCCGCCGAAAGAATCAGAATCATGAGCCAGAGGATCGGTTGAAGCTTCCGAACCATGGTGTCTTCCCTCCAGGTCTTCCGGCGCCCACCTCGGACGCAACGGAGAGCGTTGATAATTTCAAGGAGATCGATCGTAGCACGGGGGTGACGGGGAGGTTACAGGAGGGAAGGGGATGCCTGCTAAACTCATTTTCAACTATGCATAAGAATCCGGTCCTCTTCGCGTTCCTCGTCCTCGGCCTGCTCGCCGCCTCCGCTTTCGCCCAGCCGGCTCAGCCCGGCGGAGCCCTTCCCGGCCCCCTTCCCCTGTTCCCGGCTGACAACTGGTGGAACGTCGACGTCAGCTCGGCGCCGGTCGATCCCAACAGCGGGGGCTACATCGGCTTCATCGGCGGCAACGTCGGGCTCCATCCCGACTTCGGAGGCGACGCGGACGCGTTCCCGGAGATCTACGGGATGGTCTACGTCGTGGTCCCGGGGACCCAGCCCCTGGTGCCGGTGACGTTCGTCGAGTTCGGCGGCGAGAGCGACGCCGGGGCTCCGGGCCGGCCGCCCGGCTATCCCATTCCGGACGAGGCCAGAGCCCAGGCCCGATGGATCGAGGGCGGGCATCCCGGCAACGCCGATCCGGGCGGCGACCGGCACATGCTGATCGTGGACCGCGACGACCGCATCCTCTACGAGCTCTACCACACCCGCTGGAACGCCTCCCGCGGCCGGTGGGAGGCGGGCTCGGGGGCCGTCTTCCCCCTCGATTCCAACCTCCGGCGGCCCGAGGGGTGGACGAGCGCCGACGCCGCGGGCCTCGCCATCCTGCCGGGCCTGGTGCGCTACGACGAGGTCTTCGGCACGGCGCCCATCCAGCACGCCTTCCGCTTCACGGTGGAGGAGAGCGACGGCCACGTCTTCCCCGCGTCCCACGACGCCGGCGATTCCCGGGGGGCTCTGCCGATGGGCGCGCGCCTTCGCCTCAAGGCGGGCAAGGACCTCTCTGGATACACGCCGGAGGTGCGCAAGATCTTCCAGGCGATGAAGACCTACGGTCTGATCGTGGCCGACAACGGCTCCAACATGTTCATCTCGGGCGCCTACGACGCCCGCTGGAACAACGATGTGCTGAACCCCGCCTTCGCCAGCCTCCGCGCCGGCGACTTCGAGGTGGTCCAACTCGGCTGGAAGCCCTCGGCGACGCCTCCGGGTGTCTGCGTCTCGGGCGACACCCGGCTCTGCCTGAGCGACAGCCGCTTCCGGGTCGAGGCCCGATGGACGGCGAACGGCGGCAACGGCCCCGGCCACGCCGTCTCCCTCACGCCAGACACCGGCTACTTCTGGTTCTTCAACGATGCCAACGTCGAGATGGTCGTCAAGGTGCTGAACGTCTGCGCCGCCCGGCAGCGCTTCTGGGTTTTCGCGGGCGGCCTGACCAACGTCCAGGTCCGCCTGACGGTGACGGATACCCGGACGGGAGCCATCAAGACGTACGACAACCCGGCGAATACGCCTTTCCGGCCCGTGCAGGACACGAACGCGTTTCTGACGTGCCCGTAGCTCAGTGCGCCCGGGCCTTCTCCTCCCCGATCCACCAATCCACGTGCTTCGCCAGCACGCTGAGCGGCATCCCGCCGCTGCCGATGACGGCGTCGTGGAAGCGGCGGACGTCGAAGGCTTTGCCCAGTTCCCGCTCGGCCTTGCGGCGCAGATCCCAGATGGCGCTCGAGCCCATCTTGTAGGCGAGGGCCTGACCGGGGATGTCCACCGCGTAGCGGAGGGTCTCGGTGCCGATCTGGGTGTCGGATTCCAGGGTGTTCGCCTTCATGTAGTCGATGGCCTGCTGGCGCGTCCAGCCCAGGGAGGCCATGCCGGTGTCCACCACCAGGCGCGAGGAGAGGAACAGGTCGTGGGCGATCCAGCCGGCGAGGTCGTAGGGATCGGAATAGCCCCCCATTTCCTCGGCGAGCCCCGAGGAGTACATGGCCCAGCCCTCGGCAAAGGCGGTCGACTGGTAAACCCTCCGGAAGTACGGCAGGCTCTGGTTTTCCCACTGCAACTGGATCTGGAAGTGGTGGCCGGGGATCAGCTCGTGGTAGATCAGGGCGGCGGCGACGAGCATCGAACGCTCGTCGAGCTTCGAGCCGTTGAACATATAATCCCCCTCCGCCCGTCCGGTAGTCGGCGCCCGGTAGTAGCCGTAGGTCATCGATCCCTCGAGCTCGGGCTCCAGACGTTCAACGCCGTAGGGAGCCTTCGGGGTGCGGAGGAAGAAGTCGCGGATGCGGGGCTCGATGCGGCGGATAGGCGCCATCAGACGCTCGGCCACCTCGTCCGGGGTCTTCATGAAGAAGCGGAGATCGGTCTTGAGGAACCGGCGGAACGCATCCAGGTCCCCCTCGAATCCGGTTTTCTTCCGCACCTCCTCCAGACGGCCGTTGAGACGGGCGACCTCGTCGAGGCCGCGGCGGTGGATCTCCTCGGGCGTCGAGTCCAAGGTGGTATGGAGACGCACCAGGTAGCGGTAGGTCTCCTGTCCCCCCGGATACTGCCCCAGGCCGACCTTCTCCGGTGCCGCCGCACGGTACGGCGGTGAATCGGGGACGGCGGCGAGCGCTTCGAGAGCGGGGTTGACCTGGGTCTCCACGGTCTTGAGGACCTGGGCCTGGAAGGCTTCCGCTCCCTCCGGATAGAACTTCTCGAGGCGTGCGTCGCTCACCGCGAACAGGCTATCTTCCGGCTTGCGGATGAACGACCGGACGAGCTCCACCACGGGATCGATCTCTGCCTTCGGCAGCAGGATCCCCATGGCGCGCTGGGCTTCCAGGTTCGTGCGAAGCTGGTTGATGACCCGCACGTAATCCCGCAGGAGATGGAGATAGCGGTCGCGGTCCTTGACCGTCTTGAAGGGGAAGCCGGTGAGCACCGGGAAGAGAGGGCGCAGCGGGGAGCTGTAGGGTGTGACCTGAAAGAAGCCCCGGAAGTGGTCGTGGGACTCGATGGCATGAGCGAGCTGCCAGTCGAGGATCTCGCGGGAGAGCCACTCCTCGTGGGTCAGTTTCCCGGCGTCCACCCGGGTGAGCCGCTCGCGGAGGGACCGGAGGCGCGCGGCATCCCTGCCGTCTCCCTCGTAGGAGTAATCGGGAAGCTCGGTGACCTCGAGCCCCTCCTGCATGCGGGCCAGGGGGTTCTGGTCGAGCTGAAGCTTCTGGTAGTCCTGGAGGATGCCGGCGAGCGCCGCGGAGGCCGCGGCCGGCTGCGGCTTCGCGGCAGGCTTGCCGGCGGCGCCGAGGAACAGGAGGGGGAGAAGGATGACGACCGGAGCGAGGGTCTTCATTCGAAGAGCTCTGAAAGCGGCAGCTCCAACCCGGGCAGCAGGGGCGTGGTGAGCACGTCGCCGGCTTCGGCGGAGAGCTCGGCGACGAGGCGTAAACCCTCGGGCGTCTGCCGGTACACCCGGGTGGTCCTCCGGGAGGTGTTGAACATCCAGTACTCGAGGACTCCGGAGCGCTCGTAGAGATGGAGCTTGATTCCTTCATCGCGCCGCCGGGTGCTCTCCGACAGGATCTCGACGACCAGGTCCGGGGCTCCCTGGATGTTCGTTTCGGTGACGATCCCCGCCCGTTCGTTCGAGATGAACATCAGGTCCGGCTGGACGATGTCATGCTCCGAGAGGATCACGTCGAAGGCAGCGGCATAGACCCGGCCGAGTCGGCGGCTCTTCACGAAGAGATGAAGCCGCGACCCCAACTCGATCGAAAAACCCTGGTGGGGCCGAAAGGGCGAAGGCGTCACGTAGAGCTCCCCATCGATGATCTCGTGACGCTTGCCGTCATCCGGAATCCGGGCGTAATCGTCGTAGGTCAGCTTGCGGATGCGGTCTTGGATAGCCATGGGTGTGCCTCTCGGCCCATGGTAGCACCGGGCTAAGCGAAGATCTCGGCGAGAGGGATCTCGAGCCCGGGCAGCAGCGGCGTCGTGAGCACGGCGTCGCCGGCTTCGGCGGAGAGTTTGGCGACGAGGCGGAACATGCCGTCGGAGAGCCTGTAGACGCTGACCGCCATCCGGAAGCCATCGACGATCCAGTACTCCCGGACGCCAAAGCGCTCGTAAGTCTGGATCTTGCTTTTTTCATCCAGCTTGCGCGTGCGTTTGGAGAGGATCTCGACGACGAGATCCGGAGCCCCTTGAACGTTCTCCTTCCCGGCGATCGCCGCTCTCTCCTTCGAGATGAACAGGAGATCAGGCTGGACGACATCGTTCCAAGACAGGACGACATCGCATGGAGCGAAGAGGACCTCACCAAGGCAGTTTTGGAGCACGAAGCTATCGAGCCAACGGAAGATTCTGACGATGAGGCGCTGATGCCAGAGGGAAGGAGCAGGCGTCACGTAGTGCTCTCCGTCGATGATCTCGTGGCGCTTGCCGTCGTCCGGAATCCGGGCGTAATCGTCGTAGGTCAGCTTGCGGATGCGGTCTTGGACAGCCATGGGTTTGCCTCGCGTCGACCATGGTAGCACCGGGACGAGCGGCTCGCTCGTTCCGCCCGTCGATGCATTCTACCCGGACTGTTTCCTGACTCGGGAACATATCACCGAAACGGTCCGCCTCACCGCTCGAACTGCGTCCGGGTGGCTTCGCCGTGGCCGGGGCGGCCCAACTGGAAGAGGCTCTCGGGCGTCCCGTCCTCCAGGATGACCCCCGCCGCGTACTCGCCCAGCGCCGGGCACAGCTTGAAGCCGTGGCCGGAGCCGCCGCCCAGGAGCCAGACGTTCTCGGCGTGGGGGTGGCGGTCGAAGAGGAGGTGGCCGTCCGGGCTGTTCTCGTACTGGCAGACGCGGGACTCGACGAGCGGGGCGCCGGCCAGGGCCGGGAAGCGCCGGGCGAGGATCTCCCGGGCTTCCCCGAGGAGGGCCGGAGTGAGGATGCGCTCCGCCGTCGTGGGATCGAGGGACGCGCCGCGGGTGTCGTCCGCCAGCTTGAAGCCGCGGTTCTCATTGCCGGGGATGCCGTAGAAGATCCGCTCGCCGAGATCGACCCAGGTCGGACACCGGCCCTCGTCGAACCGCGGATCTCCCGGCGGGGTCGCGAAGTAGAAGACCTCCTGCCGGCTGACGCGCAGGAAGCGCTCGCCGATCACCTCGGGGAACAGGCGGCCCAGCCAGGGCCCGCAGGCGAACACGTAGAGGTCCGCCCGGAGGACCGAGCCATCGGCGAGATCCAGCCGGTCCATCTTTCCTGCCTGGAACGGCCCCGGCGCCACGGCGGCGAGCCGAACCTCCCCGCCCTCGGCGTCGACGGCCGCCGCCACGGCCTGACAGGCGCGCCGGGCGAGGAGATAGCCGGCCTCCTCCTCGACGAAGACGGTGCGGACTCCCCCGAAGCCGATCTGGGGGAAACGGTCCCTGGCTTCCCGGATCGAGACCTCGGCGGCGGGCAATCCCACGTTCTTTAGATAGGGGAGGGAATCGCGGACGTAGCCGTCGTCCTCGCCGCACATCCAGAGCATGCCGGTCGGCCGGTAGAGCCGGCGGCGCCAGCGGGCCTCGGCCTCCCGCCACAGCGCGAAGGAGCGGGCGACCCATTCGACATAGATGCGGTCCGAGCCGTAGGCGCCGCGGATGATCCGCGTCTCGCCGCCGGAGCTGGAGCGGGAGTGACCCGGACCCCAGGCGTCGAGCAGGGTGACGCGGGCGCCGCCACGGAGGAGGTGAAGGGCGGTCCAGCCGCCGAAGGCTCCGGCTCCGATGACGGCGACGTGGGGGGCGGGGGGCATGGTGGGCTGGAACGTTATCGCAGTTCCGCCCCCTCCCGAACCCTCACCCCCCGGCCCCCTCTCCCGACCCCTCCCTCCCGCCCTCACCGGGAGAGGGGGCCGGGGGGTGAGGGTTCGGGAGGGTGGGATGCCCGCTACTGATCCTCGACAAGCTGTTGAACGCCCGCAGGAATTTCGCCTACGGTCCGCAGTACAACTACCTCGACCACGCGGACATCATCGGCTGGACCCGTCCTCGCCAGCCATCAAATCGTGATCTCGCTGTAGCTACCCTGCGTTGCATGATCGACCGCTCTCACCACCGCTGCAACTTTCGCCTGGATCTTGGGCCAACTGGTAGAGAGAAGCACTACGACCGCCAAGCTCCGCTCACTCAGGTTCTGCTGGTACCTCAAATTCTGGTCTGTAGTCACCAGAATCTCGAACCCCGAAGCTTCGGCCTGGGAGATCAGGGCGCCGTTCTGGAGAGTGCTCCAGGCCAGCTCGTAAACGGTCGTCACTTCATGGAGAAGAAGATGGCGGCGCAAGGGTACCGGCGTACCCTGGTCGAAGAGAACCTTCACGCTACGAGGAGGCTACGAGCCGCGTGTTCGAGAACCGCCTCCGCCTGCTCTTGGGAGACTCCCGGGAACCACGCGAGGAATTCCTCCAGCCTCGCGCCAGATTCGAGATTCTCGAACAACGCCTTGACGGGCACGCGCGTACCCCGGAACACCCAGGCACCGCTCACACGGTCCGGATGGCGTTCGACAGCGGGGCATTGAGACCAGTCCAGCATCGAAGTCATACTAGCAAAATCAGCCTGCCACGTAGCAAGTCGAAGGACCCCAAGGCACCAGCACGCCCGCCCCGGAAGAGCGGCAGCCCTGGAAGCGGATCGATGGAGCTCAGGTGAAACATAGTGTGTTTCATCGTTGAACGATCTTACCATTCCAGCTCGATTTCCTCTGCTACAATCAAGTTTCCGGGAACGTCCAATTCGAATGGGCGGGTGTGGCGATGATCCCTCTTCAGTCCGGTTCCAGGAGGTCTCTAAATGTTCAATTACGTTCGATCGCGGGCGAGCCTGCTCCCGCTGCTTCTCCTCATGGTCTTTGCGGCGGCGCCGGTCTTCGCGGCCCATACGCCGGCGCCCCAGTTCGTCACGGTGGCCGGCAGCCTCCAGCAGGAGCTGGGCTGTACCAGCGACTGGATGCCCGACTGCGCCGAGACCCATCTCGCCTTCGATGCCGCGGATGACGTCTGGCAGGGGACGTTCGACGTCCCGGCCGGCAACTGGGAGTACAAGGCGCCCCTCAACAACTCCTGGGACGAGAACTACGGCGCCAACGCGCAATCGAACGGCGGCAACATCGCCTTGAACCTCGGGGCCGCCGCCAGCGTCAAGTTCTACTACTCGCACGAGACCCACTGGATCACCAGCAACAAGAACGCGGTGATCGCGACCGCCCCCGGCAGCTACCAGCACTTCCTGGGCTGCCCGGGCGACTGGCAGCCGGACTGCCTGCGCTCCTGGCTCCAGGACCCGGACGGCGACGGCATCTACACCTTCTCGACCCGCTCGATCCCGGCCGGCAACTACGAGGTGAAGGCCGCCATCAACGAGAGCTGGGATGAGAACTACGGCGCCGGCGGCGCCTCGAACGGGGCGAACATCGCGTTCACGGTCGCCGCGGATTGCGCCGAGACGGTCTTCTCCTACAACGCCGCGACCCACGTGCTCACCGTCTCGGCGGGCGCGGGCGGCGGCGGCGCGCAGCCGGCCAGCGTCACCATCGCCGGCAGCCTCCAGTCCGAGCTGGGCTGCCCCGACGACTGGCAGCCGGCCTGCGCCAATACCCATCTGACCTTCGATTCGACGGACGGCGTCTGGCAGGGGACGTTCAACGTCCCGGCCGGCTCCTGGGAGTACAAGGCCCCCATCAACGACTCGTGGGACGAGAACTACGGCGCCAACGCTCAAGCCAACGGCGCCAACATCGGCCTCAACCTCGACTCGCCCGCGGCCGTCAAGTTCTATTACGATCACGCCACCCACTGGGTGACCAGCAACCGGAACGCCGTCATCGCCGTGGCGCCCGGCAGCTTCCAGTCCGAGCTGGGGTGCCCGGACGACTGGCAGCCGGACTGCCTGCGCTCCTGGCTCCAGGACCCGGACGGCGACGGCGTCTACACCTTCTCG
This sequence comes from Thermoanaerobaculia bacterium, assembly GCA_035266085.1. Lineage (GTDB taxonomy): Bacteria > Acidobacteriota > Thermoanaerobaculia > Multivoradales > UBA5704 > DATARR01. The sequence goes on from DATFNZ010000194.1 coordinate 52,165, forward strand.
ACGAGCGCGATCCCGCCGGGCAACTACGAGACCAAGGTCGCCATCAATGAGAGCTGGGACGAGAACTATGGCGCCAATGGTGCGCCGAACGGCGCCAACATCTCCTTCTCCGTGCCGCAGGCCTGCACCGAGATCTTCTTCTCCTACAACTCCACGACCCACGTCCTCACCGTGAGCGCCACCGGAGCCCCCAAGGGGAACATCGGCCGCACGCAGGCCTACTGGGTGACGGCGGACACCATCGCCTGGAACCCGGGCGCCGTCTCGGCCGGCTGGGACGTCACCCTCCACTACGATGCGGACGGCGGCCTTATCCTCGATCCCGAGGGGGTCACGGGCGGCACCGAGATCCCGCTGACCTACGACCCTGCGGGCCTCTCCGCCGCCGTCAAGGAGAAGTTCCCCCACATCGCGGGCTTCCAGGCCTTCCACGTCCCGGCGAGCCGGCTCTCCGAGGTGCCCGAGGCCCTCAAGGGGCAGATCGCCGTCGACGCCAAGGATGCGGGAGGCACCCTGGTGGACGCCACCGGCCTCCAGATCCAGGGCGTGCTCGACGACCTCTACACCTACAACGGCCCGCTCGGCGCGGCGTTCGGGGCCGGCCGCGTGCCGACCCTGCGCGTCTGGGCGCCCACGGCCCGCTCGGTCAAGCTGCACGTCTTCGCCGACTCGAACCCGGCGACGGCTTCGACCGTCCATGACATGACCCTCGATCCGGCCAAGGGCGTCTGGAGCGTCACCGGCCCCGCGAGCTGGTATGGCAAGTACTACCTCTTCGAGGTGAACGTCTTCGTCCGCACGACAGGCCAGGTCGAGACCAACCTGGTCACCGATCCCTACTCGGTGAGCCTGTCGCGCAACAGCCAGCGCAGCCAAATCCTCGACCTCGCCGATTCAGCCTGGAAGCCGGCCGGCTGGGACGCCCTGACCAAGCCGCGGCTCGACGCTCCGGAGGACATCGTCCTCTACGAGCTCCACGTCCGCGACTTCAGCGTCAACGACCCCAGCGTGCCCGCCAACCTCAAGGGCACCTTCAAGGCGTTTACGCTCAGCAACTCGAACGGTATGCGCCACCTGCGCTCGCTGGGGCTGGCGGGCCTGACCCACGTCCACCTGCTGCCGGTCTTCGACATCGCCACCATCAACGAGGACAAGTCGCAGTGGCAGCAGCCCGCGGGCGACCTGTCGGCCTTCCCGCCCGACTCCGAGGAGCAGCAGGCCCGGGTGCTGGCGGTGGCGGACGCCGACGGCTTCAACTGGGGCTACGACCCCTGGCACTACACCGTGCCCGAGGGCAGTTACTCGACCAATCCGGACGGCCCGACGCGCATCCTCGAGTTCCGCGAGATGGTCAAGGCGCTCAGCGACAGCCGGCTCCGCGTGGTGATGGACGTGGTCTACAACCACACCAACGCCGCCGGTCAGAACGACAAGTCGGTGCTCGACCGCATCGTCCCGGGCTACTACCACCGGCTCAACTCGGACGGCAACGTCGAGACCAGCTCCTGCTGCCAGAACACGGCCTCCGAATTCAACATGATGGAGAAGCTCCTGGTCGACTCGGTGGTGACCTGGGCCCAGGCCTACAAGGTCGACGGCTTCCGCTTCGACCTGATGGGCCATCACATGAAGCGGAACATCCTCAAGCTGCGGGCGGCCCTCGACGCGCTCACCCCCGCCAATTCCGGGGTGGACGGCAAGAAGATCTACCTCTACGGCGAGGGCTGGAACTTCGGCGAGGTGGCCAACAACGCCCGCGGCGTGCAGGCGACCCAGGCCAACATGGCCGGCACGGGCGTCGGCACCTTCAGCGACCGCCTGCGCGACGGCGTGCGAGGCGGCGGACCGTTCTCCGGCATCCAGGAGCAGGGCTTCCTGACCGGCCTCTACTACGACCCGAACGCCACCAACCAGGGCTCGGCGGCCGACCAGCTCTCCAAGCTGCTTCTGGAAGCCGACTGGGTGCGCACCGGCCTGGCCGGCGCCATCGCGACCTATCCGCTCGAAGACCGCAACGGCAACCTCGTCGAGGCCCGGCAGATCGACTACAACGGCCAGCCGGCCGGCTACACCGCCGATCCCCAGGAGGTCATCAGCTACATCGAGGCCCACGACAACGACACGTTGTGGGATGCCATCCAGCTCAAGGCCGCGCCCACGGACACGCTGGCGGACCGGGTGCGGACGCAGAACCTGGGAATGAGCCTCCTCGCCTTCGGCCAGGGCATCCCCTTCTACCACGCGGGCGTCGAGCTGCTGCGTTCGAAGTCGCTGGACCGCAACAGCTACAACTCCGGCGACTGGTTCAACAAGCTGGACTTCACCTACAACTCGAACAACTGGGGCGTCGGCCTGCCGCCGGCGCCGGACAACCAGTCCAACTGGCCGGTGATGCGGCCGCTGCTGGCCAACCCCGCGCTCGAGCCGGGCCGGCCCGAGATCCTGAAGGCCTACGGCCACTTCCTCGAGACCCTGGCCATCCGCAAGAGCACGCCGCTGTTCCGGCTGCGCACGGGCGACGCCGTCAAGGCTCGGGTGCGTTTCCACAACACCGGCCCGAACCAGCTCCCCGGCCTCATCGCCATGAGCGTCGCGGACGCCGACGGCAGCGTGGACCGGGCTCACAACTTCCTGGTGGTGGTCTTCAACGCCAACGACGAGGCGCAGAGCTTCACCGCCTCCGAGCTGACCGGCAAGCGGCTGGTGCTCCATCCCTTCCAGGCCTTCTCGCCCGACGCCCTGGAGCGCACCTCGACCTTCAACCGGACGACCGGGACCTTCTCCGTGCCGGGCCGCACGGCGGCCGTCTTCTGGTCCTACCGGCCGGTGACGGAGCAGATCGATCTGCTGATCCAGGACATCATGAACCTCCAGACCGCGGGCCAGATCACGTCCGGCCGGGCCACGGCCCTCAAGGCCAAGCTGAACGCGGCCCGCCAGCAGGCCGACCACGGCAACAAGGTCCCAGCCGCCAGCCAGCTCGGCGCCTTCATCCTCCAGGTGAACACCTTCGCCAAGCAGGGCTTCCTTCCGCAGGAAGCCGCCGACGCCTTGACGGAGAACGCCACCCAGGCGACCGTCACCCTGTTCCTGTAGGTTCGCGGATCTAAAGCCGCCGCCCCTCCATGGGGCGGCGGCGATTGTGAGGAGGGCCAGGACCCTTCCAATCCGGACCTAAGACGCGGTTGACATCAGTACGGCAGGGCCGTATAGTGCTCCTATGTACACCGTCGTCGAAACGCCTCTGTTCCAGCGCCTCGCCGACGGCTACTGGACTGAGCAGGAGCGTAGCTTTTTCGTGTCATTCATTGCGGCCAATCCAGACGCCGGAGAAGTCATCCCGGGCTCGGGTGGTGTGCGCAAGGTGAGATGGAGCACAGCGGGACGTGGCAAGAGAGGCGGTGTCCGAGTGATTTACTTCAACCGGCTCTCTGCTGGCGAAATCTGGCTTCTCGTTCTGTACTCAAAATCGGAAGCCGAGAACATTCCAGCGCATGTGTTGCGCCGGATCAAGGAGGAAATTGAGCATGGCTAAGATTGCCGGGAAGAATCGGTTGGCTGTGTCCGGCGAAGAGCTGGGAGAGCAACTGCTGCAATCAGTTCGCGAAATGAAGGCCGGATTGCGTGGCCGCGTGCATAAGCCAGAATTGTCCAGCATTGTTGAGGCCCGTCTGATCTTGGGGTTCTCGCAAGCATCGTTCGCTGCTCTGTTGGGTGTATCGGTTCGCACACTGCAGGACTGGGAGCAAGGGAGGCGGGAGCCGTCGGGCGCAGCCAAGACCCTTATCAAAGTCGCCAGACTTCACCCTGAGGTTCTGCAGGAGTTGGCCTCGTAGCCTCGATCAGGAAGGACGGCAGGGAACGGCCCCGCTTTCCGTCCCTGCCGATGCGTCAATTGTCAAAGATCCTATCCGGGGATGCATCCCCGATCCAATTCCGGTCTGGCCGGCTGAAACGGCCTGGAATCTAATCCCGCCAAGAGGTCGTGTCAAGAGTTTTCAACGGAAAAAGCCAAAGGAGATCCGCAAAAGACTAGCGACACTGTGGAAAAGGTCTTTTGGCCAAGGGAAAGACTTTTTGGCTGCGGTAAAAGTCTTTTGGAATCGAGCGGAAGTCAATTGGGTAAGAATTTGACCAATTCCCTGTGGAAAAGGCTTGCGCTCTCCGACAAAAGCGGAGTAGCCTTCTGTTCGAAGCAGCCGCCGCGGAGAAAAGGGGTCAACCTCGGAGTAAATGACTTTTTCGAGCGAAGAAAAACTCTTTTCCCCGGAGAAAAGGGTTCCTGGTGGACCCGAAAGGTCTTTTGCTCCAAGTTTTCCAACAAATCCGGTATCAACAGACCTTTTCCACGGACGCGGTGGCCTTTTCTGGCTCTTTGACAACTGAAGGACACACAAGGCGCCTTTTAGACGGGGCGCTCTCCGCTTTGGAGAGGCCCCGTCGTTTTTAAGGCGACCGCGAAGCTACCTGCGCCCCTCCGAGCTCCAGGAGGGGTAGGGGCTGTCACCCAGGGCTGAAGCCCACCCTCTTACACACACCTAGCCGGACGTCGGCCAAACAGCCTTGGCAACGGTAGCGTCGCCCTGAAAGGGCGGGATTTGACCAGCCCGGGGTGGCAACCCCGGGGATGCAGGCCCACCTTCCCGTACCAAGTCCCGAAGGGCCGACATTCCGTCGAGCGGTGGAAGGGAAGTCAGACCTTGGCTCTGTCAGGTGGCTTCGGCTCGTCGACGAGACCTGCCGGCCCTTCGGGACTTGAGGCTGTGTGGGGCTACCGTTCCCGGGGTTGCCACCCCGGGCTGGTCAAATCCTGCCCTTTCAGGGCGACGCTGCGGCTTCCGAGTCTGTCTGCCAAGCGCCACAGGAATTTCTCTAAGCGCGCCAAGGTAGAGAGGTTTGATGTTGCTCGCCGACGCCATGCTCGGGGCCCTCGCCCGCTGGCTCCGCGTCCTCGGCCTGGACGTGTCCTACGATCCGGACCTCGACGATGCCGAGCTGGTCGACAAGGCCGTCGCCGAGGGGAGGACCATCCTCACCCGCGACCGCCGCCTGACCGAGCGCCGCCTCGCCCGCAACCCCTGCTGATCCGCTCCGGCGACGTGGACGAGCAGGTCCGGCAGGTCCTGACCGAGCTCGGCCTCCACCCCGACCCCGCCCGCTTTCTGGGCCGCTGCCTGCGCTGCAACGCTCTCCTGGAGCCCATCGAAGCCGAGACGGCCCGCGCCCGCGTCCCGCCCTGGGTGGCCCGGACCCATGACGAGTTTCGCGCCTGCCCCGCCTGCGGACGCGTCTACTGGCGCGGCACGCACGCCGAGAGAATGGCCAAACGGATGGAAAGATTGGGGATACGGGAATACTGGAGGGCTCCTGACGGGTAGATTCCCTCGATGTCGCGCCGCTCCGTCGTTCTCCTCGTCATCATCACCCTGGTCCTGATCGCTCTGGGGCTTCGCTTCTGGCTGTTCAGCCGGACCGGGGGCGAATCCGAGGTCGGTGAGAACGGCGAAGGCCGCGAGATCTTCGACATCTTTCCGGCCGAGGATCACCTGGAGCTGGAGCCGGCGGCGTTCGCCGATCTCCCGGGTTGGCGGGAGGATACCCTCGAGGAGGCGGTGCCGGCGTTCCTACGCTCCTGCCGGCGGTTCGCCACCCTGCCGGACGGCGCCGCCATCGACGACGAGCCCTTCGCCGGCACCGCCGGGAGCTGGAAGGCGCCCTGCGCCGCGGCCGCCCAGCTCCCGCCCGGCGACCGGGCGGCGGCGCGGCGCTTCTTCGAGACGCGCTTCCAGCCTTTCGCCGTACGCAACAACCGCAACCCGCTCGGCCTCTTCACCGGCTATTACGAGCCCCTCCTCCATGGCAGCCGCAAGCGCGGAGGCAAGTACACGGTGCCGCTCTACACCCGGCCCGACGAGCTGGTCATGGTGGACCTCGGCCGCTTCCGCGACGACCTCAAGGGCAAGCGCATCGCCGGCAAGGTCGAGGACGGCAGCCTCGTCCCCTACCCCGACCGGCGGGAGATCGACGCCGGCGCCCTCGCCGGCCGCAAGCTCGAGATCGTCTGGGTGGACGACCCCATCGGTGCCTTCTTCCTCCACGTCCAGGGCTCCGGCCGGGTGCGGCTGGCCGAGGGCGGCGAGCTGCGGCTCGGCTACGCGGCGCAGAACGGCCACCCCTACACGGCCATCGGCCGCGAGCTGATCGCCCGCGGCGCGCTGACCGCCGAGGAGGTCTCCCTGCAGACCATCCGCGCCTGGCTCGAGGCTCATCCCGGCGAGGCCCGGGAGCTGATGGAGCACAACGCCTCCTACGTCTTTTTCCAGAAGATCGAAGGCGACGGCCCGCTGGGAGCCCAGGGAGTGCCCCTGACGCCCGGCCGCTCCCTCGCCGTGGACCGGCAATACATGCCGCTGGGAGTCCCCCTCTGGCTCGTCAGCGGCGTGCCCTCGGCCCGCGAAGGCGAGCCGGCCGGCCGGCTCCAACGCCTTCTCGTCACCCAGGACACCGGCGGAGCCATCCGCGGTCCCGTGCGCGGCGACGTCTTCTGGGGATTCGGCGCGGAGGCTGAGGCGATCGCCGGGCGGATGAAGCACCGGGGGCGGTATTGGCTGCTGTTGCCGAAGACCCTCAACCCCGGCGGCCCTGCCGGGGCCCGGGCGGCGCACTAGCGGATCGCGCTGACGGGGACCGCCGCCGCCCGCACCTTCGACGGCTCGCCGCTCTCCACCCAAGCCAGGATCAGGCGGTCGCCGGCGCGGACGAGGCGGGGGAAGCCGCTGTTGCGGGCGGCGCTGGTGGCGGCCACGGGCAGGGGCGTGCCGAGCTTGCCCTGGGGCGTGACCCGGCGGAGACGGACGCTGGCGCCGCCCGAGGAGCTCTTGGGATCGGCGGCCAGCCAGCTCACCAGGGCGTCGCCGTTGGCGTCGAGCGCCACGTCGACCCGGCCGATGGGCAGGGTGCCGTCGACCACCGCGGCGGGTCCGAAGGTGGCGCCGCCATCCTCCGAGAAGGCGACCTGGACGCGGGGGTTCGGCGGCGCGGCCGTGAACCAGGCCACGGCGACGCGGCGGCCGGCGGCGGCGATGGCCGGCCCGTTGACGGGGCAGCCCGGGGTCTTCCAGCCGTCGGCGTGAACCCGCGTGGGCTGGCTCCAGCCCTCGGGCGTCCGGCGGATCACGGAGATGTCCCGCACCTCCTCGTCCGTGCGGTCGCGGTAGGCGATCACCGGTCCGGCGGCGGCCAGTGCGGCGTCCGTCTGGCAGCAGCTACAGACCCGGGCGTCGATCTTTTCCTCGCCACCTCGGACCGAACCGCGGACCCTGGCCGTACGCAGGGTCATGGCGGCATCCTTCTCGGACTTGCCCGCGAGGTCCCGGCCGTCCAGCCAGAAGCCGCGCACGCCGTCGCTCTCGGCGAGCCAGGAGACGAAGCCGTGCTCGGTGGGAGTGTCGTCCGTGTTCAGCGCGCCCGCCGGAGCCCAGGTGGCTCCGCCGTCCGCCGAGCGGGAGAGCTTGATGCCGTAGGCGCCCGGCCCGGTCACCTCCAGCCAGTGGGCCACGAGGGCGCCGTCCGGCGCCTGGATCACGCCGGGGAAATCCGCCCAGTTGGCGAGGAGAGTGGCGCCGGAAGCGATCGTCGCCGGCGCGGACCAGCCCCGGGCGGTGAGGCGGGAGAAGCGGAGCCGGCGGGATTTGTCCTGCCGGGACTTGTTGTCTTGCCGGGATTCCGTCGGCTCGATCCAGGTGAGGAGGACGTCGCCGCCGGCGAGGGTCACGTTGGGAGCCATGGCGCCCGCGCCCGCCGGCGGATCGATCGGCCGTGAGGGCAGGGGAGAGGCGGAAAAGGCGACGGCGACCCCGCCCGCGAGGAGCGCGAGGGCCGCCGTTGCGTTCATCCAAGTGCGCAAATCAGTTGCCCTGCGGCTGCGGCGCCTCGTTCATGCCGCTCATGTTGGCCACGCCGCAGGCCAGCCGGTCGCCGGAGTTGCCGGTGGGCTGGGTGGTGCAGTCGTCGGCGCCGGCGTGGAGGATGACGGCCTTGCCGGCCACTCCGGTGGCGCCGGTCAGCGTGATCGCGCTCGAGGTGAGCTCCAGGTGGCCGGTGCCGTCCGCCGCCACCTCGATGTTGCCGAAGTCGCCCGCGTGGCGGGGATCGGTGGGCGGGCAGGCGTGGGGCGCGCCCGTGGGGTTGAAATGGCCGCCGGCGGAGGTGAAGTGCTTGTCGCCCTCGCCGTGCTCGCACTGGCCGTTCTCATGCAGATGGATGCCGTGCCGGCCCGGAGGCGCGCCCGTGACGTGGGCCACGATCCGCACGCCGTTGTCCGCCGGGGTGAAGGTCACGCTGCCGGCGAAGCCCGAGGCGCTCGGAGCCGCCTGCAGGGTCGCCGAGGCGCTCACGGCGGGGGCCTTCTGCATAGCCCCCTGCACGCCCCCCTTGTTGTCCACGCTGTCCATCGGCTTGCTCGCCGCTTGGTTCATCGCCGCGTCGTCGGTCGTCGTCGCCTTCTGGACCGGGGTGCCGCAGGCGCCCAGGACGAGAAGCAGACAGGCCGCCGACGGGATCCACGCACTCCTTGAATGATTCATGGTCATTCTCTCTCCTCCTCTCAAATCAGGTCCTTGAGCTCCATGTGGACGTCGGCCAGGTTGCGGGAGATGACGATCTCGACCGGCGTGGCCGCCTCGTCGCGGGTCAGCCAGAGGTCGAGCTTGCCCTTCCACTTGCGGCGGCCCGGGATGTCGACTCCACGGATCGAGTAGCGCCGCACGTCCAGCTTCCTGCCGTCGCGCATCTTGCGGGTCGCCGTGGCCAGGGGCATGACGACGACGGGATAGATCTTGCCGTCCGACCAGATCTCCATCCGCCGCGGCTTCTCCGGGGGGTCCTGGCGGATGGCGTAGATCCCGGAGGCGACGTCGAGCACTCCCTCCTCCTTGATCGGACCGCTCTTGGACTTGGTCTCGCCGCGCCACGAGTAGGCGCTCCACGCCCGGATCGGCTGCAGGGTCTTGGTGTCGATCTCCGAGCCATAGCGGAAGTACTCGCCCTGGTACTTGGCGCTGGAGGTGATGCTGAGCTCGCTCAGCAGGTGTCCGTTGGGCTCCGTCCTGAAGGTCAGGGAGCCCTCGCCGTGATTGGGCAGGAACAGGCCGGCCAGGTTGCCCATGAAGTTCCGGAGCTGCCAGCGGTATTGAAATTCTTCCTGGGCCTTGGCCTGGGCGAAAGCGCCCGAGGCGCCGGCCAGCAGGCAGGCCATGACGAGGAGGAGAATGATCCCGCGTAGTCTGGGTTGCATAGTTTTGGCCTTAGAGAGCGTTTGCGGAGCTACCCGCGGATGCAAGGGTTATAACAGAAGCAAGCGGCCTGCCATGCCCGATTCCCTGGATTGTAAAAAAGTCCTCTCGCGGCGGCGCGCCCCTACGGTAGACTCCGGCGTCACCGAAGGGAGGACCCCGATGCCCCGCTGCCCTCTGCCGTACGTGCTTACGCTGAGCCTGTCCGTCCTGTCCATGCTGTCCGTGCCGTCGCCCGCTCTGGCCGCCGGGCCCGTCTCTCCGGAGAGCTTCCTCGGCCACAAGGTCGGGGCGGACCGCAAGCTCGCCCCCTGGCCCAAGGTGGTCGAGTACCTGCGCCTCCTGGACGCCGCCTCGGACCGCATCTCGATCGAGTCGGCGGGCAAGTCCACCCAGGGCAACGACATGATGGTCCTGGTCATCACCTCCGAGGAGAACCAGAAGAACCTCGGCCGCTACCGGGAGATCGCCGGCCGCCTCGCCAACCCGGAGGGCCTCTCCGAGGAGCAGGCCCGCGCCCTGGTGGCCGAGGGCAAGACCATCGCCCTGGTCACCTGCTCGATCCACTCGACCGAGGTGGGCTCGACCCAGATGGCGATGGAATTCGCCTACGACGTGGCGACCAGCCGCGATCCGGCCCTGCTCTCCTGGCTGAACGACGTCGTCCTCCTGCTCATGCCGTCGATCAACCCGGACGGCCAGGTCATGGTGGTGGACTGGTACGACAAGCAGCTCGGCACCCCGTTCGAGGGCGGGCCCCTGCCCTGGCTCTACCATGTGTATACGGGGCACGACAACAACCGCGACTTCTACATGCTGACCCAGAAGGAGTCGCAGGCGGTGAGCGACATCCTCTACAAGCGCTGGTTCCCGCAGATCTTCCTCGACGAGCACCAGATGGGCAGCACCGGGCCGCGCATGTTCGTGCCGCCCCAGGCCGATCCCCTGGCCCTGGACGTGAGCTCGCTGATCTTCCGCCAGGCCGACCTGCTGGGCACGCTGATGAGCATGCGCCTCGAGGAGGGCGGTAAGCTCGGCGTGGGCAGCGACATGATCTTCGACAGCTACTGGCCTGGCGGCACCCGCAACACGGCCTGGTGGAAGAACGTCACCGGCCTGCTCACCGAGGTGGCGAGCGCCGACATCGCGACGCCCATCTTCATAGAGCCGGGAGAGCTGCGGGGCGGCGTCAAGGGCCTGCCTGAGTACAAGCGGCAGTCGAACTTCCCCTCCCCCTGGCCGGGCGGCTGGTGGCGGCTGCGGGACATCGTGGACTACGAGCTGATCGCGACCCGCGCCTTCGTCGAGTCGGGCTCACGCTACCGCGAGGGCCTGCTGACCAACTTCTACCGCATGGCGCGCGAGGCCACCGAGCGGGGGAGCGCGGAGGCGCCGTACGCCTTCCTGATCCCGCCGGACCAGCGCGATCCCGTATCGGCGGCCCTGCTGGTGGAGCTCCTGATCCGGCACGGGGTGCGGGTCGAGCGGGCGCAGACGGCGTTCAACGTCGGCCGCGCGGCCTATGCCGCGGGCACCTACGTCATCCCCGCCGCCCAGCCCTACCGCGCCTTCATCCTGACGATGCTGCGCAAGCAGCGCTATCCGGAGATCGTGCCCTACGTCGGCGGCCCGGTGCTGCCGCCGTACGACGTCACCGCCTGGTCCCTGCCGCTGTCGATGGGCGTCGACGTGCTGGAGGCCGAGGCGCCGCTGCCCGCCACGGCCACCCGGCAGGCCATCCAGGCTCCCGTCTGGCCGGGCGGCACGGTGGCTCAGAGCGCGGGCGGGTATCTCATCCCGCACGCCGCCGACTCCGCGGTGACGATCCAGAACCGTCTGCTCGCCCAGGGGAAGAAAGTCTACTGGCTGAAGCAGGCGCCGCCGGGCGGCGAGGCCGGGGATCTCTATCTCCCCGCGCGCGAGGTGACGCCCGAAGCGCTCGGCAAGCTGTCGCAGGAGCTTCACGTGCCGGTCGCGCCGCTCGAGCAGGCACCCACGGGGCCGGCGTTCCGGGTGAAGCCCATCCGGGTGGGGCTCTACAAGCCGTGGGTCGCCAGCATCGACGAGGGCTGGACCCGTTTCCTGCTGGAGCGCTACGGCTTCGCGTTCGACAACCTCAGCAACGAGGTTCTGAAGGACGGCTCGTACAGGGGCAAGGTGGACGCGGTGCTGCTGCCCTCGGTGGGTGCGGCCATCGTCGAGAAGGGGGAGCCCGCCTCCGCCGAGGCCCGCCGGTTCTGGGAGCCGCTGCCGCCGCCCTACGCCGGCGGCATCGGCGCCGACGGCGGCGCCAAGCTCAAGAAGTGGGTGGAGGACGGCGGCACCCTGGTGGCCCTCGACGAGTCGACCGGCTACGCCATCGACCTCTTCGCGCTGCCGGTGCGCAACGTCCTCGACCGCGTCACCGAGGAGGATTTCCACGCTCCCGGCTCCATGCTGCGCATCCGGATGGACCGGACGCATCCCTTGAGCTACGGCATGGCCGCCGAGGAGGTGGCCTACTTCGCCGACTCCCCCGCCTTCCAGACGAGCCCGACCGACACCCGCGTCGAGCGCCGCGTGGTCGCCACCTATCCGGACGAATCCGAGGACATCCTGGTCAGCGGCTATCTCAAGGGCGGCGACAAGCTGGAGAAGAAGGCGGCCGTGGTCGAGTACAAGGTCGGCAAGGGCCGAATCGTCCTGATCGGCTTCCGCCCGCAGCACCGGGCGCAGCCTCACCGGACGTTCAAGCTGCTGTGGAACGCGCTGTATCTGGGGGCGTTGGAGGAGGTGGGGCTGTAGGAGCGGCCCCTTCGGGGCCGGCCCTCATCACCCCGGCCCTCTTCTCCCCGCCTCCCCCCCGTCCGCCGGGAGAAGAGGGAGAAGTTTGTCGAAGAGAGCTTTAGGAGCTTTTTCATTCCCCTTCTCTCCCGGCGGCGGGGGAGGGAGGCGGGGAGAGAAGGGGGTAGGGGGTTATGAGGGGTTTTTCTAATCCCGCCCCTCCAGCACCTCACGGATCTTCGCCGCCACCTCGCGGCCGCTGAAGGGTTTCTTGAGGAGGGGGGCGTCGCCCCTCGCGAGGTGCGTCCCCTCGGTGAGGCCGGCCGGGTAGCCGGTGGCGAAGAGCACCCGCATCTCGGGGCGCTTGAAGGCCAGCCGGTCGGCGAGCTCGACGCCGCTCAGGCCGTCCATCAGGATGTCGGTCACCATGAGGTGGATGGGGCCGGGATGGCTCTGGCTGATCCGGATCGCCTCGGCGGCGTCGGCGGCTTCCAGCACGTCGTAGCCATGGCTGGCGAGGATCTCCACCAGCGGCTTGCGGACGTTCTCCTCGTCCTCGACGATCAGCAGGGTCTCCCAGTTCCGGCCCTCCTTCTCGCGGCCTGAGCCCTCGGCCGCGACGGCCTGCTCGGCGCTGGGCAGGAAGATGTGGAAGCGGGCGCCGCTGCCCGGCTCGCTGTCGGCCACGATCTGGCCGCCGCTCTGGGCGACGATGCCGTAGGAGGTGGAGAGCCCCAGGCCCGTGATCTCCATGCCTCCCTTGGTGCTGAAGAAGGGCTCGAACGCCTGCCGGCGCACCTCGTCCTGCATGCCGGGGCCGGTGTCGCTCACCTTCAGGAGCACGTAGCGGCCCGGGCTGCCGTGCAGGGGGTGGGCCGTGTGGCCCGCCTCGACGTCCACGTTCATGGTCTCCAGGCTCAACCGGCCGCCGTCCGGCATGGCGTCGCGGGCGTTCGAGACGAGGTTCATGACCACCTGCTCGAACTGCTCGGGGTCCACGGACACCCGGTCGAGATCGGGATGGAGGCTCATCCGCAGCTCGACGTCGCCGCCGAGGAATCGCCGGATCCGCTCCTCCATCCCGGTCAGCAGGTGGTTGAGCTGCACGACCTTGGGATTGAGCACCTGCCGGCCGCTGAAGGCCAGGAGCTGGCGGGCGAGGGCGGCGCCCCGCTGATTGACCTTCTCGATCTCCCGCAGATGCTTGCGGGCGGGATCGTCCGAGGCGAGGCGGGTCAACGCCAGCTCGGTCTCGAAGGCGATGGCCGTGAGGAGGTTGTTGAAGACGTGGGCGATGCCGCCCGCCAGCCTGCCCATGGCGTCCATGTTCTGGGCGAGGGCGGGCAGCTCCTCGCTGGGGCGGAGCAGCCGGCGGGTATCCGCCAGCCGGGCCGCTCCCTTGGCCTCCTCCGGGCTCAAGTCCTCCACCGCCCTGACGGCCGGGTTGCTGCTGTTGGGTGTGCGCATAGGCTCTCTTTTCTTCGGCTCCGCACTTCGGTGGTCCGGTTTGCGGAACGATCGGGTGCCACGAGCTCGCCGCTCCGTGCCCGAGAGATATGCAGGTTTCAGTCCAGGTGCAAGGGATCAGGAGGAGGCGCCGTCCCGGGGGTCCGCGGCGCCGGCGGCGGCCCAGCGGCGGAGCCGGGCCATCGAGCGGGTGGTCAGCTTGCGGATGCTGGAGGCGTTGTAGCCCAGCCGCCGCGCCACCTCGCCGGTGCTGAAACCCAGGCCGAAGCGGAGCCAGAGGGCGGCGCGGTGCCGTTTGTCCAGGCCCACCATCAGGCTGCGCAGGTCGAGGAGCACTTCCTCCCGCTCCTGCGCCGGCGCCTGGGGCTCGCTGAGGTGCTCCAGCACCGGCATGTCCACCGCCTGGATCAGGCCGCCCCGCTGTTTGCGCCAGTAGTTGGAGCACTTGTAGCCGAGGGTGCCGATCAGCCAGGCCTCCAGGTTCTCGATGGTGTCCCACTTCCGCAGAGCCTCCAGGAGGGACTCCTGAAGGAGGTCCTCGGCGTCCTGATGAGGAACGTCATAACCGCTGAGGACCCGCTTGAGCCGGGGGCGGACCCGGTGCAGGAACTGGTCGATGGGCTCGCGGTCAGTGCCGGGGATGGGAGCGTGGTCGGGTCGCGTCACGACCCGGACTTTATCACCGCTACCAGTAACGGAGTTCCGCTCTTAGAACATTCCGAGCTGAAGACGTGCGGCTTCCGACATCATCGAAGGGTTCCAGGCGGGGTCCCAGACCAGCTCGACGTCGGCGGAGGTGACGCCGGGGGCGCTCTCCACCTTGGCCTTGACCTCGCCGGGGAGCGTGCCCGCCACCGGGCAGCCCGGGGCCGTGAGGGTCATCTTGACCTGGACGAAGCCATCCTCCTGGATGTCGATGTCATAGATCAGGCCCAGCTCGTAGATGTTGACGGGGATCTCGGGATCGAAGACGGTCTTCAGGACCTCGACGATGCCGTTCTCGATGTCGGAAGGATCGGTGGGGGCGGCCGTTGCCTCGGGGGTTGTGGATTCCTGATCCATGACTTGACCTCTCTATTCCGTCGAGACGGGTTGGTCCTTCTGCTCCAGGGCCGCCAGCAGGGTGTGCCACGCCAGGGTGGCGCACTTGACGCGCATCGGGAACTCGCGCACGCCGCCGAAGACGGCGAGCTTGCCGAGCTCCGGCGAGCCCTCGCCCTCGCCCGTGGTGACCAGGCCGTGGAAGCCGTTGAAGATCTCGCGGACCTCCTCGACGGTGCGCCCTTTGAGGGCCTCGGTCATCAGCGAGGCCGAGGCCGTCGAGATGGCGCAGCCCGCGCCCTGGAAGGCGACGTCGCGGATGCGGCCGTCCGCCATGTCCAGGAGGACGGTCACCCGGTCGCCGCACAGGGGGTTGTGCCCCTCCGCCCGGTGATTGGCGGCCGGCAGGGGCCCGAAGTTGCGGGGCCGCCGGTTGTGATCCAGGATGACCTCTTGGTAGAGATCCCGCAGCTCGTTCATCCGGCCGTTCCTCCAAACATTTCCCTGGCTCGGTGAAGGCCGGCGGCCAGCGCCTCGACCTCCGCGGGCGTGTTGTACAGGCCGAAGGACGCGCGCGTGGTCGCCGGCACCTTGAAGCGCTCCATGACCGGCTGGGCGCAGTGATGGCCGGCGCGGACGGCGATCCCTTCGGCGTCGAGGATCGTGCCGACGTCGTGGGGGTGGATCCCCGCCATGGTGAACGACAGGACGGCCGCCTTCTCCCGCGCCGTGCCCACGAACGTCAGGCCGGGGACCTCCGAGAGCCGCTCCGCCGCCAGGGCGAGCAGCTCCGCCTCCCACGCCGAGATGGCCGCCGGGCCGAGGGCGCCCACGTAGTCGAGGGCGGCGGCGAGGCCGATGGCGCCTTCGATGAACGGCGTCCCCGCCTCGAAGCGGTGGGGCGGCGGGGCGTAGGTGATCTTCTCGAAGGTGACGGTATGGATCATGCCGCCGCCGCCCTGCCACGGCGGCATGGCGGCCAGCAGCTCCTGCCGGCCCCAGAGCGCGCCGATGCCGCTCGGTCCGTAGACCTTGTGGCCGGAGAAGGTGTAGAAGTCGCACCCCAGCGCCTGGACGTCCACCGGCAGGTGGGGCGCCGCCTGGGCGCCGTCCACCAGCACCACGGCCCCGGCGCGGTGGGCCAGGGCGGTCATCTCGCGGACGGGGTTGATCGTACCCAGGGAGTTCGAGACGTGGGCGAACGCGGCGATCCGGGTGCGTGGGGAGAGCAGGCGCTCGAACTCGTCGAGCCGCACCTCGCCGCGGTCGTCGAGCGGCGCCGCCTTCAGGACCGCGCCGCGCTCCTCGCACAGCATCACCCAGGGGACGATGTTCGAGTGGTGCTCGAGGCCCGTGATCAGGATCTCGTCGCCCGGGCCGACGTTCTTGCGGCCCCAACTCGCGGCCACCAGGTTGATGGCCTCCGTCACCCCGCGCAGGAAGATCACTTCCTGGGCGCTCGGGGCGTTCAGGAAGCGGCGGACGGTCTCCCGCGCCCGCTCCCGCGCCTCGGTCGAGCGCTGGGAGAGGGTGTGGACTCCGCGCTCGACGTTGGCGTAATACTCGCCGTAGCAGCGGGCAATCGCCTCCGTCACGGCGCGCGGCTTCTGGGTCGAAGCGGCGTTGTCCAGGTAAACCAGGGGCCGGCCGCGGACCTCCGTCGAAAGGATGGGGAAATCGGCCCGCACCCGCGCCAGGTCGTAGGCGGGCGCGGACGTTCTTGGATGGTCTAGCGCTGCCGCGAAGCTGGTCATCGCGCCTCCGTCCTACACCGCCTGCCGGACGACGTCGCCCTTGGGCAGGCGGGCGAAGAGGAATTCCTCGAGGTCGCGGCGCACGGGCTCGACCTTGATGCGCTCCACGATGTCGCTGGCGAAGGCGTAGGTCAGCAGGCTGCGCGCCGCCTCCGCGCCGATGCCGCGGGAGCGGAGGTAGAAGACGGCGTCCTCGTCGAGCTGGCCGACGGTCGAGCCATGGGTGCACCGGACGTCGTCGGCGTAGATCTCGAGCTGCGGGTTGGAGTTGGCCACCGCGTCGCGCGACAGCAGCAGGTTGCGGTTCGACTGCTTGGCGTCCGTCTTCTGCGCGCCCTTGTGGACGTGGATCAGGCCGCTGAAGATCGACCGCGCCTTGCCGTCCAGCACGCCCTTGTAGAGCTCGTGGCTGGCGCAGTGGGGCTTGGCGTGCTCCACCCGCATGTGGTTGTCCACGAACTGGCTGCCTTCCAGCAGGTAGAGGCCGTTGAGGATGCAGTCGATCCCCTCGCCGTCGAGCACGGCGTTGACGTCGTTGCGCACCAGGCCGCCGCCCAGCGAGATCGAGTGCGAGCTGGGCACGCTGTGGCGGTCCGCCTGCACCTGGAAGGTCGACATGTGGAAGGCCTCGCGGCTCTCGCGCTGCACCTTGTAGTGGTCCACCACCGAGTTGGGGCCGGCCACCAGCTCCGTCACCGGGCAGTTGAAGTAGGGGCCCGTGCCGGCGTAGGTCTCGACGATCGTCGCCTGGCTGTTCTCGCCCGTCACGAACAGGTTGCGCGGGAACGACACCGTCGCCCGGCCGTCATTATCTGATGACGACAGGTACAGCACGTGGATCAGCCCCGTCGCCGCGCCGCGCGGCACCCAGATGAAGGCGCCGTCGCGCAGGAAAGCCGTGTTCAGGGCCACGAAGGGATGGTTCTCGAAGCGCGCGAACTGGCCCAGCCAGGGCTCGACCTTCTCGGGGCTGCGCTGCAGGGCCTGGGCGAGGCTGCCCACGATGACCCCTTCCGGGAGCTGCCCTACGGATGACAGCCGGGCCGAGAACCGCCCATCCACGAACACCAGCCGGGCGGCGGCGTCGAACAGCAGCTCTGGGCTGACTGCAGCCACCGCGTCCGGATCGCTCTGGGGCCGCTGGAACGTCCCCTGGGCGATCGCCGACACGTTGGTCTGCCGCCACTCCTCCTGACGGAGGGTGGGGAAGCCGAGGGCCGCGAAGCGCTCGATCGCCATCCGGCGCAAGGCCTGGACCGCTCCGGGCTCGCCCGCCGGCAGCTCGCGCTGGAAGCGCTCGAACTCGGCGAGGTGGCCGGCAACTCCTGCCGCCCCCGCCGCCCCGGCCGCCGTCGCGTTCTCCTGAATTTCCGTCATCGTCGTCGCCATGGCGCCTCTCCTCACGCGCCCACCGGCAGAGCCCGCTCGCGCTCGGCCGCCTCGAGGAGCGAGTAGCCCTTCTCTTCCAGCTCCAGCGCCAGCTCCTTGCCGCCCGAGCGGACGATGCGGCCGTCCAGAAGCACGTGGACGTGGTCCGGCACGATGTAGTTGAGCAGCCGCTGGTAGTGGGTGATCAGCAGGAACGACCGGTCGGCCGAGCGCAGGGCGTTGACGCCGTCGGAGACGATGCGCAGGGCGTCGATGTCCAGCCCCGAGTCCGTCTCGTCCAGGATGCACATGCGGGGCTCCAGCACGGCCATGTGGAAGATCTCGTTGCGCTTCTTCTCGCCGCCCGAGAAACCCTCGTTGACCGGACGGTTGAGCAGCGTCTCCTCCATCTGCACCATCTTCATCTTCTGGCGCACCATGGCGAGGAACTCGAGCGCGTCCATCTCTGGCAGCCCGCGGTGCTTGCGCACGGCGTTCAGGGCCGCCTTGAGGAAGTAGGTGTTGCTCACCCCGGGGATCTCCACCGGGTACTGGAAGGCCATGAAGACGCCCTCGCGGGCCCGCACCTCGGGGTCCATGTCCAGCAGGTCCTGGCCGTCGAACAGCACCTGTCCCGCCGTGACCTCGTAGGCCTCCTGGCCGGCCAGCACCCGGGCCAGCGTGCTCTTGCCCGAGCCGTTGGGACCCATGATGGCGTGCACCTCGCCGTTGTTGATGGTGAGGTCGATCCCGCGCAGGATCTCGTTGCCCTCCACCGAGGCGTGTAGATTTTTGATCTCAAGCATAAGAGGAAGTTCCGATTTTTGGATTCAAATTTTGGGATTTTGGATTGAGAACGGCGGGCTTCAACCGACGCTCCCTTCCAGGTTCACGGCCAGCAGCTTCTGGGCCTCGACGGCGAACTCCATGGGCAGCTCGCGGAAGACCTCCTTGCAGAAGCCGTTGACGATCATCGACACGGCGTCCTCGGTGGAGATCCCGCGCTGGTTGCAGTAGAAGATCTGGTCCTCGCCGATCTTCGACGTCGTCGCCTCGTGCTCCATGCGCGCCAGCGGGTTCTGCACGTCGATATAGGGGAACGTGTGGGCGCCGCACTGGTCGCCGATCAGCATCGAGTCGCACTGCGAGAAGTTGCGGGCGTTGTCCGCCCCCTTCAGGATCTTCACCTGGCCGCGGTAGGTGTTCTGCCCGTGTCCGGCCGAGATCCCCTTCGACACGATCGTGCTCTTGGTGTTCTTGCCGATGTGGATCATCTTCGTGCCGGTGTCCGCCTGCTGCCACCCCTTGGTGAGGGCGACCGAGTAGAACTCGCCGACCGAGTTGTCCCCCTTGAGGATGACGCTGGGGTACTTCCAGGTGATGGCCGAGCCCGTCTCCACCTGCGTCC
Organism: Thermoanaerobaculia bacterium; assembly: GCA_035266085.1. GTDB lineage: Bacteria > Acidobacteriota > Thermoanaerobaculia > Multivoradales > UBA5704 > DATARR01. Next base: position 71,259 of record DATFNZ010000194.1, read on the forward strand.
AGGAGATCTTGGCGTTCGCGCCGTCGCACTTGCCGCGCTTGGTGACGAAGTTGTAGATGCCGCCCTTGCCGTTCTCGTCGCCCGGGTACCAGTTCTGGACGGTCGAGTACTTGATCGTCGCGTCCTTGAGGGCCACCAGCTCGACCACCGCGGCGTGGAGCTGGTTCTCGTCGCGCATCGGCGCCGTGCAGCCCTCGAGGTAGGAGACGTAGGCCCCCTCGTCCGCGATGATCAGCGTGCGCTCGAACTGGCCGGTGTTGCGGGCGTTGATCCGGAAGTAGGTGGACAGCTCCATGGGGCAGCGGACGCCCTTCGGCACGTAGACGAACGAGCCGTCCGAGAACACCGCGGTGTTGAGCGTGGCGAAGAAGTTGTCGTTGTACGGCACCACCGAGCCCACGTACTTGCGGACCAGCTCGGGGTGGTTCCTCACCGCCTCCGAGAACGAGCAGAAGATGATGCCCACCTCGGCGAGCTTCGCCTTGAAGGTGGTGGCCACCGAGACGCTGTCGAATACCGCGTCGACGGCGACGCCGGCGAGCATCTCGCGCTCGCGCAGGGGGATGCCCAGCTTCTCGTAGGTCGCCAGGATCTCCGGATCGACCTCGTCGAGGCTCTTCGGCCCCGAGCCCTTCGGTTTGGGCGCCGAGTAATAGGCGATCGATTGGTAGTCGATGGGAGTGTAGCGGACGTTCGCCCACGTCGGCTCCTCCATGGTGAGCCAGTGCCGGTACGCCTTGAGGCGCCATTCGAGCATCCACTCCGGCTCTTCCTTCTTGGCGGACAGCGCCCGGATGACGTCCTCGTTCAGCCCGGGCGGGAAGGTATCCTGCTCGACGTCGGTGATGAAGCCGAACTGATATTCCTGCGTTGCGAACTGCTCGATGGTGTCGTTCGAAGTTTGCATGAAATCCCTCTATCTGAAAGTCCCTTGGACCTGAATTCAAGCTTCCTGGAGCTGGGCGGCGGCCGCGAAGGCGTTGCCGCGTCCCAGGGTGACCAGCTTCTGCCTGGGCTGGGCGAGCTCGGCGAGGGTGATCCCCTCCAGGGCCGTCCTCACCGCGTGGTTGATCCGGCGCCAGTTGCCGCGCACCGGGCAGAGCGCCTCGTGGGAGCAGTCGCTCGCGGTCTCGATGCACTCCGTGATGGCGATCGGGCCCTCGAGCGAGGTGATGATCTCGGCCATCGTGATCGACTCCGGCAGCCGCGACAGGCTGTAGCCGCCCTTAACCCCCCGATGGGAGCCGAGCAGCCCTTCCTTGGTCAGCAGCTTGAGGATCTTGCTCACCATCGGCAGCGGCAGCCGCGTCTCGGCCGCCAGCTCCGGGGCGTTGTACTGCCGCTCCGGCTCAGCCGCGATGTGGGTGAGAAGGACGATCCCGTAGTCGGTCTGCTTGGTGATGCGGATCATGTCGCCCGGTCCCCCCTCTTCTTCTCGATTCTTGAAACAGTACCGGAACGGTACGAATTCCATCGGATCATAGCAGGGGAGGGGGGATTGTCAACGGGCGGCTGAAGGACCGGGGGTGAGACGAGACCCCGCCCCGAGATCTCGGAACGGGGTCTTTCCTAGAGGGGATTGCCGCGGCTCACTCGCAGAGCCGGATGCACTCGGCGTTCGTCTCGCCGGCGCACTTGCAGCAGGAGAAACAGTGCGTGTAGCCGCTCGCGGCACAGGAGTCGCACCATGCCGTTGCCTCGGCCTTGGGAGGCGCGGAGACGATCGCGGCGGCAACGAGCGCGGCGGCGAACAGCAGCTTCTTGAGGTTCTTCATGGTTCTTTCCTCCTGGAAAAAGGGTTGAAGCTTCTTAGCCTTCCCCGGCGCGGGCCCACGCCAGGGTCACTCGGATCCGCATGCGATCCCGATTCTCCACGAGGGAACCTCTCTTGTCTTGACGATTCTTGCTATTGGCGAAGATGGCTGGCTCGCGCGCCACCGCATCACTCCCTGACCACGAAATCGTTCGCGTCGGCGTAGGGTAGGGCATCCTCCGCGAAGCGGAAGGTGCCGTGCTCTCGGATCTCTCGCGCCGCCCGGACGAAGGCCCCCAGCGCCGCGCGGCTCAGAGCGGACCCCAAGCTGATCCGCCGGACCCCCAGGGCGGCGAGCTCGGCCACTGAGAACGCAGCGCTCTTCAGGCCCATTACGACGTTGACCGGCTTGCTCACCGCCGCGCACACGGCCCGGATATCCTCCGGCCGGGTGAGCCCCGGCGCGAACAGCGCGTCAGCCCCGGCGGCCTCGAACGCCTGCAGGCGGCGGATCGTATCGTCCAGGTCCGGGCGGCCGTGCAGGAAGTTCTCGGCCCGGCCCACGAGCACGAAGGGGAACGGCAGGGCGCGGGCCGCTTCGGCGGCGGCCGCCAGGCGCTCCACGGCATGCTGGAAATCGTAGATCGGCCGCCGGGGATCGCCGGTCGAGTCTTCGATCGACCCGCCGACCAGCCCGGCCGCTTCGCCCGCCAGGCGAATCGTCGCCGCGGCCTCTTCCGGCGCGTGGCCGAAGCCATTCTCGAGATCGGCCGCGATGGGCAGATCCGTGGCGTCGGCGATGGCCTTGGCATTGGCGAGCGTCTCGTCGCGGGTCACGGCGCCGGCGCCATCACGCCGGCCGAGCGTGAAGGCCAGACCGGCGCTCGTGGTCGCGAGCGCCTCGAAACCGAGGCCCGTCAGCATGCGGGCGGTGCCGGCGTCCCACGGGTTTGGAATGACGAACGCACCCGGACGGGCGTGCAGGGCCTGGAATCGCTCAGCTTTCTCGGCTTGACTGGCGCTCATGATCAATCCTCCGGTTGGTGGAAGGCAGAGCGTACACGCTCATGGGTTCCTCGGTCCGCTCTGAATTTTTGGTTGGCCGCCGCGTGGCCCGTTGGCCCTGAGGGTCGAAGTGGCTGCCCCGCAGGTCGGGCACCCCGCCCCGCAAGCGGCGGCCTTGACCTGCGGGGCCACGCCCTCGACCTCCGCCGTCTCCCGTCCGCCCCGTGGGGCCACGGTTTTGCCCCGCAGGTCATGGGCTCGACCTGCGGCGGCACGCCCTCGACCTGCGGGGCAGACCGTTCGACCCGCGGGGCCACGGGTCCAATCTGGAGGTCGGGCGGGACACGCCGCAGGGCAAAACGTCGACGCCGGACCCCCGCCGCCGGCCGGGGAGGTCGAAACGCGCACGGCGCAGGACCAACGCGCGTCGATCGACTTTGAACCTCGCCCGCCATGGGCTCTTGCTCTACAACTTCAGCTTTCAGGCTTCACGACGAGCTTCTGCCGCCCCTGACGGGCTGAGCTGTTTCCGGACTGCTTATACCCTATGTCCCTCTCGTGTTTCATTCCACGTGAGCGGCTCGCGGAGGTGCTTGCATGGCATATAATCATGGCAGGAGGAACGCCATGGCAAATCGGGCAACCGTCAACTTCCACCTTCCTTTGCCGCCAGATCTTCACGACCAGTTGCGTGAGGAGGCAGAGCTTTCAGGCCAGCCGGCGACAGCCTTGGCTCGCGAAGCCCTCCGCAGTGCTCTTATCCACAGGCGGAAGCAGCGACTGCACGCTGAAATCGCCGCGTTCGCTTCCAAACAGGGTGGCTCCAACCTTGATCTGGACGAGGCACTCGAACAGGCTGGGATCGAAGCGCTTCAAGCCTTGGATCGACAGTGAAGCGCGGCGATCTCTACTGGGCTGAGTTGGAGCCACGGTCCGGCTCTGAGCAGCGGGGCAGACGTCCCGTCATCATCCTCTCCCATGACGGATTCAATGAGGCTCCGAACTGGAGGTCGATCATCGTCGTCCCCTGTACGACATCGGAGACTCAGAGACGACGAGGTCCGACAGTCGTCCCCTTCCCACAGGGAACCGGTGGGCTGAGAGACGCTTGCGCTGCGATCTGCCACCAACTTACGACTCTCGATCGCTCTAAGCTCGTCCAACGGATCGGGTCTCTGCCGGAAACGGCGATGCGGGATGTCGAGGCGGGAATCCGGGCCGCGATCGACCTTGATGCCGCCTCAGAAGCCTAGAAAAACACCCGCTGCACCGACCAGTAAAGCCCCACCGCCGCGATCACGCACGAAGCGGGGACGACCACGCGCTGGCGATACCAGGTGCGGTCGCGGAAGGGAAGGCCGAGGAGGAGGGTGGCGAGGGCGATGACGGCGAGCTGGCCCGCTTCGACTCCTAGGTTGAAGCTCAGCAGGGCCGTCAGGAACTCCGAGCGGGGCAGGCCCAGCTCGGAGAGGACGCCGGCGAAGCCCAGGCCGTGGAGGAGGCCGAAGGCGAAGACGAGCGCGATTCGCGAGGGGCGCAGCTCGGGGGTGAGGATGTTCTCCACCGCCACGAAGACGATCGACAGGGCGATCAGCGGCTCCACGATGGATGGCGGCAGGGAGACGAGGCCATAGATCGAGAGGCCCAGCGTCAGGGTGTGGGCCACCGTGAAGGCCGTCACCTGCTGAAGGATCGGCTTCACGCGCCGCGAGAGCAGGAAGATGCCGAGCACGAAGAGGATGTGGTCCGGCCCGGAGGGGAGGATGTGGGTGAAGCCGAGCTTCAGGTAGAGCTTCACCACTTCCCAGCGCGTGGGCGGCACGACTGCCTTGGCGAGGACGAACGGCGGGCTCTCGGCGCCCCCTTCCAGCCATTTCCATTCCGAGCTCTCGTCCCCCTCGTTCTGCAGAACCAGGGGATAGGAGCCGAGCGCCATCGCGTTCTTCCAGGTGAAGGCGCGGGCGCCGCCCGGGATCGGACCGTGGAGCCTGAGGGTCGTCCGGCCCAGGGGGGCATCGGGGTCCGGCGGCGCGATCTCGACCTTGGGCTCGACGGGACGGCCGTCGAAGGCGATCGTGGCGCCGTCCACGAAGGTGCGCAGGAGCTTGCCGAACTGGCCGTCCACCTTGGGAGTCAATCCCGCGATGGGGCCGTAGCGGGTTTCGCCGGCCGGTCCGCCCTCGTCCCCTGGAGTCAGGTGCTCCGGGTCGACCGGCACGTCGACGCGGTAGGTGCCGTCCTTCAGGAAGGTGGCGTAGACCTGGACCTTGCCGAGCTCGTGGGCTTGGATGGCCGGGGCGAAAAGGATCGCGAGGGCGAAAAGGCGGAGAGACAAGGCGCGAGACAAGATCAGACCTCCCGCTGAGGATACGGCGTCCGGAGCCGGATGGATGAGCGGCCAGCAAGGACCCGTTGCAGCCAGTGCTATGCTCTCTTCGGTTCGCTCAGGGGGTTTGGGAATGAAGAGAATCACGATAGATCCGGATCTCTGTAATGGCAAGCCTACCATCCGCGGAAAGCGGATCACGGTACAGACGGTACTGGAGTTCCTCAGCGCTGGAGAGAGCCGGGAAGAGATTCTCCGGCAGTATCCCTCCTTGGAGGACGAGGACATCGATGCTTGTCTGGCGTTCGCGGCAGAGCTGATGGGCCACAGCTACGTCATCAAGAGGATCGCCTGACCGGTCCATGCCCAGATACCTCATTGACGTCAATCTGCCCTACTACTTCCATCTCTGGCGCGGCTCGGACTACCTTCATGTGCGAGATCTCGACGACGAGTGGCTGGATACACAGATCTGGAGCTATGCGAAGCAGCACAGCCTTACCATCGTGTCCAAGGATGCGGACTTTTCGGCCAAGGTCCTGATCGAGGCTCCTTCACCGAGAGTCATCCACGTCCGGTTCGGAAATCTGAAGATGCGGGAGTTCCACGCGAGAATTTCCGAGATCTGGCCGGCTGTCTGCGATCTGAGCGCTCGATGCCGGCTGGTGAACGTCTTCGAGGACCGCATCGAGGGGATCGATTAGCGCACCCACCCTCAGATCAACTTCCCCAAAGGCCCCAAATCCAAATTCAGCTCGTCGGGGGCCAGGCCGAAGCGGGCGGCGATGTCGTGGAGGGTCTCTTCCAGCTTCATCAGGGCCACTCCGACGTTCTCGACTTCCTCTTCGGTGAGGGTGCCGGCCTCCATGCGGCGGATGGCCTGCTTCTCCATCAGCTTGCGCAGGAACTCGACGAGGGCCAGGACGAGCCGGGCGACCGACTTCTGGACCTCCTCCGGATCGGCGTTCCAGCGGGGCGCCACGGCGGCGGCCTGGCGCTCGATCTCGGCGCGCAGGGCGTCCAGCTCCTCGATCTCCAGACGGACGGCGTCGCTCTGGCTCACGCGGCGGGCTCCGGGCCGAAGGCGTATGGCGGCCAGGGGCCGCTGGCGGCGATGCGCCGGCCGCCGAGCCGCTCGCTCGCGCCTTCGAGAGCGGCGAGGTAGGCGCCCGTCTGGCCGCTGGGCACGAGGTGGTAGGCGGTGCCCAGCAGCCGGCCCGTGGCATGCCGTTCGAGCCTCTCGGCCCGCAGCAGGGGGCGGAGCGCCTCGCGCAGAGGATCGATCTCGGGGAGCGAGCGCGCCCACTCGCGCTCGCGCCGCTGGGCTTCTAGGTAGCGCTTGCCCGGCCCGCCGGCGGGCTCGGGGCTCGTCTCCGGCGCCGGTTCCGGGTCGCCGAAGACGCGCAGGGTCATCTGCACGCAGCCGCGGACCAGGGCGAGAGCCCCGGCGAGGCCGGCGGACTGGGCGGCGATCCGCTGGGCGAGGGCGGCCTCGTCCGCGAAGGCCTCGCCGAAGCGTGCCGGGAGGAGGGCGGTAAAGAGCCCGGCGAGACGGCGCACCACGGCGTCCTGCGCCTGCAGGGTCGCCTCGGCGGGAGCGGGCCGGCCGGCGAGCTCGCCGACGACGGCCGCGATCCCGCCCTGGCGGATGAGACGCAGCGGCTCGCCCGCGATCCCTTCCCCCAGGGCCTCCAGCGGCTCGTCGTCCACCAGCGCATACAGATAGAGGATGGGGGTCATTCCGCCGGCTCCTCTTTCTTGGGCAGGACCCGGTCGGCGGCGCAGAGCACGGCCGAGAGGTGGAGGTAGATGAGGTCCACGCCGGCCAGGCCGATGATGACCTCGCCCGTCAGCACCACGCCTTTGTTGAGGAGGTTGTCGACCGCGTCGAGGAGGGAGCCGTCGCCGGGGCCGAGCAGATCCAGGCTTTCCGGCGGGGTCGGCGGCTGGCTCATCGCGCCTCCTCGACGAAGTGGTAGGGGGGCCAGGGGCCGGTCAGGGTGACCTCGCAGCCGCGGGTGGCCAGGCGGGCGGCGCACCGCTCGACACGGGCCTCGAACTCCGCGCCGCGGACGGTGGGGACGAGGAAGGCGGCGTCGAGCAGCAGCCGTCCTCCGGCCTCGGGCGGCGTCACCGCCTCGCGGCGGACGGTGTCCCGGGCTCCTTCGGCCAGCTCGGCGAAGACCTCGTCCATCTCGGCGCGGAGCCGGCTGGCGAGGTTGCGGGAGGCTTCCTGCTCCAGCTTCTTGCGCAGCAGGAAGGCCGTGCCCGAGGCCTGCCGCCCGGCTTCCAGCCGCGCCTCTTCGGCCAGGATCTCGCGGGCGCGGGCGTCGTCGACGCGGATCCGGACGCCCCACTCGACGCAGCCCTCGACCTGGTCGAGGGACCGGTCGATCCGCTCGCGGCTCTGGCGGACGTCGGCCAGGGCCCGCTCGTCGGAGCCGAAGAGGGTGAAGAGCTTCAGGGGGAGCACGGCCCGGGAGCTCGCGAAGTGCTCGATGACGGCCTCGTGGGCGAGGGCGCGGTCGGAGACCCAGGAGAGGTCGGAGAGGCTGCTCTGGATCTGCTCGCTGCCGTACTGGGAGAGGGGCGCCGTCGCGGCCACCAGCCACAGCCCGCCGCCGAGGCCCAGGGCCCGAGGGGGCGAGCAGCCGGGGAGACCGGGAGGAACGCCGGCGAACGAGGGCTCCCGATCGTCGCGCACCAGGCAGTAGAGATAGGTCGCTTCGGTCATTGCGCGGCTTGTTTCCAAGTCAATTCCCATGTCTCTGCCCATTTGGCGAGGCGCCGTACGCCGCGGGGCGGCGGATAGACGGCAGGGGCCTTGATGATATCGCACCGGCCGAAGGCGAGCCGGCCGGCGTGCCCTGGCGACACGGCGTTGACGATCACGGCCGGCACGGCGATGGCGAGCTTGCGGAGGGCCTCGAGCAGGCGGACGGTCTCGCGGCGGGGCAGCTCGGCCGCCCGGGTCACGGCCACGAACCGGGCGCGCTCGGGATCGCGCAGCAGCGCGTCCAGGCGCTTGAGGCTGCGGGAGAGCTCGACCAGCTCGGCGGCGAGCTCGCCGAGGCCCACTGCTTCGCGGTATTTGAGCAGCAGGGAGAGGAGGTAGTGGTCCCAGGAGAGCGCCAGCTCGGGCATTTCCAGCAGGCGGAGGGCATGGCCGGTGGGAGCGGTGTCCACGATGACCAGATCGAAGTCGCCCTCGACGGCGTCGAGCAGGGTCGCCAGGGCGATCAGCTCGTCGAGGCCGGGGGGAGTCAGGTCCAGGAGATCGCCGACGCCTCCCCCCTGGCCAGAGGCAAACGCCTCGACGGCCTCGCCGACCTCCTGGCCGTGCCGTTCCCGCCAAGCCGCGAAGGCCCGTCCGGAATCCAGCTCGCGGGCCCGGAGCCCGGAGGGAGCGCCGGGCACGGCGCGCTCGTCATCCCCGAGGGGGACCTCCAGCACGTCGGCCACGGAGTGGGCGGGATCGGTCGAGAGCAGGAGGATGCGGGCCTCGGGCCGCAGTCCGGCGAGCGCCAGGGCGGCCGCGGCGGCGCAGGTGGTCTTGCCGACGCCGCCCTTGCCGCCGAAGAAGAGGAGACGGAGGGTTGGGGGGGCGAGGTCGTCCAGCCAGGCGGGGCCCTCATCACCCCGGCCCTCTTCTCCCAGCCTCCCCCCCGTCCGCCGGGAGAAGAGGGAGAAGTTTGTCGGAGAGGCTTTGGAAGGGTGCTTCTTCATTCCCCTTCTCTCCCGGTGGAGGGGGGGAGGCTGGGAGAGAAGGGGGTAGGGGGTTATGAGGGTCCGGGCGGGGGCCCGCAGATGCCTGGCGATCCGCCGCAACGCCTCCTTCCCCCGCGGCTCCTTCTCCTCCTCCGGCAGGAACCGAAGCCCCCGATCCCCCAGCTTCTCCTCGATCTCACGGATCACCGCCGCCTCGGCTCTCCACTGATCGTCCCTGCCTCTTCCTTCCCCCGCCACCCGGTTCACGATCACCTCCCGCACCGGCAGACCGGCCTCGTCGAGGCGAGCCAGGGCGTCCAGGGTCTCGGCGAGGGAGAGGGCCTCCGGGAGCATCACCCAGAAGAGGGCCGAGCGCTGGGGATCGCGCAGGCGCTCCTCGATCTCCCGGCCCTGGGTCTCCAGGCTGGCGATGAGGGCGTCGCTGTCGTCGGGGCGCCAGGCGCCGCCGAAGCGCTCGGCCATCAGGCGGTGCCGCTCCTGCATGCGGTCGAGGACGCCGGCGAGCTGGCGCAGGGCTTCCGGCATGGCGAGGAGGCGCAGGGTGTGGGCGGTGGGGGCGGCGTCCACCACCACCTCGTCGCACTGGGCGTTTTTCCCCATCGATCGGGCGAGCCGGTCGATCTCCAGCCAGGCCATCAGCTCGTCGGCGCCGGGCAGGGCGAGGTCGAGGAAGCGCTCGACGTCCTGCTCGTCCAGGTAGGTGCCGCGGGCGGCGATCTCTCGCAGGGCGCGGCGGTGGTCGCCGCTCCAGCGGCCGAGGGCGGGTACGGCGGCGATCTCGGCGGCGAGGAGGGTGCCGCGGCGGGTCGGAATGCGGGTGGGCTCCGCGGTGAGGGTGGCCCGGAAGGCGTCGCCCAGGGAGTGGGCGGGGTCGGTGGAGACGGTCAGCACCTGGCGGCCGGATTCGGCGAGGGCGAGGGCGGCGGCGGCGGCGCAGGTGGTCTTGCCGACGCCACCCTTGCCGCCGAAGATGCGGAGGCTACTCGTTCTCGTCTCCGCGGAAGGTGACGTCGACCTCGAAGCCGCCGCCGAGGGAGACCGCGCCGGCCGACCCGCCTCGCTGGGCGTCGCGGATCTCGCGCAGGCGGGCGAGGATGTCGCGCTCCAGCACGACGAAGTCCTCCTCGGACATCTCGCCCAGCTCGAGGCGCATCTGGGCCGCCATCAGCTCCTCCTTGAGCGATCCCTCGTCGTTCATCTCGGAGTCGACGGCCGAGGCGACCTTGTCGAGCACGAACCGGATGCCCCCCACGAGGAGGCTGTCGATGATGATCATCCGGGGGTCATTCCGCGTCCGAGGCCCGTTCCAGCTTGAGGCGGATGTTGACGAAGTTGTACGGCGGCCAGGGCCCGGTGTACTTGAAGATCAGGTTCTCGTAGCGGGCGTCGATCTCCTTGACCTTGGAGTCGAAGTCGGGCTCGCGGTCGCGGGCGACCAGAAAGGCGGCGTTGAGGATCATCTTGTCGCCGATCGGCTTGTTGGTGCGCGAGGCGACGGAGACGCTGCTCAGGGTGCTGACGATCTCGGAGACCAGCTTCTCGGAGCGCTCCTGGAGGAGCGAGTCGACCAGCCGGCCGTACTGCATGCGGGCGAAGTAGGTGGAGCCCGTCTGGTTGGAGATCTCCTGCCGCAGGAGGCGGACGTTGTCGTCGTCCTTCTCGATCTCGCGGATGATCGTCTCGGGCTCCCACAGCACCTTGAGGCCGAACTCCAGCTTGTCCTGCATCTTCACCAGCACGTCGAGGAAGGCGTCGTAGGCGCTGCGCAGGAGCTCGATGATGTCCTCGGAGGTCTTGAAGACGGTGCTGAACGACATCGGGATGACGGTGAAGTCGCGCATCACGACCTCGTTGACCCGCTCGTGGGCCAGCACGTTCTCCCGCGTCGGGTCGTAGACCTCGAGCGGTGTGTCGGAGACCACCGCGGCGATGTCCTTGTAGTTGACCGTGTGGACCTCGGCGGGCTCGCTGCCGATGCCGATCGGTCCGAAGCGGCGGGGATCGGTCGTCTGGACGATGCAGTAGACGTACTTGCCGCTGCGCCCGCTGGCCCGCGAGGCCGGCTCCGGGAATTGCACCAGGTCCGAGGAGGCGGGAACCCGCCGCACCGGCTCCGCTTTCCCCGCGGCGCCCTTCTTGGCGGGCTTGTTCGCGGGAAGACTGGCGGGCGCCTTGGCCGTCACGGTTTTCGGCGCCACGGTTTTCGGCGCCACGGGCTTGGGCGCCGCGCTCTTCTTGGCGGCGGCTTTTTTCCCGCTGCCCTGGCCGGCGTCGTTCTTGTCCGCTCTGGTGACTCCGCTCTTCATGGGTGGGCGTCGCCTCCCTGGGTCGTTTTCATCTCGAGCTGGCGCCGGACCTCCTGCTCGAGGTCTTTCGGCAGGCAAGGCTTGGTCACGACGGCGTTGCAGCCCACCTCGCGCGCCCGGTCGTGGGCGCTCGCCAGCGCGTGGGCCGTCAGCGCGATGACGGGGATGTCGCGGGTCCGGTCGTCCTGCTTCAGGCGCCGGGTGGCCTCCCAGCCGTCGATGCCCGGCAGCGAGAGGTCCATCAGGATGACGTCCGGCCTCAGATCGAAGGCCTTCTCCAGCGCCTCCAGTCCGTCCGCGGCGGTCGCCACGCGGAACCCGCGGTACTCCAGATACTCGGCGAAAATCTCGCGGCCGTGATCGACGTCGTCGACCACGAGCACGAGCGGTGCGGATTCCTCTGCGGGGCTCATACCGTCCTCGATTTGCTGGGAAGGAACAATGTAAAGGTGGAGCCCTCGCCCAGCCGGCTGACCAGGTTGATGCGGCCGTCGAGGAGATGGGCGAGGCGGCGGCAGATGGACAGGCCCAGGCCGGTGCCGCCGTGGCGCCGGGCATAGGAGCTGTTCGCCTGCTCGAAGGCTTCGAAGATGGTCTTCTGATTCTCTTCCGCGATGCCGATGCCGGTGTCCGTGACGATGATCGAGATCTCGTCGGCGTCGCGCTCATGCTCCAGGCGGATGGCGACCGACCCCTCGGGGGTGAACTTGAGGGCGTTCGACAGGAGGTTCAGCACGATCTGCTTGACCTTCTGGCGGTCCGTCTCGATCTCCGGCAGCTCCGGCGGCAGGGCGTGGGTCACCTTCAGGCGGGTGCCGGCGATCACCGGCTCGACCTCGGTCATGACTTCGTCGATCAGCTCGGGGAGGAGGACGCGGTCCTTCTGGACCGGCATCTTGCCCGACTCGATGCGGGTGATGTCCAGCAGGTCGTTGATGACGGCGAGCAGATGGCGGGCGTTGGCGTCGATCCGCGTCAGCTTGTCGTTCTGCGGCGGGGTCATGCTGCCGGAGACCCCCTCCAGCAGCAGGTGGGTATAGCCCATGATGGCGTTGAGCGGCGTGCGCAGCTCGTGGGAGACGTTGGCGAGGAACTGCGACTTCATCGCCGAGGCCTGCTCGAGCTGGAACGCCTGGCGCCGCAGCAGCTCGTTCTGCTCCGCCAGCTCCGCCGTGGCCTCCCGGACCCTCTCCTTGAGCTCCTCCGAGTGCCGGGTGACCTGCTCGTAGAGCCGCGCCTTCTCCTCCGCCTCGGTCAGGTCGTGGAGGATGGTGACGACGGCGGTCTCCTCGCCGTGCTTGGAGACCACCTTGCCGGAGATGGCCTCGACGGGGACGGTGGCCCCCGTCTGCGGGTCGAGCAGGCTCAGCTTGCGCCGCCAGTGCAGCGATTGGCCGGCATAGAGGTTCGACACGAAGGAGGTGAACACCGCGTCGTTGGTGCGCACCCGGCGCTCCACCTCGACGTTGCGCTTGCCCGCGGGAAAGGTGAACATGCGCTCGGCAGGCGGGTTCATGCGCATCAGGTTGCCCGCCGGATCGGTGACCAGGATGGGGTCGAGCACCGAGTTCAGGATCAGGTCCAGCCGGTCGCGCTCGGTGCGGGTCGCGGCCTCGGCGACCCGGAGCTTGCGGTAGTTCTCCTCGATCTCCTCGGTGGCCCGGCGCAGGTCGGTGACGTTGCGCAGCACCGAGACGACCCCCGTTTCGCCCGCGCGGATGGTCACCGGCGAGCTCAGCACCTCGAACAGCAGGTCCAGGCCCTCGGAGGGATCGACCAGCAGCAGCTCCCGGCGGGTGGGGCCGCTCTCCGCGGCGTTGGTGAACAGCGAGGCCGAGAACAGCATGTTGTTGAGGGCGACGGCCCGGCGCCAGCCCTCCCGCTTGTCCTCGCCGGCGGTGAGGAGCCTCTCGGCGCCCGTGTTGGCCACCAGGATGCGGCCGTCGGCGTCGGTCAGCAGGATGGGATCGGTGACGGCGTTGATGATCGAGAACAGCAGGCTCCGCTCCCGCTTGTGGCGGCGCTCGTCCGTCTGGATGCGGCGGTACCAGAGCGCCGCCAGCCGCACGCCGAGCATCTCGGTGGCCCACAGGACGTCGTCGGAGACCGGCCCGTCCTCCAGGCCGGTCGCCAGGAGCAGGCCGAGCCCGAGCTCTTCCTGCAGATTGCCGAGCGGGATGGCGTGGAACACGGTGTTGCCCAGGGGGGTCTCGAAGGCCCGCAGCAGAGACTGGCCCGAGTCATGGAAGGCGACCGGCTCGCCGCCGGCCAGGGCGACCACGAGCGGGTGGGTGCGGTCCGCCAGGTCCAGGCTGAAGGAATCGACTCCGGCCAGGGAGGCGCCCATGCCGGCCAGGCCGATCAGCCGCCCGCTCTCATGGTCGACGACGGTGCACAGGCCGCGCTCGAGGCCGGCGTGCCGCTCCAGCCAGCGCAGGGCCAGCACGGCGCACGGCCGCGCCTCCTGCTCCGCGAGCAGGGCGTCGACGAGCGCCAGCTTGGCCTTGGATCCCATGCCGCCTCGCGGGCGGGGGAGCACGTCGAGGTGAGCGACACTGGCCACGGATCAAGCCTTCGGCGATGAGCGGCTCCTGCGGCGGGCCGGCAACTCCTCACGGGCGATGGAGGCGGCGAGTTGGGCGCGCAGGGAAGCGTTTTCGGCCAGGAGATCGTCGGAGGTCCGGCTCTCGAGCGCCGACGGCCGGGAGACCGAGGGCACCTGCGAGACCGCTTCCGAGTACTTGATGTAGGTGTCGATGGAGGCCACCACGATACGGGCCTCGACGGTGAGCAGGTCGATGCCCACCAGCGAGACCCGGACCCAGGCATCGATCACGATGCCCTTGTCCAGGACGCGGTCCAGGACGTCGATGAGACTGGTGCCACCGGAAGCTCGTTCAACCGGCATGTTCAATTACCCCCTTAGGGTTTCTGCTTTTCGGGCCGCGGAGCCCTGCTCCGACGCGCCGGACGTTCCTGGTCCAAAGCCAGCGAGGCGACTCGTTCCTCCAGCGCCCGCACCTGCTCTCTCAACGCTTCGTTCTCGCTCGACATCCGCCGGGCGGCCATGGAAAGGTTCGGATCCTGACGCCACCAGTCCAGGCCGATCTGCTCCGCCTTGTCGATCGAGCAGACGAGCAGGCGGATCCGGATGGTGATCAGCTCGACCTCGGCCAGCGACACCCGGATGTCTCCGGCGATGACCAAGCCCTTGTCCAGGACGCGGTCGAGGACGTCGACCAGGCCGGAAGAGCGGCGGTAGGTCGGTTCGATCGAGGAGGTCATTCCAATTGATGCCGTCGCAAGTCGTTTTGAGGAACGCTGATCCTAGCCGACAACGGGTTCCAATTCAATGCAAGAGGGTTGCCGCGACGCTGCTACGATAAGCGCACGAGCTGAGTGCCGGGAAGGAGAAGGACATGGAGGCCTGGGAAGTCCTGAGGAAGCTGGGGGTGGCGCTGGGGATCCTCCTGCTGGCGGCGGCCGCGCCGCTGCGCTGCGAGGAGCGGCGGCAGGATCAGGGGAGCGCCGATGTTGCCGCGGCGAGGGCCGTTTTCGAGAAAAACCTACAAGCCATCCGCGACAAGAACCGCGAGGCCTACCTCTCCTGCTATCTCCAGTCGGAGGGACTGGCCCGCACCGGCCCCGAGGGGTTCCAGCTCGGCTACGAGAGCCTGGCCGCCACCGCCGGCCAGGGGTGGCCCGACCACATCGCCGCCGACGACCTCCACCTGACTCCCGTCCGCCCCGGGCTGGTCTACGGCACCTACCGCTACCGGGTGCGCTATGGCGGCCGCGAGGACTCCGGGCTCTCCGAGCGCCTGTTCGTCCAGACCCCCCAGGGCTGGAAGATCGCCGTCAGCACGGCGTTCTCCGCTCTGCCCGGCGTGCCGCCGCCGCCGCGGGCCCTGGTCGGAGCCACCCTGGTGGACGGCACCGGCGCCGCGCCGGTGCGCGACGCCGTCGTGCTCCTGCGCGACGGCAAGATCGAGTGCGCCGGGCCGCGCGCCGCCTGCCCGGTGCCCGCCGGTGTGGATTCGACCGACCTCGCCGGCCTCTGGATCACCCCCGGGCTGGTGGACGCCCACGTCCACTTCTCGCAGACCGGCTGGGCCGACGGCCGTCCCGACTCGCTCGACGTGCGGGAGCGGCACCCCTATGAGAAGGTCGTCGCCGGGCTCGAGCGCCATCCCGAGCGCTTCGGCCGGTCGTACCTCTGCTCCGGGGTGACGGCGGTGTTCGATGTCGGCGGCTACGCCTGGACGCTCGGCCTGCCGAGCTGGGCCGAGCCGAACGCCGAGGTGCCGCGGATCGCCGCCGCCGGCCCCCTGCTCTCGACCATCGACCACTGGCTCAACCTCCCCGCGGAGCGGCAGTTCATGGTGCTGAGCGATCCGGACGCCGCCCGGAAGGGCGTCGACTACCTCGCCGAGCGCGGCGCCGCGGCCGTCAAGGTCTGGTACGTCGTCACGCCGGACCAGACGGTGGAGAAGTCCGCCGCCGCCGTCCAGGCCGCGGGCGAGGCGGCGCGCGGCCGCAAGCTGCCCCTGATCGTCCACGCCACCGGGCTGGCGGAGGCCAAGGAGGCCCTGAAGGCCGGCGCGAAGCTGCTCGTCCACGGCGTCGGCGACAAGCCGGTCGACGACGAGCTCCTCGACCTCGCCCGCAAGAACGGCACGGTCTACTGCCCCACCCTCACCGTCCGCCGGGGGTACGCGCGGATGTACGCCGCCGCCGGCGGGCGCCAGGCGCCGGCCGTGGACGATCCCAACGGCTGCGTGGACCCGGAGACCCGCGCCCGGGTGGCCGAAACGCCCCAGGCGCCCTCGGACGACAGCGCGCAGGACCTCGAGACCCGCGATGCGCGGCTCGCCCAGGGCGAGCGGATCGCCGCCGCCAACCTGAAGCGGGTGGCCGAGGCGGGCATCCCCATCGCCATGGGCACCGACGCCGGCAATCCGCTGACCCTCCACGGCCCCGCGGTCTACGCCGAGATGGAGGCGATGCAGGCCGCCGGCCTCACCCCCATGCAGGTGCTGGTGGCCGCGACCCGCGGCGGCGCCACGGCCATGGGGCGCGAGAAGGACCTCGGCACCGTCGAGAAGGGCAAGCTGGCCGACCTGCTGATCGTCGCCGGCGACCCCACGGCCGACGCGGCCAACTTCCGCAAGGTGCGCTGGGTCGTGCGGGGCGGCGTGGTGCGGTCGATCGCGGAGCTGCACGCGCTGGCGACGACGGCGGCGGAGTAGGCAAAACAAGGACTGCAAGGACTTCAAGGACAGCAAGGACACGAACCGCCCTTGTCCTTGGAGTCCTTGCAGTCCTTTGGGGAATCCCTCCCGCCCCGCCGACGTTTTCTCATCGTAAGGAGTTGCGATGAAAGACGTACCCGTCACCGGCGGCACCGTTCCCACGAAATACTGGCACGCTCTCGACAACGGGCGCATCCAGTGCGATCTCTGCCCGCGCTTCTGCAAGCTGCTGGAGGGGCAGCGGGGGCTCTGCTTCGTGCGGGCCCGCGAGAACGACCAGATCGTGCTGACGACCTGGGGCCGGTCGAGCGGCTTTTGCGTCGATCCCATCGAGAAGAAGCCCCTGAACCACTTCCTGCCCGGCACGCCGGTGCTCTCCTTCGGCACGGCCGGCTGCAACCTGGCCTGCAAGTTCTGCCAGAACTGGGACATCAGCAAGTCCCGCGAGATCGACACCCTGGCCGACCAGGCCACTCCCGAGGTCATCGCCCGGGCGGCCCAGAGGCTGGGCTGCGCCAGCGTCGCCTTCACCTACAACGATCCGGTCATCTTCCATGAATATGCCATCGACGTGGCGGACGCCTGCCATGAGCTGGGCATCCGGACGGTGGCGGTGACGGCCGGCGAGATCTGCCCCGAGCCCCGCGTGGAGTTTTTCCGCCACATGGACGCCGCGAACGTCGACCTCAAGGGGTTCACCGAGGGCTTCTACCGGAAGATCTGCGGCGGCGATCTCGGCACGGTGCTCGACACGCTCACCTACCTCAAGCACGAGACGGACGTCTGGTTCGAGATCACGACCCTGCTCATCCCGGGCGAGAACGACTCCGACGAGGAGCTCGACCGGATGACACGCTGGGTCGCCGGGACGCTGGGGCCGGACGTGCCGGTCCACTTCACGGCCTTCCATCCCGACTACAAGATGATGGACCCGCGGCCGACCCCGCCCTCCACCCTCTCCCGGGCGCGCCGCATCGCCCTCGCCAACGGCCTCCGCTACGCCTATACCGGCAACGTCCACGACGAGGCGGGCGGCAGCACCTCCTGCCACGCCTGCGGCGAGCGCCTGATCGGCCGCGACTGGTTCGTGCTGACGGAGTGGAACCTCACCCCGGAAGGGTCCTGCGCCGCCTGCGGCACCCCCTGCGCCGGCCGCTTCCAGCCCGCCCCCGGCACCTGGGGGGCGCGGCGGCTGCCGGTGCGGCTGGGAGACTTCTCGCTGCCGACGGCGGAGGTCGGAGGTCGCCAGGCGACGGGGAGTGATAGCATTCTTGCCGGCCGCCGCAACCCCCCGGACCGTTGAGAAACTGATCTTCCATCCTCCGTACTCCGTGCTGATCGCGCTCGGGATCGCCGCCGCCGTCTTCCTGGTGCTGCTGCTCCTGCGGAAGCTCGTGGCCGGCCGTCTGGGCACGGTCGCCGAGCGGACGGCGACCGGCGTCGACGACTTCGTCGTCGAACTGGCGCGGCGCTCGCGGCCCCTGCTGATCGCCGTCGTCTCGCTCTACCTGGGGAGCCTGTACCTCGCCCTGCCCGAGGGGCAGGCGCGGACGGCCGAGGCGGTGGCGGCCGTGGCCCTCTACCTTCAGCTCGCCCTCTGGGCCTCGGTGGCCATCGACTTCTGGCTGGCCCGGCAGCGGCGCCGCCTGGAGCACGACGCCACCTCGGTCGCCTTGGGCGGAATCCTGCGGTTCGTCTCCAAGCTCATCCTCTGGTCGGTCCTGCTGCTGATGGCGCTGGACAACCTGGGGGTGGACGTCACGGCCCTGATCGCCGGGCTGGGAGTCGGCGGCATCGCCGTCGCCCTCGCCCTGCAGAACGTCCTGGGCGACCTGCTGGCCTCGCTGTCGATCGTGCTCGACAAGCCGTTCGTGCTCGGCGACACGATCACGGTGGAGGACATGACCGGCAAGGTCGAGAGCATCGGCCTGAAGACCACCCGGCTGCGCGGCGTGGGCGGCGAGCAGCTCATCTTCTCCAACGGCGAGCTGCTCAAGAGCCGCATCCGCAACTGGGCGCGCCTGGCCGAGCGGCGGGTCGTGCTGGCCTTCGGCGTCCCCTATCAGACCCCGGCCGGCGCCGTGGAGCGCATCCCCGCCATCGTGCGGGAGCTGGTCGAGCGGCAGGACCTCACCCGTTTCGACCGCGCCCACTTCAAGGGCTTCGGCCCGTCGTCGCTCGAGTTCGAGGCCGCCTACTGGATCCTGACGCCGGACTACACCGCCTTCATGGACCGGCAGCAGGCGGTCAACCTCGGGCTGATGAGGGCGTTCGAGCGCGAAGGGATCGCCTTCGCCCAGCCCGCCACGACCTTCCGCCTCGAGTTGCCTGGCAAGCCGGGGGACGACCGGCCCCGGGAAGGCGAACCGAAAACTTCCGGTTGAATCTGCCGTAAAGCCTCTCCGGGAGAGACTTTGTCTTTGAAAGGAGATTCCGTGCGCAAATCAATCTGGATGGCGGCCTGCCTGCTGCTCCTGCCGGCGCTGGCCGCCGCTCAGCCGCAACCGCAGGCCGAGACCCGCCTCCTGCGGTTCCCCGATATCCATAAGGACTCGATCGCGTTCGTCTACGCGGGCGACATCTGGCTCGCCGGCGCCAAGGGCGGAACGGCCCGCCGCCTGACCTCGGACCCGGGGGAGGAGCTGTTCCCCAAGTTCTCGCCGGACGGCCGGTCGATCGCCTTCACGGGCCAGTACGGCGGCAGCCGCCAGGTCGCCGTCATCGGCGTCGAGGGCGGCACGCCCCGCCAGCTCACCTTCCACAACGACGTCGGTCCCCTGCCGCCCCGCGGCGGCTTCGACAACCAGGTGCTCGACTGGACGCCGGACGGCAAGCAGATCCTCTTCCTCGCCCACCGGACGCCCTGGAGCGAGCGGATCGCCCGCCCCTACCTGATCGCGGCGGCCGGCGGCATGGAGAAGCCGCTGCCGCTCCGGGAGAGCTCGATCGGCAGCCTGTCGCCCGACGGCAACCGCTTCGCCTTCTCGCCGGTGATGAACGAGTACCGCACCTGGAAGCGCTACTACGGCGGCCGGGCTTCGGACATCTGGATCTACGACCTCAAGGCCAACACCGCGGAGCAGATCACCGACAGCCCCGCCATCGATCAGCAGCCGGTGTGGGTGGGCGACACGATCTACTTCGCCTCCAACCGCGACCGCACCATCAACCTCTTCGCCTACGACCAGGCCACCAAGGCTGCCCGCAAGGCCACCAACCATGACGCCTTCGACGTGCTCTGGCCGAGCGGCGACGGCAGCCGCATCGTCTACGAGAACGGCGGCTGGATCTACCTGTTCGATCCCGCGAGCGGCCAGACGGCCAAGGTCTCGATCCGGATCGAGGGCGATCTGCCCCGGACGCTGCCCTATTTCAAGAACGTCACCGAGGACGCCGACGCGATGGCCATCTCGCCCACCGGCAAGCGGGCCCTGCTGACGGCGCGCGGCGACGTCTTCACGGTGCCGGCGGAGAAGGGTGAGATCCGCAACCTGACCCAGTCCTCCGGCGTGCGGGAGCTGGCCGCCACCTGGTCGCCCGACGGCCGTTGGATCGCCTATCTTTCCGACCGCACGGGCGAATACGAGGTCTACGTCCGCCCGGGCGACGGCTCCGGCCAGGAGCGGCGGGTCACCACCGACGGCAAGATCTGGCGCTACAACCCCCTCTGGTCGCCCGACTCGAAGAAGCTCGCCTTCAGCGACAAGAACCGGAAGCTCCAGTGGGTGGACGTCGCTGCCGGCAAGGTCACCGAGGCCGACCAGTCCAGCCGCGGCGACATCGTGGACTACAAGTGGTCGCCCGACAGCCGCTGGCTCGCCTATACCAAGCCCGGCGAGTCGCAGCTCCCCGCGATCTGGCTTTTCTCGCTCGCGGACGGCAAGGCCCGGCAGCTCACCAGCGGCATGACCGCCGACGGCGAGCCGACCTGGGACCCCACCGGCCGCTACCTCTACTTCCTGTCCAACCGCGACTACAACCTGACCTTCAGCGGCTTCGAGCAGGACTACGTCTACGCCAACCCCACCCGGGTCTACGTGGGCGTGCTCGCCAAGGCGGGGCCGGCCCTGTTCCTGCCCGAAAGCGACGAGGAGGAGCCGGCCAAGGAGGCGCCGCCCTCGGCCCGCGTCTCCGACGAAATCCAGGACGACGCCCAGGACAGCGGCAAGAAAGCGGCGAAGCAGGCGGGCCCCGATGACGTCGCCAATGAAGGCAAGGGAGACTCCGCGAAGAAGTCCCCCGTGCGGGTGAAGGTGGACTTCGACGGCTTCGAGGAGCGGGTGCGGGCCATCCCCGGCGACGCCGGCAACTACCAGGGCCTCGCCGCCAGCGCCGACGCCGTCTTCTACCGGTTCGCCGCCGGCCAGGGTCCCCTGGCGCTCAAGATGTACGACTTGAAGAAGCGCGAGGAAGGCACGATCCTCGACCGGGCGGCGAGCTACGAGCTGTCCGCGGACGGCAAGAAGATCCTCTACCGCCAGGGGCAGGAGACCTACGGCATCCTCGACGCCCGTCCCGGCCAGAAGGGTGGGGACGGCAGGCTCGACCTCGCCAACCTGCAGATGAAGATCGAGCCCCGCGCCGAGTGGAGCCAGATGTACACCGACGCCTGGCGCTCCTTCCGCGACTGGTTCTACGACCCGGCTCTGCACGGGATCGATTGGAACGCCATGCGCGCCCGCTACGGCGAGCAGGTGCCCTTCGCCGCCACCCGCTCGGACCTCGACTTCCTGCTCGGCGAGCTGGGCGGCGAGATCTCGGCCGGCCACGTCTACGTCGAGCGGGGCAACGAGCCCGGCCCGGAGCGGGTCGAAGGCGGCCTCCTGGGAGCGGAGATCGAGGCCGACCCCTCGGGCTACTTCCGGGTCGCCCACATCTTCCCCGGCGAGAACTGGCACGCGGCCTTCCGCTCGCCCCTGACCGAGCCGGGAATGCACGTCGAGGAAGGCGAGTACATCCTGGCGGTCGACGGCCAGCCCACCAACAAGGTGGAGAACTTCTACCGCCTGATGGAGAACAAGGCCGACCGGGTGGTCACGCTGCTGGTCAACGGCAAGCCTTCCCTCCAGGGAGCGCGCGAGGAGCGGGTGCGGCCCGTCAACCGGGAGCAGAACCTGCGCTACCTGGACTGGGTGCAGGCGACCCGCGAGAAGGTCGACAAGGCGTCCGGCGGGCGCATCGGCTACATCCACCTGCCGAACACGGCCTTCGAGGGCAACCGCGAGCTGTTCAAGAACTTCTACCCGATGGCCCACAAGGACGCGCTGATCCTCGACGACCGCTACAACGGTGGCGGCTTCATCCCCGACCGCATGATCGCGCTGCTCAGCCGTCCGCTGCTCAGCTACTGGGTGACCCGCGGCGGCCAGGCGACCTCGACTCCGGGCTTCGTCAACACCGGTCCCAAGGTGGCCCTGACCAACGGCCAGGCAGGCTCGGGCGGCGACGCTTTCCCGTTCTACTTCCGCGAGGCGGGTCTGGGGCCCGTGATCGGCACCCGCACCTGGGGCGGCCTGATCGGCCTCTCGGGCAGCCCGAGCCTGGTCGACGGCGGCAGCCTGTCGGTGCCGACCTTTCGCTTCCTCACTCCCGAGGGTCAATGGGGGGTGGAGAACGAGGGCACCGCGCCGGACATCGAGGTCGTCGACCGTCCCGACGCGCTCGCCAAGGGGCAGGACCCGACCCTCGAGAAGGGCATCGAGGTGCTGATGGAGGCGCTGAAGAAGAGCCCGCCGAAGAAGGTGACGGTGCCGCCGATCCCCACGGGGGGGAATCCGCGGTAGGTGACGTTGATGACGATCCGCAGGGCACGGTGCGCCGTGCCCTGCGGTGTTCCCGAGTTCCGCGATCCAGCGCCGTTTTCGTCGTTCCCTTCCAGAAAAAGTATGAGATACTCTCCTGGCAGAAACGACTTGCCAGATACGCTGGAGAGGCTCAGAATGCAAGAGTCCCGGCGGAGGGACTTCGGAGGTTCTATGGCAGGCAGGAAGTCACATCACGTCGTACGGGCTCCCCAGGGCGGCTGGAGTGTGATCCGGGGAGGTGCCGAGCGGGCATCGAAGCATTTCGAGACCAAGGGCGCTGCGATCCGGTGGGGTCAGCGGGTAAGCCAAAATCAAGGCACGGAGTTCTTCATTCATGGGAGAGATGGGAGCGTCGAGAGAAAGGATTCTCGAGACCATGCGTAGAGGAACATGATCAAGGAAGCCCACGAGGACTTCGAGAGAAATGTCTTTATCAACTGTCCCTTCGATGACGAGTATCGTCCATTCCTGAACACTCTTTTCTTCGTTGTCGTCCTGCTTGGGTTCAATCCCAAAATTTCTCTGGAAAGCTCGGACTCCGGAGAGCAGCGAATCCACAAGATCTGTAATCTGATCCAGGCTTCGAAGTACAGCATCCACGACCTCTCTCGCCTTCAATCCCGCAGGAAGAACGAGTTCTACAGGCTGAACATGCCCTTCGAATTAGGGATCGAGTACGGCTGCAGGCACTTCTCCCGAGGGCGGCTGGCAGAGAAGAGATGTCTGATCCTCGCAAAGAAGTTCGACTACGTGAAGGCGCTTTCCGATCTCTCCGGCGTAGACATCAAGAGCCATGGCGATGATCCGATTGGTATCGTACGGGAAGTGAGGAACTGGTTCGTGGAGACCGTAGGGCTTCATAACGTGACGAGTCCGACCTCGATCTGGTTCCGGTTCAACAGCTTCATCTCCGATTTCTTTGATAAGAGGACTCAGGAAGGCTTCTCGGCAGAGGATCTGAATAAGATGCCCGTGCCGGAGTTTGTTGCCTTCATCCGGCAATGGGTTCGAAGCGATCAAGAGAGCGCCGATCGACGCTGAACCCTGAGCACTTTCCTGGAGGCGCACGGAGAGCCCGCCGAGCTGATCCAGAGGCACGGTACGCCGTGCCCTCTCAGGGCTGCTGAGTCGGGGTCCGGCGCCGCAGGGCGGCCTTCAACCACAGGAGCCCTACCCCGAGGAAGGGCAGGAGATAGACGAGCGAGGCCAGCGGTCCGAGCGTGCCGTCCGGCGTCGCCTCGACCGCGGCCGTCAGCTCGCCGCCCCCTTCCGAGCCGTCGAGGAGGACGCGGACGCGCCACATCTCGGCCTTGTCGAGCGGCGCCGAGGCGAGGTAGCGCGCGCCGTCGCTGACCTTCTGAGGCTCGGCTTCGTAGATCTCCTCGGCGAGCCGCTTGGAGACGGGCTGGAGGCCGATCTGAACTCTGGTCTTCGCGGGCAGGCTCCCGCCCTTCGGCGGCTCCAGGACGACGAAGAAGACTGCCGTCCCCACGTCCGGGTCGGTCCAGACCGAGGCGACGTAGGGTCCTGCCCGCTGATCGACCACGATCGGGAAGGGCGGGCCTTGGTGAGCCCAGGCCGGCAAGCAGCCGAGCAGAACGAGAACCGCGATCCCGGCGAAGCGCCTCATCTCAACCCCCCAGGAACGTGCCGCGCATCTCCATGGGCTGAGAGAGCAGCCACATCGCGGCCGTCCAGAGGAGGACGCAGAGGCCGGCCCAGGGAAGGAATGTCCTCAAAGACTGCGCCGGATACTCGCGCTCCGCGATCCGGAAAGAAACGAGCAGGGAGCCGAGCAGGCCCAGGCCGAGAAAACCCAGCTCCAGAGGGTTGACGAGGCTGGGGGAGATCCCGCCGAGGCCCCAGTTCGGGGTGCCGAGGCCGAACGCCTTCTGGGCCACGGGTACGAACGTCAACAGGCCGGTGAACAGGTGGAAGCTGTAGTGCGCCAGCCAGATCCCGAAGCCGAGAGGGATGAGGGCGTAGGCGAAGCGCGTGATCAGCGGCAGGAGCGGCTCCCGGGTGCCGGCCGCCCGGCGCGTCAGCCAGGCGGCCAGGCCGAGCAGGAGCGCGGGCTCCAAAATTAGGACCATGACGAAGAGGACGCCGAGCACGGGAGCTTCCCGGGTCGTCCCCATCCATCCGGCCAGCCAGGACTCGACGGCGTAGACCGGGCTCACCATGCCGAAGGCGTTGAGCAGGGCACCGAAGGTGAAGACGAGGGCCAGCGCCGCCAAGTCCTTCCGCTTCGAGAAGAACCCGACGCCCGCCCGGCGTTGATCCGTCCACAGCTCGCTCGCCGGCAGCCGCGCTGCGATGGCGACGTTCTCGTGCGGGCAGGCGTGGACGCAGTCGAGGCAGAACGTGCAGTCCATGTTGCCCTTCTTCTGCGGCTGGAACAGGGCCAGCTCGCAGCCCCTTTGAATAACGATCGCGTCGTTCTCGGGATGCCGGGCCCCCGCGATGCAGTCGAGCGTCTCGCACTGGGCGCAGACGTCCGCGTCGCGCACCTGCACCTCCAGGGGGGAGAGCGTCGCGGCCACGAAGTTGAACTGGCCGATCGGGCAGACCCACTTGCAGAACGACGCCTTCGTGAACAGGCCGTCGACGAAGACGGCGCCCGCGAAGTAGGAGAGGATCAGGCTGGCCGTCCACCAGGGCGAGCCCCAGAGGTCGAACAGCTCGTAGGCGAAGAGCACCAGGACGAAGAGGCCGAGCGAGAGCCACTTGGTGCGCAGCCAGGGCGGCCACTGCCGCACCGGCTTGAGGAAGCGGCGGGCGATCTCGCGCGGCAGCATGAAGGGACACGCCATGCAGAACAGGTTGCCCGCCACCAGCAGCGCCAGCACGAGCACGCCCCGGAAATGCACCCAGGTCAGGACGGTTGCCAGGTTCTTGGGCGCCAGTTGGGGGCCGAGGAAGCCGTGGACGATCATCACCACGGCCAGCGCGAACAGCGGGATCTGCATCGCCGTCCGCGAGTGGCGCCAGCGCAGGAAGCGTCCCACCAGGGGCCAGCGGAGCAGGTCCGTCCCGCTCACGGTGTCCTCATGCCGGGGGCCTGACGCGGAGTGCCATCTGCCGCTGGAAAGTGCGTCCATCGCCGAGGCGGGCATCGGCCACGAGGACCCAGTCGCCGGCCATGGTGAAGGTGATTGGCGCCTCATACCGTCCCGGCGCCGCCTCGCGCGCCGTGCCGAAGACCGGCTTCATCCCCGGGTGCGACATGTCGCCTTCGATCCGCACTTCGGCGCCGGCGAGAGGCTGGCCCGAGCGGGTGTCGGTGAGCGTCAACGAGACGGTGGCCGGTCCGGCCGCCGGCGCCGAGGGTGTCACGCGCCAGTCCAGGGCGATGGTGGAAGCGGAATCGGCGGCCGGCGAGCAGCCGGCCGCCAGGCACGCCAGCAGCAGGACGGTCCGCCTCAGGCCGTGGCCACGCGCGGATGGACGGCGCAGGTGCATCGCATCTGGATCGCTTCTCCCTGGGGAGGGAACATGTGGTAGTACATGGCAACCATCATGGGGATGAAGACGATCGTGTTGTAGATCAGGTGCAGCTCGACGCGCGGGATCCAGAGCTGGGCGATGCTCGTCGGCACGGGCGAGCCGAACAGGTTCTGCCCGAGGATCGCCTGCGTCTGCAGCAGGCCGTGCTCGATGTGGTGCCAGAACTGGATCGCGAGGGCGGCCGTCCACCACGGGCGCGACGTGCCGGTGAAGCCGGAGCGCAGGACCCAGAGGCCGATCAGCATCACGAGCGCGTACCCGTAATGCAGCACCTCCGACTTGACAAGCCAGGGATACCAGAGGCCCAGCACGCCGCGCGACTGCGGCGCCGGCCATCCGAGAGCGTAGATCTGGAAAGCCTGGGCCAGGTGCTCGGCCCAGTGGGCCAGCACGACGGCCATGAAGATCTGCAGGGCGCGTTCGTGCCAGGGGCCGTTCAGGCGCTCCAGGAGCTTGGGGGCGGTGCTGCCGGCGGCCCGCGGCGCCGCGGCGGATGACGTCAGGTCCATGCGAAGTCCTTTCTGCTCTGCGCTCAACCCTCGGCATTCAAGGCGCGGGACGAGCCTCCGCACCTTCCTCATTCATCATAGTGCTCAAATGCCGCCGGAGCGAGCCGGGGCCTTTGGCAACCCATGAGGGGAATGGGGCAGATCCTCCGTTTCTCAATATGGGCGGCAGGGCACTTTCATAGAACTTCAAGGAGTAAACTGAAATGTATACGGCAAAGATCAAGACCGTCGGCGAGAGCATGGCGCGGAGCATGACGGACGTCCGCAACTTCAAGATCTTCCAGGACGAGCCCCCGGAGCTGGGTGGGCGCGACGGCGCTCCCAGCCCGCTCGAGCTCATCCTCGCCGCGCATGGCGGCTGCCTGAGCTACATGACCTTCTTCATCGGCAAGGAGCTGGGCATCGACGTCAAGGGCACCGAGATCGAGGTGGAAGCCTCCCTCGACCCGGGCAAGTTCGCCGGGACCAACCGGAACGTCCGCGCCGGCTACCAGGCCGTCAATGTGACGATCAAGGTCCACGCGGACGCCTCGCCCGAGGATCTCGAGAAGCTGAAGCAGGAAGTCGAGACGCGCTGCCCGGTCAGCGACAACATCGCCAACTCGACCCCCGTCAACATCTCGATGACGGCGGCCGCGCAGCCGCAACCTGCTTATCTGGAGGCCGCGATGGCTTGAAGATCGCGATTAACCAGCGACTTGGTAGATCAGAGGGCGGTAACGGGGTTCTGGAATGGGCTTGCCGGTTTCGCGAGCCACCGCCAGCCAGGCTTTCTTGGCGGTCGCCACTTCGGTCAGCGCTTCCTCTGGAGTCTTCCCGAACGCGGAGCAGGTCTCGAGGTCGGGGATGTCGGCAATGTAGCCGCCGTCCTCGTCGCTCCAGAAGATATTGATGTGGTAGTCCTTCACGGTTCGTCCTCCAAACGGAGATTGTAGCGCTCAACGAGGCGTAGGAACTGCCGGATTTGGTATGGCTTTGCCTCTCCCTCGACCTCCTGAAGATTCAGGACCTCCCGCACTTGGGGATGAGAGAAGACGTGATGGCTTCCACTGACCCGGGCTAGATGGAAGCCGAACCCCAGAGCGAGGTTCACCAGATCCTTGAATGGAACGTTCTGGAGATGTCCCTGGGAGAAGCGGAGGAGGAGTCGCTTTCGGTTCATTGCGTCCTCCTCTACCGCTTGTTCCGCGATCCGCCCTCTTCCGTTCCCAAAATCCAGCCCACGACCTTGCCGGGCTGGATCTCGTCCACCTTGTGCCAGAAGCGGCGGTTGCGCAGGTAGCGGCTGGAGCTGTCTCCCTCGGGAAGGGCGTCGATTTCGTCGCTGATCCTCTGGAAGCGTTCGACCCACTTGGCGCAGTTGGCGAGGCGGAGGTCCACCCAGCCGTCGCGGACCCACTCTTCGAGCTTCTCGGGAGTCACGGTCTCGCCGGCGGCATCGCTGGGCACCAGCACCTTGACGCCCCGTAGGATCTCGCCGGAGTTCAGCAGGATCGGCACGCCCACCGAGACGACCTGGTTGGCCTCTTCGGGCTTCTCGCGGACGAGGCGGTCCAGGGTGGCGCACACCTGCTCGGGAGTGGCGCGGCGCACGGCGTCCATGTTCGGGTAGGCCTGACGCAGCAGGTGGGCCTCGAAGAGGAGCTTGGAGTTGCGCGGCGGGCCCAGCATCTCGAAGGCGACGCTGCGGACGCCGTGCTCGCGCTCCATCTCGTTGAGCCGCTCGAGCGCCCAGTGCCGCAGGATGCCTGCCCGGTAGGTGGGGCCCAGCACGGCGGCGTCGAGGGCGTTGACAATGTCGTAGCCCGAGCCGCGGCCCTCGATCTCGAACACCAGGTAGCGAGCGATCTCCTCGGGAGTGACGAACTCCATCTGCTCGTGGCTGGTGACGGTCGCGAACTCCTCGAGGCTGAAGACGCCGTTCTCGCCGGTGTCGATGAAGACGTTCTGGTAGAGCTCGTCGCTCACTTGGGCGGCGCCGGGGTCTTCCGTGGAGAAGGTCGCGCCCAGGGGGATGGGCCGGGCGTCCATCATCTGGAGCGGCTTGCCGCCGCGGTAGATGGGGCCGTAGCCCATCTTCTTCCAGGCGATCGCCGCCGCCGGCTTGATCTCCTTGGTGATCGGCGCGCCGGGCGTGCGGGCCATCAGGAAGAGGAGCATGGACTGGGCGCCGGCGAGCGCGCTCTTCGACAGGAGAACCCGGCTCGGCCGCTCCTCGGAGTGGGTATAGGGGATGTTGAGGCCCATGCCGCCCGTGCCCGTGGTGCCCACCTTGACGTAGGCCCGCGTGCCGGCGTCGATCATCCCCCGGTACATGATCTGGATGTGGCGGATCAGCCGCGGCATGTAGAGCGAGTCGAGGAGCTGCTCGGCGGCGTCGGCGTCGACGCCGCCCTCCTCCCCGAGCTGGCGCAGGACCTCCTCGGCGGAGCGGAAGATGTCGCCGTAGGCGATGCCCGTCGAGGTGTTGACGCAGTCGATGACGACGTCTGGCTTGGACTCGGTGAGCACGTCGTAGAGCACGAACGTGCCGAGGTCCTCGGTGTCCAGCCGGCGCAGCTCGGCCCGGATGCGGTCGCGCCTAGTCCCGCCCTGGACCAGGCCGAAGATGTTGCCGGCGGAGGTGGAGAGCGCCGTCGAATTCGCCTCCGGCCGCAGCTCCTCGGCCGCCTTCTCCGACTCCTCGATGCGAAGGCTGTGGATCTGGATCTCTCGCGGCTTGCGGATGAGCAGCTCCCGGCACACGGCCATGCCGACCAGGCCATACCCTCCGAGCACAAGGATCTTCCGATTCTCTAAGTTCAAGACCGTCTCTCCTTCGATGAGGGGGAAGAATTGAGATGCCGGACGTGGATGAGACGTTGGCGCGAGCGATTCTATCCGAGACCGGCGGGAAGCGCGCGGGGCGACCGGCTCCAGGCCGCCCCGGGATGAGAAAACCACCCTCTGGGTATAAACTCGGCAGGTTTTGAAGGCCGAGCCGCGCGCCCGGAGGGTGCGGCGTGCGGCCTTTGCCATTTCAACCCCGGAGGATGACGATGCCCTCTCGCCGGAGAACGGCTTGCCTTGCGTCGGCCGCTGTCGCCATGACCCTCGCCCTCGGCCTGACGGCGCTGCCCGCGGCCGCGCAGAAGGCGGGCGGCGGAGCGTCCGCGTCGTCCGCGTCGTCCGCGATCGGCGCCCGTATCGACCAGGAGTCCCAGCGGGTGTCGGCCCAGATGCTCGAGCTGCGCCACCGCATCCATCAGAACCCCGAGCTGTCCAATCGTGAGACGCAGACGGCCGAGCTGGTGGCCGCCCACCTGCGCTCCCTGGGGCTCGAGCCCAAGACCGGCGTGGCCAAGACCGGGGTGACCGCCCTGCTCAAGGGCGGCAAGCCGGGGCCGCTGATTGCCGTGCGGGCCGACATGGACGCTCTGCCGGTCGTCGAGGCGACGGACCTGCCGTTCAAGTCGACCAAGAAGGACAACTTCCTGGGCCAGGAGGTCGGGGTGGCCCACGCCTGCGGCCACGACGTGCACACCACGTCGCTCCTCGGGGTGGCCTCCGTGCTCTCGGCCATCCGGCAGGACCTACCGGGCAGCATCCTCTTCATCTTCCAGCCCGCCGAGGAGGGCCCCCCGGCAGGGGAGGAGGGCGGGGCGGAGCTCATGCTGAAGGAAGGAGTGTTCGCCGCCGGCAAGCCGGTGGCCGTCTTCGGCCTGCACTCGTTCCCGGACCTCGAGGTGGGCCAGATCGGCTTCAATCCGGGTCCGACGATGGCCGCGGTGGACCAGTTCCGCATCACCATCCGCGGCAAGCAGTCGCACGGCGCCTATCCCCACCTGTCGGTCGACCCCATCGTGGCCGGATCGGAGGCGGTGCTGGCGCTCCAGACCATCCGCTCGCGCAACCTGCCGCCGCTCGAGCCGAGCGTGATCACGGTCGGCATCTTCCGCGGCGGGGAGCGCTTCAACATCATCCCCGGCGAGGTGATGCTGGAAGGCACGGTGCGCACCTACAAGGAGGCGGTGCGCAACGAGGTGGAACGCCGGATGCGGGAGATCCTGGACGGCATCACCCGCGCCAACGGCGCTACGTTCGAAATGGACTACAAGCGGAACGCTCCCGCCACGGTCAACGACCCGGCGCTCTCCAACACCGTCCAGCCACTGCTCGAGCGCACGGTGGGAGCCGGGAACGTCAAGATCGTCGAGCCGAGCATGGGCGGCGAGGACTTCGCCTACTTCGCCAACGAGGTTCCGGGGTTCTACTACCGGCTCGGCGTGGTGAAGCCGGGAACGACCTCCGGCGGACTGCACACGCCCACGTTCCGCGCCGACGACAGCGCCGTGCCCGTGGGCATCCGGGTCATGTCGCGCCTCCTGGTGGACTATCTTTCTTCCCATGGACCCCAATCTTCGAGGTGATGGAATGCAAAATATCGGGCCGGTGGTGAGCAGCTTTGGTTTGGACAAGCAGGGGATCGAGGGCGTAAGCGCCGCGTACTGGAATCTGCCCCCGTGCCGCCTCGTCGAGATGGCGGTGCAGCGCGGCGAGGCGGTCCTGGCCGCCGATGGACCCCTGGTCTGCGTAACGGGGCCGCACACGGGGCGCTCGCCGAACGACAAGTTCCTGGTGAAGGACGCCGCGATCGACGGCGACGTCTGGTGGGGCGACGTCAACCGGCCGTTCGAGCGCGAGAAGTTCGAGGCCCTGCGCGCCCGCGCCCAGGAGCACCTCCAGGGCAAGGACGTGTTCGTGTTCGACGGCTACGCCGGCGCCGATCCCCGCTACCGCATCAACGTCCGCGTCATCACCGAGGACGCCTGGCACAACCTCTTCGCCCGCAATATGTTCATCCGCGAAGAGGATCCGGCGGTCCTGGCGAGCTTCGAGCCCAACTTCACGGTGCTCAACGTCGCCCACCTCCAGGCCGAGCCGGAGCGCGACGGCACCCGCTCGTCGACGTTCATCCTGCTCGACCTGGCGAAGCGCATGGTGCTGATCGGCGGCACCCGCTACGCCGGCGAGATCAAGAAAAGCATCTTCAGCGTCATGAACTACTACCTGCCCAAGCAGGGCGTGCTCTCGATGCACTGCAGCGCCAACTACGGCGCCACCCGGGACGACGTGGCCCTGTTCTTCGGCCTCTCCGGCACGGGCAAGACGACCCTCTCCGCGGACTCCAACCGCACGCTCATCGGCGACGACGAGCACGGCTGGAGCGACGACGGCGTGTTCAACGTCGAGGGCGGCTGCTACGCCAAGGTGATCCGCCTCTCCCCCGAAGGCGAGCCGGAGATCTACGCCACCACCCGCCACTTCGCCACGGTGCTGGAGAACGTCGTCTGCGATCCCCAGACCCGCAAGCTGGACCTGGACGCCGACAGTCTGACGGAGAACACCCGCTCGAGCTATCCCCTCACCCAGCTCTCGAACGTCGACCTGGGCGGCCAGGCCGGCCATCCGCGCAACGTCGTCTTCCTGACCTGCGACGCCTTCGGCGTGCTGCCGCCGATCAGCCGGCTCACCGAAGAGCAGGCGATGTACCACTTCCTCTCCGGCTACACGGCCAAGGTGGCGGGCACGGAGCGGGGGATCACCGAGCCGAAGGTGACCTTCAGCGCCTGCTTCGGCTCGCCGTTCCTGCCGCTCCATCCGGGGGTCTACGCCGGCATGCTGGGCGAGAAGCTGAAGCGGCACGGCGCCCACGTCTGGCTGCTCAACACCGGCTGGACGGGCGGTCCATACGGCGTCGGCCAGCGCATCAAGCTCGGCTTCACCCGGCGGATGGTGACCGCGGCCCTCTCGGGCGAGCTCGACAACGCCGACACCTGGACCGATCCCATCTTCGGCCTCAACGTACCGGTGCGGATCGAGGGCGTGCCCGACAAGCTCCTGCGTCCCCGCGAGACCTGGCAGAACCCGGCGGATTACGACGCCCAGGCCTCGAAGCTCGCCGACATGTTCGCGGAGAACTTCAAGAAGTACGAGAGCGGAGTCACCGAGGCGGTCAAGGACGCCGGTCCGAGCAAGGTGCGGGCCTGAAGGTGCGGGCCTGAAGGTGCGGAGATAACCCGTGCGGCACCGCTTCCTCACCGCCGACGTCTTCACCCGCCGCGTCTTCGGGGGCAATCCCCTGGCCGTCTTTCCGGACGGGCGCGGCCTGTCGGAGGCGCAGATGCGGCAGGCCACCCGCGAGATGAACCTCTCGGAGACGGTGTTCGTGCTGCCGCCCGAGAACCCGCAGCACACCCGCCGGCTGCGCATCTTCACGCCGGAGACGGAGATGCCGTTCGCGGGTCACCCGACGGTGGGCACGGCCATCGTGCTGGCGTCTATCGGCGAGGTCCCGCTCACCGGGGAAGAGACCAGCATCGTCTTTGAAGAAGGGGTGGGGCCGGTGCCGGTGAAGATCCGCGCCGAGGGAGGCGTGCCCGTGTTCGCCCAGCTCTCGGCGGCCAGGTTGCCGGCGGTCGGCCCTCCGCCGCCGTCCGCGGAAGAGCTCGCCGGATTGCTGTCGCTTGATCCGTCGGACGTCCTCTCGGGGGAGGAGTCGCCGGAGAACGTCTCGGCCGGCGTGCCGTTCCTCTTCATCCCCGTGCGCGACCGTGCCGTCCTCGCCCGCTGCCGCGTGCGTCTGGACCGCTGGGACGCCCTGCTCGCCGGTCCCGAGGCGCCGCCGGAGCTCTACGTCTTCTCCCATGATCCCGAGCTTCCCGGCTCGCACTTCAGGGCCCGCATGTTCGCGCCCGGCCTGGGTATCTCCGAAGATCCCGCGACCGGCGGCGCCGTGACGGCTTTCGGCGGCTACGTCGGCAGCCGCGCCCCCGAGCGCGACGGCACCCTGAAGTGGACGATCGAGCAGGGTTTCGAGATGGGCCGCCCCAGCCTGCTCCACCTGGAAGTCGACAAGCGCGACGGCGAGGTCACGGCCGTCCGCGTCGGCGGCGAGGCCGTGCTGGTGAGCGAGGGGATGATGGAGATTCCCGGCTGAGCACGGATTACCTGATCGACCTGCTTCATCACATGGCAATCGAGACGGCTCGCCTGAAGCTTGTACCAGCCACGGTACCCTTGGCCCGTGCGGAGATCGGTGACCGCGGCGAGTTCGCCCGGCTGCTGGGGGCTTCGGTGCCCGACAACTGGCCCCCGGAATCCGCTGCCGACGCGCTGCCCTTGTTCTTGAGCTGGTTGGAAGCGGCACCGGATCGCGTCGGCTGGTTCGGCTGGTACGCTCTGGCCTCGGGCGACGGTACGGCCAAGCCGGTCTTGGTGGCCGGCGGGGGGTTCCTCGGACCGCCGGAGGGCGGGGCAGCTCAGATCGGCTACTCCGTCTTGCCGCAATTCCAGGGACTGGGGTACGCGACAGAGATGGTCGGCGGCCTGGTTCGGTGGGCATTGGGGCAACCGGGCGTGACCCACATCGTGGCCGAGACGGAGTGGGCGAACCCCGCTTCGGTACGAGTCCTGACCAAAGCCGGATTTGTCCCTAGCGGGGCGGCCACCGAGCCAACCGGCACGCGATTCGAATTTCTGGGCGGCAGGTGAGCCGGAACCGTCTCCAAGACTACTGCGACAGCTTCTTCGCGCCATCAAGGGAAATGCATATGCCGGCACTTCTTACGTTCTCGGGAGCCGTCGAGCAAGATCCTGCTATCGACCGATGGCTCGAAACTCGACCCAGCGAACTGGCATCCATCGCAAGCGATTGGTTTGAGGTCATGCGAGGCTGCGGAACGAACGTACGAGAGCTGATGCACGATGGTTGCCCCACCGTATGCGTTCAAGACGCACCCTTTGCCTACGTCAATGCCTTTAGATCTCACGTCAATGTCGGCTTTTTTCATGGTGCATCACTGGCAGACCCGGAAGGCCTGCTGGAGGGAGTCGGCAAGTACATGCGTCACGTAAAGCTTAAGCCTGGCCGAACCATCATTGCTTCTGCGCTCGAGGCACTGATCAATGCTTCCTACCAAGATATCCTCATGCGATTGGAGGCCGCTGAATGAGGCAACTCGCGGCAGACATCCGACGGAATGGTGGCTTGACTGGTTTGGGCTCGCGGATCGGCTCGTATGGGTACGGATTTTGCAACCTATCGACGCGGAAATATCGGCCGAGCCGGTGCCCTTTGACTGCGAGCCCATCGTTTTACAGCGGCTTCGGGCGGCTCATCACAATGGAGAACTGACATGATGAAACCAGCTAAGAACACGATTTGTCTTTGGTACGATGGCGACGCCGAGGGCGCGGCGCGGTTTTACGCCGAGACCTTTCCCGATTCATCCGTTGGCGCGGTGCACCTTGCACCGGGAGACTTTCCGTCCGGGAAGAAAGGGGAGGTGTTGACGGTCGAGTTTACCGTGATGGGGATTCCCTGCCTCGGGCTCAATGGCGGCCCCGCGTTCAAGCACAACGAAGCATTCTCGTTTCAGGTCGCAACCGCTGACCAGGCCGAAACGGATCGTTACTGGAACGCGATCGTCGGCAACGGCGGCGAAGAGAGTGCGTGCGGCTGGTGCAAGGACAAATGGGGCTTGTCCTGGCAGATTACGCCGATCGCTCTGAGCCAAGCGATAACCGATCCCGATCCCGCTGTCGCCAAGCGCGCGTTCGATGCGATGATGGAGATGACGAAGATCGACGTCGCTGCAATCGAGGCGGCGCGCCGCGGTTGAAGTTGCAATCTTCGAAGCGTGCATGCCTTCTATCAAAGTCGTTCCGCGACCGCTCAACGGCCGTACTTATGCAGCGCGGCATCTTCAACGTTCGCGCTGAAAGGTCAAACATGAAGACAACAGCTTTTATCCTGATGCTGCTCCTGTCGGCTGTCGTATCGGCGCAGCAAAAACCAACTACGGGCTACGCGCCGGTCAACGGACTCAAAATGTACTACGAGGTCCACGGAAGCGGCGATCCTGTGGTGTTGCTCCACGGCTCGTTCATGACAATTTCAAACAACAGGACCGAGTGGATCGGCTAACTTTCCAAAACGCGGAAAGTGATTGCCGTCGAAATGCAGGGCCACGGGCGCACGGCCGACATCAAGCGCGATTTCAGCTATGAAAGCCTCGCCGACGATGTGGCTGCGCTGCTCGATTATCTCAAAATCTCAAGCGCGGACCTCATCGGTTACAGCATGGGCGGCGGCGTCGCGATGCAGTGTGCGATCCGCCATCCGGAAAAAGTGCGTAAGGTTGTCAGCATTTCAGCCGTGTTCCGCCACGACGGCTGGGTGAAGGAAGCAGTCGACATGTTCCCGCAACTCACGTCGGAAGCATTCAAAGGCTCGCCCATCGAAACCGAATACAAGAAACTGAGCCCGACGCCAAGCGAATTCCCGAATTTTGTCAAGCGTGTCATCGCGATGGAATTGAAACCGTACGACTTCGGCGCCGACAAGCTCAAGGCCACCAAAGCGCCGATGTTTTTCATCCACGGCGATGCCGACGGCGTACGGCTCGAGCACATCTCGGAAATGTTCCGCCTGAAGGGCGACGAGATTTTCGGCGACATGCGGCCACGCTCAGCATCGAGATTGGCCATATTGGCCAACACAACACACGTCACGCTGATGGAGCGTATGCCCGTCATCGTCCCGATGGCGAACGACTTTTTCGATGCAAAGCCGCAAAAGCAATAGGACAACCAGAGTGAGCCATACCACCGACGCACACGCCCTGCTGGAGCGGCTCGACAGAGCCAAGCCCACGAATACCGAGATCAGGTCGATCGCCCAGGAGGAACCACGAGCTCGCGACTCAGCTTTGGAAGCACGGCGGGTTCACTTCGAGAATGCTGTCCCTGCTCGTCCTGGACCTCAAGGCAGTCGATCTCAGCTACATCGAGATGCTCATCTCCGACATCGAAAACGCCGACGGGAAGGAACAGTCTCAGCTATGCGACTGGATGATCGCGAACGTGATCATGGCGGCACAGATCGGCATCGCGGATGAGAGCCTCCGAGAATGGTGTATCGCGCTCGGGGAGAGGCTAGGTCTCTACAAGGACTACGCCGTCTCGAAGGGGTGCACTTCGCCCTATCTCCCGATCTGGATCGGGAGCGTCGCGGGGAAGAAGCGTGGGGGATAGAGAGGGACTGTGAGGCATCTGAAAGGAACCTATATGCAAGGCGTCGAAACAAAAAAGGTGTTGTCAATGGAACAACGCGAGGAGCTACTCAGAGCATTAAAGGCCCGCTTTGAGAAAAACATGAACCGCCATAGTGGTCTTGAATGGGCCAAAGTACAAGCAAGGCTGGAAGCTAGTCCCGAAAAACTGTGGTCCCTCAGTGAAATGGAAGGGACTGGCGGTGAACCGGATGTTGTTGGTCATGATAGTAAGGCGGGCGAGTACGTTTTTTATGATTGTTCAGCGGAAAGTCCTAAGGGCCGCAGAAGCGTTTGTTACGACCGTGAAGGCCTGGAGGCGAGGAAAGAGCATAGACCGGAAAATAACGCTGTTGATATGGCGGCTGCCATGGGCGTTGAGCTGTTAACGGAAGAAGAGTATCGAGAGCTGCAGAAGCTTGGAGAGTTCGATGTAAAAACGTCGAGCTGGGTGAAAACACCTCCTGCTATTAGAAAACTCGGCGGCGCCCTCTTTTGTGATCGCCGCTACGACCATGTCTTCGTGTATCACAACGGTGCGCAATCTTACTATGCCGCCAGGGCGTTCCGTGGCTCGCTAAGGGTCTAACTTCTACTCGCATGGAGACGCCAATGACCACGTTCCGAACCTCCCGCGAGATTCCTGCTTCGCCGGACCAGGTATTTGCTGCGTTTAGCGACCCGCAAAGGTTGGCTCGTTGGTGGGGCCCGGCTGGGTTTACCAATACGTTCAACGTCTGCGAGCTCAAGTCGGGTGGGCGGTGGTCGTTCGTGATGCACGGTCCCGATGGCAAAAACTATCCAAACGAAAGCGTCTTCGCGGAGGTTGAGCCACCGAGGAAGGTTGTTGTGCAGCACGCGTCAGAGCCGAAGTATCTCCTTACCATCACTTTGGCTCCTTCGGCGGGCGGAACTACCGTTTCGTGGGCTCAGGCTTTCGAGAGTGCAGAGATGGCAAGCCGCATCGAACGCATTGTCGTCCCCGCAAATGAGCAGAACCTTGATCGCCTGTCGTCCGAGGTATTGCGCAAGCCGGGCGGCGGCTGACAATACTTTCGGCAGCTTTTCCCTGCCGGCCTGCTCACCTGAACGGCCCTTCACGCTGCATTCCCCATCCCTCAAGAGGCATTCCCCCTCCTCGGCCTCCTGTTCCCCGTGGGGAACGCGCCGCACTCGAGGGGGAATGGGAAGTGCCGGCTCCTCGATGGAGCGTTCCCCGTCCGTGTCACCGCATTCCCTGTAGGGAACGCTGACGGATGGACGGGGAACGATCTGTTCCCTCGGGGGAACGCGGCATGATGAGGGCTCGTCAAGACGTGAAGAGCCCGTCATGAATCATTCCCCAGGGGGAACGCCTCGCGTCGAGGAGGGAACGGATCGTGACCGACGCCTGCTGTGCCGTTCCCCATGGGGAACGCGACGGAGGAGTGGGGAATGCGGCGCGAAGCCCCTGCTCTTTCCGCTAAACTCAAGACTTCATAACCATGCCATGGCCACCCGACCCAAACCCAGCCTGACGGGCGGCTCGCACACGCTTCCCTTCGAGAAGCTCGCGCCGCTCGAGTTCGAACGCCTTTGCCTGTGGCTCGTACGGCGCGAGGGCTACACGCGGGAGGAGCATCTCGGCGAGGCGGGCAGCGAACAGGGCCGCGACATCGTGGCCTGGAAGGACAGCCGGCGCGCCGCCTTCCAATGCAAGCGGGTGAAGGCCTTCACCGCGGCGACCGCCCGCGAGGAGATCAAGAAGCTTCGCGGTCTGCCCGTCGAGGAGCAACCGCACGAGCTGGTATTCGTGGTGTCTCAGGCGGTCCGGGTTGAAACGAGAAACGCTGCCCGGAAGGCCTGGGGGGATGAGGCGACCTGCCATTTCTGGGCCGGCAACGAGCTCGACGAGAGGGTCAAGCGCCATCCGGACCTCCTAATGGAGTTCTTTCAGTTGCCTCCCGAGAAGCCGCAGAGGCCGTCCTTCCTCCACAATCTCCCCTTCCCCTCGCTGGGCCCGCTCTTTCAGGGCCGGGAAGAGATGCTGACCCGGCTGCGCGAAACCCTGGAGCAGTCACCCTCCGGGCGGGCAACGGCGATCGCGGGCAAGGCTGTCCATGGGCTGGGCGGGGTCGGCAAGACGCGGCTCGCCGTCGAGTACGCCTGGCGCCACGCCGCCGAGTACTCGGCTCTGCTGTTCGTGGGAGCCGAGTCGCCGGCCGATCTGCGGCGAAACCTCGCGGCTCTCTGCGAGCGGAACGTTCTGGACCTGCCGGAGCAGCAGGCAAAGGAGGAAGAGGTCCGGGAGGCCGCCGTCCTGCGCTGGCTCGGAGCAAATTCGGGATGGCTGCTGATCCTCGACAACGTCGACTCGGATGACGCCGCGGAGGCGGTAGATGCCCTCGGCTCCCGTCTCCATGGTGGCCATCTTCTCCTGACCGGCCGGCTCGCTCGCTGGAGCGCGGAGGTGGAACCGATCGAGCTCGACGTGCTGACCGAGGAAGCCGCCATCGGGTTCCTGCTCAAGCGTACCCAGGGGAGGCGGAGAGCGACGAAAGAGGACGCCAATGACGCCTTAACGTTGGCTTGCGAGTTGGGCTTCCTTCCCCTCGCCTTGGAGCAGGCCAGTGCCTACATCTCCGAGCGCCGTCTGACTTTCGCCGCTTACCTGCGCGAATGGCAGTCGCGGCACGAGGATGTCCTTACCTGGTTCGATCCGCGAGTGAGCCATTATCCGGCGAGCGTCGCCGTCACCTGGCAGACCTCCTTCGATCGCCTCTCCGCCCCAGGCCGGCGCCTCCTCGAACGGTTGGCCTGGCTTGGACCGGGACCGATCCCGGAGTTTCTGCTAGATGTGCCGGTTCCCGATCTTCCCGAGCCGGAGCCGCCCCCCCACGCCGCTCTCGTGGAACTCGCGACCTACTCCCTGGTGACCCGTGCGGCCGAGACGCCTACCTTTGCCGTCCATCGGCTGGTGCAGGACATCACGCGTCGCAGCCTCCGGAACGTACCGACCGATGTGTCTCTGAACCAAGCGCTCCGCTGGGTGAACGATGCCTTCGTGGGTGATCCCGGGGATGTCCGTAATTGGCATATTCTCGACCCTCTAACCCCTCACGCTCGTGCTGTCGGCTCGTTCGCTGACGCCGCCGGCCTCGCTGATCCAACCGCACGGCTGATGAACGATCTGGGGGTGCTACTCCTTACCAAAGCGCTGGTCGCCGAGGCCGAGCCGTTGATACGACGGGCGCTCGACATCGACGAAAAGAGATTCGGGCCGGGACACTCCAACATCGCCATCCGCCTCAACAACCTGGCTCAGTTGCTCCAGGACACGAACCGGCTCGCCGAGGCCGAGCCGCTGATGCGACGGGCCCTCGACATTGACGAGAAAAACTTCGGACCCGAACACCCCAACATCGCCCGAGACCTCAACAACCTGGCCAGGCTGCTCCACGACACGAACCACCTCGACGAGGCCGAGCCGCTCATGCGACAGGCGCTCGACATCAACGAGAAAAGCTTAGGACCCGAACACCCCTACGTCGCTATCCTCCTCAACAACTTGTCCCTGTTGCTCCAGGACACGAACCGCCTCGCCGAGGCCGAGCCGCTAATACGACGGGCGCTCGACATCAACGAGAAAAGCTTCGGGCCCGAACACCCCGACGTCGCCAGCTGTCTCAACAACCTAGCCCGGCTGCTCCACGCTACCAACCGCCTCGCCGAGGCCGAGCCGCTTATGCCCTGGATGCTCGCGATCCTTCTCGACTTCGCGCGCCGCACCGGGCACGATCATCCGCACCTGCAGACGGCCATCGGCAACTATGCCGGCCTGCTCAGGGATATGGGCAGATCCGAAACCGAGATCGAGGAGGCGATCGAAGCGCTGGTCCGTTCTCCGGGGTGAAGCGAAGAGGCCCTCGCGCCCTTCTCCCGTGTCGGCGGACGATGGAGATTCCCGGGCTGAGTGCTATTCTATGGGCGGAGCGTGAAGTTGCCTCCCGGTGCGTGAATGTGCTCTGATCCCGCGACCGGTTGGAGAAAGGACGGCATCCATGACCGCGATTCCTTTCCGGCAAGAAGTCTACTACCCGGAATCAGATGGCCAGCCTATGGGCGAGACGGACTCTCACCGCAGGGAGATGACTGACCTCATCGAGGCACTGGAGGACCGCTACCGGAACGATCCCCAGGTCTACGTGGCGGGCAACCTGTTCCTCTATTACGCGGAAGGGGATCCCCGAGCGGTCATCTGCCCGGACGTGTTTCTGGTGCACGGGGTCGCCAAACGGCAGCGCCGGGTCTACAAGCTGTGGGAGGAGGAGGGGCGGGTGCCCGCGATGGTGATCGAAGTGACCTCGCGCGACACCAGCCGGGAAGACACGTCCCAGAAGAAAAGCTGCTATGAGCGGCTAGGGGTCGAGGAGTACTTCCTCCACGATCTTTTTGGGGAGTATTTGAATCCGCGGCTCCAGGGCTTTCGCCTCGTGGGAGGTCACTACCGTCCTATGGATCTCACGCCCGCGGGGGCCTTGATCAGCCAGACTACGGGGCTGGTGCTCCAGTTGGAAGGCGCCTCCGGGCTTCGGCTTGTGGACGCTGCCACGGGAGAGCCCCTGCTCCGAGTCCAGGAATCCAAGGACGAAGCCCGCCGGGAGAAAGCCGCGCGCTTAGCCGCAGAGGAACGGATCGAGCAAGAGGCCGCCGCGCGCGTCGCCGCCGAAGAGAGGGCCCGCGCTCTTGAAGCGGAGCTGCTCCGTTTTCGGCAGGAAATGGAGCGCGGCCAGAAGGACGGCTGATCTGATCTTCAGATGTCGTGCACTAGAGGCTGCGGCCGGCAGAGCCAGAAGCCCTGGGCGTAGTCGACGCCGAGCTCCTTCAGGGCTTCCAGGGTCTGGCGGTTCTCCACCCACTCCGCGATGGTCTGCAGGCCCATGACGTGGCCGATCTGGTTGATCGACTCGACCATGGCGCGCTTGACCCGGTCCTCCATCATGTCCTTCACGAACTCGCCGTCGATCTTCAGGAAGTCGACCTGGAGGTCGCGCAGGTAGGCGAAAGAGGAGAGGCCGCTGCCGAAATCGTCGAGGATGAAGCGGCAGCCCTTGGCCTTGAGGGCCGAGATGAAGCGGATGGCGCTGTCGAGCTTGCTGATGGCGGCCGTCTCGGTGATCTCGAAGCAGATGCGCCGTGAGTCCACGCCGCTCCTCTCGAGCTCCTCGACGA
>DATFNZ010000195.1:0-26767 GCA_035266085.1 Thermoanaerobaculia bacterium
CCGGAGATCGAGAAGATGTCCTCGATCGGCATCAGGAAGTCCTTGTCGATCGCGCGCTCCGGAAGCGGAATGTATTCGTCCACCGCCGCCATCAGCTCCATGATCTTCGAGCCCC
Source organism: Thermoanaerobaculia bacterium (assembly GCA_035266085.1). GTDB lineage: Bacteria > Acidobacteriota > Thermoanaerobaculia > Multivoradales > UBA5704 > DATARR01. Next base: position 116 of record DATFNZ010000195.1, read on the forward strand.
ACTCGCTGTCGGCGACACCGCTCTCCAGCGCCTTCAGCGCCGAGCCGCGGATGATCGGAATGTCGTCGCCCGGGAAGTCGTAGGACGACAGCAGCTCCCGCAGCTCCAGCTCCACCAGGTCCAAGAGCTCCGGATCGTCGACCATGTCGCACTTGTTCATGAACACCACCATGTACGGCACGCCCACCTGGCGCGACAGCAGGATGTGCTCCCGCGTCTGCGGCATCGGACCGTCCGCCGCCGACACCACCAGGATGGCGCCGTCCATCTGCGCCGCGCCGGTGATCATGTTCTTCACATAGTCGGCGTGCCCCGGGCAGTCCACGTGCGCGTAGTGACGGTTCGGGCTCTGGTACTCCACGTGCGCCGTCGCGATCGTGATGCCGCGCTCGCGCTCCTCGGGAGCCTTGTCGATCTGGTCGAAGGCCACGAAGTTGGCCAGGCCCTGGGACGACAGCACCTTCGTGATGGCCGCCGTCAGAGTCGTCTTGCCGTGATCGACGTGGCCGATCGTTCCGATGTTGACGTGCGGCTTCGAACGATTGAATTTTTCCTTGCCCATGATCTCTCCTCAGTCTGGTCTAACGCCTAGCCGGCGGCCTTGGCCACGACCTCTTCACTGACACTCTTCGGGGCCTGCTCATAAGCGGCGAACTGCATCGAGTAGTTGGCACGCCCCTGGGACATCGACCGCAGGTCGGTCGCGTAACCGAACATCTCAGACAGCGGCACCTTGCACGTGATCACCTGGGCGTTGCCGCGCCCTTCCATGCTCTGCACCCGGCCGCGCCGCGAGGTGATGTCGCCGATGATCTCGCCCATGTAATCCTCGGGCGTGACCACCTCGACGGCCATGATCGGCTCCATCAGCACCGGCCGCGCCCGCTTGCAGGCGTCCTGGAAAGCCATCGAGCCGGCGATCTTGAACGCGATCTCCGACGAGTCCACGTCGTGGTAGCTGCCGTCGTAGAGGTCGACCTCGACGCCCGTGCAGGGGAAGCCGGCCAGGGGCCCCGTCTCCAGGGCCTCCTTGATGCCCTGATCGATCGGCTTGATGAATTCCTTGGGGATGGACCCGCCGATGATCTTGTTGTTGAAGATGTAATCCGCCTCGGTGGTCGGACGCATCCGGATCTTGGCGTGGCCGTACTGGCCGCGGCCGCCGGTCTGGCGGACGTAGCGGCCGTCGCCCTCGGCCTCCTGGGTGATCGTCTCTTTGTAGGCGACCTGCGGCTTGCCGACGTTGGCGCCGACGTTGAACTCGCGCACCAGGCGGTCGACGATGATCTCGAGGTGCAGCTCGCCCATGCCCTCGATCAGGGTCTGGCCCGTGTCCTTGTCCGTGTGGACGCGGAACGTCGGGTCCTCTTGCATGAGCTTGCCGAGGGCCATGCCCAGCTTCTCCTGGTCGGCCTTGGTCTTCGGCTCGATCGACACCGCGATCACCGGCTCGGGGAAGTTCATCGCCTCCAGCACCACCGGGTGCTTCGGATCGCAGATCGTGTCGCCCGTGGTGACGTTCTTGAGGCCCACCGCCGCGGCGATGTCGCCCGCCCACACCTCGCTGATCTCCTCACGCTTGTTGGCGTGCATCTTGAGGAGCCGGCCGATGCGCTCGCTGCTGTTCTTCTTGGAGCCCAGCACCGGCTGGCCCGACTCGATGTGGCCGGAGTAGACCCGGAAGAACACGAGCTGGCCGACGAACGGGTCGCTCATGATCTTGAATACCAGGGCCGAGAACGGCTCGCTGTCGTCGGCGTGGCGGGTCACCGTCTCCTCGGTGCGGGGGTCGAGACCCTCCATCGCCGGGATGTCGAGCGGCGAGGGGAGGTAGTCCACCACGGCGTCGAGCAGGGGCTGGACGCCCTTGTTCTTGAAGGCGCTGCCGCAAATCACGGGCTGGACCTGGTTGGAGATCGTCGCCCGGCGCAGCGCGGCCTTGAGCTCGTCGTTGCTGACCGCTTCACCGGAGAGGTACTTCTCCAGGAGCTGGTCGTCCGTCTCCGAGATCGCCTCGACCATCTGCTCGCGCATCTTGTGCGCCACGTCGAGGTAGTCCTCCGGGATGTCGACCAGCTCGTGGTCGGCGCCCATCGTCTCGTCGCGGTAGAAGATCCCCTTCATCTCGAGGAGATCGATGATCCCCTTGAACTGGTCCTCGAGGCCCCAGGGAATCTGGATCACCACCGGGTTGGCGGCAAGGCGGGTGCGCATCATCGAGACCGTGCGGTCGAAGTCGGCGCCGATGCGGTCCATCTTGTTGACAAACGCGATGCGGGGGACCCGGTAGTGGTCGGCCTGGCGCCACACCGTCTCGGACTGCGGCTCGACGCCGGCGACCGAGTCGAACACCGCGACCGCGCCGTCGAGCACCCGCAGGGAGCGCTCGACCTCGGCCGTGAAGTCCACGTGGCCGGGCGTGTCGATGATGTTGATGCGGTGCTTCTTCCAGAAACAGGTGGTGGCAGCGGAGGTGATGGTGATGCCACGCTCCTGCTCCTGAACCATCCAGTCCATGGTCGCGGTGCCTTCGTGCACCTCACCGATCTTATAGTTGACCCCGGTGTAGTACAGGATCCGCTCGGTGGTCGTCGTCTTACCGGCATCGATATGCGCCATGATGCCGATATTGCGCGTGTCTTTTAGTGATACTTGCCTTGCCATGATCTACCTTGACGTCTGCCGTCTCTACCGCAACGTTACTTGTTCGCTCTGAAGGATTCCGCCCCGGGGGGGTGGTACCGGGCCGCGCCCTCGCGGGGCGGCCGGCAGGAGGCCCTCTATCAGCGCCTTACCAACGCTCTTTTTGCTACCAACGATAATGGGCAAAAGCCTTGTTGGCCTCGGCCATGCGGTGCGTGTCTTCCTTCTTCTTGATGGCGCCGCCACGGTTCTCGGCGGCGTCCATCAGCTCACCGGCGAGCCGGGCGCGCATCGTCTTCTCGCCCCGCGACATGGCGGTATTGATGATCCAGCGCATCGACAGCGCCAGCTTGCGGGAGGGGCGCACCTCGACGGGGACCTGGTAGGTCGACCCGCCCACGCGCCGCGACTTCACCTCCACCGCGGGCTTGACGTTCTCGATCGCCTTCTTGAACACCTTCATCGGATCGTCGCTCGTCTTCACCTTGATCGCCTCGAGGGCGTCATACAGGATGCGCTCGGCGACCGACTTCTTGCCCTGCTTCATCACCACGTTCACGAACTTGGTGACGAGCTGCGAGTTGTACAGCGGATCCGGCAGGATCTCGCGCTTCGGGACTTCTCTCCGCCTCGGCATGTCTCGATAGCTCCCTTAGGACTTGGGCCGCTTGGCGCCGTACTTGGAGCGGCCCTGACGGCGGGCCGACACGCCCACTGCGTCGAGCGTGCCCCGGATGACGTGATAACGGACGCCCGGAAGGTCTTTCACACGGCCGCCGCGGATCAGCACGATCGAGTGCTCCTGCAGGTTGTGGCCGACCCCCGGGATGTACGTCGTCACTTCGATGCCGTTGGTGAGCCGCACGCGGGCCACCTTGCGCAGCGCCGAGTTCGGCTTCTTGGGCGTCTGGGTGTACACGCGAACGCAGACTCCGCGCTTCTGGGGCGACCCCTGCAGCGCCGGGCTCTTCGTCTTGGTCTCGATGCGCTCGCGTCCCTTGCGCACCAATTGATGAATCGTAGGCATGCGTCCAGATCTCCTCGACCCGATTGATTACTGACTGACCCGATGTGTCTTGCACGAAGCGACGACACCTGTCGGACCCCCATTCGAAGATGGGTCCGACGGCCCACACTCCGGCCCCGAACGGTGTTCAGGGTATGTCTTCGTTTGAAGACTGACCGCCCCCGTCCCTGGCGGGACCATCAGCGGTGAACCCGCAGAGTCTAACTGAGAGACGAAGCGCAAGTCAACATCTGACGTGCTCTCGACGGGAAACGCAGTATAGCCTCAGGCCCCTTACTTCGCAAGCCGGCGGTTTGAACCTTGTCCCCTCCTCGAAAGAAGGGGGAGCGCTCACCTGCCGGCCCATCTTCGGGCGTCGGCGCCACTATACAACTTCTCGGGTGTCAAGGCTATTCCCCGTCCGAGTACACCGACTCCGAGCCGGAATCCTCCCCGGCCTTTTTCCGCAGCCCCACCGGGCCTCTGCCTTTACCCTTGCCTGTCCCTATGTAGGAGGGATTCTCACCCCCGAAGCGGGAGCCGAAATCCGTGCCGCCCTCCTTCAGGATCGATTCGATGTACTTGGTGGCCTTCGAGACCCGCCCCTTGTCGGCCCGGATCACGGCGGCGAAAGTCGTCAGCCCACCGGCCCCCGCCATGTACTTGAAAGGATAGCGGACCTTGGGCTGCCGCCCCCCCGCCATCCGGTTGACGTCGCACGCGACCCGGATACGGGCCTTCTTCGGGGTCCCGTACACCTCCTCCTGCCCCTGCAACCATTCGGCCGCATCGTCGGCGTTCAGCGCCAGGTCGGCGAAAGCGGGTCCGTCCTTTCCTTCCTGTTTGTACACGTCATCTTCGGACGGCATGAGGGGGAAGAGTACATAGTCATGCCCCTGGCGGACCACGAAGTGTTGCAGCAAGGGCCCTTCTTCAGTGGGCGTGTTGATATGGAAGACGGTCGGATCAAGCAGCTCCGTCATGGCCTCGCCATAGGCTTTCAACATCAGATCCTTGCTGATGGGGTAGCTGTCGACCGGTTTCCCAGACTTGCCATATTTGATCTTGCGGAGACCCTTTTTCGGCGGCTTCTTTGAGAGATGCGGTTTGTATTTCTCAAGGTTGTCCTGCCGTTTTTTCGCGAAAAACTCGGTGTCCGCTTTCTCCAGATTATCGAGGATCCTGTCATTATATTCATTATTCTCGCTGTAATTGATAATCTTCTGCACGCGCTTTTGGGGGGGAAACAGCTCCTTCCCTTTTGTTTCCAGTTGGCGCTTGGCCGGCTGCGCGACTCGAGAAAGGACCGGCGCGGTCTTCGCCTGAACGGCTGGAGGGCCAGGCGCAGTGGACGCGAGATTCCAGTGGACCGGTGGAGGAGGAACCGCCGCTCGGCCGGCGGAAACCCCCAGGGCCGGCACCGGGAGGTTCGCGCGGGGCTGCACGGCGGCCGGCGGCCTTGCCGGGAGCGGTGCCTGGAGCCTCGCCTGGGCGACCACGGCCTGAACATGCGCGGCCTGCGCCGGCCGTGCTCCGGCGGCGGCCTTCGGCTGCGCGGTCGCCGCGACCGCCGCCTGGACGTGGGGAGCGAGAGGTCTCTTCGTGCTCATGTCCGTTCCATGGAGATTATCACGCTCGCCGCCACGGCCTCCGCCACCTTGAGGCCGTCGACGGCCGCCGACAGGATGCCGCCGGCGTAGCCGGCGCCCTCTCCCGCCGGATAGAGCCCCCGCGTGTTGAGGCTCTGGAAGTCCTCCCCCCGCTTGATCCGGAGGGGCGAGGAGGTGCGCGTCTCGACGCCGGTCAGCACGGCGTCGTGCATGGCGAACCCCTTGATCTTGCGGTCGAAGGCGGGCAGGGCCTCGCGGATCGCCTCGATCGCGTACCCCGGCAGGCTCGAGCCCAGGTCTCCCAGGCGCACGCCGGGCCGGTACGACGGCAGGACCGCGCCGAGCTCTCTCGACGGCCGCCCCGCCAGGAAGTCGCCGACGAGCTGGCCGGGCGCATCGTAGTTGCCGCCGCCCAGCTCGAACGCCCGCTCCTCCCAGTGCCGCTGGAAGTCGACCCCCGCGAGCGGCGAGCCAGGATAGTCCTCTTCCGGCGTGATGCCCACGACGATGGCGCTGTTGGCGTTGGCCTCGTCCCGGGAGTACTGGCTCATGCCGTTGGTCACCACCCCGCCGGGCTCCGAGGCCGCCGCCACCACCAGGCCGCCCGGGCACATGCAGAAGCTGTAGACCGACCGGCCGTTGCGGCAATGGTGGACCAGCTTGTAGTCGGCGGCGCCCAGCGCCGGGTTCCCGGCCTGGCTGCCGTAGCGGCAGGCGTCGATGAGGCCTTGAGGGTGCTCGACGCGGAAGCCGATCGAGAACGGCTTGGCCTCGACGTAGACGCCCCGCCGGTGGAGCATCCGGAAGGTGTCCCGGGCGCTGTGGCCGACGGCCAGGACGACGTGGTCCGACCTCAGGACCTCTCCCCCGGCCAGGACCACTCCCCTCACCCTCCCCTGCTCGATCATCAGGTCCTCGACCCGGGCTTGGAAGCGGATCTCGCCGCCCAGCGACTCGATCTTCGCCCGCAGGCTCTCCACTACCTTGACCAGCCGGAAGGTGCCGATGTGGGGCCGGTTGACGAACAGGATCTCGGGCGGCGCGCCGGCTGCCACGAGCTCCGTGAGCACCTTGCGCCCGTGGTGCTGCGGATCGCGGATCTGGCTGTAGAGCTTGCCGTCGGAGAAGGTGCCCGCGCCGCCTTCCCCGAACTGCACGTTGGATTCCGGATCGAGCTTGTGCTTGCGCCAGAGCCCGAAGGTGTCGACGGTCCGCTCGCGCACCTTCTTGCCCCGTTCGAGCAGGATCGGCCGGAAGCCCATCTCGGCCAGCAGCAGGCCCGCGAACAGGCCGCATGGCCCCAGGCCGATCACTACGGGCCGCTCGGCCACTCCCTCCGGCGCCCGGGCCGGGAAGCGGTAGGTGGTGTCCGGCGCCGGCCCGACGTGAGGGTTGCCGCGGAGCCGCCGGAGGATCTCGGCCTCCCGGGCCGTCTCGACGTCGAGCTGATAGATGAGCGCGATCGCGCCCTTCTTGCGGGCGTCGAAGCTGCGCCGGAAGACCGAATAGCCGATCAGCTCCCGGTGCCCGATGCCGAGCTGGCTCAGGATGGCCGCCCGCAGATCCTCCTCGGAATGCTCCAGGGGAAGTCTCAGCTCTGTCAGACGCAGCATGATGGGTGTGGAAGAGGTATTCCGGACAGCGCCGGCAGCAGGCGCGGACGGGAACGGATTATAGAGGATGGACGCCTGTGGATGAGGCGAGTCCATTGTCGCGACTTAACTGGCGGATTTTGTAGGGGCAGCCCTATGTGGCCGCCCCTACTAGAAGCTGGCGCGCAGGCTCCTAGCTATAATCCTGGTGAGAGGCTCGGTATGAAGACCGTTCGGATAACCCTTGATGACTCTCTGATGGATGCCGTGGACCGCGCGGCCAAAGGAACTACCCGCTCCGCCTTCACGCGGGATGCGCTTCAAGCCGTCCTCCTAAGCATGGAGGAACGGGAACTGGAGCGCCGGCACCGGGCGGGATATGAACGCAATCCCGTCGAGCCTGGTGAGTTTAGCGACTGGGAGGACGAAAAGGTCTAGGTGACCGTGCACCTCTCCCGCCGACCTCTCCGCGAACCTCGGCCGGCCGGTCGAGAAGGTGGACGCCCGCACGGTCGGCGAGGCCGTGCTCGCCTTCGTGCTCCAGCACGTGAATCTCCTCGGCATCGACCAGACGCAGCTCGGCCTGGTCCGCGCCGCCGACGTCTCGCCCGACCTCTGGCAGGTGAGTCGGCGCCACCACCTCGCTGGTGTTCGCGAGGCCGCGGACGCCTCGACGGCCAGCCTGGTGGAAGCCGCGATCGACGACGTGAGGATTACCCAGCAGTAAACCAGCCGTGAGAAGCGGGGGGCGCTCCGGCGTCCCCCGCGCCTACGTTCCTCCTGGTTGAAGAAGCCGTCAAGGCGGGTTGTCACGCTGATCCTGATCTTTTATGATCTACGGAGCCCGGCGGCGGTTCAGGCTGCCTACGACTTTTGAAAACTGATCCTGCCGACAAAAGTCATGCCAACGCCAAATCGCCATTTTGGCACACCGGTAACACGGAATCGCCAAGTCTCGGTGGTGCAACGAGTTACCCTGGAATGAAGACGAGATGAGAAGCCCGGAGAGTCACGAATCCAAGCGGTTTTGGGAGGTAACACGAAACGGCTCTCTAATCTCTTTGTTTTCAGTGGTCTGGAAAGGTATCAGTCGGAACTGCCCTGATCTGTATTGTGGGATTGCGACATGAAGACGATGTCACCGACCGCGAAGGAGCCCAGCCCGGTCGGAACTGCCCTGATCTGTATTGTGGGATTGCGACAAGATCTGCCCCAAAATATCATCTGTCGTCACATGCCGTCGGAACTGCCCTGATCTGTATTGTGGGATTGCGACGCCAACACAGGATCGTCGTCAGTTAGATTCGCTCCACGTCGGAACTGCCCTGATCTGTATTGTGGGATTGCGACTACACGGAATCTGACCTCGACGAGACCTTCCTTCGTGGTCGGAACTGCCCTGATCTGTATTGTGGGATTGCGACCGGTTCACGATGCAGACGCGGCGGCCGTTCTCGTAAAAGCCGCCCACCCGACCCAGGGCGTTGCCCTGGGCTGAGGGATCACGGCCCGTTGGGCCTCCTGAGGACAGAAACCGTAGCGTCGCCCTGAAAGGGCGGAATTTGAACAGCCCGGGGTGTGAACCCCGGGAACCGTGGCCCGTTATCCATCTCAAGCCCCGAAGGGCCGGCATAGCTCGCCGGCAAGGAGGACGCAGCCGGATGCCGGCCCTTTGGGGCTTGGGAAAAGGCCCGTTCTCGTTCCCGGGGTTGACACCCCGGGCTGGTCAAATTCCGCCCCTCCAGGGCGAGCCCCCACTGTAGAGACGCCTTGCAGGCGTCTCTGTGGCGGGGTGGACGTTTCCTGCGCGAGATCGCCCCGCGGGAGAGATCGGTTCTTCGCCACGACCTCGCCGCCTCGGAGACGCCTGCAAGGCGTCTCTACAGGGGACGACTTATTTGGAATGACATGGGCGATCCGGCGTCCCCCACGCCTTCCTACGGACAGCGCGCTACGGCCAGAACCAGAAGATCAGCCCGCCCGCGGCCAGCGCCGCTCCGAAAAGGACGGCGATCCTCCCGAACATCCGCCAACTGCCCAGGACGGCCACGAGCCCGGCCTTGAACACCAGGTTCGACAGGGCCGCCAGCAGGATCGCCCGCCAGCCGGTGCCGGGGTCCAGCCCTCCCCCGCTCACCAGGCGGGCGGTGGAGAGGGTGATGGCGTCCACGTCCGTAAGGCCCGAGAGCGCGGCCACCGTGAACAGCCCGGCCTTGCCGAAGCGCTCCTGGGCGAAGGCCACGGCCAGCAGGATCACCGCGTAGAGGGCTCCGAAGACCAGGGCCGACTTGAGCTCGGCCGGATTCCCGGCCTCCGGCGGCTCCGCCTTCTCGCGCCGTCCGGCGAGCCACGCCGCCAGCGAGAGGGCCACCGCCACTCCCAGCATGGCCGCGAGAGGCGGCGCCAGCTCCAGGAAACGGCCGCGGGCCACCAGCGCGACCTCGACCAGCAGCCGGACGAACACCACCGTCGAGGCGATCATCACCACCAGGGCCGCGAGCCGGGAGCTCTCCGGCGCCTCCCTGGTGCGGCGGGCGTAGGTCACCGTCGTGGCCGTGCTCGAAATGGCGCCTCCCAGCACGCCGGAGAGGACCGTTCCCGCGCCCGACCCGAACAGCTTGAAGGCGACGTAGCCCAGCAGGGAGAGGCCGACGATGAGGACCACCATCCACCAGATCTGATAGGGATTGAGGACGCCGTAGGGCCCGAACGCCTGGTCCGGCAGGATGGGCAGGATGACCAGGGCGATGACGACGAACTGCATGATCGCCTTGAGGTCCCCCTCGCCGATCCGGCCGACGAGCCGGTGCAGGGGCTCGCGCAGATGGAGGAGCACGGCCACCGTCCCCCCCAGCGCGACGGCGACCGGCATGGCCCCTACGACCACCCAGGCGCCGATGCCGTACATGAGGACGGCGGCGAGCTCGGTCGTCTGCCCCGGCTCCGCCTCGCCCTTCCGGAGCCGCACCAGGTTGCCCGACACCACGAACGCCGCCACCACCAGCAGCCCCGCCGCCACGACCCAGCCGCCGAACACCCGCCCGAGCTGCGCCGCCAGGGCGCCGAACAGCGTGATGAGCGCAAACGTCCGGATCCCCGCGATCGCCGAGTCCGCCCGCTCCCGCTGCAGCCCCACGAGCAGGCCCAGGCCGAGCGCGACGGCGAGTTGGAGGAAGGGGGTCGGGATCATGGAGGGGCTCCGGCGGGGATTCTATCCTCGCCCGCGCCCCCGGTACCGGCGAGAGCCTCCTCGCCGCTTACTCGAAGACCTCTGCCAACGGGATCTCGAGGCCAGGGAAGAGAGGAGTGGCCAGGATGTCTCCAGCCTCGGCGGAAAGCTCGGAGGCGAGAGCCAGGCGGCCTCGCTGCCGGCGGAAGACCCGGACCGCCTTCTGGTCGGGATCGAACATCCAATACTCCCGGACGCCGAAGAGGTCGTAGCGCTCGAGCTTGATCCCTTCGTCCCGCCGGCGGGTGCTCCTGGAGAGGATCTCTACGACCAGGTCGGGAGCACCCTGGATGTTCTTCTCGGTGAGGATCCCCAACCTCTCGTTGGAGATATAGAGAAGGTCCGGTACGACGACGTCGTGGGGCGAGAGAACGACGTCACAGGGAGCTCCGTAGACCTTTCCGAGGCGGTGCTTCCGGACGAAGGGGTGCAAGAAGGAGTGAAGGTTGGAAAAGACATCCTGGTGCGGCATGAAGGGAGATGCGGTCACGTAATGCTCTCCGTCCAGGATCTCGTGACGCAGGCCGTCCTCAGGAAAGAGGACATAATCCTCGTAGGTCAGCTTGGGGAGAGAGTCGGGAAGAGCCATACCGCGCCTCCTTGCGCAACATCATCCTACCACGCACGTCCCGTCCTGACGCGGTATCCCCGGAAAGCGAGCCCTGGATTCTCTAGAGACGGAACATACCACAGGCGGACGGCGCCATGGCCAGAACATGAGTGGGGATCATGGAGGGGCTCCGGCAGGGATTCTATCCGGAGACCCTCGGGGATGGACGTGGGACGCTGTCGCCTGGACCTCCCTACCGGTGCCGGTCCCGTGGCGACTCTGGTAATATCGATCCGGCCAGCATCGATGCTTCTCTACGCACCCAACGGCGATGGGACTAAGCGGCGGCATCAGCCTCCCGCTTAAGGCCCCGGGTTAGGCCTGCCCTTGGGCCTCCTGAGGAACTGGGCTCGCCTGGCGAGCTGACGGAGCCTCGCGGACCTGGCGGAAGCGGGAAACCCCATCCGTTCCACCCGGCGAGCCAGCTTTTGACTCCGGCGAGCCATCCGTTCCGGCCGGCGAGTCAACTTTAGGCTCCGGCGGGCCGTCCGTTCCGGCCGGCGAGTCAACTTTTGACCCCGGCGAGCCATCCGCTCCGGCCGGCGAGCCTACTTTTGACCCCGGCGAGCCATCCGCTCCGGCCGGCGAGCCTACTTTTGACTCCGGCGAACCATCCGTTCCGGCCGGCGAGCCTACTTTTGACTCCGGCGGGCCATCCGTTCCGGCCGGCGAGCCAACTTTAGGCTCCGGCGGGCCGTCCGTTCCGGTCGGCGAACGAACTTTAAGGTCCGGCGAGTCGGCTCCTGATGAGGTCCGCTCATTCCTGACGAGATGAGCGGAGACCGCCGCGGATCCCCGGACCTTGCGGCAACTTTCAGGGACATGCGGCGGGTGTGCTATAGGTATCCAAGGCCAATGGCCGACGCCGGAACGAGCCTGTCAAAGCCCTCGAAAAGGATGCCTCTCATGATCAAGACCCAAGGATACGCCGCCCAGTCCGCCACCACCCCCCTCGCACCCTACAGCTTCGAACGCCGTGAGCCGGGTCCGAAAGACGTGCAGATCGAGATCCTCTACTGCGGCGTCTGCCACTCCGACCTCCACACCGTCCGGAGCGAGTGGCCGGGGACCGTCTATCCGATGGTGCCGGGACACGAGATCGTCGGCCGGTTGGTCAAGGTCGGCGATCAGGTGACGAAATTCAAGGAAGGCGACTTCGCCGCGGTCGGCTGCCTGGTGGACTCCTGCCAGCACTGCGGGAGCTGCGCCGAGGGGCTCGAGCAGTACTGTGAGAACGGCTTCACCGGCACCTACGGCGGCGTCGAGAAGGAGACCGGCCGGCCGACGAACGGCGGCTACTCGGACAAGATCGTCGTGACGGAGGGCTTCGTCCTGCGCCTCTCCGACAAGCTGGATCCGGCGGCCGCGGCGCCCCTGCTGTGCGCCGGCATCACGACCTGGTCGCCGCTGCGCCACTGGAAGGTCGGCAAGGGGCACAAGGTCGGCGTGGTGGGCCTGGGAGGCCTCGGCCACATGGCGGTCAAGCTCGCCCACGCCCTGGGCGCCCACGTGGTGCTGTTCACCACCTCTCCCGGCAAGACGGAGGACGCGCGCCGCCTCGGGGCCGACGAGGTCGTGGTGTCCAGGAACCCCGAGGAGATGGCGAAGCACGCGAACAGCTTCCACTTCATCCTCAACACCGTGGCCGCGCCGCACGACCTCGACGCCTTCCTCGTGCTCCTGAAGCGGGACGGCGTGATGACCCTGGTCGGCGCGCCGGGCGAGCCGCACCCCTCCCCCGCCGTCTTCAACCTGATCATGGGCCGGCGCTCCCTGGCCGGCTCGCTGATCGGCGGCATCGAGGAGACGCAGGAGATGCTCGACTTCTGCGCCAAGCACGGGATTGCCTCGGACGTCGAGATCATCCCGATCCAGCGGATCAACGAGGCCTACGAGCGCATGTTGAAGGGAGACGTGAAGTACCGCTTCGTCATCGACATGGCGTCGCTGCGGGAGGACGCGAATACCGCGTGAGGGCGCGCCCGATACGACCGCCCACCGGGGCGTCTACTATTAGTACAGTGGTGAACTAGCGAGGTTGGGGAAGAGAAAAAGGATTCAGGCGACGGCCTTGGCAACCTCGATCGCCGTCTCTTCCGGGTCTCTTCGGACGACATGCCGCATATGCAGCAGAAGGCCGGGGATTTTGGAGCGCTCAACCCCTTCCGAAACGACTGGGATGATCCTCTTCTTCAGGGCTACGGCGGCCCCGAGCTCAAAGAAGAGAGCCGGCTGGTCCAAGCTCTCCGGCCCTAGAAGAAAGATCAGGGCCTGGCTCTCCCGCAGAGCCTTTTCCATGGCATCGGCCAACTTGTCCCCAGGTTTGAGCTCCCATTCATCGAACCAGAGCGCGAGCCCCTGCTCCTTCAGGGCATCCGCGAAGGTTTTCGCCCAGGCCCTATCCTCGTGTGAATACGACAAAAAGACGATTGGACGGCTCATTCTCACCTCAAGTCAGTGGCCCACTCTGGGAACGTGCGGCGAGCTCTCCGAAATACTGTCCGATGGCATTGATGTCGATCAAGTCGCGTCTCTTCAGAAAAACTGGCATGCCGGGACGAGCCTGAAGCTCCGCCGCCGTCATTCCATAGAGTACACCCACGATGGGAATCCGTCTCCCCCAGGCAAGACCGAGTTCCGCCCAGACGTAGGGTCTATCGAGAGCCCAAGGGGTCAGGAGCACCAGCAACTCGTCGGCTTTCTCCAGGAACTCGAGAATTCTCTCCTCGAAGTCATCCCCTACCCCCACCTCTGCCTCGTCCAGGAAGGGGTAGGCACCAGCAGCCCGGATCTCCCGTGCGATCTGACGGGCAACCCAGGTGTCCTTGCCATCATGGCTCACGAAGACGAAGCGGCCCTTCCTCGAGGTGCTCGCCTGGGCACCCTCCTCAGCAGGAGCTTGATTCTGCATTGAGGCAATCGTAGCCCGACAACCGGAGAAGAAACAAGACCGTCTGGATCATCTTTGTGGTAAAAATCGGCCATGCCGAGAACCCGCGCCGCCTCGAAGCCCTCTCCGAACACCCTCAAACAAGAACCCTCCGCCCGCGCCCTCCGTCTCCAGGGGTGGCGCACCACCGACGACGAGGAGATCGAGCGCCGCCGGCAGCGGGCGGCCAGCGAGCCCCTGACGGTCGAGGCGATCGAGCCCGCGCATCCGGTCTTCGGGGCCTTCCGCGTCTCCTCCGAGACCGGCAGCGCGTACGAGGTCGAGATCCGCTCCCTCTCCCGGCGCGACAACTCCTGCGGCTGCCCGGACCATCTGGTGAACGGCCTCGGCACCTGCAAGCACGTCGAGGCGGTGCTGGCCCGGGTCCGATCGGCGAAGACGGCGCGGATGGACAGCGAGCGCATCGAGGTCTTCCTCCGCCGCGACGGCGAGCGCCCCGAGGTGCGGGCCCAGTGGCCGGCGGGCGTCCGCCGGCCCGCGGCCTCCGCGCTGGTGGAGCGCTTCTTCACCCCGGAAGGCGCGTTGCACGGCGCGCCGCTGGACCTCCTGCCGGAGCTGGCCCGGGCCCTCAAATCGTCGCCCCCGCGGACCCGCGGCAGCATCCGGCTCTCTCGCCATCTTCTGCCCTGGGTCGAGGAGGAGCGCCGCCGGGCGGCGCGGACGGCGGCCCGCGAGCGCTTTCTCGCCGACGCCGAAGCCGGCCGCGAGACCCTGGACGTGGTCCGGCACCCTCTTTATCCCTACCAGCGGGAGGGCATGCTCCACCTCGCCTTCACCGAGCGGGCCCTGCTCGCCGACGAGATGGGGCTCGGCAAGACCGTCCAGGCCATCGCCGCCTGCGCCCTGCTCCGCCGGCTGCGTGGCGTCGAGCGCGTCCTGGTGGTCTGCCCGGCCTCCCTCAAGGGCGAGTGGGAGGAGCAGATCGCCCGCTTCACCGACCTGCCGGCGCGGCTCATCTTCGGCCCTCGCGCCCAGCGCCTCAGTCAGTACGGTTCACGAGACGGCGGGACGTTCTTCTACATCGCCAACTACGAGCAGATCGTCCAGGACGGCGACGAGATCCAGCGGCGCCTCGCTCCGGACGTGATCATCCTCGACGAGGCCCAGCGCATCAAGAACTGGCAGAGCCGCACCGCCCAGGCCGTCAAGCGCCTGCGCAGCCCCTACGCCTTCGTCCTCACCGGCACGCCGATCGAGAACCGCATCGACGAGCTCTACTCCATCCTCCAGTTCCTCGACCCCGCCCTGCTCGGCCCCCTCTTCCGCTTCAACCGCGACTTCTACGAGCTCGACGAGCGCGGCCGGCCCGCCGGTTACAAAAACCTCGACGAGCTGCACCGGCGGGTCGCCCCGGTCCTCCTGCGCCGCCGCAAGGACGAGGTCGAAGGCCAGCTCCCCGGCCGCACCGACAAGCACTACCTGGTGCCCATGGAAGAGGAGCAGCTCGCCCGCTACGGCGACTACGAGAAGCGGGTCTCGCAGCTCCTGGCCCAGGCCCGGCGCCGGCCCCTGCTTCCCGAGGAGATGGACAAGCTCCAGCGCTGGCTGGCCTGTATGAGGATGATCTGCGACACCCCCTACATCCTCGACTCGGACTGCCGGATCTGCCCGAAGCTCGCCGAGCTCCGGGAGATCCTCGCCGAGACCCTGGCCGAGCCCGGCACCAAGGTACTGATCTTCTCCGAATGGGAGCGGATGCTCGAGCTGGCGCGCGACCTCGCCCAGGAGATGGACGCCGGCTTCGCCTGGCACACCGGCTCGGTGCCCACGATGCGGCGCCGCGACGAGATCCGCCGCTTCAAGGAAGACCCCGGCTGCCGGCTCCTCCTCTCCACCGACTCCGGCAGCGTGGGCCTCAACCTCCAGGCCGCCAGCGTGGTCATCAACCTCGACCTGCCGTGGAATCCCGCGCGCCTCGAGCAGCGGATCGCCCGCGCTTGGCGCAAGCACCAGACGCGGCCCGTCCGGGTGCTCCACCTGGTCGCCGAGAACAGCATCGAGCACCGGATGATCTCCCTCCTCGCCGGCAAGCAGGCCCTCGCCGACAGCGTCCTCGACGGCCGGGGCGACCTCTCCGCCCTGCCGCTCCCCTCCGGCCGGAAGGCCCTCGTGGAGAGGCTCGAAGCCTTGACCGGGCTGACCGCAGCGCCGCCAGTACGTCCTGAAAACCAGGACACCCAACCCGCGGCCGCCCCCAACGAGCCGCTCGCCGGCGAATTGCTCGCCCTTCTCGGCGACCGCCTCCTGAACCTCGAAATCTGCACCGCTCCGGACGGCCGGGAAACCGTCCTCGCCGTCGTGGACGGCGGCGTACCCGACCGGGCCATGGAAGCGGTCATCCAGGGCCAGTTCGCCGGGACGCCACCCGCCCTGGAGCTGATCGACCGGCAAGCCTTCGAGGCCATCGAGCGCCTCGTCGAGATGGGAGTGCTCCAGTTCGCCCCCGAGGGCCGCCGGCGGCTCCACCGCTCTCCCGTCCTCGAGCCGGAGAAGGACGCCCAGGGCGCTGCCCGCGTTGCCCGCGAGCGGCGGCTCGCCGCGGCCCGGGACCTCCTGGCGCGGTCCGAGCGGAAGCTCCGCATGGCGGCCGTCCTCGCCGGGGGCGGCTTCTCCGCCGAGGCCCTGCCCTCCCTGCGCGAAGGAGTCGAGCTGGGGCTTCACGCCCGGGCGGTGATGGATGGGAAGGATTCACCGGAGACCGACAAGCTCCCTGACGACTGGATCGAGGCGCGGCTGCCGCCCCATCTGCCGCTCGTGCGCACCTTGCGGGATGGCTCCGAAGTGCTCCTGGGGGCCACGCCCGGAGAAGTGGGCGCCTGGATTGCCGCCGGCGAGGTGCTCGTCCGGGAGGTCGCCAATGCCCTTCTCTGAGACGGCTCCACACTTCCTGGCACGATTTGTCATCGGGATACGGATCGGCTAGCATTCACCGCCGATGGATCTCACCTCGACTCTCGCACGCTTCGTCAACTCGAAAGTCCGCAAGCGCGGCCAGCATTACTTCCGCGGAGGGCGGGTGGATCTCGCCGCCTGCGACTCCGAAAAGGTGGAAGCGGAGGTTACGGGCTCCAGCCAGTACGCCGTCCACCTGACCCGCGACGCGCAGGCGCTCCGCGCTTCCTGCACCTGTCCGTTCGGACACCGCGCGGAGGCTTGCAAACACATCTGGGCCGTGATCCTGGCCGCGGACGCCAAGGGGGGCCTGATGGGCTCCGGAGGCAACCCGCCGAACCGCCTCGTGGTCGAGGCCACGGCCAAGAATGCCGCCCCCAGCGTCAGGGCCCGCCAGGAGCGCGCCCGGCCAAAGCCGCAACCCACCCGCCGGATCCAGGCGGCTCCGCCACCCCCGGCCTGGCGCAAGGTCATGGACCAGCTCGACCGGACCAGCGTCCCGCTCGCACCCTATCCGGCAGGCTCCATCCTGTATGTGATCGACCTGCCCGGCACCCTCAAGACCCAGCAGCTCGCGCTGGAATTGCTGACCGGCCGGAAAAAGCGCGACGGCTCCTGGGGAAAGCTTTACCGGCTGAACCTCAATCGCGGCGACATCCCCAGCCTCCCGGACCCCGCCGACCGGAAAATCCTCTCCCTGATCGCCGGGGCGAGCCTGGGCGGGGTCTGGACGAACTGGTACTACCCGGGCGTCTCCCACATCCCCTCGCCTTGCACCGTGCAGGGGGAGGCGGCGAGCCTGCTGCTGCCCCTGCTCTGCGACACAGGCCGTTGCCGGATGGGCGCCGGTCCGGAGGCGGAGGCCGAGCCCCTGGCCTGGAACGAGGAGCATCCCTGGGAGCTCTGGCTGGAAGTGCGCGAAGACGAGGGCGGCAATTGTGTGGTGGCCGGCTCGCTGCGCAGCGGCGAGGAGCGCCTGGCGCCCGGTCAGACCGCTTTCCTGCTCCCCGGGGGATGCCTGTATATCGACGGCCAGATCTCGCGGCTCACCCCGGACGACGCCCGACGCTGGTTCCCGCTGCTGCGCGAGAACGGAGTCCTGCGGGTGCCCGCCGCCGACCGGGAAGAGCTGCTCCGGCGCCTCCTGGCCTCGCCCGGCCTCCCCAGGCTCGACCTGCCGGAGTCGATGCGATTCGAGGAGACGCGCCCAACTCCCCGGCCCCGGCTTCGGCTGCTGCCGGCCAAAGGCCTCCCCAACGAGTGGCCGCGCGCCGAGCTCGCCTTCCTCTACGGCGATCAGGAGGTGGCGGCCGACGCTCCGGGCCGCGGCCTGTATCAAGCCGAGGAGCGGCGTCTCCTCCTGCGCGACCTCGAGACGGAGCGACTCAGCGCGGACCGCCTGCTCGAGCTGGGCTTCCGGCCGGGGGCCCACGCCGTGGGCCGGAAGCCTTCCTTGCAGATCCCCACGACTCGGGTGCCGAAGACCGTGCGCGCGCTGCTCGCCGAGGGCTGGTCCGTCGAGGCGGAGGGCAAGCTCCACCGCGCGGCCGGCAGCTTCCGCCTGGGCGTCGCTTCGGGCGTCGACTGGTTCGAGCTCCACGGCGACGTCGAGTTCGAGGGCGAGACCGTCCGCCTGCCCGAGCTCCTCGCCGCGCTGCGCCGGGGCGAGGGATTCATTCCCTTGAGCGACGGCAGCCTCGGAGTGCTCCCCGAGGAATGGCTGAAGAAGCTCGCGCCCATGGCCCGCCTCGGCCAGGAAGAGGGCGGCCACCTGCGGTTCCGTCCCGCCCAGGCGGCCCTGCTCGACGCCTGGCTCGCGGACGATCCGCAGGCGACCTGGGACGAGACCTTCGAGCACGCCCGCCAGCGCCTCCGCGGATTCTCAGGCATCGCGCCGGCTGAGGCCCCGCCCGGTTTCCACGGCGATCTTCGCGGCTACCAGCGCGCCGGACTGGGTTGGCTCCACTTCCTCCGCGACTTCGGCTTCGGCGGCTGCCTGGCCGACGACATGGGCCTCGGCAAGACCGTCCAGGTGCTCGCCCTCCTCGAAACCCGCCGCGCCCTGCGCGACGCGGAAGGGCTGCCCCCTTCCCTGGTGGTGGTGCCGCGGTCGCTGGTCTTCAACTGGCTCGCGGAAGCGGCGAGCTTCACGCCCCGGCTGCGCGTCCTCGACCACACCGGCACCGGCCGCGTCCGGGAAGGTGGTTTCACCGATTGCGACCTGGTGCTCACCACCTACGGCACCCTGCGCCGGGACGTGGCGGCGCTGCGTCAGGTGGAGTTCGACTACGTCATCCTCGACGAGGCCCAGGCGATCAAGAACGCCGGCAGCCAGTCGGCCAAAGCCGCCCGCCTGCTGCGCGGCCGGCACCGCCTGGCGCTCTCCGGAACGCCGGTCGAAAACCATCTCGGCGAGCTGTGGAGCCTGCTCGAGTTCCTGAACCCCGGTCTCCTCGGAGCCTCCCCGCTCCTGGGCACGAACGCCGACGAGGTGCGCAACCCGGACGCCGGCGCCCGGGAGCTCCTCGCCCGGGCCCTGCGCCCCTTCATCCTGCGCCGCACCAAGGAGCAGGTCGCCCCCGAGCTGCCCGCCAAGGTCGAGCAGACGCTGTTCTGCGAGCTGCCGCCGAAGCAGCGCCGGCTCTACGACGAGCTGCGCGACCACTACCGGACCGCGCTCGGGGCCCGCATCGGCGAGCAGGGGCTCGGGCGCACCAAGATCCTCGTCCTCGAAGCCTTGCTGCGCCTGCGCCAGGCGGCCTGCCATCCCGGCCTCCTGGACCGCGACCGGGCGGACGAGCCCTCCGCCAAGCTCGACCTCCTGATGCCGCAGCTCCGCGAGGTGCTCGCCGAGGGCCACAAGGCGCTGGTGTTCTCCCAGTTCACCAGCTTTCTCGCCCTCCTGCGCGACCACCTCGACCGCGAGGGCATCCCCTACCTCTACCTCGACGGCCGCACCCGCGACCGCCGTGAGAAAGTGGAAGCGTTCCAGTCCCCCTCCGGCTTGCCGCTCTTCCTGATCAGCCTCAAGGCGGGAGGCCTGGGGCTCAACCTCACGGCCGCCGACTACGTCTACCTCCTAGACCCCTGGTGGAACCCCGCCGTCGAGTCCCAGGCCATCGACCGCGCCCACCGCATCGGCCAGAGCCGGCCCGTGTTCGCCTGCCGCCTGGTCGCCCGCGATACGGTCGAGGAGAAGATCCTGCAGCTCCAGCAGGGCAAGCGGGACCTCGCCGACGCCGTGATCCAGGCCGACGGCAGCCTCCTGGCGGGCCTCAGCCGGGAGGATCTGGAGCTGCTGCTGTCGTAGGGGAACGGGACCCGATCATCAAAACACGACTTGACAAGTCTAGACTTGACGAAACACGCCTAGGGTTTCTAGAGTGGGGGACGCAGGAGGTCTCTCCATGGCAGGCTTCGTTGGCAGACGAGAAGAGCTCCGGGTCCTCGAGGATGCCTACGAGCGGCCTGGAAGCGCCTTGATCCCCCTCTACGGCAGGCGCCGGGTGGGCAAGAGCGAGCTCATCCTGCATTTCCTCAAGGAGCGGCCCGGGATCTATTTCCTGGGCAAACAGGCTCCGGCAGGCATGCAGATCCATGAGTTCCTCGGCGAGGCCGCCACCGTGCTCCAGGAGCCCCTCCTCGCCGGCCTGTCCGCCGAGAGCTGGGCCGCCGCCCTGGACGCCGTGGTCTCGCGTTGGCGGTCGGACCGCAAGCTCATCCTGGCCCTCGACGAATTCCAGTGGATGGTGGGCGCGAGCCCCGAGCTCCCCTCCGTTCTTCAAGAGCGGTGGGACCGCTCCTGGCGGCACACCGGCAAGGTCTTCATCATCCTATGCGGCTCCTACATCGGCTTCATGGAGCGGGAGGTCCTGGGCAAGAAGAGTCCCCTGTTCGGACGCCGGACAGCCCAGATCCTGCTCCGCCCCTTCGGCTACCGCGAAGCCGCCGAGTTCCATCCCCGCTACTCGCGGACCGACCAGGCCCGAACCTATTTCCTCTGCGGCGGCATCCCTCTCTACCTGCAGCGGTTCACCGACAGCCGCTCGATCCAGGCCAATATCGCCGCCGAGCTGCTCGACGAGTACGCGCCTCTCTACCGCGAGGCCGACTTCCTCCTGCGGGAAGAGCTGCGGGAGGTCACTCTCTACTACGCCATCCTCACGGCCATTGCCGCCGGCCACACCGCGGTCCAGGACATCGCCCGCCAATCCGGCCAGGATCCGCGCGGCCTCTCCTATTACCTTCAGCAGCTCATCGAGCTCGGTTACGTCGAGCGGCGCTACCCGTTGACGGGCGAGAAGCCCTCGGCCCGCTCGGTCCGCTACGACCTGGCCGACCCGTTGCTCCGCTTCTGGTTCCGCTTCATCTTCCCCAGCACCAGCTACATCCGCCACATGGGAGCCGAGCGGGCGCTGGCCGACCTGATCCGGCCCCAACTCGACGCCTACTTCGGCCTGGGATTCGAGCGCCTCTGCCGGGAAGCCCTCCCCGCGCTCTATCGCCGGGAGGGCCTGACCGCCGCCTTCGAAGCGGGCCAGTACTGGTCGAAGACCGTCCAGATCGACGTCGTCGGCCTGCGGGCTGACGGCTGGACCGACCTCGGGGAGTGCAAGTGGGGGGCCGTACGCTCCCCCCGAACGGTCGAGAAGGAGCTCGAGGAGAAGATCCGTCTCTACCCCAACCCCCAAGGCGCCACAATCGGGAGACGGATCTTCACCCGGCAGGCGCCGCCAGCCAAGATCGCGGAAAGTGGCGCGAGATGGCATGGGCTGGAGGATCTCTATGCCTGAGCCGTATCGTGCGGGGTTCGGCATGTGAGCCACGGAAACAACAACTGCTAGCATCGCCGGGCGATGAACCTAGCCTCGACTCTCGCCCGGTTCGTCGACCTTGGAGTCCGCAAGCGGGGTCTGCAGTACTTTCAGGCGCGGCGAGTGGTGCTCTCGTTCTGCGGCCCCCATCAGGTCAACGCGGTCGTCACCGGCTCCGAAACCTATTTCGTCTCCCTGAGCCGCTCTGCGCGGTCGGTCCGATCCACCTGCACCTGTCCGTACGCCGACCGCGGCGCGCCCTGCAAGCACATCTGGGCGGCGATCCTGGCCGCGGATGCCCAGGGCTGCCTGCGCGGCGCCGACGGCACGATGCCGGACGAGCTCACGTGCACGCCCTCGCCGGAGGTGCGCGAAGCCGGCGCCCGGCCCCAGCCGGGCCCTCCGATCCGCCGGACCGCCGGGCCCAAGCCGCCCCCGACCTGGCGCGACATCATCAACCAGCTCGACGACGTCGCCCCTTTCGTCCCGGCCCTGACCAGCGACATCGTCTACGTGATCGACGCGCGGGCGACGGTCGACACCCAGCAGGTCACGCTCGAAGTCTTCACCAGCCGGAAGAAGCTCGACGGCACGCTGGGCAAGCTCTCCACGCCCCACCTCGTCCGCACCGACCTCCCCGGCCTGCCGGACCCGGCCGATCAGAAGATCCTCTCCCTGCTCGCGGGGGCGGCGCTGGGCGAGGCCTGGACGGCTTCGAGGTACCCGAGCGCCACCCAGAAAGTGCCGACGCGCTGCGTCGTGCCGAAGGCGGCGGAGGGTGTGCTGCTGCCCCTGATCTTCGCGACCGGCCGGACCCGGCTCCGCCGCGGTCCGGAGTCGGAGGTCGGCGGGCCCCTGGCCTGGAACGGCGACGAGCCGTGGAAGCTCTGGCTGGAGGTGCGCGAGGAGGAGGGCGGAACCTGGGTCGTGGCCGGCTCGTTGCGGCGCGGCGACGTGAGGATGACCCCTCGCCAGCCGGAGCTGGTGCTCCGCTCGGGGTTCGTGTTCGCCGGCGGCGAGGTCTCCCGTCTGGAAGACGCCGGCGCCTTCCGGTGGCTCGCCCTGCTGAGCCGCGACGGCGCCTTGAGAGTCCCCGCCGCCGAGTTGGACGACCTGCTCGAACGGCTCTTCGCCTCGCCCACCGTTCCGGCGCTCGACCTGCCGGAGAGCCTGCGCATCGCCGAGGCTCACCCTGCCGCCCAGCCGCGGCTGCGGCTGCTGGCACCCAGCGGTCCGGGGCGGGACGGTTTGGGCGCGGACCTCTCCTTCCTCTACGACGGCCGCGAGGTGCCGGCCGAGTCTCCGGGCCGCGGCATCTATTACCGGGACGAGCAACGGCGGGACGAGCGGCGGCTCCTCCTGCGCGATCCCGAAGCGGAGCGCCGCCAAGCGGACCGCCTGCTGGAGCTGGGCTTCCGCAAGACTTCGGACAGAGGTTTCGAGGAGCCGGCGCTACGGGTGCCCGCGAGCCGGGTGCCGAAGGCCGTACGGGCGCTCCTCGCCGAGGGCTGGTCGGTGGAAGCGGAGGGGAAGCTCTACCGCTCCTCCTCCGGCCCTTTCAAGATGAACGTGGCCTCCGGCGTCGACTGGTTCGAGCTCCACGGCGGCGTGGATTTCGAAGGCGAGACCGTGGAGCTGCCCGCCCTGCTCGCCGCCCTCCGCCGCGGCGACGGCTTCATCCCCCTGGGCGACGGCAGCCTCGGCGCCCTGCCCGAGGATTGGCTGAAGAAGCTCGGGCCCATGGCCGCCCTCGGCCAGGCCGAGGGCGATCACCTGCGGTTCACCCCCGCCCAGGCGGCTCTCCTCGACGCCTGGCTCGCGGATGAGCCCGACGTGACCTTTGACGACGCCTTCGAGCGCGCCCGTCAGCGCCTCCAGGGCTTCGCGGGCGTGGCGCCGGCCGACGCGCCGCCCGGCTTCCACGGCGAGCTTCGCGGCTACCAGCGCGCCGGGCTGGGATGGCTCCACTTCCTCCGCGACTTCGGCTTCGGCGGCTGCCTGGCGGACGACATGGGCCTCGGCAAGACCATCCAGGTGCTGGCCCTGCTAGAAACCCGCCGCGTCCTGCGCGCCGTCGAGGGGTTGCCGCCCTCCCTCGTCGTGGTGCCGCGCTCGCTGGTGTTCAACTGGCTGGCCGAGGCGGCGAAATTCACGCCGGAGCTACGCGTGCTCGACTACACCGGCACCGGCCGCCGCGCTCGGCAGGAGGACCCGTTCGCCGATTGCGACGTGGTGCTCACCACCTACGGCACCCTGCGCCGGGACATCGCGGCGCTGCGGCAGCGCGAATTCGACTACGTGATCCTCGACGAGGCGCAGGCCATCAAGAACGCCGCCAGCCAGACGGCTCAGGCCGCCCGCCTGCTGCGCGGCCGGCATCGCCTGGCGCTCTCCGGCACGCCGGTCGAGAACCATCTTGGGGAGCTGTGGAGCCTGCTCGGCTTTCTGAACCCCGGCCTCCTGGGGGCCTCGCCGCTCCTCGCCACGCGCTCCGAGGAGCTGCGCGATCCGGACCCCGGCGCCCGCGAGCTCCTGGCCCGCGCCCTGCGCCCCTTCATCCTCCGCCGCACCAAGGAGCAGGTGGCCCCCGAGCTGCCCGCCAAGGTCGAGCAGACCCTCTTCTGCGAGCTGCCGCCCAAGCAGCGCCGGCACTATGACGAGCTGCGCGACCACTACCGCACCGCGCTGGGAAGCCGCATCGACGAGCAGGGGCTCGGCCGCAACAAGATCCTGGTGCTCGAGGCGTTGCTGCGCCTGCGCCAGGCAGCCTGCCACCCCGGCCTGCTGGACCCCGACCGCGCGCACGAGCCGAGCGCCAAGCTCGACCTCCTGGTGCCGCAGCTCCACGAGATCCTGGCCGAGGGTCACAAGGCGCTGGTCTTCTCCCAGTTCACCAGCTTCCTCGCCCTCCTGCGCGACCGGCTCGACCGCGAGGGAGTCTCCTACCTCTACCTAGACGGCCGCACCCGCGCTCGCCGCGAGAAGGTGGAGACCTTCCAGTCCGATCCCACCTGCCAGCTCTTCCTGATCAGCCTCAAGGCGGGAGGCCTGGGCCTCAACCTCACCGCCGCCGACTACGTCTACCTCCTGGACCCCTGGTGGAACCCCGCCGTCGAATCCCAAGCCATCGACCGAGCCCACCGCATCGGCCAGACCCGCCCCGTCTTCGCCAGCCGCCTGGTGGTCCGCGATACGGTCGAGGAGAAGATCTTGGAGCTCCAGAAGAGCAAGAGAGACCTCGCGGACGCGGTGATCCAGGCGGATGGGAGCGTGCTGGCGAGCCTTAGCCGGGAGGATTTGGAGTTGTTGTTGTCGTAATCTGCCCTCCTCGAAGTGGCCAGTACGAAGCGATGGCCACTCATCCTCCCCTGTCGAGCCATAACGGCTAAACTAGATGCCATCATGAGTCCAGCGGCGAACCAGATTCTTCAGACCCTCACCCAACACCGAGAAGCCATACGAGCCTTCGGCGCCCGCCGGCTGGGCCTCTTTGGCTCCCAGGCACGAGGTGAGGCTTCAGCTGAGAGTGACCTCGACTTCCTCGTCGATTTCGAGCCTGGCACCAAGACTTTCGACAACTACATGGGCCTGAAGGAGCTTCTGGAGGAGCTCTTCGAGAGCCGGGTCGACCTCGTGGCCTCAGAAGTCCTCAAGCCGCGGCTCCGCGAAGGGATCCTGCGAGAAACGGTCTATGTCCCGGGATTATAAGGTTCAACTTGAAGACATCCTCGACGCGGTACAAGCCATGCCCCTTTCCAACGCCGAGATCGAAGATGAGCTCCGAGCCTTCGGGGCGGCCGACCCGCGCATCGTGGCGCTCTACCTTTTCGGCTCGCGCGGCCGGCGCGAGGAGACCGAGCACTCCGACGTCGACGTGGGCGTCCTCTTTCGTCAGGAGCAGACCCTGCACGACGTCCTGCTGCTCGAAGACGCCCTCGAACGGCGGCTCGGCCTGAAGACCGACCTGATCGACGCGGGCCGGGCCAGCGCTTTTCTCGCCCTCGACATCATCCGCGGCGAGCAGGTCTTCTGTGCCGACCCGGACCGCTCTGACGAATTCGAGCTCTACGTGATGCGCCGCGCCGGCGACCTTGCCCCCTTCGAGAGAGAACGCCGCCGCCGGCTCCTCCAGCCATGAGCCCCAGCAAGATCCGTCTCAAGACCGTGACGGCCAAAGCGGAGCTGATCCGCGAGATGCTGGCCGCCATCGAGACTCTGCCCCTGGCCTCCGAAACCGAGTTTTCCGCGGACGTGCGGATGATGGCGGCCGGCGAGTCCTTCCTCCGGCGGTCACTGGAAGGCCTGCTCGACCTCGGCCGGCACGTGCTCTCCAAGGGCTTCGGCAAAGTCGTACCCGACTACGCCTCAGTGGCCGACGAGCTGGCGGCTCAAGGCATCCTGCCTCCGGAGGTCGCCGCCAAGCTGCGGCTGATGGCTCGCTACCGCAATCGGATGGTGCACTTCTACGATGACATCCTGCCGGGTGAGCTTTACAAGATCCTCGTGGGGAACCGGGGTGACGTGGAGGAGGTGCTTGCCGCTATCCAGGGTTGGCTGGCCGCCCATCCGGAAATCCGTGACGAGGAGCTGTAAAGCCACGTACAGCCATCGAAGCGGTCATTCAGAGTCCTCTCCACGAAAAACAACTGCTAGCATCGCCGTCCTGCGCGCTGCCATGCGGACCGCCTGCTGGAGCTGGGCTTCCGCAAGACTTCGGAGGCTCGCCGCCCTCCGCCGCGGCGACGGCTTCATCCCCCCTCGACGGCCGCACCCGCGACCGCCGCGAAAAGGTGGAGACCTTCCAGTCCGATCCCACCTGCCAGCTCTTCCTGATCAGCCTCAAGGCGGGAGGCCTGGGCCTCAACCTCACCGCCGCCGACTACGTCTACCTCCTGGACCCCTGGTGGAACCCCGCCGTCGAGTCCCAAGCCATCGGCCGCGCCCACCGCATTGGCCAAACCCGCCCCGTCTTCGCCTCTCGGTTGGTGGTCCGCGACACCGTCGAGGAGAAGATTTTGGAGCTCCAGAAGAGCAAGCGGGACCTCGCGGACGCAGTCATCCAGGCGGATGGGAGCGTGCTGGCGAGCCTTAGCCGGGAGGATTTGGAGTTGTTGTTGTCGTGAGTGGCCGCCTTCAAGGGGCTAGTACGGGCAAAGGCCGTCCTCGAGGTATAACCAGAAGTTGTGGATGAGGGCGAAAGAAAGTCGGGTGGCGTATCCTTCGTGTAGCGAGCACGTAACCCCGGCACGTCCGGAGAGAAAGGAAGCGCCACCCATGTTGAAGGTACACGACAAGAGGGTCGGAGT
>DATFNZ010000196.1:0-20222 GCA_035266085.1 Thermoanaerobaculia bacterium
GACAAGGACAGCAGCGCGAACAGGATCGACAGGATCCAGAAGCGCACGATGACCTTGGGCTCCGCCCAGCCGGAGAGCTCGAAGTGGTGGTGGAGGGGGGACATGCGGAAGATCCGCTTGCCCCGCAGCTTGAACGAGGCCACCTGGAGGATGACCGAGAGGGCCTCCATGACGAACAGGCCGCCCACCAGGGCGAGCAGGATCTCCTGCTTGGCCAGCACGGCGACGGTGCCGATGGCGGCGCCCAGCGACAGCGAGCCGACGTCGCCCATGAACACCTCGGCCGGGTGGGAGTTGAACCACAGGAAGCCGATGCCCGCGCCGACCAGGGCGCCGCAGAACACGGCCACCTCGCCCACCCCCGGCACGTAGGAGATCTGCAGGTAGTTGGCGATCCGCACGTTGCCCGCGATGTAGGTGAAGACGGCGTAGGTGGCGGCGGCCACCGTGGTGGCGCCGATCGCCAGGCCGTCCAGCCCGTCGGTCAGGTTGACGGCGTTCGACGACCCGACCAGGATGAAGGCCACGAAGGGGATGTAGAAGTAGCCCAGGTGGAGCACCAGCCGCTTGATGAACGGGAACGTCAGCTCGGAGTTGAACTCCGGGGCCTGGGGCAGGAAGAGCAGCGCCACTCCGAGCGCCGTGCCGGCGAGCACCTGGAGCAGGAACTTGGAGCGGGCCGTGAGGCCGAGGTTCCGGCGGTTCCGCACCTTCAGGTAGTCGTCCGCGAAGCCGATGGCGCCGAAGGCCGCGGTCACCAGCATGACGATCCAGACGTAGACGTTCCCCAGGTCCGCCAGGAGCAGGGTCGGCACCAGGGTGGCGAACAGGATCAGGAGGCCGCCCATGGTCGGCGTGCCCGCCTTGACCTGGTGGGCCTGGGGCCCGACGTCGCGGATGTTCTGCCCCACCGACAGGCGGCGGAGCTGGCGGATGAACCACGGCCCCAGGATCCAGGAGAGGACCAGCGCCGTGACGATCGCCGCCGCCACCCGGAAGGTGATGTAGCGGAAGACATTGAAGGCCGGGATGACGTCCCGCAGCGGGTAGAGGAGCCAGTAGAGCATCAGTGGCTGCCCTCTCCGGTGCCAAGCAGCCGCTGGACGACTCTCTCGAGCCCGACGCCGCGCGAGCCCTTGACGATCACCAGGTCCCCCGGCCGGACCTCGCCGGCCGCCCAGACGGCGGCGGCGGCGGCGTCCGGCAGCCAGACGGCGGCGGCCCCGGCCGCCTCGGCGCCGGCGGCCAGCTCGCGCGACAGCTCGCCGACGGCCACGACCGGCGAGAACCCCAGCCGCGCGGCCCGTTCGCCCAACTCACGGTGGAAGCGCGGCCCCTCCGGACCCAGCTCGCGCATGTCGCCCAGGATGGCCACCCGGCGCCCGGTCAGCGGCAGCACGGCCGCGCCCTCCAGAGCCTTGCCGAGGGCGTCGGGATTGGAGTTGTAGGAGTCGTCGATCAGGGTGACCCCGCTTTCCGTACGGTGGACGATGCCGCGCATGGCGGCCGGCTTGACGCCGCGGACCGCCTCCGCGATCTCCGCCAGCGGCAGGCCGAGCGCCCAGGCGCAGGCCGCCGCCGCCAGGCAGTTCTCGACGTTGTAGAGGCCGTGAAGCGGCAGGCGCACCTCGACGGACTCCCCCCCGGCCTCCAGCGTGAAGCGGCTGCCCACTGCGCCGTCCAACTCGGGGGCCAGATCCCGCGCCCGGACTTCTGCCTGGTCCGAAAGGATGCCGTACCAGACGATCCGGGCGCCGTGGCGCCTGGCGATCCGCGCCACCTCGGGGTCGTCGGCGTTGGCCACGACGAAGCCGCCGGGAGCGAGGCCGGCCAGGATCTCGGACTTCGCCTCGGCGATCGCCTGCACGCTGTCGAAGAACTCCAGGTGGACGGGGCGCACGACGGTGAAGACGACGGCGTCCGGCCGGCCGAGGAGCGAGAGCTGGCGCAGCTCGCCGGGGGTGGACATCCCCATCTCCGCCACCATCCACTCCGTGCCGTCGGGCACGTTGAGCAGGGAGAGGGGGAAGCCGTAGAGGTTGTTCAGATTGCCGGGCGTCCAGGCGGTCCGGAACCGGGAGGCGAGGATCGCTCCCAGCAGCTCCTTGGTGGTGGTCTTGCCCGCCGAGCCGGTGATGCCGACGAGCTTCTCCGGCACCCGCGTCCGCGCGTGGCGGGCGATGTCGTGGAGAGCCTTGAAGGTGTCGTCCACCCGGATCAGGGCGCCCTCGGCGGGGGCCTCGGGGACATCTTCCTGCACGACGGCCGCCGCCGCGCCCCGCGCCAGGGCGCCGGGCACGAAGCGGTGGCCGTCCGTGCGCTCGCCGGCGAAGGCGAAGAACAGCTCGCCGCCGCGGACGGCGCGCGAGTCGATCGCCGCTCCCGAGGCCCAGGCCGCCGGATCGCCGGCCGTCACCCGGCCGCCGGCCGCCCGCGCCGCTTCACCGACCGACAGCCGAGCCAAAGCGCTCCTCCAAGGCCTTGCCGATCTCCTCGAGGTCGGAGAACGGCAGTTTCTGGTCGCCCACGATCTGCTCCCGCTCGTGACCCTTGCCCGCCACCAGCACGGCCCAGCCGGGCCCGGCGGCGGTGATCGCCTCGCGGATCGCCTCGCGGCGGTCGGGCACCAGGCGATAGCCGCGATTGCCGCTCGCCTCGAGCCCCGCCTCGACGGCGGCGAGGATGGCGAGCGGGTCCTCCGTGCGCGGGTTGTCGGAGGTGGCGATCACCAGGTCCGCCAACTCGCCGGCCACCCTGCCCATCAGGGGGCGCTTGCCGGCGTCGCGGTCGCCGCCGCAGCCGAAGACCACCGCCACCCGGTCGATACCCGCCATCTCGCGCGCCGAGCGTATAGCCGCCTCCAGGGCGGCGTCGGTGTGGGCGTAGTCGACGAAGACGGCGAACGGCTGGCCGTGGTCCACCGGCTCCATCCGCCCCGGCACGGGCCGCTGCGCCGCGAAGGCCATGGCGATCGCCGGCAGGGGGAGGCTCAGGGCCTCGGCCGCCGCCGCCGCGGCCAGCAGGTTCGACAGGTTGTAGCGCCCGAGGAGCGGCGAGGAGAAGGGCATCGTCCCCCGCGGCGTCACCAGCGTGCCCTCGATGCCGGTGGTCGAGATCTCCACGTCCTCGGCGCGGACGTCACCCTCCTCGCCGAACGTCAAGGCGTCCGTCAGCTCGGAGGCGAGGCGGCGGCCGTAGGGGTCGTCGACGTTCACGGCCGCCCGTCCGCCGGGCTTCAGGAGATCGAACAGCCTGCGCTTGGCCGCGAAGTAGTCCTCGAAGTCCGGGTGGTAGTCGAGGTGGTCGCGGGTCAGGTTGGTGAACACCGCCGTGTCGAAGGCGGCGCCGCCGACCCGCCCCATGGCCAGGGCGTGGGAGGAAACCTCCATGGCCACCGCCGCCGCGCCGTCGGCGCGCATCCGCCGCAGGAGGCGGAAGAGGTCCGAGGCCTCGGGCGTCGTGTGGCCGCCGGCGTAGGCGCGGTCGCGGAAGCGGTAGCCCAGGGTGCCCAGGAAGCCCGCGGGGCGGCCCGCCGCCTCGAGGATCCCCGCGATCAGCGTCGCGGCAGTCGACTTGCCGTTGGTGCCCGTGACGCCGGCGAGAACCAGCTCCCGGTCGGGATGGCCGTAGGCCCGCGCCGCCAGCGGCCCGAGCACGCCGCGGGGATCGGCCGTGACGAGCCAGGGCACGTCCAGGCGGGTTTCCGGCTCGGGGCCGATCACTGCCACCGCCCCTTTCGCCACCGCCGCCGCCGCGAACGCCCGGCCGTCGAAGCGCTGGCCGACCAGGGCCACGTACAGGTCCCCCGGCTCGACCGCCCGCGAGTCGTGAGCGATTCCCGTCACCTCCGGATCGGCCCCGGTTCTACCGACGGGATCGCCGGCAACCGGGAGGCCGCGCACCAGCTCAGAAAGGCGCATGAGGGCGGCCTCCAGTCTCTTCCGGCGCTCCGGAGGGATCGGGTCCAACCCCCACGGCCGCGTCGTCGCCGTCGTCCAGCTCGGCGGCGGACACGGCGGACATCGCGGACATCGCAGGCATCGCTCCGGGCGCCGCGCCGGCCTTGGGCAGGCTGGCCATCACGGTCTCCCCCGGCCAGAGGACCAGGCGATCGCGCTTGGGATGAACGCCGCGGTAGAGCAGCACCTGCCGGGCGATGGCGCCGAAGGCGGGCGCGGCCACTTGGCCGCCGTAATACTGCCCGCCCTGCGGCTCGGCGATCGCCACCAGCCCCACCAGGACCGGCTGGTCCGCGGGTGCGTAGCCGATGAAGCTGGGCAGGTAGCCCTTGTAGCCGCCCCGCACGGGGATCTGGGCCGTACCGGTCTTGCCCGCCACCCGGTAGCCGGCGACGGCCGCCGTCTTGCCCGTGCCCTGGGTCACGACCCCCTCGAGCAGCCGCGTGAGCTCGCTCGCCGTGGCGGGCGAGATGGCCCGCCCGACCACCGGCGGCGCCGGGTACTTCGCCACCCTCGCCTCCCCCCGGCTGACGGCGGCCACCACGTGCGGCTTGAGCAGGCTGCCGCCGTTGGCGATCGCCGACGTGGCGGTCACGAGCTGCAGCGGCGTCACCGAGACCCCCTGTCCGAAGGAGATGAAGGCCTTGTCGATCGGGCCCCAGCGCTCGACCGGATGGAGGATGCCGCCGCTCTCGCCCGGCAGGTCGATGCCGGTGTGGCGGCCGAAGCCGAAGCCACGGATCGTGCGGTAGAGCCGCTCGTTGCCGAGCTCCAGGGCGACCTTGATGACGCCGACGTTGCTCGACTTGGCGATCACCTCGGCGAAAGTCAGCAGGCCGTAAGGGTGGTGGTCGCGGACGCGGATCCCCTTCCAGATGTTGATGCCGCCCATCTGGCAGTCGATCACGTCGTCCGCCTTCACGACCCCGGCCTCCAGGCCCGCCGCCGCGGTGATGATCTTGAAGGTCGAGCCGGGCTCGTAGACGTCGGCGATCGCCCGGTTGCGCCAGCTCTCCGCCGGGTAGCTGCCGAAGTCGTTGGGATCGAAGGTCGGGTACGAGGCCATGGCCAGCACGCCGCCCGTCTCGGGGTCCAGGATGATGACGCTCCCCCGCTTCGCACCCCGCTCTTCGACCGCCTTGGCCAGCTCGCGCTCGACGATGTGCTGCACGGTGGCGTCGAGCGTCAGGTGGAGGTCGTGCCCCGGCTCGGGCTCGGCGAAGGAGAGGTCGGGCGACACCACCGTGCCGCGGCGGGCGTCGCGGAGCACCGTGCGCACTCCCGGCTTGCCGGCGACCTCGGCGTCGTAGACCAGCTCCAGGCCGGCGAGGCCGTGGTTGTCCGTTCCCACGTAGCCGAGCACCTGGGCGGCCAGCTCGCGCATGGGGTAGTAGCGCTTGCTCTCGGGCAGGAAGTAGAGCCCCTTCAGGCCCAGGGCCCGGACCTTCGCGGCCACCGGCGGGTCGAGCTTGCGCGCCACCCAGATGAAATCGCGGTCGCCGGAGAGCTGGCGGGTGAGCTTGGCCCTGAGCTTCGGAGTGTCGAGGCCGGGCACGACCTCCGCGATCGCCCGCGCCGCCGCGGCCGGGTCCTCGATCTCCGGCGGCACGGCGTACGCCGAGTCGACCTGGATCGAGACGGCCAGCTCGCGGCCCTGGGCGTCGTAGATCGTCCCCCGCGGCGGATCGAGATGCACGACCCGCTGCTGCTGCTGCTCCGCCTTGCCCCTGTAATGCTCGTAGCGCACCACCTGGAGGTCGTACAGGCGGGCGGCGATCAGCACCACCCAGACGGCGACGGCGACGGCGAAGAAGGCGAGCCGCTTCACGGCAGCTCCTCCCAGAACACCATCTGCTCCAGCGCCGGCGCCTGCAGCCCCAGCTCCTCGACGGCCCGCCGCTCGATCTTCGACGGGCTGGCGAGATAGGAGGCCTCCAGGCGGAGCTGCCGCTCTTCGCGGGTCAGCTCGGCGAGCTCCCGCTCCAGCTTGTCGATGTGGTAGCCGGTGCGCGTCATCTCGAGATGGATCCAGGTATAGGCCAGCAGCCCGCCGCCGAGGCACACGACGCACAGCAGCACCAGGGCCAGCTCGCGCCAGCGGCGGCGGTCGCGCTCGCGCACCAGGTAGGTGTTGACCACCGGCCGCGTGAAGGCGTAGGCGCTCCTCAACGGCCCGTCTCCTCCGGGAGGCTCTCCGGCAGCCTGCGGGCAGCCCGCAGCCGGGCCGAGCGCGAACGGGGATTGGCGTCCACCTCGGCCTCGGTGGGCCGCTGGGGCTTGCGGGTCAGCACCTCGATCAACTGGCTCTCCGAGCGGGAACGGCCGGTCACCGGATCGATCTCTCCCCGCGCCAGGTCGCGCAGGGAGTTCTTGACGATCCGGTCCTCCAGGCTGTGGTAGGAGATGACGACCAGCCGGCCGTCCGTCTCGAGCATGTCCACCGCCTCCTGGATGAAGCGCTCCAACCCCGCCAGCTCCTGGTTGACCTCGATGCGCAGGGCCTGGAAGACCCGCGTCGCCGGATCGATCCGCTCCTCGCGGGCCGCCCGCGGCCCCTTGGCGCGTGCGATCACGCGCTGGAGCTCGCCCGTGGTCTCGATCGGCTTCTCCGTCCGAGCGCGGGCGATCGCCCGCGCGATGCGCCGCGCCTGCCACTCCTCGCCGTACTCCCTGATGATTCTTTCCAACTCGCCCTCCGAGGTCTCATTGACCAGGTCCGCAGCGGTCACATCGCTCAATCCCATCCGCATGTCGAGCGGACCGTCGAGCCGGAAGCTGAAGCCCCGCCCGGCCGTCTCGAGCTGCAGCGAGGAAACGCCAAGATCGGCCAGCACGCCCGCGATCCTGCCGCCATCGCGGACGCCGGCCAGAGCCTGTTCCAGGTGGTGGAAGTTCGCGTGCACCAGGCGCGCTCGCGAGCCGAACCTCGCGAGCCTCTGACCGGCCCGCTCGAGCGCCGCCGTGTCGCGGTCGATACCGACGAGGTGGGCGTCCGGCGACGACTCCAGCAGGGCCTCGGCGTGTCCGCCCAAGCCCACCGTCGCGTCGACGAACAGCCCGCCGCGCCCGGGCGCCAGCCATTCCAGGGTCTCCGCGACCATGACCGGCAGATGCTGAACGTCCAACGGCTCGCTCCGCTCCGCTCAGATTCCCTGCGCGGTGAGGGCATGGAAGTCCTCGTCGGTAAAGGGCTGCTCCTGCAGCCTCGTCACGAAGCGCTCGTGGTTCCAGACCACCAGGTGGTCGAGCTGGCCGCTCACCACCACGTCGCCGTTGACGCCGGCGCTCTCCCGCAGGATCTGGGGGATCAGGATCCGCCCCTGCACGTCCAGCCGCACCTGCTGCCCGAAGTAGTTGACCCGCTCGAGGAACCGCATCTTCGTGCGGTCGGTGGACGGAGTCGCCGCCAGGCGCTGCTCGATCTCCTCCCACACCGGCATCGGGTAGAGCAACGCCGAGTTGCCCTCGACCGACGTCACGAACAGGTCGGGGCCGTAGCGCTCCTCCAGCAGCCGCCGGAAGTCGGTCGGAATCTTCAGTCGGCCTTTGTCGTCGATCTTGGTTGGAGCGCTTCCGCGGAACATGACTCGCCCCCACAATGCGGCTGTCTGAGGCGGAATCCTAGCAGTCCACTCCACTTTTGTCCATTTTTATCCACCCCCAACCACTTGCGCTCCACTCGGTGCCCAAAAGACGCGAAAGTGAGGCGAAAGAGGCCTTTGCCGAATTGAAAGAAGGGGATTGGAAGAACCTGATTGGAAAGGAAAACGCCCGCGAAGCTTCCGCGGGCGTTCCGAACGGCGGCAGAAAGGTCTCAGCTCCCGGGCGGCGGCGGCACTTCCGGCACCGCGATGTCGACCGGCTTGGGAGTGGGCAGGGTGCCCGGCGAGCCGGGAGGGGTGACGGTGATGGGCTCCGTCACCGGGCCGGGGGCTGGGGCCGGAGCCGGTGCCGCGGCGCCGGCCAGCCCCTCGCCTTCCGGCTCGACGCTCGCGGAGGCGAGCTGGCTGCGGAATCCGGCCGCTTCCTCGGGGGGATTGGCCACGATCAGCGACTTCTTCTCGAGCTCCACCATGTACTTGGCGACCTCCTCGCGGAAGACGCGCTCCTGCTCGCGCTGCTGGATCGCCGCCTGCACCTCGGAGAACGGCGGGATGCGCGACTCGCGGCGGTCGATCACCTGCACCAGGTGCAGACCGCCGCGCGCCTGGACGGGATCACTCACCGAGCCCTTGGGCAGCTTCCAGACGGCGGTCTCGAGATTCTTGTCGAGGTCGCCGGGCGAGACCCAGCCGAGCTCGATGACGTTGCTCGTCACGCCCTTCTGGGCGAGCTCCGCGGCGGCGTCGGCGAGCGGCGTGCCGGCGGCGGCCTTGGCGCGGATGCCGGCCGCGATGGCAGCCTGCTCCTCGGCGGGCGCGCCGCCCTCTTCGAGCACCACCACCTCGCGAAGCTGGACCTGCTCGGGCTGCCGGAACTGCTCCAGGTTCTTGCGGTAGTAGCGACGGAGGTCCTCCTCGTCGACCTTGACGCGGCTCTGCACCTCGCGGCCCCGCACCTCCTGGACCCGCAGGGAGTTGCGGAGCTGGGCCCGGAGCTGCGCCACGGTCATCCCGGACTGCGCCAGGGCGGCCGTGAAATCCTGGTCCGTCTTGATGTTGTTGCTCTCGCGGAGCTGGGCGAGGGCGGTGTCGACCTGGGCGTCATTGATCTCGACGCCGAGCTGGTCGGCCCGCGAGTCGAGGAGCAGCTCGCTGAACAGGTTCGCGAACACGGCCTCGCCGGCCTGGCCGACGAGGCGCTGGCGCTCGGCGGGGTCCTGCTCGCGGCGCATGACGTCCTGCACGTAATCCGCGCGGCGCTGCTGGTAGTCGTGGAGCGTCGCGATCCGGTCGTTCACCCGCAGGACGATGCGGTTGATCACCTCGGCGTGGAGGGACGGGGACAACGCGAGAAGAAGAAGGAGGCTAGTGACGGTTCTGCGCATGGGATTCCTTGTAAGAGCCTTCGTACCCGAAGGGTAGGTTGCGCTCATAAATCGAGACATTGTAACGACTTCTGGCGTCCCGGACCAGCGACCGGAGGAGCCGGTCGGCGCGCTCCTGGCGCAGCCGGCCGAGGATCTCGCCCCGCGCCTGCTCGAGCGGCACCACCTGGGCCGGCTCGCGGCCGGCCACCTGGAAGATGTGGAAGCCGTAGTCGGCCGGCACCAGGCCGCTCACCTCGCCGGGCTGCAGGCTGAAGATGACCTCGGCGAACGCGGGGGGCAGGTCGGCCCGCGACAGCTCTCCCTGGTAGCCGCCGGAAGCGGCGCTCGGATCGCGCGACAGCCGCCGCGCGACCTCCTCGAAGGCCGAGCCGGCGGCGATCTCTTTCAAAGCCTTCTCGGCCGTGGCCTTGTCCTCGGTCAGGATCTGCCGCACCCGCACCCGCTCCGGCCGCGCGAACTCCTGCCGGTGGGCCTGGTAGTAGCGGTCGACGTCGCCGGCGCCCGGCTCCTGCCGCAGGCCGTCCTTGAGCAGGGCGTCGATGGCCCGCCGGGCTCCCCCGGCCGTGCCGGCGCCCATCAGCCTGCGCTCCACGGCCAGCTTCGCCAGCAGCTTCTCGTCGAGGAACTGATCGAACAGCTCCGACAGCACGTCGCTGCCGAGCACACCGCCCGTGTCGCCCACGGACGCCGCAAGGTAGCTCTCGAACTCGGCGTAACGCACCTCGGTCTCTCCGATCCGCGCCACGGCATCCGGCGCCGGAGGCGGCGCCGCCGACCGCTGGCAAGCTGTCAGGAGCAACAGGAGGGGAAGCCCGAGTCTTCCCGTTCTCATTGCGCCAGCGACTCCAGCGTCTGCCGGGCCGTGGCGACCAGCCCCCGGCCGCCGCCGGCCGGCAGCGTCAGGACGCCCGTGGGGCTGAAGCTCGCTCCGGGAAGGTTGGAAACCATTTCGATCAGCCGCTCGACATCGATCCGCGCGTCGCGGCGCAGGCGGATGATCACCTCGCCGCTCTTGGCGGAGATCGACTGCACGCGCAGCGACTCGGCCAGCCGCTTGAGGGCGGCCACCTCGACCAGCGTCTCGACGGCGGCCGGCGGCGGCCCGAAGCGGTCGAGGAGCTCGGCCAGCATCTCGCGCTCCGGCTCCTCGGCGATCTTGCGGTAGAGCTCCATGCGCAGGTTGGCGTCGTCCACGTAGTCCTGGGGGATCGACATCGGCACCGGCAGGTCGAGGGCCACCGAGGGCGCCTCCTCGACGCTCTCGCCGCGCAGCTCGCGCACCGTCTCCTCCAGCAGCTTGAGATAGGTCTCGATGCCCAGGGACCCGATGTGGCCGCTCTGCTCGCCGCCCAGAAGATTGCCGGCGCCGCGGATCTCGAGGTCGCGCGCCGCGATGCGGAAGCCGGCGCCGAGGTCGGAGAACTCGCGCAGGGCGGCCAGGCGCTTCCTCGCCTGCTCGGAGAGCACCCGGTCCTCGGGCACCATGAAGTAGCAGTAGGCGAGCTGGTTGCTCCGCCCCACCCGGCCGCGGAGCTGGTAGAGCTGCGCCAGGCCGAAGCGGTCCGCCCGGTGGACGATCATGGTGTTGACGTTGGGGATGTCGATGCCGTTCTCGATGATCGTGGTGGCGAGCAGCACGTCGAAGTCGCCGCGGGTGAAGGCGTGCATCCGCCGCGACAGCTCCTCCTCGTCGAGCTGGCCGTGCCCCACCGTCACCCGGATCCCCGGCACGATCTCGCGCAGCTTGGCGAGCCGCTCCTCGATCGACTCGACCCGGTTGTAGACGTAGTAGACCTGCCCGCCGCGCTCGATCTCGGCCTCGATCGCCTCGCGCACCAGCTCGTCGCGGTAGGGGAGGATCGCCGTCTCGACCGCCATGCGGTCGCGCGGCGGCGTCTCGATCACCGACAGGTCGCGCACGCCGGCCAGCGAGAGCTGGAGCGTGCGCGGCACCGGCGTCGCCGACATGGCGAGCACGTGGACGTTCTTCTTGAGCTGCTTCAGCCGCTCCTTCTGGGCGACGCCGAAGCGCTGCTCCTCGTCGACGATCATCAGCCCCAGCTTGGGGAGCTGGATGTCCTTCGACAGCAGCCGGTGGGTGCCGATCAGGATGTCCACCTTGCCGTCGGCCAGCCGCTTCTTGAGCTCCCGCACCTCCTGCGGCGAGCGGAAGCGCGACACCATCTCGACGTGGATGGGAAAGCCGGCGAAGCGCCGCTTGAAGGTCTCCAGGTGCTGGTCCGCCAGGATGGTGGTGGGCGCCAGCACCGCCACCTGGAAGCCGCCGTCGACCGTCTTGAAGGCGGCCCGCATGGCGACCTCGGTCTTGCCGTAGCCGACGTCGCCGCAGAGCAGGCGGTCCATGGGCCGCTCGCGCTGGAGGTCCTCGCGGATGGTGGCGATGGCCTCGAGCTGGTCCGCCGTCTCCTCATAGGGGAAGGCGGCCTCGAACTGGTGCAGCATATCGGTGTCCACCGGCAGGGCCGGGGCGCGGGCGACCTGGCGCTCGGCGTAGAGCTTGAGCAGCTCTTCGGCCATGTCGCGCATGCCCTTCTTGACCCGCGCCTTGGTGCGGTTCCAGGAGGTGCCGCCGAGCTGGTCGAGCCGCGGCGCGACCCCCTCGATGCCGCTGTACTTCTGCACCTGGTCGATGCGGGAGAGGGGGAGCAGCAGGCGCTTGCCGGTGGCGTAGGCGATCTCCATCACCTCGGTCTCGGCGGTGGCCCCCGGGGCGCC
The DNA here is from genome assembly GCA_035266085.1 of Thermoanaerobaculia bacterium. GTDB lineage: Bacteria > Acidobacteriota > Thermoanaerobaculia > Multivoradales > UBA5704 > DATARR01. The sequence goes on from DATFNZ010000196.1 coordinate 11,686, forward strand.
GCCCGCCGCCCCCGCCGCGAAATCGCGCAGCACCGGTGGCAAGCCGCCCGAGCCGTTGCCGTCGCCGCCCACCGAGCGGAGGGCCACGAACTGGCCGATGCCGTGGTCCACGTGCACCACGTAGTCGCCCACCTTGAGGTCGCGCAGGCCGGAGAGGAAGGGTCCGAAGCGGGCCCGGCCCGGCCGCCGCTGCAGCTTGGCCTGGGGCAGGAGCTGCTGCTCGCCGTAGACCACCACGCCCGCCGGCGGCAGGCGGAAGCCGCGCCCGAGCTCGCCCGTGACCAGCTCCACGCCGCCCCGCCCGAGCGGCACCTCGCGACCTTCCAGCAGCTCCTCGATCCGCCGCCGGTGGGTCGGAGAGACCACCACGACGCACCGCTCGCCGCGGGCGCGGGCCGTCGCCACCTCCTGGGGGAAGCGCGGGAGCTGGCCATGGAAGAGGTCGGTCAGGGTGCCCCGAAAATCGATGCCGGCCCCTTCGCCGTCGCGCGAGCCGCCGACGACCAGGTCGCGCAGGCGGACGGCGGCGGTCTCCAGCACCTCCCGCACCTCGCCGGCCGGCTGCTCCAGGACCTCGGGTGGCACCGCCAGGCGCCCATGGTCCCGGCGCGCCGCGAAGTCGGCTTGCAGCCGCTCGTCATGATGCGCCGCCTCCGCCTCCAGGGCCGGCGGATCGACGGCCAGCACGAGGGCGTCCGCCAGCACCTCGGCCAGGCCGAGGGTGCGGCCCGCGAGCAGCGGCAGGTAGTTCTCCCAGCCAGGGAACTCGCCGCGGGTCCGCAGGGACTCCAGCAGCTCGGCCGCTTCCGGTCCCCAGTCCGGATCGGCCGTCTGGCCGCCGGACAGCACGTCCGCCAGCCGCCCGGCCTCCGCCGCTCCGACGGGAAACAGGGAGAGCGGCAGGACGCGGACCGAGTCCAGCGTGTCCTCCGAGCGCTGCGACTGGGGATCGAACCAGCGGATCGACTCGACCGTGTCGCCGAAGAGGTCGAGGCGGACGGGCGAGTCCTCGCCGGGCGGGAAGAAGTCCACGATGCCGCCACGCACGGCGAAGTCCCCGACCTCGTAGACCAGGTCCGTGCGGCGGAAGCCGTAGCGCACCAGGTGAGCGGTCAGCCGCTCGATGGGATGGTCCTCGCCGGGGCGGATCGTCAGGACGGTCCGGCGGAAGTCCTCGACGGTCGGCAGGCGCCGGAACAGGGCCCGCGGGGTGGCGACGACGGTCGTCATCCGTCCAGACGTCACGCAGTCGAGCGCCACCGACTCCTGGGCTCGCACCAGCAGGGAGGTCTCGGCTTCCTGGTAGGGGGTCAGCGAGGGCGCCGGGAAGTAGACCACTCCCTCCTCGCGGCCGAAGAGGCGCGCCGCCTCCATCCACATCAGGGCGTCCGCCTCGCGGGGCACCAGCACCAGCAGCGGCCGGCCGAGGTCGCGCGCCAGCATCTCCCCCACCCAGGCCGCGGCGGGCACGGGCAGGCGCACCACGTCCCCGAGCCCCTGGAGCAGGGACTTGTAGGGCGCACTACTGCGCAGCGTCCGAGAGAGGTCCTCCCACGCCGGTTCGGCCATTCAGACAGTCTAACGTTGTTATTGGAGCCGCGATTCCGCCCGTGGTACCTTGTCGAGCAAGAGGGTGGCCCGAAATGAAGACCCAATCTCTCGACACGCCTCCGGAGATCGAGGAGATGGTCCTGAACCGCTACCGGAGGATGACTCCCTTCGAGAGGCTCCTGCAAGTATGGGAGTTGAACCGGATGGCCCAGTACATGGCGGCCCTCCGGATCCAGACCCAATACGGGCCGGAGCTTTCCGAGCGGGAGCTCCGCTTGAGGTTGGCGGCTCTATGGCTGGATCGTGAAACGATGATCAAGGCGTTCGGATGGGATCCGGAGGTAGAGGGTTACTGAATGGTGTCTCCGCAGGAGGCTCTTCAAGTCGTTCTCGAAGTGACGCGGTCTCTGGATGGACTTGGAGTTTCCTACTTCGTCGGAGGTTCCCTGGCGAGCTCCCTCCACGGCATTCCCCGTTCGACCCAAGATGCCGACCTGCTGGCGGATCTGGGGATGGAGCACGTCCAGCCATTCGTCGACGCAGTCTCCGGACGTTTCTACGTGGACGCCGAGCGCGTTCTCCATGGCGTGCGGCGCCGTTCCTCTTTCAACCTGATCCATTTGGCTACGGCGATCAAAGTCGACGTCTTCCTCTTGAAACCGGAGCCCCTATCCGTGACGGAGATGGCTCGCCGTCAGGTTCTGCCCCTGCCGGGTATGCCCGGAACCATGCTCCAGGTGTCCAGCGCCGAGGATACCGTCCTGCAGAAGCTCCTCTGGTACAGAAAGGGCAACTGCGTCTCCAGCCAGCAGTTGAACGACGTCCTTGGCGTGCTCAAGGTTCAGGGCGCGAGACTCGATCTGCTCTACCTGGCGGAGTGGGCACGCCGAATCGGGGTCGAGGATCTGTTGAGGCAAGCTTTCGAAGACGCGGGGCTCGATCCAGGAAGGATTTGACACGCCTCCCCAGCCCCGCACCTGGGGAAGGACCCTCACGACTGCTGCCGCAGCGGCTCGGCGGGCGGCTGGATCCGGGCCAGGACCCACTCCCGGCCCCACACGAAGGCCAGGGGAACGACGATGCAGGCGAGGATTCCGCCCACCAGTTGGGCGCTCCACACGGTCCAGGAAATCTGTCCGGGCACCTGTTGGAATACGTACAAACTCAGGCCGATGCCCCAGATCAGGGCGGCAATGATCCCTACGCAGAGAGCTGATTCCGTTGTCTCATCCTGGACCTTGAACACCGCAGCCTCCTTGGGCAGATCCTCGGGGTTGTCGTAACTCCGTGGTCGATCATGGTCGATCATCTACAAAGCAAGACGTGTGCCATTCTCGTTTTTCTTGCTGCCAAGCCTACTTACGCGGGACGCCTCCGCCGGCTCTCGCCCAAGGCCCCGGCCATGCTAGGCTCCCCATCCCTGAGTTTTTTCCCCGGAGGAGGGACATGGCCATCCGATATCCACAAGAAGCCGTGCTTCGCGACGGTCGGCGCCTGCTCGTCCGTCCGTTCACCGCGAACGACGTCGACGCGCTCTACGAGTTCTTCCTGCACCTGTCCCCCGAGGTCCGCCGTTTCGCCTGGGACCGGATCGACAACCGCTCCCTCGTCGAGAGCTGGGGCCGCGAGCAGGACTACTCGAAGGTGCTGCCCTTGCTCGCCTTCGACGGCAGACGGGTGGTGGCCGACGCGACGCTCCACCGCCGCCAGGGCAGCCCGCTGCGCCTGGTCGGCCGCGTCAAGTGGCTCATCGACCCCGAGTACCGCGGCGCCGGCCTGGGCACCCTGCTGGTCAACAACTTCATCGACACCGCCCGCCTGGACGGTCTGCGCCACCTGACGTGCATGCTGATCTCCGACTTCGAGGCCGACGCGGTCCAGACTCTGAAGGACCTCGGCTTCGAGGGGTACACCATCCCGGGCTACGGGACGGACCCCGACGGCAACCAGCACGACATGATCAAGATGGTTTTGAAGCTCTGACGGCGCCCCTCAAACCTCGTCCCGCCCATGGGCATGGGCGGGCGGCGAGGTGGCCTCCACGGCCCTGAACGGTTCCAGGATCCGGTACCGGTGCGCCGCGCCGCGCGGCACCACCCAGGAGTCGCCCGCCTCCAGGAGCACCATCTGGCCCTCCAGGTGCAGCTCGGCCCGCCCCTCGATCACGTAGCCGACCGTTTCGTACTCCCGGCGGCTCTCGGGCTTCTCGACGGTCGTGGGCTCCTCCTCGAAAAGGCGCATCGCCACGTGGACTCCGGAGGCGAGGTATTTCTGGCCCAGCACGCCCTTCGGCGAGTGGCGGGAATCGACCTTGGTGATGGTGGTGTCGGTAGTCTCGGCATTGCTCATGGCATCTCCTCCTCGTGGCTTTCCGTTGCAGGTGGCATGCCCGTTGCTCCTGTACTGGCAAGAGCTTGCAGGGGACGCCGCTCGCGGCGCTCCCTCGACGAAAGGAGACGATGACGATGCCGATGATCCTGCTGTCCAAAGGAGCGGAGATCCTGCTGGTGCAGTTCCACGAAGCGAAGGGGGACCGGATCGGCGCCCGGCCGGGCGACCGCCTGCCGCAGAGCGCCTTCGAGGAGGCCGCGGCCGAAAGCCCCGGCGTCGACTTCGAAGGCGCGATGCAGTCCCTGCTGGACAGCAACCTCGTCCAGAGGGAGGGTGAGGAGTACGTCTTCACACAGGAAGGCTACGACTACTTCTACAAGGGTGGGGGCCACAGGGTAGGAGAAGGCTGACGCCTAGCCTCCCGACCGCTTGGCCTTGTAGCCCGCCTTGAGCAGCTCGGCGACCAGCCGCTCGGCATGGTCGCCCTGAACCTCCAGCTCGAAGGCGGGGGCGCCCTCCCGGGTCTTCCCCGCCTTCAGCGATCCGCCGCTCCCGCACAGCTTCTTCCAGGCCGACAGCAGCTCCTCCGCCTCGTCCCGCGTCAGCGCCAGGGGCCCGGCGACCGTCACCGTCTTGCCGCCTCGACCCGCCCGGTCCAGGCGCACCCGCGGCGACTGCCTGAACGGCGGCTCGCTCGCCAGGGGAGTGCGGCTCGCGGGCTCCTCCTGACGCCGGACGGCGGTCTCGGTCGAGTAAACGGTGCGTCCCGCTTTCGGCTTCACGGCTCCTCCTTCAGTCCTGGAATGCACCCCCGGGAGCCAGCCGTTGTAGGATCTCCTGCACGGCACTCCTCCGGAGTCGCAGACGGGAAAGGTATCGCTTGGAAGACATCCGTAACTTCTGCATCATCGCCCACATCGATCACGGCAAGTCTACCCTGGCCGACCGGCTCATCCAGCGCTGCGGCGGGGTGGAGGACCGGGAGTTCCGCGATCAGATCCTCGACTCGATGGACATCGAGCGCGAGCGCGGCATCACCATCAAGAGCAACACCATCACCCTCCGGTACACCGCGCGGGACGGCAAGACCTACCGGCTGAACCTGATCGACACCCCCGGCCACGTCGACTTCTCCCACGAGGTCCGGCGCTCTCTGATGTCGTGCGAGGGGGCCCTGCTCCTGGTCGACGCCTCCCAGGGAGTCGAGGCGCAGACCGTCGCCAACCTCTACCTGGCCCTCGAGTACGACCTCGAGGTCGTGCCCGTCATCAACAAGATCGACCTTCCCTCGGCCGACGTCGAGAGGATCCGCGAGGAGATCGACGCCGACCTCGGCCTCGATCCCTTCGAGGCCGTGCTCTGCTCGGCCAAGCAGGGAATCGGCATCGACGACGTCCTCGAAGCCATCGTCGACAAGCTGCCGGCCCCGGTGGGCGAAACGGAGGCGCCGCTGCGCGCCCTGATCTTCGACGCCCAGTACGACATCTACCGCGGCGTCGTGCTCATCTGCCGGGTCAAGGAGGGGACCCTCCGCCCCGGCCAGAAGGTCCTCCTCATGCACACCAACAAGGAGTACGAGGTCGAGGAGGTCGGCCTGCTCCAGTTGAAGCGGGTCAAGACGGACTTCCTGGAAGCCGGCGCCGTGGGCTACCTGATCGCCGGCGTCAAGGCGGTCTCCGAGATCAACGTCGGCGACACGATCACCGAGGTGGCGCATCCGGCCGCCGCGCCGCTCCCCGGCTACAAGGAGGCGAAGCCCGTGGTCTTCTCCTCCATCTACCCGATCGCCACCGACGACTACGAGAACCTCGCGAAGGCCCTCGACAAGCTGAAGCTCAACGACGCCTCCCTCACCTTCCAGAAGGACGCCTCGACGGCCCTCGGCTTCGGCTTCCGCTGCGGCTTCCTGGGCCTCCTGCACCTGGAGATCGTCCAGGAGCGTCTGGAGCGGGAGCACAACCTGTCGCTCCTGCTCTCCGCCCCCTCCGTGCAGTACGAGGTGATGCTGACCAACGGCCAGCTCACCACGGTGGACAACCCGGCCCTCTTCCCCGACCCTGGGGCCATCGACTTCATCCGCGAGCCGTTCATCAAGGCGTCGATCATGATCCCCGAGCGCTACCTGGGGGCGGTGATGGAGATCTGCCGCGAGCGGCGGGGAGTCAACACCGCCTTCGAGTACCTGTCCATGGCCCGCCTGCAGGTGACCTCCGAGCTACCCCTGGGCGAGATCCTGTTCGACTTCTACGACCGGCTGAAGACGGTCACTCAGGGGTACGGCTCCTTCGACTACGACCTGATCGACTACCGCGAGACCGACCTCGTCAAGGTCGACATCCTGGTCAACGGCGACAAGGTGGACGCCCTGTCGCAGCTCGTCCACCGCGAGAAGTCCCGCCCCCGGGCCCTCCACTACTGCGAGCGGCTGGCCGAGACCATCCCCCGGCAGAACTTCAAGATCGCCATCCAGGGGGCCATCGGCGGCAACATCATCGCCCGCGCGACGATCAACGCCTACCGCAAGGACGTCATCGCCAAGTGCTACGGCGGCGACATCAGCCGCAAGCGCAAGCTCCTCGAGAAGCAGAAGGAGGGCAAGAAGCGCATGAAGATGGTGGGCTCCGTGGAGATCCCCCAGGAGGCCTTCCTGGCGGTGCTCAAGGCGGGGCCGGACGAATAGTCACGGGCGGAGCGGCCGCGGGGGAATCCCCTCGCGGCGCCTTTGGTTTTAAATGATGATGTCCGAGACCCCGAGAACTTCTCCCAACGTCATCCCCATCTTCCCGCTGACCGGCTCGCTTCTCCTGCCCGGGAACCTCCTGCCGCTCAACGTGTTCGAGCCGCGCTATCGCAACATGGTGGCCGACGCGCTGGCAGGCGAGCGCTACATCGGACTGATCCAGCCCCTGGTGCCCCGGCAGGACAACTGGGTGGAAGCCGCCGAGACGCCGGACGTCTCCGAGCTCTACTCCGTGGGCTGCCTCGGCCGGATCGACGAGTGCGAGCCGCAGGACGACGGCCGCTACCTGGTCCTCCTGCGCGGCGTCTGCCGCTTCCGCGTCCGGCGGGAGCTGCCGCTCCACCGCGGCTACCGGCGGGTGGAGGCCGACTACTCCGAGTTCCAGCGCGATCTCGACGAGCTGACCGTCTTCATGAACCCGACGCGGCTGATGCGCGCCCTGCGCGCTTTCGGCGGGAAGCACGAGATGGAGTTCGACTTCGACCTGCTGTCGAGCGTGCCCGGCATCTCGCTCTTGAACGGCCTCTCCGTGGCGCTCCCCTTCCGGCCGGCGGAGAAGCAGGCCCTTCTGGAAGCGGCCGACCCGGGCGTAAGAGAAGAGCTGCTCCTGACGTTGATGGGGATGGGGATCGAGCAGCTCTCGACCGACGAGTACTACTCCCCGCCGACCCTGAACTGACATCCTGGAATCTTCGAAGGAGACTTTCCCATCTCACAGATCGACGGCGACATCCGTGGCATCAAGGCCTCCGAGATCCGCGCTCTGGAGCGCACCTACCGCCGCCGCGTCGACCCGCGGCAGGTGGTCTCCCCCGAGCTGGCCCGCCACCTGACCGAGACCTCCCACCGGCTCAACCGCCAGATCGGAGTCCTGCTCGGCCGCGACGGCAACGTCCGCAACGTCATCGTGGGCAACGCCCACAGCCTCACCCTGCCCGACGTCGGCCGTCTCCGCGGCGGCGTCGGCCGGTTCCGCGGGCTGCGCCTCGTTCATACCCACCTCAAAGGCGAGCCGCTCACCCGCGACGACCTGAACGACCTCGCCCTGCTGCGGCTGGACCTGGTGGCCGCCATCGAGGTCCTCGACACCGGCCTGCCGGGCCGGGTCGAGCTCGCCCATCTGGCCCCGCTCGGGCCGGACGGCGACGGTTTCAACGGCAATGGCGGCGACGGCGAGCCCTTCGAGCGCATCCAGGCTCCCGACGTCCACCAGATCCGCTTCGACGTCGAGGCCACCATGAAGGCCCTGGAGGAAGAGTTCGCCCGCGTCACCCGCGATGCCGGGGAGACCGCCAAAGAGCGGGCCCTGGTGGTCGGCATCGTCCCCGAGGACGAGCACTTCGAGGAGATGCTGGAGCTGGTGCGCTCGGCCGGCGTGGCCGTCGCGGGCACCGTGCGCCAGAAGCGCCAGCAGGTCCATCCGCGCACCGTGGTGGGCCGGGGCAAGCTGCAGGACATCGTGCTCGAAGCCATGCGCCACCGGGCCACGGTCGCCGTCTTCGACATCGACCTGAAGCCTGCCCAGGCGCGGGCCTTCGAGGACGCGACGGGCCTCAAGGCGATCGACCGCACGCAGCTCATCCTGGACGTCTTCGCCCAGCGCGCCCAGAGCCGGGACGGCAAGCTCCAGGTGGAGCTCGCCCAGCTCAAGTACTCGCTGCCGCGCCTGACGGAGAAGGACGCGGGCCTGTCGCGCCTGACCGGCGGCATCGGCGGCCGAGGCCCCGGCGAGACCGTAGTCGAGATCGGCCGCCGGCGCATCCGCGACCGTATCCGCTCCCTGGAGAAGCAGGTCGAGAGCCTGTCGCGCCAGCGCGACCTCCGCCGCCGGCGCCGCCGCGAGGAGGGGGTCCCCGTGCTCTCGATCATCGGCTACACCAACGCCGGCAAGAGCACGCTGCTCAACGCCATGACG
>DATFNZ010000197.1:0-55933 GCA_035266085.1 Thermoanaerobaculia bacterium
GCTCTCCATGGGCGTGCGCGTCGGGATCTTCGTCGTCGGCTGGCTGCTGATCCTGGTCGGGGTAGCCGGCCTGGTGCTGCCCGGCATCCAGGGGATCGCCACCATCCTCGTCGGCGCGGCCCTGCTCTCGCTCGACAACGCGCTCTTCTATCGCGGGCTGCGCCGGCTGCTCAGCCGCTGGCCGCACCTCTGGCGCCGGCTCGAGAGCTTCCGCGAGAAGGACCACGACCGGCTTCACCGCATGTTTCACCGCCAAAAGAAGTATTAGAAAAACAAAGGCCAGCGTTTCCGCTGGCCTATTCAAAAGCTCGCTTAGGTTCCGGCTTACCGCCGGTCGACCGGCACGAACGGCTGCTGGGTGGGGCCGACGTAGATCTGGCGCGGCCGGTTGATGCGGGTCTTGGGATCTTCCAGCATCTCCTTCCAGTGCGCGATCCAGCCCGGCATGCGGCCGAGGGCGAACATCACCGTGAACATGTTGGTCGGGATGCCCATGGCCCGATAGAGGATGCCGCTGTAGAAGTCGACGTTGGGGTAGAGCTTGCGGGAGATGAAAAAGTCGTCGTGCAGGGCGACCTCCTCGAGAGCCTTCGCGATGTCGAGGAGCGAGTCCTGGACGCCCAGCTCGGCGAGCACCTCATCCGCCGTCTCCTTGAGGATCCGCGCCCGCGGATCGAAGTTCTTGTAGACGCGGTGACCGAAGCCCATGAGCCGGAAGCCGGCGCTCCTGTCCTTCGCCATGTCGACGTACTTCTTGTAATCCCCGCCGTCGTCGCGGATGCGCTCCAGCATCTCGATGACCGCCTGGTTGGCGCCGCCGTGGAGCGGGCCCCAGAGGGCGCAGATGCCGGCCGAGATCGAGGCGAACAGGTTGGCCTGGCTGCTCCCGACCATGCGCACAGTCGAGGTGCTGCAGTTCTGCTCGTGGTCCGCGTGCAGGATGAGCAGGAGGTTGAGCGCCCGCTCGACGACCGGCCGCACCGCGTACGGCTCCGCCGGCACCGAGAACATCATGCGCAGGAAGTTGGCGCAGTAGGAGAGCTCGTTGCACGGGTACATGAACGGCTGGCCGATGCTCTTCTTGTAGGAGAAGGCCGCGATGGTGGGCACCTTGGCGAGCAGCCGCGCGATGTTGAGGTCGAGGTCCGAGCTCCCCGGACCGTCCGGGTAGTAGGCCGAGAGCGACGCCACCATCGACGACAGCATGGCCATGGGATGGGCGCTCGAGGGGAAGCCCTCGAAGAACTTCTTCATGTCCTCGTGGAGCAGGCTGTGGTAGGTCAGCCGGTCCTCGAAAGCCTTGAGCTCCTGAGCGTTGGGCAGTTGACCGTAGATGAGCAGGAAGCAGACCTCTGTGAACTGGGCCTGGCCGGCGATCTCCTCGATCGGGTAGCCGCGGTAGCGCAGGATCCCGGCCTCGCCGTCGATGAACGTGATCGCGCTCTCGCACGCGCCCGTGTTCCCGTAGCCGGGATCGAGCGTGATCGCGCCGCTCTGGGCACGGAGCTGGGCGATATCGACGCCAACCTCGCCCTCGGTCCCCACGACGACCGGCAGCTCGTACTCCTTGTCATCCAGAGCGAGCTTGGCCGGGCCGGGCGGAGGCGCGACGGCGGGAGACTCTTCGACTAGATCCTTGGTTTGCTGAGACATCATCTCCCCTTCGCAAGGTGCTCCAGGGGGCGGGAGCACCGATCGATTCTATCCCCCGCCTTCGCGGGCATGCAAGGAACGGGCTAGAGCTCCCGCAGCGCCGTCGCCACCGGCAGGCGCGCCGCGCGGATGGCCGGGAACATTCCGCCGATCAGCCCCATCAGCAGCGAGCAGACGATGCCCAGCGCAATCAGCGGCGGCGTGACGGCGAACGCGAACGACAACTGGCTGAACGTGCTCCAGTTGAGCGTCGAGGTCTGATACCCGTCGAAGGCGAGCCAGGCCACGGCCGCCCCGATCACGCCGCCGAGGAGCGCCAGCAGCAGCGACTCCGCCAGCACGGAGATCACCACCGGCCCGGCGCGGAACCCGAGGGCGCGCAGCGTCGCGATCTCCCGCGTCCGCGCGGACACGGCGGCGTACATCGTGTTGAGCGCCGCGAAGACGGCGCCGGCGCCCATCACGATCGTGATGAAGATCCCGATGATCCTGATCAAGCCGGTCAGCGTCTGCGATTGCGCAGCGTAGTACTCGTCCTCGCGGACCACCTTGACGTCCAGGCGGGGATCGGTGGTCAGGGCGTCCTTGAACGCCTGGAAGGCCGCGGGCGACTCGAGCTTCGCGTAGACCGACTGGAAGCTGCTGCCGCGCCGGTAGGCGGGCTGGAGCACCCCGACGTCGCACCAGATCTCCGACTCCGGAAGGCCGCCGCCCGCCTCGAAGATCCCCACGACCGTCCATTCGTTCTCCCCCCAGCGCAAGTGGTTGCCCACGTCCAGGCCTTTGAACTGCGACGCCGCGGCCCGGCCGACCATGATCTCGTTGCGCCCCGGCTCGAACTTCCGCCCCTCGACGACGCGCACCTTGTCGCGGACCTCGAAGGCGGCCGGCTGAACGCCCCGCAGGGGCACGTTGGCGTCCGTGCCGGAGGACCGCTTCGGCAGGTCGACGATCACGTAGAGCTCGGCCGAGGAGACCGCTCCGCCCGCGCCGCGGCGCACCCCCGGCGCCTCGGCGATGATGCGCGTGGCGTCGCGCTGCAGGCCGCTCATCATCTCGCTGTCGCTGCCCGACCGCAGCACCACGGCGTTGTCCGACCCGGCGCTGGCGGTCAGGGCGTGGCGCACCCCTTCCGCGATGGAGAACACGGCGATCGAGACGATCACCACGCCGGCCACGCCGATGACAGTGGCCAGCGAGGAGCCGCGGCGCTCCGGGATCGTCCGCAGGTTGACCGACGTCACCGCCGCCACTTGAGAGAGCCAGTTCGATGCCATGGTTCATACCCTCCTTAGCGCGTCCACGATGCGCAGCCGCATGGCCTGGGTCGCCGGCAGCAGCCCGGCGGCGACGCCGAAGAGCAGGATCAGCCCCACTCCGGTCAGCAGGGCGCTGGCCGGCAGGAAGAAAACGGGCAGAAAGGACCGCAGCGCCTTGCCGAGCGCGGGGATGATCACCCCGACGGCCAGCAGCAGGCCCAGCCCGCCGCCGAGCACCGCGATCGCCAGGGACTCGGCGAGCACCAGCCCCAGCACGAGGCCGCGCGAGAAGCCCAGCGTCTTGAGCACGGCCAACTCGTTGGTGCGCTCCCGCACCGCCTGCGCCATGGTGTTCCCCGTCACCACCAGCATGATCAGGAACACCGCCAGCAAGACCCAGCGGACGATCGCACCGATGTTGCCGACCTGGTTGGCGAACGACTGGGCGAAGGCCTTCTCGGTATTCGTCTTGGTCTCGGCCGGCGAGTTGGCAAACAGCCCGTCGATGCGCTTCGAGATCTCGGTGGCGCGCGCCGGATCGGCGATCCTGACGGTGTACCAGCCCACGATGCCGAGCCGTCCGCCCATGCCCTCGTTCAGGTAGTCGTACCGAAAATAGAGGCCGCTGGTGTCGGTCGCCTTCTCGGCCCCGTCGTAGATGCCGGAGACGTTGAACTCCCACAGGCTCGAGCCGTCCGGCTTGCGGTAGATGGTCGCCTGGATGGGGATGCGGTCGCCGACCTTGAAGCCGAACCGTTCGGCGAGCTGACGCCCGACGAGCGCCCCGGCGCGATCGGCCAGCCAGGCCTTCTTCTGGGTCTCCGGCAGGACGTACTCGGGATAGAGGTCGAGGAAGGTGTCCTTGTCGACCGCCATCTGGCCGAAGAAGTTCTTCGGATCCTGGTAGACACCGCCGAACCAGTTGGCGGAAGTGACCGCCTCGACGCCCGGCACCGCCTTGATCCGCGCCCCGTAGGTGCCCGGCAGCGGCTGGATGAGGGAGACCTTGTGGATCGTCAGCAAGCGGTCCGCCCCCGCCACGTCCACGCCGCTGGTGAAGGCGTTGTCGACGGCCACCAGGAACCCGAACAGGAGAAAGCTGACGAAGACCGACAGCACCGTGAAGATCGTACGGACCTTCTTCCGCTTGAGGTTGTTCCAGATCAGCGGCAGGTACTTCATGGCGCCGGCTCCGTGACCAGGCTCCCCTTGTCGAGATGCAGGGTGCGCCGGGCGCGGGCGGCGGCGTGGGGGTCGTGGGTCACCATGACGATGGTCTTGCCGTGGTCGCGGTTGAGCGCCTGGAGGAGATCGAGGATCTCGTCGCCCGACTTGCGGTCGAGGTCGCCCGTGGGCTCGTCGCAGAGCAGCAGCGTCGGGTCGGTGACGATGGCCCGGGCGATGCCCACCCGCTGCTCCTGGCCGCCGGAGAGCTGCCGGGGGTAGTGCTGGGCGCGGTCGGAGAGGCCGACCACCCCGAGCGCCGTCGCCGCGTGCTGCCGGCGCTGGGCCGCCGAGAGATCGGTCAGCAGCAGGGGGAGCTCGACGTTGCGCTCGGCCGTCAGCACCGGCAGCAGGTTGTAGAACTGGAAGACGAAGCCAACGTGACGAGCCCGCCACTGGGCGAGCTGCCCGTCGGAGAGCTGGTGGATCGGTTTGCTCGCCACCTCGACGGAGCCCGAGGTCGGGCGGTCGAGGCCGCCGATCAGGTTGAGCAGCGTCGTCTTGCCCGACCCGGAAGGCCCCATCAGCGCCAGGAAATCGCCCTGGGGGATTTCGAGATCGATCCCTTGCAGGATCTCGATCCGCTCATCGCCGCGCCGGTAGACCTTGTGGACGTCGTGGACGCGGACCAGCGTGCCGTTCTGCTCCATCGGTTCCTCCTGTTATCTCATGGTTGGACGGAGACAGCGGCTCCGTCCTTCAGATCCGCGGGCCCCTCGGTCACCACCCGCTCGCCGGCGGCGATTCCGGAGGTCACGACCGCTTCGTCGCCGGAGCCGGCGGCGAGGCCCACCGCCCGCCGCTCGGCGCGGTCGCCCTGGACCACGAAGACCACGTCCTTGTCGCCGTCCTTGCGCACCGCGGCGCGGGGGATCACCACCACCGCGCGGTTGGCGACGTCGGCCTTCTCGTCCTGGTCTCCCAGGAAGGCGACCTTGACGCCCATGTCCGGCAGGATCCGGGGATCGAGCTGGTCGAACGACAGGCGCACGCGCACCGTCGCCTTCTGCCGGTCCGCCGTGGGCACCGGCATGATCACCGTCGACGGGATCTGCCAGTCCGGATAGGCGTCGAGGGTCGCCAGCGCCCGCTGCCCGGGACTGACCCGGTTGATGTAGCTCTCGTTGACGTCCACCTCGACTTCCAGCGACTTCATGTCCACCAGCGTGCAGATGCCCGTGCGGGTGAAGCCGCCGCCGGCGGAGACCGGCGAGATCATCTCGCCGGGCTGCGCGTCCTTGCTCACGGCCACCCCCGAGAACGGCGCTCGGATGACGGTGTCGTCGACGTCCTGGCGGCGCAGGGCGAGCTCGCGCTCGGACACGGCGACGTCCTGACGCCCGAGGTCGAGCCGCGCCGCCAGCGAGTCCGTCTCGGCGTCGGCGGCATCCACCTGGGCCCGGGTCGAGACCCCCTGCTCCAGCAGGCGCTGCATGCGCTGCTGGCTGAGCTTCGATTCCCGCAGCCGCACCTCGACCTCGGTCAGGGCCCGCCGTTGCGAGAGCAGCCGGGCCTCGGCCAGCGCCAACTGCTTCCTGGGGGTCGAGTCGTCGAGGCGGGCGAGCACCTGCCCCTCGCGGATCTCCATCCCCTCCTCCACCAGCACCTCGACCACCTTGGCGGTAATCTTCGAGGAGACGGTCGCCTGCCGGCGGGCCGTGACATAGCCGGAGGCGTTGAGCACCGCTCCGGCGCCGCCCGCGCCGCCCGTCCGGGCCTGCGCCGCCACCGCCTTCACCTGCGCCGGCCGCGGCCGGGCGAACCACCAGCCCACGGCCAAGGCCGCGAGCACGACGCCCAGCAAGGCGAGCCAGAGGCGCCCCTTGCCGCCTCCCGTCTCCACCTCCGAGCGATCGATGCGCAGACCGTCCAGCGAGGGCTTTTCCGAAGCCATGCCTTCTCCTTGTGCTCCCCTGGTTCTACTTGTAAGACTATTGAGCCGGGCTTGATAGTACGGGTTGCCGCGGCGGAAGTTGCCACCATTCTATCCGATGGCGCAATCGGAGCGGAAGACCCCCGTCAAGCCTCATAGATCGCGCACGAGGTGTCCGTCTCCCACACCTCGACCCTGGCCACACGCACCCGGTCCTGGCCGGCGAGGCGCCGCTCGACCTCCTCGAAGACGTACTGGCTGAGCAGCTCCGCCGTGGTGTTCCGCTGGTCGAACGGCGGGATGTCGTTGATCACCCGGTGGTCGAAGGGGCCCACGATCTCCTCCATCATCGCCTTCAGGTCCGCGAAGTCGAGCACCATCCCCAAGGCGTCCAGCCGCTCCGCCCGCAGATGGACCCGCACCCGGTAGTTGTGCCCGTGCAGGTTCTCGCACCCGCGGGTGTGGCCGCGGATGGCATGGGCGGAGGAAAAGCTGAAGTCCTTGAAGATCGTGTGCATGGCCGGCCCCATCGTGTCGCCCGGAGCCGGAGGGAGTCAAGGGGTCGCCGTCCACAACAGAGGGCGGAGCCCGCCAAAATCCGGTGAAAACGGAGGACGCTCCGACCTCGGACGGGGACGATTCGAAACCTTTTCCGTTGGATCGCCCATCGATCATGATGTTCGACCACGAGATCGCCACGCAATTCAAACTTTCGAATCGATGATCGGATTTCCGTTTCACCTGCCGCCGGGGACGGAACGCCCCGCAGCCGTGACGAAACGCTGGAATTCCGGGGCCGCCACGCCGCCGAGCCCCGGAAATTAGGACCCTTCGCTCTTTTACGATCCACTCGCTTGGATCATGACTCCCATCGACTCCGTGAATCGATCAGGCACAACGCTTGCTATTCCCGGAATCCGCAGGCGATTTTGTTCGATCCGGTTGATCCGGAAAAAGGGGAAGGAGGTGAAGCCCGGCGGCTGACGAAGTGGAGGTGTATCTGCAATCCGTTGGAGGGCACCAACGATCCTCAACGTGGAGGTTTGAGATCATGATTTCTCATCGTTTTTCATCAAAGCGCGCGCTTTCCCTCGCCGTCCTGCTGCTCACCTTTGCCATGGCGGCTCTGGCGCAGACCCAGAGCGGCAATCTCTACGGCACCGTGAAGAGCACCGACGGCGCTTCGCTGCCCGGCGTCACGGTCACCCTCCTGGGCTCCGCAGCGCCCCAGGTCCAGGTCTCCGACGCCCAGGGGCAGTTCCGGTTTCCCGGCCTGCCCCCCGGCGCTTACACGGTCAAGCTGGAGCTCGACCAGTTCACGCCCATGGAGTATTCGGACATCAGCGTCAACGTCGGCCGCAACACCGAGCTGGACGCCGTCCTGCCGGCCTTCGGCGACGTCATCGAGATCATGGCGGACCGGCCGCCGCTGCTCGACCGCCAGGAGACCGGCCGGACCGACACGATCACGCTCTCGGACCTCGAGCGGATCCCCTCGGCCCGCGATCCCTGGTCCGTCCTGCAGTCCACCCCCGGCGTGCTGACGGACCGCATCAACGTCGGCAGCAACGAGAGCGGCCAGCAGTCCAACTACGTGGGCCCGGGCTCCGGCGGCGACCAGGCCGTCTGGTCGCTCGACGGCATGGTGATCACCGACATGTCCGCCATCGGCTCCTCGCCCGGCTACTACGACTTCGACGCCTTCGAGGAGATGCAGGTGACGACCGGCGGCAGCGACGCCTCCACCGCCACCGGCGGCGTGGTACTCAACATGGTCACCAAGCGCGGCGGCAACGAGTGGCGCGGCTCCGGCCGCTACCTGATATCGGACGACAGCCTGCAGTCCGACCTCGAGATCGACCGCGGCGAGCTCGGCCAGGCCGGGGCCTGGAACGGCGGCAACGCCCAGACCGCTTTCAAGCAGGGCAACCGGATCGTCGAGAACGTCGACCTCGGCGCCGAGATCGGCGGCCCCGTGGTCAAGGACCGCCTGTGGTTCTGGGGCTCCTACGCGGAGCCGAAGATCCACCTGCTGACCATCGACGACGTCAGCGACAAGACCACCCTGACGAGCTGGAACGGCAAGCTCAACGTCCAGATCACGCCGGGCAACTCGGCCTCCGCCTTCGTCTGGGAGAGCGACAAGGTCAAGACCGGCCGCAACGCCAGCCCGCAGCGCCCCCAGGAGACGACCTGGAACCAGTCCGGCTTCGGTCCCAGCCCGACGGCCTACAA
Source organism: Thermoanaerobaculia bacterium (assembly GCA_035266085.1). Classification (GTDB taxonomy): domain Bacteria; phylum Acidobacteriota; class Thermoanaerobaculia; order Multivoradales; family UBA5704; genus DATARR01. The sequence goes on from DATFNZ010000197.1 coordinate 8,245, forward strand.
GCTGGAAGACACCCAGATCCTGGGCAGCTCGTTCTTCCTCAGCGGCATGTACTCGGTGGTCAACGGCGGCTTCCAGCTCGTCCCCCAGGGCGGCGAGGCGGTGCCCTTCCGCGACTCCGGCCTGCAGTGGCACAACAGCTTCTTCCTGAACCAGATCAAGCGCCCCCAGGAGCAGATCAAGGGCGACGCCTCGAACTTCTTCAACACCGGCCGCCTGTCGCACGAGCTGAAGTACGGGGCCGGCTACCGCACGGCCGAGCAGTCGTCGCTGTTCCGCTGGCCGGGCGGCGGCCTCGAGCAGATCCTCGGCAACGGCAACGACCTGCTGATCCTCACCCGCGACGCCGTGCCGAGCGTGAAGACCGACTACACCAACGTCTACGCGCAGGACACCCTCGCGGTGGGCAACCTGACCGCCAACGTCGGCGTCCGGTACGACCGCCAGGGCGGCAAGAACCTGGCCTCCACGGCGCCGGCCAACTCGGTCTTTCCGGAGATCCTGCCCGCCGTGACCTACGGCGGCGGGGACGCCGGCTTCACCTGGAGCTCGATCACTCCACGCCTGGGGCTCACCTACGCCCTCGGCGCCGAGAAGAAGACGCTGCTGAGGGCCAGCTTCTCCCGCTTCGCCGACCAGCTCGGGACGGGTACGGCGAGCTTCCTCAACCCTCTCGCCGGCGTCGGCTACCATTACTTCTACACCAGCAACAACGGCGATCCCACGATCGAGCCCGGAGATCTCGAAGTCGACGCCGGGGTCGGCGGCAACGTCCATCCGATCACCCTGGGCTATCTGCAATCGAACGCCGTCGATCCCAACCTCGAAGCCCCGATCACCGACGAGCTCCTGCTCGGCGTCGAGCACGCCCTGCTGCCCGAGCTCGTGATCGGCCTGAACGTCAACTACCGCAAGTCCACCGGCATCCTGGAAACGGAGCGGCTGGTCTTCGACAGCGACCGCCCCTTCGGCGCGGAGAACCTCGACTCCGTGGGCCGCGTGCACCGGCGCGACGATTACGTAGAGAGGACCTCGACTCCCTCCGTGGGGCCCGACGGCCGCACCTACACCGTCCATTACTGGGAGCTGCGCGAAGGCGTGAGCACCCGCAACGGCTTCCGGCTCGAGAACGGCGACCGCGAGCAGGAGTTCCGGGGCGCGTCCCTGACCTTCAACAAGCGGCTCGCCAACCGCTGGATGATGCGGGGCAACGTCTCCTGGCAGGACTGGACCTGGCAGATCCCCGACAGTGAGAACGAGGATCCGACCGACACGATCGCCGGCGGCATCGTGGACGGCACCGGCGTCCTCCAGGGCTCGGGGCTGGCCTCAGGAGCCAAGGGCAACGTGTTCATCAACGGCAAGTGGTCCTACAGCCTGAACGGCATGTACCAGATCGCGCCCGCAAAGGCCTGGGGCGTCAACCTCGCCGCCAGCCTGACCGGCCGCCAGGGCTATCCGCTGCGCTACGTCCGGCGCATCGGCCGCCAGACCATCAGCGACAACGGCGGCAGCGGCCTCGACATCCCGGTCGACGCCTCGGTGGACGCCTTCCGCTACCCCGACGTCCACGTCGTCGACCTGCGGGCGGAGAAGGAATTCGTCTTCAACCCCTTCGGCCTGACGCTGGGGATCGATCTGTTCAACGCCTTCAACGAGTCCTACGTGCTGCAACGCCAGGGCGTGTTGCAGCGCAGCACCTCGGATCACGTGGTGGAGATCCTGAGCCCCCGCGTCCTCCGCCTCGGCGCGCGGTTCAGTTTCCGATAGCCGGTCATCATCAGACGGTCATCGCAAGCAGGCGCCTCCGTTGCGTTTCGCCGCCGGGGATATCCCATAGGGACAAGCCCCAGGACAATCTCCGGCGGCCCTTTTTCTCGGAGATTCAATGAATTTTAGAAGCGCGAACCTCGAAGACGATTTCCGGGAGCGGCGGCTGGCCGAGCTGCTCGCCGCGGCGGCCTCGCTCCAGCGCCAGCTCGCCGCCTTGATGGGTCCGCCGCCCCCCGAGCAGGCCACCTTCCGAAGGCTGGCCGTGCGCAACAACGGCAACGTGCTCTTCCTGGCCCCGGAAGAGATCGAATGGATCGAGGCGGCCGGCAACTACGTCCGCCTGAACGCCCTGGACGAATCGCACCTGCTGCGCGACACGATGGCGGGGGTGGAGGCCAAGCTGCCGCGCGAGCGGTTCCTGCGCATCCACCGCTCGGCCATCGTCAACCTGGAGACCGTGCGTGAGCTGGTGCCCAGCCCGCACGGCGATTTCGTGGTAGTCCTGAAGAGCGGCAAGCGGCTGCCGCTGTCCCGCGGCTGCCGCGACCGGCTGGAGGAGGCGCTGGGAACGGGGTAGGAGTGGGACGGGGCGGGCTACTGCGCCCGCTCCACCTGCACGTCCAGGTCTCCCTCCCGGTCGCGTTTGATCGTCACCGACCAGGGGTTGCAGCACACCTCGCAGTCCTGCACCAGCGTGCCATAGACGTCCGGCTCGATCGAGAGGTCGAGCCGCTCGCCGCAGTAGGGGCACTGCACCTCGATCGTCTCCGCCCAGTAGCCGTCGTGCTCCCTCATGACGTCCAGCCTCCCTTGCGGCCCAGCTTGAGCACGATCTCGAGCTCCTTCTTCGTGACCGGCTGCACGGAGAGCCGCGAGCCCTTCTGCGTCACCATCATGTCGCTCAAGCCCCGCGTCGCCTTGAGCACGGCGAGCGGCACGATGTCCGGGAACGCCTCGACGAATCGCAGGTCCACCATGTACCAGGTGGGATTCTCAGGATTGCTCTTGGGATCGAAATACTTGTGCCCCGCCTCGAAAGCGAAGGGATCGGGATAGGCGGCGCGGGAGATCTCGGCGACGCCCGTCACGCCCGAGGGCTCGGCGTTCGAGGCGTAGAACAGCACCGGATCGCCCGGCTTCATGTCGTCGCGCATGTAGTTCCGCGCCTGGAAGTTGCGCACCCCTTCCCAGGTCGTGGTGCCATCCCGCTCGAGGTCCTGGATCGTGTACGCCTCGGGCTCGCACTTCATCAACCAGTATTTCTTTGCTTTCGCCATGCCGCTCCTCCCAGCTTGAGTCTCACACTTCCTGCCGCAGCATGTCGAGCAGCTCGTCGCGGGAGAAGATCTTGGCCAGCTCCGCCGAGTCTTCCTGCAGCACGCTCGCCATCACCTGCCGCTTGCGCTCGATGATCGCCGCGATCTTCTCCTCGAGCGTCCCCTCGGTGACCAGCTTGAAGACCTGCACGGCCCGCTTCTGGCCGAACCGGTAGACGCGGTCCGTCGCCTGGTCTTCCTTCGCCGCGTTCCACCAGCGGTCGTAGTGGATGACCACCGAGCCGGCCACGAGATCTATGCCCGCTCCTCCGGCCTTGAGGCTGCCGAGGAAGACCCGGCAGGCCGGATCGAGGTTGAAGCGGTCGACGATCTCGCCCCGCTTGACACTCGCCCCCGTCAGCTTGACGTACCCGACACCGAGCCCTTCGAGGTGGCGCTCCATCAGCTCGATCATGCCCAGGAACTGGGTGAAGACCACCACCTTCTGGCCGCTGTCGAGGCTCTCCTGGAGGATCTCCCGGTAGAGGTCCCACTTGCCCGAGGCGAGCTCCCCCGCCCTGTCGAGGTCGCCCAGCGCCAGGGCGGGATGATCGCAGATCTTCTTGAGCAGGTTGAGCACGGCGAAGATGTGGAGATAGGGAAGATGTCCGTCCGCCGCGGCCTCGACCTGCCGTGCCAGCTCGGCGCCCCGGCCGGCGACGGCCTCGCGGTAGAGCTCGGCCTGGTCGTCCGAAAGGGCGCAGGTGCGGAGGTCCTCGATCTTCGCCGGCAGCTCGGCCAGCACCGACGACTTGAGGCGCCGCATCACGAACGGCGAGATCACCCGCCGCAGTTCCCCGAGGCCGTCCTCGTCCCTCTCGTAGCACTGCTCGAAACCGGCGTCCGTGCCCAGATAGCCGGGCAGGACCAGGTCGAAGAGCGCCTTGAGCTCGCCCACGGAGTTCTCGATCGGCGTGCCGGTCAGCCCCAGCTTGACGTCCGCCACCAGGTGGTCCGCCGCCTGGTAGGACTGCGTCCCCCGGTTCTTCAGGTTCTGCGCCTCGTCGAACACCGCCAGCGAGAAGGGCACGGCGGAGAGCGCCTCGGAGTCGCGCCGCAGGACGCCATAGGAGGTCAGCAGCACGTCTCCCGGCCGCAGCTTCGCGAGCCGCCTCGACGCGCCGTGGTGCACGATGGGCCGGAGAGCCGCCGGAGCGTGACGCTCGATCTGGTTCCGCCAATGGCTGAGGACGCTGGTGGGGCAGGCGACCAGGAACGGCTCACGGCTCTTCCCACGCTCCAGGAGGGTGACCATGAGGGTGATCGCCTGCAGAGTCTTGCCGAGCCCCATGTCGTCGCACAGCAGGCCGCCCAGGCCGTTCTCGCAGAGGTACAGGAGCCAGTCGACGCCGATCCGCTGATAATTCCGGAGCGAGGTCGCGATCCCTTGTGGATTCCCCAGCGGCTCGGCCGGCCGGAGCTCCAGGAGCCGTCCGAGGAGGGACGCGCCGTCGCCCGAAACCCGCACCGGCCGGCCCGTCTCGGCCTGGAGGCGCAGCAGCTCGGCGACCGGCAGCCGCAGCCGGTCGCCCTTGACCGCCTCCCCGTCCAGGCGCTCCATCAGGCCGTCCAGCGCCCGGAAAGCCGGCGCGTTGAGATCGATCCAGCCGCCGGCCGTCTCGAGGTAGGGCATCCCCTCCTTCTTCGCCCGCAGGATCTCGGCCAGGCCGACCGAGTCGCCGCCGAAGCCGTACTCCACGGCCAGCCAGTACCAGCTCCTCTCCAGCGCCGTTTCGAGATCGAGACTGGAGATCTCCACGCGGTCGATCTCCTTGAAGATCCGCCGGTCGCGCAGTGGCTCGTCGAGCACCAGGAGCCCTTCGCCCAAGGCTTCGGCGTGCTCGGCGAGGAAGCTCGCGACCTGGCTGCGCTTGAGCTTCATGCTCACCGGCGCGCGGAACTTCCGCTCCTTGCCTTCGCGCTCCAGCTCGGCCAGCACGCCCAGGGCCTGGACGTAGATCAGGCTGCCGTAGCGGAACTTCTCGAGGTCGCGGCGCTCGAGGAACCGCTCCTCGCCGTTGGCCTGTAGGGCGCGGATGACGGGCCTCACCTCGAGGTCCAGCTCGGTCTCCTGGGTGATCCGGAAGATCGACTTGAGCGGCACCGGCCGCACCGCCAGGTCCTCCTGCTCCGGGTACTCGCCGGCCAGGAGCTGGAGGGCGGCCCGCACGCGGTCGCGGGGCATGGTGAAGCGGACCGCCTCTTCGCCGCCGGGGCCGCGGTAGGTGAAAGTGAACCGGCCGCTCACCTCGTCGATGGCCGGGTGGAACGTCCCCCGGCCGCCGCCAGCCTCCACCTCGAACTCGCGGACGCAGTGATAGGCCAGCCGGTGCCAGAAGCTCTCCTCCCACGTCTGGCGCTGGGTCTTCATGCCCGCCTTGTGGAACAGGCGCTCCTGCTCGGTGGCCTGGAACAGGGCGAGCCGTTCGAGCAGGCCGGCGCGGTCGAAGATGCTCTCGCCGTCCGGAGCGGCCTTGCCCGTCCGCTCCAGGAACCGCACCCGCGCCGGCGATGCCTCCAGGTAGTCCGCCAGCTCGCCGCCTGCCGGCGAGGTGACGCGGATCAACGGCGTCCCTTCCCTCGGCACCCGCAGGACCCGGACCTTGGCCGAGGATTGCGGGTTCCCCTCGAACAGCAGGCGCGCCAGCCGGTGCCAGACCGACCCCTCGAACGCCGCCTCCCACCGTCCCGCCGAGGGTATGTTCTCGATCTCGGCGACGGACCGGGAGAGGTCCAGGAGGTGGTCGCAAGTCTTCTGCTTGCTGGTCTCGCAGGTGCACGAGCGCAGAGGCTTGCCGCTCCCCGGCACCTGGGCGACGTAGATGGCGGTGTGCTTCTGGCCGGGCCGGTCGGGGACCAGGCCGATTCCCTGACGATGGAATTCGAGGTGCGCAAAATTGGGCATGGTAATCTTCCGGCGGTACAAGTTCCTGGAATCAGTTCGTGAGCGGAGGATTCTAGCCGAGGTTGGGAGCCAAGATTAAGGCCGTCGAGATGACTCGGCAAATCCGAGACGCTCACTATGAGCAGCTCAAGGGGAAATCCCCTGAAGAACGCCTTGCCTTCTATAAGCGGAAGGCGCAGGCGGTGGAGGCTCGCGCGGAGACCATGAGTCGCGAGGACCGGGAGCGCGGCTAGTAAGCGCGTACAGCCCGCAGCCGCCTTCTTGGGAGGGCCTGCAAACTGGGCGTAGCTCGCCACTCAGAGCCCATCCCCCTCCCACCCCACGGTTTCCTCCCAGGCTCGAGATCAACTGAGGATCGGCTGAAAGCGCCTCGGCGGGATCGAAGAGCCCGTCGAGGCGCCCTCCTCAAAGCCTTGCCCGGTGATCACCGATAACCTCTTTCAACCTTTTGTGGTCATGGCTCAACGTCACTGCGACCAGAAGGACCGCACCCTCGGAATCCACCTCCGAAGGCTCGATCCAGCGGGCGATCACCCGCAATGGATATTTGCCACGATATTCGAAGAGTGTGACGCCCGGCGGGATCTTCGGAACGTGATAGGCGCTGGGCTTCCAGGCGGCCAGACGGGGATCATGAGTTGGGTGGCTGCACTGGCTGAGATCCGTGGCCAGCCTTGCAAGCTCCGCCAGGCGCTCACTCTGTTGGGGCTTGGGAAGCTTCTTGAAATCTTTCCGGAAGTGATGATCGAACCATAAGGGCTCAAATTGCCTTACCGGTCTACTCATTCAACGCCCGGGTGAACACCGCGAGCGGATCGTGGTTGACAGGCTCGCTCCAGCGAGACCTGTCGTCGAGATCCGCCTCGCTGATCCTCTGGCAGAGATCCTGCCACTCCGGGTTCAGACGTGAAAAGGCGTCTTCGTTCATGGCCGCGATCTGATTGGTTCCCCAAGCTTCCGGCGGCATTTCCGTATTGAGACGCTTGGTCAGATAGCCGAGCTGCTCGGGCGCCACATGGCCGTACTCTTCGGCGACGAAATCGATGATGGCAAGCTCTTCCCGAGTCAACAACGAGCGCAGGTCGACGCTTTCCGACAAAGAGATCCGCTTCCCGCTTTCCGAGTAGAGATGGGGCTCGACACAAAAGAACGCATGGTCACTCGCCCCATGCTTGATGAAGCGGAAAACCTCCTTGGCGACGACGCCATGCTCCCAGGTCTGATAAGTGCCGTTTGCGATCGGCTGTCCCAGAACCTGCTTCGCGATCACGTCGACCAGGTAGGGAAGCTTGACCGCCTGAGTCGCAAAGAGGGGGCCCAAGCGCTCACACAGGCGCGCCAAGACCGCCGTGAGCTTCGGGTTCATTCCGCTTGCAGCAGCAAAATCGGGCATGACAACCTCCCGAGCGAGTTTAGCTCATCCGCCATCAAGGGCGCAAACTGGGCGTAGCTCATCGCTCAGAACCCCATAACCCCCCGCAACGCCTCCGCCAGATTCCGGTTCGAAGACAGCGTCCCCTCCTGAAAACCCGTCGCCAGCGGCGCCCCGCCGCGGGTTAGGAGCACGCCCCCGGCTTCCTCCAGGATCGGTTTCAGGGCGGCCACGTCGTGGAGGGCGACCTCGCCTTCCACCATGGCGTCGCAACGCCCTTCGGCCACCAGGATGTGCCCCCACCAGTCGCCGAAGCCACGGGTGCGGGCGGTGCGGGCGACCAGATCGGTGAAGGCGGGCCACAGACCCCGGCGCTGGAACATCTTGAGGCCGCCGTGGGCCACGAAGGCGCGCTCCACCTCCGAGGTCTCGCTCACCCGCAGGCGGCGCTGGCGGCAGGTCTCGAGGACCGTCCCCGTGCCGCCCCAGGCCCCCTCGCCCCGCGCTCCCCACCAGGTCTCGCCCAGAGCGGCCGCGTCGCCGCCCGGCTGAGCGGCGAACAACCCCGATCCCGGCCCCAGGGCAGGCGCGTGGACCACTCCGAGCACGAGCTCGCCGCCGAGCTCGAGCCCGATCAGGGTGGCGAAGAACGGCAGGCCCGCCACGAAGTTCTTGGTGGCGTCGATGGGATCGATGATCCAGCGGTCGCGCTCGCTCCCCTCCTGGCCAAACTCCTCCCCGAGGAAACCCAGCTCGGGGGTGGCCCCGTGGAGGATCTCGCGGATCGCCTCCTCGGAGCCCCGGTCCGCCACGGTGACGGGCGAAGCGTCCTTCTTGAGCTCGACCTGGAGATGGGCCGAGCGGAAGTGCTCCCGATGGATCTCGCCCGCCCGGCGGCAAGCGGCGAGGGCGGCGGCCAAGTAACGTTCGGTTTCGCTCATCGTGACGTCAAGTCTACCGCCGGAGGTACCGCCCAGCCTCCGCGAGCACCTCCGCGGGCGGCTCGGTGCACCCTCTGCTCTCGAGTATCACGGCGAGGTAGCCGCGCAACAGCCCGGCCCCGTCCGCCTCCCGCAATGCCTCCGCCAGCGACGGCGCGGCGGCCAGAGCCTGCTCCAGAGTGATCTTCTCCCAGCCGGTCCGCTGGATCTCCGCGCAGAGGGTCTCCCTCTCCGCCTCCGAGAGCACGCCCAGCATGATCTCGAAGGCATCGAAGTCGGCGAAGTCGTCGGTCACGAACGTGCCATCCACGGACCACGCCGCGTTGTCCCGTGCCGTGGGGATCTTCTCGAGATCGGTCGCCGAGACGGTGCAGCCCGAGCTGATGCGGCGCTCGTCGAGCAGGGGCGACTCGGCGGTGACGGTGATCATCTCCTCCATGGGTCCGTCCTCCGGGCTGGCCGGCACCACCCGGCGCACCGGCTGAAGTCCGGACGGCGCCGTGACCTGCGGGTCCACCGCCACCAGGCTGGTGTGGTCCGTGACCAGACGATGACGCAGGCCGAGCGCGGTGACGGCCCGCTGCACCTCGCCCGGATCGGCACCCTCCTGGAGGCTGTCCGTCAACGCCTGGATCTTCTTGCGCGCCCAAAGCTTGTCGATGCCGGCGCCCTTGAAGTCGGCGGCCACGGCGAACGAGTCCTGCCACGCGGCGCCGCCCCGCATCCCGGAGACCGTCACCGGCCCGGCGCCATCCCCGAGGCGGGCCGAGACCACCAGCGGATCGCCCAGGTACAGGTCGGGGATGCGCGCGGGCCACGCCTCCGCCGACGGATCGCTCCACTGGGCCTCGATCTGCCGCAGCATCGGGGCCTCCAACCGGGAGAACAGCGCGCTCATGGTCGCCGCCACCTGCCCGGTACTGGCGATGTGGGTGAACGAGCCGCGTCCCAGGTCCGCCAGCCGGCGCAGGAGCGGAGCGTTGGGCGCCGCGCCGATGGCGACCGGGAAGAGCCGGCGGTTGCCGAGGCTCGCCTTGAGGAAATGGACGACCGGTCCTTCATCTCCCAACTCACCGTCGGTGGCGAAGATCACCTGGGGCACCAGTCCGGCCGGCGCCGGTTTCCGCAGGGCGATCTCGAGGGCCGGACGCATCTGGGTGCTGCCGCTGGCGTACAGACCGGCGACGAAGCGCCGGGCCTTCTCCACGGCGCTGGGGCTCGCCGGCACGCTCTCCGGAAAGACCGCGCGGGCGGCCGAGTTGAACTCGACGACGTTGAACCAGTCCGTGGGCTGGAGCTTGTCCAGCCCCACCAGGAGCGCCTCGCGGGCCTGATGAATCGAGGTCCCTTCCATCGAGCCCGAGGTGTCGATGATGAACACCGTCTCCCGCGGCAGCCGCGCCGCCGCCGCTCCCGGCGTGTCGGGCGGCATCACCATGAGCAGCGCGTACTTCTCACCGTCCACCTCCTCCGAATAGAACACGGCCCGCGGCTCGCGGCCCACGGCGGGCGTCCACTCCAGGACGAGGTCGGAAGCGGCGGTCTCCACACCCTTGGTCAGGTCCACGGCGTATCGGAAATTCTTTCCCTTCGCGACGGTGATCGCATGGCTCGGGCTCTCCACCTTCGCGAGCGGAAACCCCGGATAGAGATCGGTATGGAAGGAGAAGGGATGGCCCTCCTTCGGAGCGGCCTTGCCCTCCTCGGGCCGCACCACCCTGGGGAAACGCAGGCTGAACCGCCCCCGATCCCACTTCACCACCTGCTGCATCTCGATGGCGACCTCCACCGTCTCACCCGGCCCGACGTTGGCGACCGAGGTCGAGAACACGTCCGGCCGCTCCTGCTCCACGAGCGACGCCTTCGAGCCCTGCTCCTTCGCGTTCTCGTACGTCTGCCGCGCCTCCTCCTTCTCCTGGATGACGCCCAGGATGATGCGGTCGCCCACCTTCATCTTCAGCGTGTCCACCGCCGCCTCTTCAGGCAGTGGAAAGAGATAGATCCCCTCCACCCAGTCCTTGGACGGATTCTTGAAGATCTGCGTGACCTTCGCCCTCGCAATGATGCCCGTTACCCGCACCTCGACGGTGGTGCCGAGGACCGGCGCCGGCTCACCTCCGAAGTACAAGCCCTGGCGGTCCGCCTCTTGAGCGAGGCCGCTTCCTGTCACGAGAAAAAAGCAGAGCGCTGCCAACCGAACGGATCGCATTTCATCTACCTCCCGGATGCTGAGGGCTGTCCTCCAAGGAAGACGGTCCCGCTTTGTGTTGCCCGGATAAAGCGCAAGCGGGATGCCAGCCCAGGCTGGTTTTGACGAATCCTTTACGGATGAGCGTTTGCAAGGGCCGGAGAAAAATCCCGAGCCGCGCGATCCAAGTTCGTGGATCGGCACCGTTCAAATTTCTGATCTGGATTACGGCCCAATCCTGGAAAGAGTACTATTCGTCCCGGGTAGAGGACGCGCTCTTGGATGGCCTCGCTCGATCCAACGCCAGCAGCCGTAGAGGTGCTTGGGCCGAAGGGTGCACGGCCCGAAAAGCGGGGAATGGGGGGATTACATCTCGATCCTGCCGGATGTCCAGGACACCGACGGCTCCTGGGTGGCGACCGGCTCCAGACCGGAGACCAGGACAAAAACATCGAGCCGCTCTTTGTGCGCTTCAGGAAAGCGTAGGTGCAAGCTCCTCCCTTCCCATCGGTGGGCACACAGCGGCAATAAGCCACCCGGTTGCTCTGGCCCCGAAGGGGCCAAATCTGAATAGCCCGGTGCTTCAGCGCCGGGAACAGGGAGCCAACCCCTTTCTCCGCCCCGGAGGGCCGGTACGCAACGCTCAGAAGTTCGGCTAGATTATGTCTTGAAGGAGAACTCTATGGTGGCCACGGTGACTAAAAAGGGCCAGACCCAGCATCCCGGCGCGATCCGCCGGCGCCATGGGACGGGGCAAGAACCTCATCGAGCGCTTGCTCCAGGACCGCCGCGAGGATCGGATGCGTGGCTGAGTCCTATGGGCACCTCGGCCCGCTTCGTGCGAGGGCGCTGCCGAAAGGCACCGCCCCCTCGGGGCGGATGAAAAGGCGGAACGTCTACCCTGCGCTGAAGCGCAGGGCTACTCAAATTGGACCCCTTCGGGGCCCCTGAATCCAGGCTCTCCACGCCCCCTGCGCCCGTTCCTCACCCTTCCGTGCATCCTTCTTATATAGGCGGGCTCCGCCGGCGATGCCGCCGGACTTGAGACCCGCCTGGAAGGAGCGGAAACATGTCTCCCCGTATCCCGCGTCGAATCCTGCCGGCTCTGGCCTTGTTGGCGGCGCTCGCACTCCCTCATCCGGCACAGGCGGTGGGCGTCCGGCATCTGGCCCTGAGAGCCGGAGCCCTGGAGAACCTGCCGCGGTCCCTTTGGAGCTGGACCGTCCTTTACTGGAACAACATCCTTCAAAAGAACGGAGCCCAGATCGACCCGAACGGTTCGAAAACTGACAACGGCGCCCAGATTGATCCAGACGGCCTGGCCGCTCCGGAGGGCACGACGAACGACAACGGCGCCCAGACCGACCCAAACGGTTAGGACGGACCCGCGGGGCCGGCGATGGCGGCCGGTCCCGCTTTTTGAAATCCGGTGTCCCGAAATCACCTCCTGCGGCAACTATCCTCTTAGAGGAGTATCGCGAGGACACGATTTCCTCCCGACAAGAAAGGAGAGGCGCCCTTGAAGGACGATCATCCGTCGTTGGAGACGCTGGCCCGGTGGCTGGCGGGAGAGATGGAGCACGAGCGCGTGCTGCGGGAGCTGGCGCCGCACTTCCTGGAGAGCTGCCCGGTCTGCCACGCTCTTCGCGAGGAGATCGACGGGCTGCTCAAGGCGAGTGGCCATTGGGACGAGACGGTCGCCGTGCTCGAATCCCGCGAGGCGCCGGAGTTGCTGGCTCTCCTCGGCGAGGGCACCCACGCCGAGCGGATGCGCCGGGCCGACGAGATCGAAGAGCTGCACACCTGGGGCGTCTGCCAGCTCCTGATCCAGAAGGTCCGGGAGCTGGTGTTCTCGGATCCCGTCCAGGCCGTGGAGACCGCCCACCTGGCCGTGCGGCTGGCGGGTCACCTGGGCGACTCCTATCATCCTGATTGGGTGCTCGAGCTGCGGGCCCGCTCCCACGCCCATCTCGGCAATGCCCGGCGGGTGCTGGGCGAGCTTCAGGCGGCGGAGGATTCGTTCCTCCTGGCGATCGAATCTCTGGAGAAGAGCGGCAACGGCAATCCCGGCGTCGAGGCCGAGATCCTCAGCCTGAAGGGCTCGCTTCGGCTGGACCAGCGCCGGCTCGACGAGGCCCTCGACCTCGTGGTCCGGGCCGAGGCGCTCTATCGCGAAGCGGGCAATCCGGCAGGCGCGGCCAAAGCCTTGCTCCAGAAATCCAAGATCCTCAACCAGCGCGGGCATGTGACCGAAGCGATCATGGTCCTACAGATAGCTTCTTCCGAGATCGACCCCGCCCGGGAGCCGGGCCTGTTCGCCCGCGCACGCCAAAATCTGCTCTTCTCTCTGACTCTCGCCAGTCGTTTCGAAGAAGCCGCAGAGCTCCTCCCCGAGGTCCAGACGCTCTATGAAGCCTCAGCCGGCACGGTGGACTGGCTGCGGCTGCGCTGGACTGAGGGCAATATCGTCCAAGGCCTGGGCCGGCCCGGCGAGGCCGAGGCGGCATACCGTTCCATCCGGCGGGAGTTCCTCGGTCTCGGCAAGGGACTGGACGCCGCGCTGGTCTCCCTGGACCTCGCCTACCTTCTCTGGGAGCAAGGACGGACGGAGGAGCTGAAGGAGCTGGCCGGGGAGATGATGGTGATCTTCGAGTCGCGGGAGGTCCATCGCGAAGCCCTGGCGTCGTTGCTCCTCTTCCAGCAGGCCTGTACGGAAGAGCGGCTCACCGGCGAGCTGATCCGCGAAATCGCGGGCCAGCTCCGGCGGGAGGGCAAAGGCTCAGCCTGATGGGCGCAGACCTCACGCGCAAAAAAGGCGGGGCCTCTCCACGGACGGAGAGCGCCCCGCTTAAAGAGCGCTTTCTTTTAAATCAGTTGTCAAAGAGCCGGAAGTAGCCGCCGCGCTCGCGGAAAAGGTCTGCCGGGCGGGGATTAGCCTGCAATCCTGCGACAAAAACCCTTCCGGTCCGCCAGAGACTCATTTCCGCGAAGAAAAGATCAACTCCTCGCTCCAAAAGCCCAATGGCTTCGAGATCGACCTCTTTTCTACGGCGACTGCCTCGAAACCGGAGGCTACTCCGCATTCACCGGCGAACGCAAGGCTTTTCCTGAGGATCTTGCTCTAATCTCGTCCTATTGACTCTAAACTCCGTCTAAAAAGTCTTTTCCTCGGCCAAAAGACTTTTTGTTGACAGCCCCTGGTCTTTTGCGGATGCCGATCAGCCTTTCCGGCGGAAAACTCTTGACATGAGGTTTCGGCGAGCTTATGTTCGGCGGGAACTGGACCGGGACGCAGTCCCCGGATCAGGCTCTTTGACAATTGACTTATCGGCAGGAGCGGATCGCGGGGCCGCTTCTGCCGTCCTTCCTTGCCAAGGATTCCGGGGCTACTTTTCAGGCTCTCCCAATGGATAGACGACTCCGTCCACGGTCAGACGGTCCACCTTTACGGAAGCGCCGTAAACGTGGACGATGAGCTTGCCCTTCTCTGCCATTTCCTCAGCCGTTCCAGGTGGAAACGTGAACTGGATGGCATGAGGAACCAGGATCTCCTCTCCCGGACGGAGGACGACCGGCGTGAACCAGGGCTTCTCCACCGACGCCTTCTCTTTCAGTGCCTTGGCGTCTTCGCCCACCGGGCGAAAACCCGCGACATAGTTCTCCTTGACCAGGAAGTTGCCAAGGTTGACGGGATTGGGCGACGTATTCTCGATGACGGCGACGCGCAGCCCGGGTTGCCGGAGAGTCAGCCCGAGGACAGGCGGGCGCAGCGATGGATCGAGCGTGAGAATCCCGAAATCATCGGGCATGTGCGGCTCGATCTTCTTGTAAACGAGATCTCCGTCCGCCTCCAGGAACTGCGCGACCTCCTGCCGACCGGCGAACTTCCACAGCTCCGGCCCATGCGATGGGGCACGGAGGTTCCAGGTATCGATATCTTTTGTGATCCGATTGAATTCGTCGTTCGGCAGGGCTTTCCTGTCGGCGAGCCCATAGAGCTCGCCGGAGAGCTCGGGAAACAGTTGCCTCGCGAGCAAAAAGGTTTGACTGGGTACGAGGAACGGTTGAGCTCCAAGCTCCTTCTCCAGAGCGGGGCTCACCTTCCCTTGAATGATGTACTTGATTTCGGAAAGGTCCAGCTCGCGGTCGGTGACTCGGAGGGGCAATTCACCCGGCGGCAGGTCCGAAGGCTCGGGGGCGTCCGCCGTCCGTTGCCGGCAACCCGGGGCCAGCGCGACGAGGAGCACGAAGCCCAGGAGGAATGCCATCTGCCAGGTCCTTCGGGCCCGATCGGGGTGATCCGCCATGGTGCTCTCCTTCTTAACTGTTGGCAACCGCGACATCTTAGCTGAAGTGGGGCCGGAACATGGGAGAATGGAGGAATGATGATTACCGCACATGAAGCGCTGGCGCGCCTTCGAGAGGGAAACCGGCGCTTCGTCTCGGGCGCCGGGGGCCTCGAGGCGCTGCTCAGCCATACCCGGCGGGCGATGCTCGCCAACGACCAGCAACCCTTCGCGATCGTCCTTGGCTGTTCGGACTCTCGCGTACCCGCGGAGATCGTCTTCGACCAGGGGCTCGGAGATCTCTTCGTCATCCGCGTGGCCGGCAACATCGTGGCGCCTTCGCAGGTCGGCAGCGTCGAGTTCGCCGCCGACCGGTTCGGCACCCGCCTCGTGGTCGTCCTCGGCCATACCCAGTGCGGCGCGATCTCGGCCACGCTGGAGGAGGTCAAGGGCCCCACGAGCCACACTCCCAGCGTGCGGTCGATCGTCAACCGGATCCGGCCCTCCATGGAGACCCTGCTCGCCACGGGGCTCAAGCCCGATGACGAAGGCTTCGTACGGCAAGCCGTGCGGGCCAACGTCCGGGCCTCCGCCGACCATCTCCGGCACGGCTCCGCGTTGCTCGAGCAACTGATTCAGGAGGGCGGCCTCCTGGTGGTGGGCGCCGAGTACTCGCTCGAGACCGGCGAGGTGGACTTCTTCGACGGGGCGGTTTGATGGCGATGGCGGGGGCTGACGAGCTGCTCTTCGCCTTGAAGCTGGTTTCGGCGCTCGGCTGCGGCCTGATCGCCGGAACCTTCTTTGCCTTCTCGTCGTTCGTGATGAAGGCCTTGGCCCGCCTGCCTCCGAGCGAGGGCATCGCCGCCATGAATTCCGTCAACGTCGCCGTTCTCAACCCACTGTTTCTCGGGGTCTTCGTGGGAACGGCCGTGGCATGCGCCGTTGCGATCGTCTTCTCCGTGCTGCGCTGGCACGCTCCCGGCTCCGGCTATCTGCTCGCGGGGAGCTTGCTGTATCTCGTCGGAACCTTTCTGGTGACCATGGTGTTCAACGTGCCCAGGAACGAAGCGCTGGCCCTGGTCGCACCGGCCAATCCAGACAGCGCAAGGCTGTGGGCGGAGTATCTTTCCAGTTGGACGGCTTGGAATCACGTTCGGACGGCCGCGGCGCTTGCGGCGGCGGCGTCCTTCACGATCAGTTTCCGCTATTGAAGCGAGGTCAGTTCCATGAACCGCCGCGAATTCTCCAAGTCCCTGATCGGGAGCATCGCTTCTTACGCCCTGTTCCGCACCCTGTTCGCCAAGGACGTGTTCGCCGACTCGGTCCGGCCCATCACCGACTCCTGGGTGAAGGGCCTCCACGAGATGAGCCTGGACCTCCAGGCCGGGAAGATCACCCCCCGCCAGTGGCAGGAAAAGCTCAAGGAGCTGTTCGACCAGGTCGAGCTCCAGGAGCTGCTCACCCGCATCGACTTCGACAAGTTGATCCAGGGCTTCGACTACCCCGATCTCGGCGTCAACACCCGGTGGGTGAAGTTCCCCCGTCTGGACGGGCTTCCGGAGCAGTTGGCCTTCCACAGCAAGATCTTCGGGATGAAGAAGGACCGCGCCATCATCCCGCACGGCCACCGGAACATGGTCTCCTGCCACTACGTGCTCCAGGGTGAGCTCTGGCTCCGGCATTACGAGAAGGTGGAGGAGGACGGCACCCACATGATCATCGAGCCGACCGTCGACCAAGTCGGCCGCGTGGGCAGCCACTCTTCGGTCTCGGACGAGAGGAACAACATCCACTGGCTGAAGGCCATGACGGACACGGCCTTCACCTACGACGTGCTGATCGTGGACCTCGGCGGGAAGAATTGGGAGGTCGACAACATCGACCCCTACGGCGCCGAGAAGATCGCCGGCAGCCGGCTGCGGGTCAAGAAGCTGGGGCTGGAAGAAGCGCTGAAGAAGTACGGGCACGACACGCACCACTGAAGCAGCGCCCTACGCCGGCTTCCGCAAGGTAATCCTGAACGTGGCTCCTCGCCCGGCGCTGTTCTCAACGTTATTCTCGACGGTGATCCCACCGCCGTGGGACTCCACGATTCTTTTGCAGATGCTGAGTCCCAAGCCGTAGCCGCCGGTCTTCTTGGAACGGGAACGGTCCACCCGGAAAAAAGGTTCGAAGAGGCTGGCGAGGTCCGCTTCGGGAATGCCCGGACCGTCGTCGGTGACGCGGACCGTGACCGTCTCGCCCTCCTGGCCGGCGGCAACCTCCACGGGAGCGCTGTCGGGCAGCGAGTATTTGATCGCGTTTTCCAGGAGGTTGCGCAGGACGGTACGCATCGGATCACGGTCGACGTCCAGGAAGATCTCCGGCTGGGAGGCGATGAAACGGACCCCCGGCGGCCGGCCCTGGAAGCTCTCCGCCACCTCGCGGAGGATCGGCACCAGGTCCTGACGCTCGGTGCGCACTCCGCGGCCATCGCGGAGCCGCTCCAGCTCGAGGAGCTCCGTGATCATCGCTTCCATCTCGGCCACGTCGGCGGCGATCTGGCGGCTCTTGTCTCCCTCGGGCAGGAGGGCAAGCGCGACCTTCATGCGGGTCAGGGGCGACCGGAGCTCGTGGCTGACGTCGAGCAGCAACTGGTCGCGGGCCCGGAGCATCTCCTGGATGCGGCGGACCATCTGGTTGAAGGCATCGGTCAGGGCGCCGAGCTCGTCGCTCGTCCGGCTCGGCACGACGACGTCGAGGTGCCCTTCGCTCAGCCGCACGACCCCCTCGTGCAGCGATCTCACGGGACGCAGGGAGCGGCGCAACACGACGTATGCCAGGAGCACGATCCCGATCATGAGCGCCAGCAGCAGCCACATCATCCTGTCGTGGGCCTCCATCGTCCGCCGTCCGAGGTCCCAAAAGAAGACGTAGGCGCCGCCGTCGGGCGCCGGCGCGAGCTGGCTGTCGTGCCACCAGGGGTGCTCCCGAACCTCCTGGACGGAGGGCAGGCCAGGAGCGGTTTCCCAATCGCCGGCCGGCCCTTCGTAGCGCATCTCGAAACCGAAGCTTTCCGCGAGCCGCTTCGCGGTCGCGAGATCCGGCGAGGTGGAGGCCAGGACGCGGGTGTACTCCGCGAAGAGGCTCCGTGACGTGGCCATGCCCGGCTTGACGAAGAGCTCGAAGAGGACGATCACCGTGATCGTGAGGCCCGCGGCCGTAGCCAGCATGACGATCACGAGCTTGACGAAGATGGAACGGTGCAGCACCGGCACGGGTTTCCCGGGTAAAAGCGTTCGCTCAGTCATCGCCCGCGCCTCCACCGCCGATGAAGCTGTAGCCCGCGCCCCGCACGGTGCGGATGAAGGCGGGCCGCCGGGGGTCGTCGCCGAGCTTCTGGCGCAGTCGGCTGACCAGGACGTCGATCGAACGGTCGTAGGCCTCCCAGTCGATGCCGCGCGTCTCGTCGAGGATGCGCTCGCGGCTCAGGACGCGGCCGCGGTTGCGAACCAGGAGCCCGAGCAGCTCGAGCTCGGCGGTGGTGAGGGTGAGCGGGCGGCCCTCCAGGCGGACGGAGCAGGTGGCGAAATTCACCTCCAGCGCCCCGATGCGCACGCTCTCCCCGCCCGCCGCCGCCGCGCCCCGGCGCAGCACCGCCTGGAGGCGCGCCACCAGCTCGCGCGGCTCGAACGGCTTCGGCAGGTAGTCGTCGGCGCCCAGCTCCAGACCGAGGATGCGGTCCATGACGCTCCCGCGGGCCGTCAGCATGACGATGGGGATGCGGCTGGCCTCGCGGATCTTGCGGCAGACCGCGAGGCCGTCCATGCCGGGGAGCATGACGTCGAGGACGACGATGTCGGGAGGGTCCACCTTGAGCGCCCGCAGCCCCTCCTCGGGATGGGCGGCCGACCGTACGGCAAAGCCGAACTGGGCCAGATACTCCGTGAGGAGCGCGTTCAGCCCCTCGTCGTCGTCGATGACGAGGACCCTGGGGTTGGTGGCGGGGGGGCGGTTGGTCATGCGGTTTCTATCATCCCCTATTCCGTCCCCAGGGCCTGAATCGGCGGCATCAGCGACGCCTTGCGGGCCGGAAACGCCCCGAAGCCGAGACCGGTGGCGCCCGCCATCGCCAGCGAGGCGAGGAGCGCCTCGAGGGGCACGCCGACCTTCCACTCGGTGCCGAACGCGACGGCCGCCGCTCCCAGCGCTCCGGCCGCGACCCCAGCCGTCCAGCCGCCGAGCGCCAGGGCCGTGGACTCGGCGAGGAACTGGAAGAGGATGTCCCGCGGCCTCGCGCCGACGGCCATGCGGAGGCCGATCTCGCCGGTCCGCTCCTTGACCGAGAGGAGCATGAGGGCCAGGATGCCCGTCCCGCCGACGAGGAGGGCGAGGGCGGAGAGCCCCGTGGTGAACAGCGTGAGCGACTGGCCCATCTCCTTCTGCGCGGCCAGGAACCGGGTCCGGTTCTGGATATCGAAATCGTCCAGCGCTCCGTCCTCGTCAATCCTATGCCGATCGCGGAGCAGCTCGCCGACCGCGGCCTCGGCATCCGCCATCCTCTTGGGATCGCGGACGCTCACGAAGACGGTGCTGAGCCAGTTGGAGTTGAAGACGCGGCGCAGGGCCGTCCGGATGGGGATGACGACCTGGTCGTCCTCGTCCGAGCCGTCGGCGGTGACGCCCTTGGCCTCCAGGACCCCGATGACCTCGAAGGGGACGCCCCGGATGCGGATCCACTGGCCGACCGGGTCCGCGTCCTGGAAGAGCCCGGCTTCGATCCGGGCGCCGAGCACGGCGACGCGCCGGGCGGCCTGGTCGTCCTCGGCGTCGAAGAAGCGGCCCCGGCGGACCTGGAAACGGCGCACGCCTGGAAAGGCGGGGCTGGTGCCGAGCACCTTGGTGACCATGGCGCCGTTGCCCGCCCTCACCCGCAGCGTCCCTTCCGCCCCCGGCACCGCCGCGCCGGCGAGTCCCAGCTCCGCGATCGCCTCGGCATCCGCGAGCTCGAGGCTGGTCATCAGGCCCCGGACCGCCTTGCGGGCCACCAGCCGCTTCGCCGGCGCCGGCCGCACGACCAGGAGATTCGTGCCGCCCATGGCCTCGATGCCGCGGATCACCTCGTCCGCCGCCCCCTTGCCGATGGCGCTCGTCAGAACGGTGGCCGCTACCCCGATCGCCACGCTGGAAAGGGCGAGGGCGACCCGCAGCCGGTGGGCGAGGAGGGCCCGGAGGGCTGGGCGGAGAGCGCGGGCGAGGATCAATCAGACCTCACCGCAGCGCCTCCGCCGGCTGCAGCCGTGCCGCCCGCCGCGCGGGCACGACGCCGGCCAGAAGGCCCGTCACGGCCGCGGCGCCGAGCCCCAGAGCGATCGCCTGCCAGGAGAGGACGTCGCCGAGGGCCATCCGCCGAGCGATGTATTGCGCGCCGGCGCAGCCCGCCAGGAGACCGAGAAGGCCGCCGCCGAGCGCCGTCACGGCCGTTTCCAGAAGGAACTGCACCTGGATGTCCTCCGGCCGGGCGCCGACGGCGCGGCGGAGACCGATCTCGCCGACGCGCTCGTTGACTTGCGACAGCATCAGGCTCGCCGCCACGAAGCTGCCCGCCAGGAGCGAGACGCCGGCGACCAGCGGCAGGAACAGGAACAGGACCCGCTGCACTTTGGAAACCATTTCCTGCACCTGGAGAGAGGTGCGGATCATGAAGTCGTCCGGCTGGCCGGGAGCGATGGCGTGGCGCTCGCGGAGGATGCGCTCGACGTCGCCGGCCGTCGCCGCCACCGCGTCCGGGTCCTTCACCAGCAGCTTGGCCATCCGAATCGAGTCGGCGTTCATCAGGCGGCGCATGGCGGTCGAAATCGGCACGACCACCTCGTCGTCGCGGTCCATGCCGTGCGCGTCGGTGCCGAAGGCCTCCAGGATTCCGATCACCCGGAAACGGACGGAACCGATCAGGATTTCCGCGCCCAGCGGGTCCTCGCCGCCGAACAGATCGCGGGCCACGGTCTCGCCGAGGAGCGCCACGCGCGCCGAGCCCGCCACGGCGGCCGTGTCGAAGTACTCGCCCCGCGAGACTCCGCGGTGCCAGACCCGCTCGGAACGCTCCGTCTGCCCCATGATGCGTGCCGTCCCGCTGGCGTCCCCATACCGGACCGCCGCGTCGGAAAGCCCCTGCTGCGCGTCCCAGGCCTCGATGCCGGGCAGCTCCCGCGCGATGGCTTCGACGTCGTCGAGCGTCAGGCGGGCCGACTCGCCGCGCGGCCCCGCCACCTGCCGGCCGCCGCGGGCGAAGACGACGATGGACGAGCCGCCGAAGATCTGGTCGACGGTGGTCAGCATCTTGCGGTTGCCCGCCTCGCCGAGCGAGACGACCAGCGTCAGCGCCGCGACTCCCACGAGGCTTCCCAGCATCATGAAGCCGCTGCGGAGCTTGGAGCGCGCCATCACCCTCAGGCTTTGCCGGACGAGCTGTGCCGTTCGCATGTTTCCTCCGTGATTTGTCCTGCTTCCAGGCGGCAGATCCGTCCACAGTGGGCGGCCAGGCCCGCGTCGTGGGTGATGAGGACGATCGTCCGGCCGGCCTCGTTGAGGGACTGGAACAGCGCCATCAGCTCGCCGGCCGAGCGCGCGTCCAGGTTTCCCGTGGGCTCGTCGGCGAGCAGGAGGTCCGGCTCGTTGACCAAAGCGCGCGCGATGGCCACCCGCTGCTGCTGGCCGCCGGACAGCTCCGAAGGCGTGTGATCGATCCGGTCGGCGAGCCCCACGGCCTCCAGGGCGCGCCGGCCCAGGCCCTTGATCGAATCCCGGTCCGAATAGAGGAGCGGCAGCTCCACGTTCTCCAGGGCGCTCGTCCGCGGCAGCAGGTGAAAGGCCTGGAACACGAAGCCGATCCGCCGGTTCCGCAGGCGCGCCAGCTCGTTGACGCCCAGGCCCGCGACGTCCTGGCCGTCGAGCAGATAGCGCCCCTCGCTCGGCCGGTCGAGCAGGCCCAGGACGTTCATCAACGTCGACTTGCCCGACCCGGACGTGCCCACGATCGCCACCATCTCGCCGCGGTTGATCCGCAACGAGACGCCTTCCAGGGCGCGCACGGGCTCGCCCGTGGGCCGGGTATAGGTCTTTCCAATCCCTTGCAGCTCGATCATCAAACCTCCTCAGCGCGGTGCGAGCGCGATCCGCGCCATTACCGTCATCTCCGGCCGCAGGGTGCGGTCCCGGGGCGGCTCGAACCTCACGACGGTGACGTAGTTGACGACGTTGTCCCGGATCTCGGCGCGCGGATAGATGGCCGTCACCTCGCCCTCGAACTCCTGGCCCGGATAGGTGTCGACGGTGAAGCGGGCTTTCTGTCCCGCCTGGATACGCCCGATGTCGGTCTCGTCCACGTAGGCCCAGACCTCCAGGCGGTCGAGGTCCAGGAGGGTGACGAAGGTCGGCGCGGCGAAGCTGGCCGCCACCGTCTCCCCCTCCTGGGTCGAGATGGAGGCGACGACGCCCGCGATCGGCGCATGGATGCGGGCGTAACCGAGCTGCGCGGCGGCGAAGTCGAGGTTCGCCTCGCCCTCCTTGAGCTGCTGCTCCGCCACGGCGCAGGCCCGTTCCGCCAGGTCCAGCTCGCTCCTCGCGAGGAGCTGGGCGGCGCCGAGCTCGCGCTTGCGGCGCAGATCGGCCTGGGCATAGTCGAGGGTCGCCCGCGCCGACGCCACCGCCGCCGCGGCCTGATCCCGGCGCGCCACAAGCTCGCGGGCATCCAGCTCCGCCAGAAGCCGTCCCTTCTCCACCCGGTCCCCAATCCGCACGAACAGCCGCCGGACGACTCCCGAAACGCGGGACCCCACCCGGACCTCCGCACCGCTCCGCGGCTTGATCACGCCCGTGGCCGTCACCACGGGCTCGGCCTCGCGCCGGGGCGCCCGCCGCACCACCTCCGTGGCAGGCTCCTGGCTGCGTGAGGATGTCCCGCGTGCGAGCACGACGACTGCGACGGCGCCGAGGATCAGGAGAGTGAGGACGAGCTTCTTCATTCGGTGCCCCTCATGGGTGCACTCGAATATGGGGCAGGGAGGTTTCCTGGTTATTTCGGGAATGTAACGGAATGCAACGGGGGTGGCGCTTGCTCCTCGCGCATGCATCGCCTATACTACTTGCATGCAATACACTCTTAGAGAAATTCCGCCGACCGTGGACTCCGAGCTTCGCAGACGGGCAAAAGCCGAAGGCAAGAGCCTCAATACCGTCGCCATCGAGGCTCTGATCCGGGGTTCCGGCTTGGGCGAGAGTCCGATCCGCCAACGAGACCTCACCGATGTCACAGGAACCTGGCATGAGGATCGCGAGTTCGATCAAGCGATCGCGGATCAGGACCGCGTCGACGAACACCTGTGGCGATGAGGCTTGCTCTAGATACCAATCGCTACACCGACCTATGCCGCGATGCCGCCGAAGTCATCACGCTCGTCGAGCACGCGGAAGCCGTTTTCCTCCCCTTCATCGTGCTCGCCGAGTTACGTGCCGGCTTCGCCGTCGGGACGCGTGGCGCCGAGAATGAACGCGTGCTGCGCCGCTTCCTGATGAAACCTGGGGTGACTGTCTTGTTCGCCGACGACCAGACGACGCATTACTATGCAACGATTTTCCGCCAGTTGAAGAAGCAGGGAACGCCGATCCCGACGAATGATCTGTGGATCGCTGCGCTGGTGCTGCAGCACAATCTTATCCTGTGCGCCAGAGACCGGCACTTCGACTATGTCCCCCAGATCCCTCAGGCGTGAGCGCATCGTGAGCTGAAGGCCGAATCGTCACAGGGCTTCGGCGGACGGTGCTAAACTGGAACTATGCGGACGGTGGCTGACGATCTTCGACGGCAGGACCGGAAGGTGGCGATGGCGCTGACTTCCGAGGCCCGCGTTGAGCTCGCCTTAAAGCTAGGCGATGAAGACCTTGCCTTGTTCTGCCAAGCTCAGGGAGTGGATCGAGAAACCGGGCTCCGCCTCCTCCAACGCCGCCGTCAGTCGGGACGACGGCCCTCGAAGTGTATCGCCGACCTGGTTGGATGACTCTTCTGGCACGAATCGCCGGCATCCTGCGTGGAGCAGACATTCCGCACGCTCTTATCGGCGCCTCGGCGATGGCAAGGCATGGCGTCGTCCGCTCAACGCTCGATCAAGACCTCCTCGCCGTCGATCCGGTCTGTCTCCAATCGGAGTCGTGGGCCGGTCTCCAGTCCTCCGGGGTCGAGGCTGAAATCCGCAAAGGCGATCTCTATGATCCCCTCTTGGGCGTAGTGCGTTTTTCTGCGCCCGGGGAGCGCCCGGTCGACCTCGTCGTCGGCAAGTTCGTCTGGCAGCGGGAGGTCATCGCGAGGGCTCTGGTCCATCCGGGCGGCGAGGTCCCTGTCGTCCGTGCGGTCGATCTCATCCTCCTCAAGCTCTACGCTGGCGGTCCCCAGGACGCGTGGGACATCCAGCAACTCCTCGCGGCGGAGGATCGGGAGACCCTGATTTCACAGGTGGATCAGGAGCTCGCTCAGCTTCCCGCCGAAAGCGCCCTTCTTTGGCGAAAGATCCTGGACGGTTGAGAGCCCTCAGTCCCTTTCACTCCTCCCACTTATAGAGAAACCCACTCGACCCCGGCAGCTCGAAGCCGCCGAACCGGCCGTCCGAGCTGTGCAGGGCGGTGGGGTCGCCCGCGGAATTCGTCCCCTCCGGCGGGACATCGTTGGCGCTCTCCACGTCCGCCAGCTTCACCCAGGTTCCCGCCAAGCCAAGCTCCAGATCCACGGTCACGGGGTGGTTCTCGAAGCTGAGCAGGACCACCATCGTGTCGAACGCGTTCGCCGTTGGACGCAGGCGCCAGCCCAGCACCTTCTTCCCGCCGCCGTGGCGCTGGTCCATCCAGGGGCCCAGGATCCAGGAGAAGCGGCCGTCTCCCGCCGGGTCGGAGCCCGAGATCCGGAGCGCCGGATAGCGCCGGCGCAGGGGGATCAGGCGGCTCGCCCAGCGATAGAAACCGTTGCTGGACGGGCCGTCCGTCGGCCAGGCGAAGCTGACGATGTTGCGGTCCCGCTCGACGTTGAATTCGTGCCCCATGTAGATCATGGGCTGTCCCAAGGCGACCATCGTGGCGAACAGGCCGAGCCGCCCCTTGCGGTCCTTGGCCGCCGGATGGTTCAGAGCAGGATTGGTTCCCACCTCGAACGGGACGCTGGTCTCGTCGTGGCTCTCCGTGTAATTGACCACGTTGTTGGTGTGGGCGGCATAGATCGACCGGCTGAAATAGAAGATGTCCGCCAGACGGTCGGTGTCGTAGTGATTGAACTCCTGGTATGTGCCTTCGCGGAGCAGGGCCTTCATCTTGTCGTGGTACGGATCGGCCCACTGAGCAAAGCCGTCGAATCCCGATCGGTTGAGATCGGATTGGTTCGGAAGGTTTTCCGCGATCAGGATCACCTCGGGCTTGAAGGCGGTGAGCTCCCGGGCCAGCCGGCCGAGAAAACCGTGATCCATGTAGTCCGTGTGCGTGGCATCGAAACGAAAGCCGTCCACGTGATACTCGGCGATCAGGAGCTTGCAGGCGTCGATGAGGAGGTTCTGGACGTCCTCCCTCTCCGTCGCGATCCGGTTTCCCCACGGGGTGGTGCCGTTGAAGTACAGCCCTCCTTCTCCGTCGCGGAGCTCTTCGTCGGGGTGCTCCAGGATCAACTGCCACAGCGGGTTGAAATCGTTGCTGGTGTGATTGAAGACCTGGTCGAGGATGACGGCGAGTCCATGCCCATGGGCGGTGTTCACCAGGTTTCTCAGGTCGTCGGGCGTCCCGAAGTCGCGCTCGACCGTGCAATAGAGCGACGGGCTGTAGCCGAGGGTTCCGGGACCTTGAGGATCGGGGAACTCGGCGAGCGGCATGAGCGAGAGGGCGGTCACTCCCAGGCGCTCGAAATAGCCCTCCTCGACCCGCTCCGCGACTCCGGCGAACTTGCCCCGGCGATCCTCCTGGATGTCGGGATCCCCTTCCGTGAAGCCGAGCACGCTGAGCTCATAAAGGATCAGATCGGCCCGGTCCGGCGTCCGCCAGCCCGCGTCCGTCCAGTGAAACCCCGTGGGATCGACGACGACGCAGTTGTTGTCCTCGAAGCTCGGACCAAGCTCGCGGGCGTAGGGATCCTCGACCCAGCGCTCTCCCTGCGGCACGCCGCCCTGGACGAAAAACTTGTATTCATCCCCCGCCGCGGCGTCCGGCACCACGCCGAGCCATAGATTGGGGAGGCCGAAGTATCCCGAGCACAGTTTCAGCTCGTGCCTCGGTTGCTGCCAACGATCGGACTTGTCGACGACCTCAACGCGCGCGGCGGTCGGGTGATAGAGGCCGAACAGCACACCGCCGCCGGCGAGCAGGGTGGCGCCGAGGCCGGAGATTCCCCCGGTGTCCGGAACGAAGATGCCCGGGAGCGGCGACAGGGTCGCCAGGAACGTGGCGGCGTTTACGTGAGAGTCGGGGATGGCATCCTCCCAGGCGGAAGACTCGGTTTTTTATCCCCGCGCTTCCCCGATCATCTCCTCCAGCCGGTCCAGGCCGCGGCGGACCTCTTCGATCGAGGGTCCGAAGGAGAGGCGGACGTGCTGGTGGAAGCGGGAGAGGCGCTGCGAGCGGCGGTGGCCGGGGTTGACGTCGAAGAAGACGCCCGGCACGCAGATCACCTTGTGATCGAGGGCGGCGCGGAAGAAGGCCATGCCGTCCGAGAGCGGCTCGGGCAGGTCGCGCACGGAGACGAAGGCGTAGAAGGTGCCCGCGGGATCGGGATAGATCCGCATGCCCATCTCGTGGACGCGGCGCAGCATCATCTCCCGCTTGGGCAGGAAGGTCTCGCGGATGGCCCGCGTCTCGGCCAGCACCAGCTCCGGCTTCATCAGCTCGACCGCCGCCCGCTGCTGGGGCCGCGAGCCGCCGCCGTCCAGGAACGAGCCGGCGCTCTCGACCGCCTCGATGACCTGGCGCGGCCCCACCGTCCAGGTGACCCGCCAGCCGGGATAGCGCCAGTTCTTCGTCATGCCGTCCACGATCACCACCGGATCGCGGTCCACGTCCTCGACATAGCGGGCGGCGCTCACCATGGGGCCGGGCTCGCCCTCGCCGAGGTTCCAGACGTAGTGCGAATAGAACTCGTCGATCAGCAGGGTGCAGTCGAGGTCGCGGCCGACGGCGATCCAGTCCGCGAGCTCGCCGCCGGAGACCAGCTTGCCCATGGGATTGCTGGGGTTCGAGAGCAGCAGCACCGAGAGGCCGCGCCCCTGCACCTCGCGCCGCAGATCCTCGACGCCGAAGCTGTAGCCCTGCTCGCGCCGGAGCAGGATGGGGATCGGCGAGACCAGCCGGAAGATGTCGAGCAGCTCCTCATAGGCCGTGTAATCCGGCAGGAAGTGGCCGAGGTTCACCCGGTCGAGCGAGGCCACGGCCCGCGTCAGGGCCGCCCGTCCGCCGCCCGAGATCGCCACGTTCTCCGCCGTGTACTGTGAGCGCATGCCGCGCCGGAAGAGCTGGTTGTAGAGCGACGCCACCGCCTCCCGCAGCTCCCAGATCCCCGCGACCGGAGCGTAGTAATGGTCGCTCGGGTCGATCGTGATCGCCTCGACCCGCGGCGGCGCGCCGGCCAGAGGCCCCGTCTCCGGCTGCCCCTGGCCAAGGTTCGACCACGCGGGATCCCCCGTCGAATACCCCCGCGCCGTCGCCTCCTTGGTGACGTACACCACCCCCGTGCGGGGGACGGAGCGGAAGGCCTGAAGGGTCGGGAGAGGCGGGGTATTCACGGCGCGCGAGTATAGCGTGGGGATTACCAGCCTGCCGGATATAATGGCGTTCGGAACTTCCCCCACCTGAATTCGTATTGAGATGCACGTATAGAGGGAACTGTCGTCATGAAGAAACGGATGATCCTGATGCTCCTCGTAGTGGCCGTCGCCGTCGCGGCCCTCGGCTTCTTCAAGTACCGCCAGGTCAAGGGGGCCGTGGCGCAGGGCGCGGCGTTCCAGCCGCCTCCGGAGGCCGTGACCACGACCGTGACCCGGCAGGAGGAGTGGCCGACGACGGTTTCCGCCACGGGCACGGTGACCGCCGTCCAAGGCGTCATGGTGAGCGCCGACCTGCCTGGCATCGTCGAGAAGATCGCCTTCGAGTCCGGCCGGAGCGTCCGGGCGGGCCAGATGCTGGTCAAGCTGGACACCAGCCAGGAGCAGGCGCAACTGGCCGCCGCGGAGTCGCAGCGCAACCTCACCCGTCTCAACCTCGAGCGGATGCGCGGGCTGCGGGAGAGCGGGGTGATCTCGCAGTCGGAGTACGACCGGTCCGCGGCCGAAGACCAGCAGGGGCAGGCCCGGGTGGGCGAGATCCGCGCCACCATCGAGCGCAAGACGATCCGGGCGCCGTTCTCGGGGGTCCTGGGCATCCGCCAGGTCAACCTCGGCCAGTATCTGAACGGCGGAGACCCGATCGTGCCCCTGCAGTCGATCCGTCCGGTCTACGCGAATTTTTCCGTGCCGCAGCAGGAGGTGGGCCGCCTGCGGGCCGGTGCCACCGTGCGGATCAAGGCCCGCGGCGAGGCGGACATCCAGGCTACGGGCAGGATCACGGCCGTCAACTCGGTCGTCGACGAGGCCACGCGCAACGTGCAGGTCCAGGCCACCTTCGACAACGCGGACGGCCGGCTGCGCCCCGGCATGTACGTCGAGACGGAGATCCTCATGGGCGCCAGCCGGCCGGTCGTCGCGCTCCCCGCCTCGGCGATCAGCTACGCGCCGTTCGGCGACTCGATATTCATCGTCGAGGACGTCAAGGGACCGGACGGCAAAACCTATCGGGGCGTGCGCCAGCAGTTCGTGAAGCTGGGCGGCGCGCGGGGAGACCAGATCGCGGTCGTCTCCGGCGTCAAGGCCGGCGAAGAAGTGGTCACCTCGGGGGTCTTCAAGCTCCGCAACGGCGCCGCCGTGAGCGTCAACAACCAGGTTCAGCCCTCGAACAGCCTCGCTCCCCGGCCGGAGGACAGCTAGATGAAGATCACCGACCTGTTCATCCGCCGGCCCGTGCTGGCCGTGGTCGTCAACCTGCTGATCCTCATCGCGGGCCTGCAGTCCATCCGCTCGCTCACCGTGCGCCAGTACCCGCGCAGCGATGTCGCCGTCGTCAACGTGATCACCGCCTACGTGGGCGCCAACGCCGACCTGGTGCGCGGCTTCATCACCACGCCGCTGGAGCGGACGATCGCCAGCGCCGACGGCATCGACTTCCTGGAGTCCACGAGCGCCCAGGGCGTGAGCACGATCACCGTGCACCTGAAGCTCAACTTCGACACCAACGCCGCCCTCACCCAGATCCAGGCCAAGGTGGCGCAGGTGCGCAACACGCTGCCGCCGGAGGCGGAGGCGCCGGTCATCTCGCTGGAAACGGCAGACAGCCAGTTCGCGGGGATGTACCTCGGCTTCTCCTCGGCCGACCTCGACCAGAACCAGATCACCGACTACCTGGTGCGCGTGGTGCAGCCGAAGCTCGCCGCCATCAGCGGCGTGCAGCGGGCCGAGATCTTCGGCGACCGCACGTTCGCCATGCGCGTCTGGCTCAAGCCCGAGGAGATGGCGGCCCACGGCATCGCGCCGTCCGCGGTGCGCGACGTGCTGGCGGCGAACAACTACCTCTCCGCCCTGGGCAAGACCAAGGGCTCGATGGTGTCGGTGAACCTGGTGGCCAACACCGATCTTCAAACGGTGGAGGAGTTCCGCCAGATCGTGGTCAAGGAGGAGAACGGCTCGATCGTCCGGCTGGGCGACATCGCCGACGTGGTGCTGGGCGCCGAAAACTACGACCAGGACGTCCGCTTCAACGGCGAGACCGCCGTCTTCATCGGCATCTGGGTGCTGCCCACCTCCAACACGCTGGACGTGATCGGCCGGGTGCGCGACGCGATGCCCGGCATCCAGGCCCAGTTGCCGGCGGGGATGAAGGGCGGCATCCCCTACGACTCGACGGTGTACATCCAGGACTCGATCGACGAGGTGCTCAAAACCCTCACCGAAACCCTGATCATCGTGATCCTGGTCATCTTCCTGTTCCTGGGCTCGGTGCGGTCGGTGATCATCCCGGTGATCGCCATCCCCATCTCGCTCGTCGGCGCGGTCTTCATCATGCTGGTGGCCGGCTTCACCATCAACCTGCTGACTCTGCTCGCCATCGTGCTCTCGGTCGGCCTGGTGGTGGACGACGCGATCGTCATGGTCGAGAACGTCGAGCGGCACCTGCACGAGGGCAAGACCCCGTTCCAGGCGAGCATCGACGCCGCCCGCGAGCTGGTCGGCCCGATCGTCGCCATGACGATCACGCTGGCGGCGGTCTACACGCCGGTGGCCATCCAGGGCGGCCTGACGGGCTCGCTGTTCCGCGAGTTCGCCTTCACCCTGGCCGGCGCGGTGCTCGTCTCCGGCGTGGTGGCGCTGACGCTGTCGCCCATGATGAGCTCGAAGATGCTGCGCGCCGGCGACACCGAGCGCGGCTTCGCCGGCTTCGTGAACCGGCGGTTCGAACGCGTCCGCGCCGCCTATATGCGGGTGCTCTCGGGGACGCTCAAATACCGGCCCGTCGTGCTCACCCTGTGGATCATCGTCATGCTCCTGATCGTGCCGTTCTACATGTTCTCGCAGAAGGAGCTGGCGCCGGCCGAGGACCAGGGCATCATCTTCGCCATCGTCCAGTCCTCCGCCAACGCGACCCTCGATCAGACCAAGCTCTTCACGGACGAGATCGACCGGACCTTCCAGTCGTTCCCGGAGACGGCCAGCACCTTCCAGATCATCTTCCCCACGGGAGGGTTCGCGGGCATGGCCGTCAAGCCGTGGAGCGAGCGGGAGAAGAGCACCGAGGAGCTCCAGGGAGGAGTGTCCGCCGAGCTGTCGAAGATCGCGGGCGTGCGGGTCATTCCGTTGACGCCTCCCGCCCTGCCCGGCGGCGGCGGCGGTCTGCCCGTGGACTTCGTGATCGCCTCGACGGCCGAGCCCCGGGAGGTCAGCGAGATCGCCAACCAGCTCGTGCAGAAGGCGTTCGCCAGCGGCCTGTTCATGTTCGCCGACTCGGACGTGAAGTTCGACCAGCCGCAGACGGAGGTGGTCTTCGACCGCGACAAGCTGCGCTCGCAAGGCGTGGACCTCGCCCAGGCCGGCCGGGACCTCTCGACGCTGATGGGCGGCAACTACGTGAACCGGTTCAGCATCCAGGGCCGGAGCTACAAGGTCATCCCGCAGGTCAAGCGCAGTGAGCGCCTGACGCCGGACCAGCTTTCGGGTATCTACGTCACGGGCGGTGGCGGCAAGCTGGTGCCGCTCTCCACCTTCGCCACGCTCCAGACCACGACCGAGCCGCGCGAGCTCAAACGGTTCCAGCAGCTCAACGCCGTCCGCATCCAGGGCGCGATCCCGCCGGGGGTGCCGCTCGACCAGGCGCTGAGCTTCCTGGAAGAAGAGGCCGCGAAGATCCTGCCCCAGGGCTATACCGTCGATTACGCCGGCGAGTCGCGGCAGCTCCGCATCGAGGGCGGCAAGTTCCTCGCCACCTTCCTGCTGTCGGCGGTCCTGATCTATCTCGTTCTGGCGGCCCAGTTCGAGAGCTTCCGCGATCCGTTCATCGTCCTGGCCGGCTCGGTGCCGCTGGCGCTGGCAGGAGCCCTGCTGTTCTCCTTCCTGGGGTTCACCTCGCTCAACGTCTACAGCCAGGTGGGATTGATCACGCTGGTCGGCCTGGTGGCGAAGAACGGCATCCTCATCGTGGAGTTCGCGAACCATCTGCAGGAGACGGGGCTGGACAAGCTGCGGGCCGTCGTCGAGGCGTCGACGACGCGTCTGCGCCCGATCCTGATGACGACGGCAGCCACGGTGGTCGGCCACATGCCGCTGGTCTTCGCCGATGGCCCGGGAGCCGGAGCGCGCAACAGCATCGGCATCATGCTGGTGAGCGGTATGATCATCGGTACGGTCTTCACGCTCTTCGTGGTGCCGTCGATCTACGTGCTGGTAGCGCGGACGCACGCGCCCAAGCCCGCGGTGGAGGCGAACAAGGAGGAAGCTCTCGCCTACGGGTAGAGCGCTTGAGCCGATGATAGACCGGGAACAGGCTGGCGGAATTCTTTTTCTGGCACTCTTCTGCCTCATGGTCGTGATCCTCGTTCTGGGCGGATCCGTTCTGATCCGCCTTAGGAAAGAGGGGACAACGGATCGACAGCCGACCGGGCCTCCCCTTTCTACTCTCGTCGGCTTGATCGTCGTCGCTCTACTATTTGCAGTCGCCTTTCTATCCACCTTCGTACCCTATCTGGCCTTGATCCCGGCCGCCATTTTCTGTGTCCGAGGATTTCAGGCCCTGTCCGGCGGAGACCCTCTTGACCGCGATGGTGGCATCTTGTTGATGCTGGTGGGCATTGAGTGGGCTGTCTTCATAGGTCTCCAGGCCAACCTGTTGGCCTGGGGTCGGACAGTCTCCGGCCCCATTCGACTTGACCTGGTAGTTACATTACTGATCATGATTCTGGTGTCAGCCGTGGGCTGGGGTATCCATGACCGATTGCGAAGCCGTTCTCGCGGCTTTTCCTACGATGGCCGAACGAGGCCGCCGCGCTAATCGAGCCGGTATTTACCCTTTCTCGAAGGAGGACATCGCCATGGAAGACCTCGAGATTCCCGACCCGCTTTTTCGGGAAGCGGTGTCCGCCATCGACGCCGGGGATGTGAGCGCGCTGGAACGCCTTCTGGCCACGCATCCGGAGCTCGTCCGCGATCGCATCGATTATGGCGAGGGATATTTCCGGCAACCGTATCTGCTCTGGTTCGTGGCGGAGAATCCGATCCGGAATGGCAAGCTGCCCGAGAACATCGCCGAGGTGACCCGCGCAATCCTGGCGGCGGCGAAACGCCAGGGTGTGGAGAGCCTTCGGGAGCAGCTCGACTATGCGCTCGGCCTGGTGTGCTCCGGCCGTGTTCCGCGGGAGTGCGGGGTGCAACGTGAGCTCATCGACGTACTCGCCGAAGCCGGCGCCGATCCCGACGCCGCCATGGTGCCCGCCCTCGCTCACCGCGAGTTGGCCGCAGTGGAACGGCTTCTCGAACGCGGCGCGAGGTTGACGTTGCTGGCCGCCGTCTGCCTGGGCCGAATGGACGATGTCGCGCGTCTCGTGCCAGGGGCCAGTGCAGAGGAATGCCAGGCGGCACTGGCCGGCGCCGCCCTTTATGGCGAGGAGCGGGCCGTCTCCCTTCTGACCGATTTTGGCGCGGACCCGAATGCCTACAGCCCTCCAGGGTTTCATCCGCACGGGACGGCCCTTCATCACGCCGTGGACTCGGGCTCCCTGGAGACGGTCATGGCGCTCGTGGAAGCCGGGGCCGACTTGGGCATTAGAGATCTTATCTACCAGGGAACGCCCCTCGATTGGGCCGAGCATCTCCAGCGCACGGAGATCGCCGCCTGCCTTCGCGAGAAAGAAGGGCAGCCCTGAGGCTCCAAACACGAGCTACGGCCAGTTAGCAACAGGCGCCATCTACGCTGAGACATGCGAGCTCCCAGGAAGCGTATACTCGTAGCCAAGAGTCGGCTTTTCGATCCCCGGACACGAAGGAGGCTTCATGGACGAGAACGTGACGCCCAAGAAAGTCATCGTCGCCGTGCATGGCGTCGGCGATCAAACCCAGTACGCCACGGTCAAGCAGGTGCTGTCACAGTTCGCCCGGTACCACGGCCAAGCCGCCGCGGTGCCGCTGGGCAACTTCCACCCGAGTGGAAGCTCCGTGGTCTTCAGGTCCAAGGATCTGAGCGGTTTGGGCTTCGTCGAGGTCTACTGGGCCGGTGTTCCGCGCGATGCGGTCGACAAAAAGTACGTCCTGGAGGACGTCAAGCCGTGGGTGAAGACGATCATGGGCCGGGTGCATGGGCAGCATCTGGCGAATAGCAAGCTGACGGACGCCGACGCGCTCATGGTCGAGCAGGTGCTCGGCGAGATGCTGCAGACGATCGACGTGCTGGGACGGCTCTGTTACCTGGCCGACAAAATGGGCATCTTCTCCTTTGACCTGAGGAAGGTGCTGCTCGACTTCGTCGACGACGTGCAGGTCGTGGCCGAATTCAAAGACCGGGGCGGCCAGATCGGCGAGATCTTCGCGGAGCAGATGCAGAAGGTGCACGACGAATTCCTGGCGGCCGGCGAAGAGATCGAGATCTATCTCGTCGCCCACAGCGAAGGCACCGTCGTCGCCCTGCTGGGATTGCTCACCGCGCTCTGCTCCCAGGACACTCCGTGGATCTCGAAAGTCCGTGGCTTCATGACGTTTGGCTCGCCGATCGACAAGCATCTGATCCTCTGGAGCGAGCTGTTCGAAGATTTCCAGAAGCCTTGCCAGACGCTCGAGCAGCCGATCGAGTGGCACAACTACTTCGACTACGGAGATCCCGTCGGTTTCGAGCTGGACACGGCACGCCAGCGGTTTACGACCGGGGATTGGGCCGGCGTCTTCAACTTCCCTGACGGCCCCGACGGCAACGATCACGGCTTCTCGCGGTATCCGATGCCAGGCAAGGCCCACACCGACTACTGGCAGGATGAGGGCGTGTTCGGCCACTTCATCCGGAAGGTGGTCTATGACGGGAAAGTGGAGCCGAAACCCAAGAGCGACAGCTACAAGGAGCCGCCCGGCAACAAGCCGCTGTTCCAGGCCATCGGCTGGATCGTTCCGTATCTGGGCGCCGCGGCGCTCATGTTCGTGGCCGTGCTGGTCCTCTACAAGGCGGTCCATTCATACATCGATCCGAGGCCCAGGAGAGAGGATATCCTGACCGTCTTTGGCTGGGTGGGCAGCTTCAGTTGCCTGCTGGCGGGCGTGACGGTGCTGGCGCGCATCCCGCGCCTGACCCGGATGTGGACCTGGCGGTTGTTCGGGCTCGGTGTTTTCCTGCTGTCAGCCGTCGGCTTTCGAATATTTCCCTGCGTGAACCCGATCGTCAGGAACGCCGCCGGTGGGCTCCAGGGATGCTTCGGAACCAGGCTCGCCATCCAGAGCCAGAATCTCGTCCTCGTCGCGGCCGCGGTCGTGCTGGTCGGGGCGATCTACGTCATGAGCAAGCTCTTTCCAAAGTGGGGAATGCGGACGCTGCTGATCCCCGGCAGCCTCGCCGTGGCGATCTACGCCTACCTCGCCGTCCATGGTCCCGGCGTGCCGCCCCACCAGGGCGATCTGTGGCCAGTGTTCCTGGCCGGAGCGATGTTCCTGTATCTCTGGTGGCTGGTCGCGCTCCTCTTCGACCTGGTCTTCGTCTGGCATCGCTACATCCGGATGTCGGTCCCGATCTTCAAGGGCAGCTCCTGGAAAAGCTCGGCCCTGGGCTCCCCTTGACAAACTAGGAGAGCCGGCGTCACACTCCTAGTCACGCTAGGAGAGGAGGCGCCATGGGCAAGACCGCAGACCTGCTTCCGGGAACACTCGACATGCTGATCCTCAAGGCGGTGTCCCTGCAGCCGCTGCATGGGTACGGCGTGCTGCTGCGCATCCGCCAGATCTCCGGAGAGGCGCTCGAGGTGCCGCAAGGGTCGTTGTATCCGGCGCTCTACCGGTTGGAGCACCAGGGGCTCATCGCCGCCGAATGGGGCCAGAGCGAGAACAACCGGAAGGCGAAGTTCTACACCCTGACTCCGGCGGGGCGCAGCCGCCTGCGGGAGGAGATGGCGGACTGGAACCGCATGGCGGACGCGATCGCCGTGGCCCTGAAGGCCACGCCGGACGAGGTGTGACATGTTCGGACGCCTTTTGCCCGTGCTCCAGCCGCTCCTCCGCCGTAGCCCCTTCGAAGACGGCATGGCCGAGGAGATGCGCTTTCACATCGAGCAATACACGGACGATCTCTTGCGCTCCGGTGTGCCGCCGGCAGAGGCGGCGCGCCGCGCCCGCATGGAGTTCGGCAGCGTCGACAACGTCAAGACGGACTGCCGCGAGGCGCGCGGCCTGCGCCTGTTCGACGAGCTCCGGCAGAACCTGCGCTATGCCGCCCGCCGGCTGCGCAAGACGCCGGGGTTCACGGCCACCGCCCTGGCGACGCTCGCGCTCTGCCTCGGGGCGAATCTGACCCTCTTCGCCGTCGTCGACTCGGTCCTGCTGCGGCCGCTGCCGTTTCCCGCCGCCGACCGGCTGGTGAGCGTGTTCAATACCTATCCGAAGGCCGGCGTGCCTAACGATGGCTGCTCGTTGACCAACTACTACGAGCGCCGGGGCCGGATCTCCGCCTTCACGGCGGTGGCGGCCTACCGCGACGGCACGGCCGTCGTCGGCGAGCCCGGCGCCACGGAATTGGAACCGATCACGCGAGTGTCCCCGGACTTCTTCTCCACCCTGGGGCTCGGCCCGGTGATGGGGCGCGCGTTCACGGAAGCGGAGACCACGTATCAAACCGACGGCGTGGCCGTCGTCACGGATGCCTATTGGCGGCAACGCCTCGACGGCGATCCCAAGGCGATCGGACGAAGAATCCGGGTGAACGGCCGGGCCAGGACCGTAGTCGGGGTCCTGTCACCCGATTTCAGATTCCTCTCGTCCAGGGCCCGGCTCTACTTCCCTCTTTCGTCGGACCCGGAAGAGCACGCGCCCAGCCAGCGGCATTCGGGAAATTCCGACATGATCGCCCGGCTCAGGCCAGGCGCCGCGCTCGCCGAGGCCCAGTCGCAGATCGACGCGCACAACAACGCCTTGGAAGCGGACAATCCCCAGGCCAAGATGATGGCCGACGCCGGCTTCCGCTCGATGGTGGTGCCCCTCCATGCGGACCATGTCGCGGCGATCCGTCCGACCTTGCTGCTGACCCAGGCGGGCGCCCTTTTCCTGCTCCTGATCGGCGCGGTCAACCTCACGAACCTGCTCCTCATCCGCGCCAGCGGCCGCCTCAAGGAGTTGGCAGTCCGGCAGGCGCTCGGTGCGAGCCGGCGGCACGTCGTGAACGAGGTGCTGGTGGAAACCACGCTGCTCACGCTGATGGGAGGACTCCTCGGGCTCGCCGTCGGGGCGGGCGGCATCCGTCTCCTGGCCGTGCTGGGCGCGGATCGTCTGCCGTTGGGCGCCTACATCGCCTTCGACGCGCGGATGGCGCTGGCCGCCCTGGCCGTGGCGATCGTCCTGGGCCTCGCGATCGGAGTGCCCATCGCCTGGTTCAGCCTTCGCGGCTACTCCGCCGGCGCGCTGCAATCCGAGTCCCGCGGCGGCACGGCGGGACGCGCGGCTCAAGCGTTGCGCCACGGATTCATCGTGGCCCAGATCGCCCTCGCCTTCGTGCTGCTCGCGGGGTCGGGCCTGCTGGGGCTCAGCCTCAGGAAGGTCATGGCCGTTTCTCCGGGCTTCCGGCCGGAGAACGTTCTGAGCGGCCAGCTCTCCCTGCCGGGGAAGAACTACCCGGACGGGGCGGCCCTCCTCGCGTTGACCGAAAAGCTCGAGGATGAGCTCGGCCGCCAACCTGGAGTGCTGGCCGTCGGCGTGGCCACCAACGTGCCCTTGAGCGGCATCAGCAACAAGAGCGCGGCTACGGTCCAGGGCTACAGGCCGCCGTCGGGGGAATCCCTTCGTGGGCATTACTCGTACAGCGTCGGCGGCGACTATTTCACCGCCCTGGGCTTCTCCCTGCGCGAAGGACGGTTCCTCGTGGCCGCCGATTCACGCCGCCCGGAACGGGTCTGCGTGGTCGACGAGGATTTCGCGCGTCATTACTGGCCAGACAAAAGCGGGCCCCAGGGCGGCGCGGTCGGCCAGCGGGTGTTCGAGGGATCTGAAGAGAGGACCGATGCCGAGGCGTACACAGTCGTCGGCGTCGTCGGCGCGGTGAAGCAGGCAGGGCTCGTCGAGGACGAAGCCCAGGGCGCGGTCTACTATCCTTACGGCCACCGTCCCGATCACCAGATCTATGTCGTGACCCGCACGAGCCTGCGGCCGGAAGCCCTGGGAGCCACTCTGCGGAACGTCGTCCGCAAGGTCGACCCCGAGCTGCCGGTCACGGACCTCCGGTCGATGGAGATCCGCATCGCCGACAGCCTGGTCGCCCGCCGCTCGCCGGCTCTGCTGGCCGGCCTCTTTTCCGGGATCGCCCTGCTGCTCACCGCCATCGGCACCTATGGGGTGCTGAGCTATGCCGTCGCACAGCGCCGCCGTGAAATCGGACTGCGCATGGCGCTCGGGGCGCGGCCCGAGCAGGTCCGCGTCCAGTTCGTCTCTCTCGCGCTGCGCCTGCTGGCGGGCGGTACGATCCTCGGCGTCCTCGGAGCCTGGCTGACCGGCCAGGCCATGCAGGCGGTCCTCTTCCAAGTGCCGGCGGCTCTCAGCGTGGCCACGCTCGCCGGCACGGCCGCCATCCTGGGAGCCGTGTCTCTGGCCGCCAGCCTGCTGCCGTCTCACAGGGCGGCGCGGATCTCCCCGATGGAGGCGATGGTGGAGGAGTAATTTGTCCTTTCCGGGCCAACGGCCTGGGTTCCCTCAGCCCAGCCCATCGGGCTGGGTTGTTGGGATCGCCGCGGGTTTAACCGGACGCCGCGACGCCCACCCAGGGCGTTGCCCTGGGCTGAGGAATCACGGCCCGTTGGGCCTCACAAAGCAGACTTAAGAAGCGCCCAGCCTCTCCGTCATCACCACGCTGACCAGCTTGGGATTGGCCTTGCCGCCGCCCTGCGCCACCTGTTTCATCACCTGCCCCATGAGAAAGCCGAGCTTGCCGGTCTGTCCGGCGCGGTAGCGCTCCACTTCGGTCGGGTGAGCGGCCAGCACGCCTTCGACGATCGGCAGAACCGTGGGGCGAAGCTGCTCGAGAAGCTCCAGCTCTTCCGCGGAAAGCGGCTCGGGGACCTTCTCTTCCTGCACCTTCGGCGTCTTCGTTTCGGGCGCTTTCTGAGGGGTGGGCGCGGCGGCGGGCGACTGCTTCTGGACCTCCGCGGTCCATGAGTCCCGGAGTGGCACGATGCGGTTGAAGACGGGACGCTCGGGGCGCGAGTCGATAGGATCGCGGAAGAAGTAGCCCTGCCGTTCGAACTGCAGCCGCTCTCCAAGCGACGGGTCCGCCGCCGCCGGCTCGATGCGGCAGCCGGTGAGCGTCTCCAGAGAATTCGGATTGAGGCTAGCCTCGAAGCCGCCTTCTTCCAGGTCCGGACGCTCGACCTTGAACAGGCGGTCGTAGAGCCGGACCTCGACCGGCAGCGACTGGGCGGCGGAGACCCAGTGCAGGGTGCCCTGCACCTTACGGCCGTCCGGGGCCGATCCGCCGCGGGTGGCGGGGTCGTAGGTGCAGCGGACCTCGATGATCTCGCCGCTCGCGTCCTTGACGACGCTCTCACAGCGGACGAAGTAGGCGTAGCGCAATCGCACCTCGCGGCCCGGAGAGAGACGGTGGAAACCCTTCGGCGGGACCTCCGCGAAGTCGTCTCGCTCGATGTAGAGGGTGCGCGAGAACGGCACCTTCCGGGCCCCCTCCTTGGGCACGTCGGAGGGATAGAACGGCGCTTCCAGCTCCTCGACCTGGTCTTCCGGCCCACCCTCAGGATAATTCTCGATCACCAGCTTCAACGGCCGCAGCACGCAGAGCACGCGGGGCACCTGGGGATTGAGATCCTCACGCTGGCAGTGCTCCAGGAGCGTCACGTCCACCGTGCTGTTGGCCTTGGCGACGCCGATGCGCTCGCAGAAGTCGCGCAGCGCTTCGGGCGTGAAGCCGCGGCGCCGGTAGCCGGCGAGAGTGGGCAGGCGGGGATCGTCCCAGCCCGCCACGAGCTTGCGCTCGACGAGCGCCAGGAGCTTGCGCTTGCTCATCAGGGTATAGGTGAGGTTGAGCCGGGCGAACTCGGTCTGCCGGGGCGGATCCGGGAATTCAAGCGTATCGACCAGCCAGTCGTAGACATCGCGGTTGTTCTCGAACTCGAGCGTGCAGAGCGAATGGGTGATGCCTTCGATGGCGTCCGAGAGCGGATGGGCGAAGTCGTAGAACGGGTAGATGGACCAGGCGTCGCCGCGGTGGTAATGGGTGGCGCGCTTGATGCGGTAGAACAGGGGGTCCCGCATCTTCATGTTGGGCGAGGCCATGTCGATCTTGGCGCGCAGCACGTGAGCGCCATCCGGGAACTCGCCGGCCCTCATGCGGGCGAAGAGGTCGAGGTTCTCCTCGACAGAGCGGTCGCGGTAGGGGCTGTTGCGGCCGGGCTCGGTGACGGTGCCCCGGTACTCGCGGATCTCGTCTTCGCTCAGGCTGCAGACGTAGGCCTTGCCACGGCGGATCAGCTCGACGGCGAAGTCGTAGAGCTGCTCGAAGTAGTCCGAGGCATGAAAGAGGTTCCGCCCCCAGTCGAAGCTCAGCCAGCGCACGTCGCTCTGGATCGACTCGACGAACTCCTGGTCCTCGGTCTCGGGATTGGTGTCGTCGTAACGGAGATGGCAGACGCCGCCGTTCTCCAGCGCCAGACCGAAGTTGAGGCAGATCGACTTGGCGTGGCCGATATGGAGGTAGCCGTTCGGCTCCGGAGGGAAGCGGGTGACCACCCGGCCGCCGTATTTTCCGGCAGCACGGTCGCGCTCGACCATCTCGCGGATGAAGTCTCGTGGGGTGGCGGGGGTGGTGTCGGACATGCGGGGATCCTCTACGTGAATCCGCGAAGGTATCACAGGGACGAGCGGGGACAAGCCGTGTCGTGGGGACCCATTGTGCTACGCTTGTAGACACAACTGGGAAGGAGAGACCCATGGGAGGGCCCTTTGACGGAAAGCGCCTGCTCGCCCTTGGGGTCAACAGGGCCATGGCTCTCGACCTTTACGAAGCCGGTCAGTCGACGCTGGCCCAGGCCGCGAAGCTGGCCGACCTCTCCGTTGAAGAGCTCATCGAGATCCTCGGGCAGGCCGGAGTGCCAGCGGTGAGCTACTCTCCAGAAGAGCTCGCCGAGGAATTGGAGAACGCGCGTTGACCGAAGCCATCGTGGCGGATGCCGGTGGAAGGGCTCACCACCTCCTCCACCCACTTCCCTACGCCACCTAGCTGCAGTCATACACGTAGCTGTTCAGTGCTTGCACGATGACGAGCTGACGTCCAAAGACTGAGCGGAACGAGCGGCTCGCCGGACCTTAAAGTTCGTTCGCCGACCGGAACGGATGGCTCGCCGGAGCTTAAAGTTGGTCCGCCGACCGGAACGGGCCACTCGCCGGACCTTAAAGTTGGCTCGCCGGTCGGAACGAATGGCTCGCCGGAGTCAAAAGTTGACTCGCCGACCGGAACGAACGACTCGCCGGAGTCAAAAGTTGACTCGCCGACCGGAACGAGCCGCCCGCCGACCGGAACGAACGACTCGCCGGAGTCAAAAGTTGGCTCGCCGGCCGGAACGAGCCTCCCGCCGGGTGGAACGAGTGGCCGTTGGGACGAACGGAGAGCTCGCCGGAGCCAGGCGGACGGCCCGCCGCTCCCCACAAGGGACCCGTTCGTCTTGAAGGGCTTCCGCCCCAGAGACGCCCACCCCGCGCCGGAGACGCAGCCAGCCTCCTCCGGCGGCTAGGCCGCGAAGAGAACCGCACGTATAAGCCGATGGTAGCGAAGAACCTTTTCAGTGCGCAACCGCACGTATAAGTTGCCAGGCTTATCGGCTGCAAGTATCACAACTCCTTCCGCTGGAAGTGAGATACCGGGATGTCCACCCGGTGGGAAATGCCTATCGTGCCCGTATAGCGTTCCAGCCACGGCTTCTTATCCCTGCGGATATACCCTGGAACCGCTAGCGTCTCAGTAAGATAACCTCCCGAACCTTGTCTGCCACCTCAGGTCGAGATGAACCTCGGTCCGGGGCCTTCTACGTTGGCGTGCCTCGGTGTTGACGAGGATTAGGAATCGGCGTATAATTGAATAAACGTGTAGAATTAGAGACATAGAGAAGCCCGAGTGATAAGCATTCTGGGCCGAAAAGGACGCAAGGTTAATCTTGAGGTTCGGCGGCGCATACGCTAGAGAGAGCGTTAAGCAGGAAGCATGAAGAATAAGAGAAAGAGCCTGGTTTTGGGTCGATTGGCCGAACACCTCCGCAGCTTTTACCCGGAGTTGTCCCATCACTTCATCTGTCCTACCTGCCTTGTCAAGATCCCTCTGTCAAAGGCCTCCCAAGTGAGTGAGGCGCATATAGTCCCTGAGGCGGCTGGCGGCAGCCTGAAAACCTATCTTTGTCGGGACTGCAATAGCAACTTCGGTGCGAAACAAGACAAGTGGTTTGGCGAATATGCTCATCTGCGCCGAGAAAAGAAGGATCTACTTGAAACAAGAGTCAAGGCGAGCTACTTCGAGATAGACGGGATTCGTTACGGAGGTACGTTTTTCGCCGACAGGCAGAGCGGATTCAAGTTTTATATAGATCAAACCAGGACTGCCCCTGAGGCGCTGAAAGAGCTTGAGCGCAGAAGCCGCATGGAAGGATTCGACGGAGCTAAGATCTCTATACCGATACCGCTGATGGCAAATGAGGCCATTATAGACGTTGGATTTCTCACCGCAGCATACTTGCTTTGGTTTCACGAGTTTGGCTACTCCTGGGTACTACAGGATCATCTTGCGATCGTGCGCGCGCAGATCAGGGAGCCTGAGAAAATGATCATTCAGGACAAGTATGCGGTACGGTGCCAAGGCCTCTACTTCGACCGTCCATGGGTCGGTGTCGTGCGCCACCAAGGAGAAATAGTGCTTGTGGCAGCAATCGCTGACAGGATGGTAAGCCTGCCGGCCGTCGATCGACCGGGTCTTCCATTTGCGGACCTGAGCCAGCCTAAGGGTATGTTCACCGCTGCCTACAGGCGACTCGACCTCTACCAACAACACCGGTTCGAGGGCCCGCTTGCTATTTTGTTCGAGAACCGTTTCCTGGTTATGCCAGATGTGCTCCTCAGACGTAGTGTAGATGGGCACGCCATCATGTACCCGGCTTGGA
The DNA here is from genome assembly GCA_035266085.1 of Thermoanaerobaculia bacterium. GTDB lineage: Bacteria > Acidobacteriota > Thermoanaerobaculia > Multivoradales > UBA5704 > DATARR01. The sequence goes on from DATFNZ010000197.1 coordinate 50,976, forward strand.
CTAGTGCCCCTGTAGTTATGAGCTTCGTGTCAGAAGAACAAGCAACAGCGATATCAACGCTGCCCAATGTCCAGACAGTAGAGGCTAAATATCAGCCACATATACCACCACGCGACACAGGCCGGCCCGATGGAGAGAACGATTGAGACTTCATAAGCAAAAAGACGCCGGACCCCGCTGGTCGAGCGGACGGATACCGCGCTATCGCGCGGCCCCGTCGCTCATCGGCAAAGCGTTAGGCGGTACGAACCAACTTGAGGGCTCGCGGAGCGGCAAAGATGCCTTCAATATTCCTATGCCACGCCTCTGAAGACAAAGCGATCGCCGAGCCAATTCAACTTGCGTTGGCGAGTGCTGGTTGCGAGGTCTTCTATGACGAACAGAGCCTTCCGCCTGGTGGCGACTACCAAGCCCGAATACGCGCCGCAGTCAACAACTGCGACCTATTCGTCTTCATTGCTTCCTCTGCTTCGATAGTCGCCGGCAAGTTCACCTTGACGGAGCTCAAATTTGCTCGAGAACGGTGGCCAAGTCCGATCAACCGTGTTCTCCCAGTCGCGATTGACGGGCTCAAACCCCGAGATCTGCCGAACTACCTTCAAGCTGCCACCGTCCTTACGGTAAGTGGGAGCGCCGCCGCTGAGGTTCGCGACGCTGTGGAGTCAATGCTCCGCGAACTCAGACGAAAGCGACCGAGACGCTGGGCAGCCGCGCTAGCCATTGGGAGTGTCGCGCTCACGCTTTCGATCGCCGCATACCGCTACGGAGTTCCGACGGCAGGTGAGGTGCGACCCACAAAGGGCGAACCGCCAATCGCGTCGAATCACGAGCGCGAGAGAGCCATGAACGAGGCGTTGGGGTTGCTGAATTCTGGGCGGATCGAGGAGGCCATACCAGCGTTCGATCATGTTCTCATGATAGATCCTAGCAACTCGCAGGCATACTCCTATTTAGGTTACTTACTAGAGGTAAGGGGGCGCTTCGATGAGGCCATCGCCGCCGATCGTCGCGCTATTGAGCTCGATAGAATGAATGTCATGGCACATTGGAACCTCGGTAATGCGCTGTATAACAAGCGCGACTATGAAGGCGCGGCAAGGAGCCATCGAAGAGCGCTCGAGATCTCGCCTAACTACATCAACGCGTACACGGGCCTCGGCAACGCGCTCATGATGCTAGGTCGCGAGGACGAAGCCAAGCGGGAGTTCGAAAAGGCTCATGACCCTTCGAAGCGTTAGGTCGCTGCCAAGATCTTCTGAGCAGCAGCGCCGAGGCGATCCAGCAGTTGCAACTCCGCGGCCCGTTCAAGCACGGTATTGATCGAATCCGGAGCACGGTGCGCGCCGATGCTGTCGTGCAGAGCCAAGAGCTTTGTGGCACGCTTTGCAGCTCACAGGTCGGCGGGCAACCGAACGAGATCGGAGCTTCCGCGAGGTGCCGCCTAACCCAAGGCCTCAACCGGACGGATACCGCGCTTTCGCGCGGTCCCGCCGCTCACCTACTGAGTTAGCGTCAGGCGCATAGCGAGTAGGCACAAACTCGACTCCGGAGCTCTCCGCCTATGCCGGCCGCTCCCGCAGCAAAGCGCGGCATTCCTCGGCGAGGATCCCCGCGAGGATCTCAGGCGGCTCCGGCCAGCCGGTCATAGCGGAGTCCGCGAGAATGGCGTAGCGCGAGGTCACGCCTCCTGCCTGCCCGGCCGGGACGCCGTAGACGACGCGGCTCACCCCGGTCCGCCGGACCACGTAGGCGCACAGCACACACGGCTCGACGGTGGTGTACAGGGTGCAGCCGGAGAGGTCGAAGGACCCCAAGCTCCGGCAAGCCTCCCGAATCGCCTGGACCTCGGCGTGCGCGCTGGGATCGAGCAGGGCCCGCATGCCCTCCTGCCCTTCTCCGAGGACAGCGTCGCCGCGCCTCACCAGGGCGCCGACCGGCACCTCGCCGGCCTCGAGCGCCGCTCGCCCGAGCTCCAGGCAGCGCCGCATGTGGATCTCGTGGATCGTTTCCATGACCGGCGAAGGGTAGCATGCACCTGCCGACGCACCGAGACAGAGACACCCTATAATAGCCCCATGGAGACCAAGCCTGTCGACCGTTACATCTTCACGCTACGCCAGCACCTGCCGGAGCTCGCGGAGAAATACCACGTGCGCTCCCTGGAGGTCTTCGGCTCCTACGTGCGTGACGAACAAACCCCGGAGAGCGACTTTGACGTGCTGGTGACGTTCGATCAGGCTCCCGACTTGTTCCAGTTCATCGAGATAGAAGACCGTCTCGGCGAAATCCTGGGGGTCCAGGTTGACTTGGTCATGAAGCGTGCTCTGAAGCCTCGTTTAGAACAGCGTATCCTCCGTGAAGCCATCGCTGTATGAGCGCGCCTCGGTCCAACAGGCAATACCTTGAGGACATCCTGGACTCTGTAAGGAAGGCGCAAGAATTCATTGAAGGTATGAATTTCGAAGAGTTCTCCTCAGATGTGAAGACAGTCTATGCAGTCGTTCGAGCGTTCCAGATCCTCGGAGAGGCCACGAAAAGGATTTCTCCAGAGTTCAGGGAACAGTACCCGGACTTGCCATGGAAGCTCATGGCAGGTATGCGCGACAAATTAATCCACGACTATTCTGGAGTGGACCTCGAAGTGCTCTGGAAGACGGTGAACGATCGGCTTCCTGCTCTTGAGCTTCAAGTACATCACCTTTTAGCCGAAGTTCAAGATTGATCCAATGAGCGCTCCAGCCACCGTCCGCACCTACAAGGCACGCGCCGAGACGACACGGACGTTCGGCAGGATACTCTGCGCCGTGCGCCAGCACCACTTCGTGGTCGACGGCCCGGTTCAGAACGACTGCCCGGGGGAGGCGCACCATCTCTCGCTCGCCGTGGCCAGCGGGGGCGTCGAGGTACACCACGAGACCGAGCCGGCCGGGGAGCCGGAATGAACCTGTCCGAGCAACTGGGCCCGATCGACATCTACCTGCTCGATCAGATCATGAAGGGCCGCTTCGAGCCGGGCACGAGCCTCCTGGATGCGGGGTGCGGCGGCGGCCGGAACCTGGTCTACTTCCTCCGCAACGGGTACCAGGTGTTCGGCGTGGATGAGCACCCGGAGGCCGTGAGCCAGGTCCGCCGGCTTGCCGGGCAGCTCGCGCCGGGCCTCCCTCCGTCGAACTTCCAAGTTTCCGACCTGGCGTCGATCCCCTTCCCGGACGAGAGCTTCGACGCGGTCGTCTGCAGCGCGGTGCTCCACTTCGCCCGCGACGAGGGGCATTTCGACCGGATGCTCGACGAGATGTGGCGCGTCCTCAGGCCGGGAGGGCTCTTCTTCGCCCGGCTGGCCTCGACCATAGGGATCGAGGGGCTCGTCACCCCCATCCAGGGACGGCGGTACCACCTTCCGGACGGGACGGAGCGCTTCCTGGTGGACGTGGCCATGCTCACCCGGGCGGCCGGGCGGCTCGCCGCGGGCTGGGCCGAGCCTCTGAAGACCACCCTCGTTCAGAACCAGAGATCGATGACCACCTTGGTCCTGCGGAAGCCCTGAGCCGTTGCAACTATTATCAAGCGATCTTGACTTCAACAGGAACGGGGATTCATCATGGAAATATGAAATTAACATCAAGAGCTCTGAACACCTGTCTCATCGCCAGTCTGGCGTTTCCAATCTCGGCCTGGGTCTCGGCCGATGATTTCTCCGGCACCGCCCGGAAAAAGCTGCTCCAGGCCGCACGGTCTTTCACGAACCAGGGATACAGGCTCCTCGGCGCGCCCCACGTCAGTCATCTGGACCGGCAGGCCACGGAGCGTATCGACATCGTGACGACGAGAGGGGTCAGCTACGCCCTGATCTCCGTCTGCGATGAATACTGCTCCGGACTCGACCTGGCTCTCTTGAACGACGAAGGGGGCGCCGTGGACGTCGAGAGGAAGGACCGGTCCATCGTGACCGTGACCCCGCGCACGACAGCCCCGGTCAGCCTTCGGGTGACGATGACGGACTGCTCCGAGGAGCCCTGCCACTACGGCATCGGGATCTTCGCGAAGTAAGCATTCATCCCCATCTTCCCTAACGGCCCCGCCAGATCCTCCGGCACCGGGGCCACGATCCGCAACGGCTCGCCCGTGCCGGGGTGCTCGAAGGCCAGCTCCAGGGCGTGAAGGGCCAGACGGTGGAGCCCGAAGCGCTCTCGAAAGAGGCGGTTGTGCTCCCCTTTGCCGTAACGGACGTCGCCGATCAGCGGGTGGCTGAGGTGCTTGAAGTGGCGGCGGATCTGGTGGAAACGGCCGGTCCTGGGCCGGGCCTCGACCAGGGCGTAGCGCTCGAAGGTGGCGAGGCGGCGGAACTCGGTGACGGCAGGGATTCGCTCTCCTCCCGGCCCGCGGGGGACGGGATGGTCGATCACACCCTCCTCCGGCGGGATGCCGCGGACCAGGGCGAGATAGCGCTTCGCCACTCCTCCGGACTCGAACTGCTCCTGGAGACGCCGCGCCGTGCCGGCATCCATAGCCAGCAGGAGAGCGCCGCTGGTGGCCCGGTCGAGGCGGTGGACGGGATAGACCCTCCGCCCCAGGAGATCCCGGAGCGTCTGCAGGACGACGGTCTTCTCCCGGGCAAGCCCCCGATGGACCGCCAGGCCTGACGGCTTGCCGACGATCACCAGGAGGTCGTCGCGGTAGAGGATGGGCAGGACGGGGGGAGCGCTCATCCGAAAAAGAAAAGGCCCGGCACGCTTTCGCGCACCGGGCACAGAGAAAAACCGTTCAAATGCGTTTACCGGCAGTCACCGGCAATCATCGGCGAAAACGGTTGAAGCGCGCCGGGGAGAAGGCGGACAGGATCTGGCCGACCCGCTCCTCGGGGGGCTTGGTCGTGGGATCCACCTGCCGGGGCTGGGCCTGCTCGACGGGCCGGTAAGGCTCGGCCCTGCGCCGCTTCTGTCCCTGTCCCTGTCCCTGTC